>NZ_JVHG01000023.1:0-238612 GCF_001055095.1 Parahaemophilus parainfluenzae
AGAATATTCTTTTAGTAATTAAACATTTAGAGGAAGGTTATGGTAACCATTCGTTTATCTCGTGGCGGAGCTAAAAAACGCCCATTTTATCAAATCGTAGTAGCTGACAGCCGTTCACCACGTGACGATCGTTTCATTGAGCGTATAGGTTTCTTCAACCCAATCGCACAAGGTAACGCAGAGCGTCTTCGTGTTGATCTTGAGCGTGTAAACCACTGGGTTGCTCAAGGTGCATCACTTTCAGACCGTGTTGCAACTTTGGTGAAAGAAGCTCAAAAAGCATAATCTCGCTTTTTGATTTAGTTCTTAAACTAAGATAGGTGAAAAATATGGAACAACAACGCATTGAAGTTGTGGGCAAATTAGGCTCAACCTACGGTATCCGTGGGTGGTTACGTATTTATTCATCAACAGAACAAGCTGAAAGCATTTTTGATTATCAACCTTGGTTTTTAAAAATCAAAGGTGAATGGCAGCCAACTGAATTAGAAAACTGGCGCCATCATAATCACGAAATCATCGTTAAATTAAAAGGCGTTGATGATCGTGAAGCTGCACAAACTTTAGCAAATGTTGAAATTGGTGTGGATTTATCTGTTTTCCCAGAACTGGAAGAGGGCGATTATTACTGGCACGATTTAATCGGTTGTTCAGTCGTCAACCTAGAAGGTTATACAATGGGAACGGTAACAGAGATGATGGAAACCGGTTCTAATGATGTATTAGTGGTTAAAGCCAATACTAAAGATGCTTTTGGAAAACAAGAGCGGTTAATTCCATTCTTGTATGAACAAGTAGTTAAAAGAGTCGATCTCACCACGAAAACAATTGAAGTGGATTGGGACGCTGGTTTCTAATCTCAAGTATGCACAAACGTAATGTAGTAGGCTTTTTATGTGGATAGGGGTGATTTCATTATTCCCCGAAATGTTTAAAGCGATTACGGAATTTGGGGTTACAGGTAGAGCCGTAAAACATAATCTTCTGCAAGTAGAATGTTGGAATCCAAGAGATTTTACATTCGACAAGCATAAAACCGTGGATGACCGTCCTTATGGTGGTGGTCCGGGAATGCTGATGATGGTGCAACCTTTACGGGATGCGATTCATGCTGCGAAAGCAGCGGCAGGAGAAGGCGCAAAGGTGATTTACCTTTCGCCACAAGGACGTAAACTCGATCAAGGCGGCGTAACCGAGCTTGCTAAAAATCAGAAATTGATTTTGGTATGTGGACGTTACGAAGGTATTGATGAGCGATTGATTCAAACTGAAATTGATGAAGAATGGTCAATTGGCGATTACGTTCTGACTGGTGGGGAATTGCCGGCAATGACATTAATTGATGCTGTTGCTCGTTTTATTCCCGGTGTATTAGGCAAACAAGCCTCCGCAGAAGAAGATTCTTTTGCAGACGGTTTATTAGATTGCCCGCATTACACCAGACCGGAAGTGTTAGAAGGATTAACTGTGCCATCCGTGCTGATGTCGGGACATCACGAAGAAATTCGCAAATGGCGATTAAAACAATCGCTACAAAGAACGTGGCTCCGACGCCCTGAGCTCTTAGAAGGCCTAGCTCTGACTGACGAACAACGTAAACTGTTAAAAGAGGCGCAAGCCGAATATAACAGTTAGTTTCAGTTACATCTAGGATCAATAAAGGATCAAACAATGTCTAACATTATTAAACAACTTGAACAAGAACAATTAAAACAAAACGTACCTAGCTTCCGCCCAGGTGATACTTTAGAAGTTAAAGTATGGGTAGTTGAAGGTAGCAAACGTCGTTTGCAAGCATTCGAAGGCGTGGTTATTGCAATTCGTAACCGTGGCTTGCACTCAGCATTTACTTTACGTAAAGTGTCTAACGGTGTAGGTGTTGAGCGTGTATTCCAAACTCACTCACCAGTTGTAGATTCAATCACTGTTAAACGTAAAGGTGCAGTACGTAAAGCTAAACTTTACTACTTACGTGAACGTTCAGGTAAATCTGCTCGTATTAAAGAGCGTTTGGGCGAATAATTTCGCAAAGAAAAAGGCTTGGGATCCCAAGCCTTTTTTGTTAGGTTATTTAATCCGTTCTTCGATAATCCCACCGCCCAAACAAATTTCACCAAGGTAAAATACGGCAGATTGTCCTGGTGTGACGGCTGATTGAGGTTCATCGAAAATCACTCTAATAGTTTCATCATCAATCGGTTCAATCACACAAGGAATATCTTGTTGGCGATAACGTGTTTTCACCGTACAACGTAATAACTCTCGAATTGGTTCGCGATCAACCCAATGTAATTGGCTAGCAATCAAACCTTTTGAAAATAAACGAGGATGGTCATGCCCCTGAGCGACAATAAGTTCGTTATTTTCTGCATCCTTATCTACCACGTACCAAGCCTCATCACCCGCATTTTTTAAACCACCAATGCCTAATCCTTTACGCTGTCCCAACGTGTGATACATCAAACCATCATGGCGACCAATAATTTCACCATCAACAGTACGAATATCACCAGGTTGAGCCGGTAAGTAACGCGCTAAGAAATCCTTAAATTTACGCTCACCAATAAAACAAATACCGGTAGAGTCTTTTTTCTTTGCCGTAATTAAGCCAAGATCTTCAGCAATAGCGCGAACAATCGGCTTCTCAATTTCACCAATGGGGAATAAACTTTGCCCTACTTGTTTATGGCTTAAGGTATAAAGAAAATAACTTTGATCTTTATTGGCATCTAGACCACGTAATAATTTTGCATTTTCATCATCACCGGCTCTACGTACATAATGCCCTGTTGCAATGTAATGGGCACCAAGATCTTCTGCTGCATATTCTAAAAATGCTTTAAATTTAATTTCTTTATTACACAGAATATCTGGGTTAGGCGTGCGCCCTGCTTTATATTCAGTTAGAAAATGCTCAAAAACATTATCCCAATATTCTGCAGCAAAATTAATTTTATGTAGTTTAATCTCCAACTTATCACATACAGCCTGAGCGTCTGCAAGATCAGCTGCGGCAGTACAGTAATCCGTATCATCATCTTCTTCCCAGTTTTTCATAAACAGGCCTTCCACCTGATAGCCTTGCTGTTGAAGAATAAAAGCTGACACAGAAGAATCCACGCCGCCAGACATACCACAAATCACTTTTTTGGTAGCATTTCTCGCAAGCTGTTCTTGTGTAAGTTGAGGAAAGTGTTGATTATAAGTATTTGAAATTAACATAGTTCTCCCGTAACTTCGGTTAAGGCGAAGCACATTGGTCATTGAATGAGAAAACGGCAAAATAATTTTGCCGTTAGGTTTATTTTGCACATAAAGTGCGGTCATTTTTGAGCAAGTTATTTCACTTCATAAAATTGCGAATCATCATCTTTTTTCGCAAATTTTTGCTCATATTCGGCTTTTGCTTGTTCATCGCCCGCATCTAATTTTGATTGAAGCGTGTCGCAAGGTTTATCACAATCGCAAGCTTTGGCAATACCAAGGGTAGATAAACCACCGCAGCTGCCTTTTAAACTTTGTTTTTTGATAATAAATCCGATAGACATCAACAATATAATCGCGACAAAAGCGATTAAAGTAAAAAATAAAGTTTGCATAACTATTCTTTTGTTTCTGTTAATTTTTTGAACGCAGAGGATGATTTTGTGACAAAACCATTATCTGTTTTAATAATTAAGTAAACGGCAAGATTATTTTTTTCTGCCACTTCTAACGCCTTGTCTTCACCCAGCACAAATAACCCTGTTGATAAACCATCTGCAGTCATTGAGGTTGGAGCAAGGACCGTAATTGAGGCTAAATGATGCTGAATTGGGTAACCTGTTTTCGGATCAATTTCATGAGCAAAGCGTTTACCATTTTCTTCAAAGTAAATACGATAATCGCCAGAACTTGCCATTCCCATATTGTCTAATCCAATGACAGCTTCAACCGCTCTTTCACCTGTTGTAGTTGGTTTTTCAATTGCGATCTGCCAAGGTTTGCCTTCAATATTTTTTCCTTTCGCACGAATTTCACCGCCGATTTCAACCATGTAATTCTGAGCATTTAATTGTTCTAACTTTTCAGCCACCTGATCAACGCCAAAGCCTTTAGCAATCGAGGACAAATCGATATAAACTTGAGGAAGTGCTTTGCTTAATGTCGGTTTTGTACCACTCATATCGAGGGCAATTTTATCAATACCAACCCATGCTTGGCGTTCAGCTAATTGTTCTGGTGTAGGTTGTTTTTCCGGACGTTTTTCAGGACCAAATCCCCATAAATTCACGACAGGACCAACAGTTACATCCAATGCACCTTCAGTCACTTTATTTAAACGAATCGCTTCGGCTAATACTTTGGCAAAATCTGCTGAAATCTCAATCGGTGTGTTCACTTGGGTATTTTGATTGAAACGGCTCAGTTCCGAATCTTTTTTGTAAGTGGACATTTTCGCGTTCACATCTTTTAAGATAGCTTCAATTTCTTCATGCGTCTTTTCAGATGTTGCTTTCATTGAGCCTTCATCAAGGTATTTAACATGATAAGTTGTTCCCATTGTTTTACCACTTAATGAGATAACTTTTGTTTCTTTTTGACAGGCAGCAAGACTTAATGCCATTGCCACCGCCATGATACCGCTTATTAATTTTTTCATCTGGATTTCCTACATCTGTGAATTACCGGCAAACTCAACAAAACTTACCTGTAATCATAGAAAATTTTCTAAAAATACCTTAAATTTTGACCGCACTTCATCACAAAGTGCGGTCAGTTTTTATGATGAATTGATTAACTAAAATCATCCACCAAAGTCATCTAATAAAATGTTTTCATCTTCAACACCGAGGTCTTTCAACATTTTGATTACCGCAGCGTTCATCACCGGAGGTCCACACATATAGTATTCACAATCTTCTGGTGCTTCATGATTTTTCAAGTAGTTTTCATAAAGTACGTTGTGAATAAAGCCGGTGTAACCTGTCCAGTTATCTTCTGGTAACGGATCAGATAATGCCACATGCCATGTAAAGTTCGGATTTTCTGCTTGAAGCTGATCAAAATCTTCCACATAGAACATTTCACGTTTAGAACGTGCACCATACCAGAATGACATTTTACGTTTAGAGTGTAAACGTTTTAATTGGTCAAAAATATGAGAACGCATTGGTGCCATACCTGCCCCACCACCGATGAATACCATCTCATTATCGGTTTCTTTCGCGAAGAATTCACCGAATGGACCAGAAATTGTCACTTTATCACCTGGTTTTAATGACCAAATGTAAGAAGACATTTGACCTGGAGGCGCATCAGGTTGACGTGGTGGAGGCGTTGCAATACGCACGTTAAGCATAATGATGCCTTTCTCTTCTGGATATGAAGCCATTGAGTAAGCACGGATAATATGCTCATCCACTTTAGACACATAACGCCATAAATCGTATTTGTCCCAATCTTCGTGGTATTCTTCTGGAATATCAAAATCTTTATAGTAAACCGTATGTGGATCAGCTTCGATTTGGATATAACCACCCGCACGGAAAGGAACTTCTTCACCTTCAGGAATCGCTAATTTAAGCTCTTTAATAAAGGTTGCTTTGTTATCGTTAGAAATAACGGTACATTCCCATTTTTTCACACCGAAGATTTCTTCTGGAAGTTCAACGTCCATATTGCCTTTTACATTCACTTGGCAAGCTAAACGATAGCCTTCTTTTGCTTCACGTTTATTAATATGAGAAAGTTCAGTTGGGAGAATTTCACCACCGCCACTTTTCACTTTCACAATACATTGACCACAAGAGCCACCGCCACCACAAGCAGAAGAAACGAAAATACCTTTACTTGCTAACGCGCCAAGTAATTTGCCACCAGCTGGTAAAGTGATCGCTTTTTCAGGATCATCATTAATAGAAATGGTAATATCACCAGAATCCACTAATTTTGATTTAGCGAATAAAATAATCGCAACGAGCACTAAAAGGATAACCGTAAATGCCGCAACACCTAATAATAAAATTGAAGATTCGCTCATTTATGCCTCCTTATAACTGAATACCAGAGAATGACATAAAGCCAAGCGCCATCAAGCCTGCAGTGATAAAGGTAATCCCTAATCCTTTTAAGCCTGCCGGTACATCGGCATATTTCATTTTTTCGGTTAAGCCTGCAAGCGCAACGATTGCTAACATCCAACCAAGCCCCGCACCTACACCATAAACTGCAGATTCTGCAAAAGTGTATTCACGTTGTACCGCAAAAGATACACCACCAAAGATCGCACAGTTTACGGCGATAAGTGGAAGGAAGATACCTAATGCGTTATAAAGTGCTGGGAAGAATTTATCTAAAGTCATTTCAAGTAATTGAACAAGACCCGCAATAATCCCGATAAAGGTAATGAAGTTTAAGAACTCAAGGCTCACACCTTCTACCAAAGCGCCATCTTTTAATACATGTTCATACACAAATTGGTTCGCTGGTACCGCAATACCAAGTACTACTGTTACCGCAACACCAAGGCCAAATGCCGTAGAAACTTTCTTAGAAACCGCAAGGAAAGTACACATCCCTAAGAAGAAAGAGAGCGCCATGTTTTCAATGAAGATCGCCTTCACGAATAGGCTAATATAATGTTCCATTGATTATTTCTCCTGTTGCTCAGGTTTCCACGTTCTTAAGCCCCAAATAACGAAGCCGATAATAAAGAACGCACTTGGTGCAAGAAGGAATAAACCGTTTGGTTGATACCAACCACCGTCTTGAATTGTTTGGAATACAGGGAAACCAAATAAACGACCAGAACCAATTAGTTCACGTAATGTTGCAACAATTAATAAGATCGCACCATAACCTAAACCGTTACCGATACCATCAACAAAGCTTTCTAGCGGAGGTGATTTCATCGCAAACGCTTCTGCGCGTCCCATTACGATACAGTTTGTAATGATAAGACCAACGAATACAGAAAGTTGTTTAGATAAACCATAAGCATAAGCTTTTAGTACTTGGTCAACTAAGATTACTAAAGATGCGATAATCGCCAGTTGCACAATGATACGGATACTATTTGGAATATAGTTGCGAATCAATGAAATGAACAAACTGGAGAAACCGGTTACCAAACTTACCGCAATCGCCATAACGATCGCGGTTTGTAATTGGGTCGTTACCGCTAATGCAGAACAGATACCCAAAATTTGCAAGGCAATCGGGTTATTTTTAACAATAGGATCGAATAAAAGACCTTTTAAGTTTACTTTTGCATCAGCCATTATTTGATTTCTCCTGCTTTAAATTTCGCTAAGAATGGACCAAAGCCATTTTGGCTGAACCAATAATCAAATGAACCTTGAACACCATTACTGGTTAAAGTTGCACCTGATAAACCATCTACACCGTGCTCTTTATCTGCAGCAGAGCTACCTTTATAGATTTTGAATTTTTGGTTACCTTGTTCATCGAATAATTTTTTATCAACGAACTGTGCTTGCCAACGTGGGTTCGCAATTTCGCCCCCAAGACCAGCTGTTTCACCTTGATCATAGTAAGTAATACCTTTGATGGTATTCGCATCTGGTGCAACAGAAACAAAACCATACATGGTTGACCATAAACCACGGCCATACATTGGTAATACCACTTGGGTTACATTGCCTTGTTCATCTTTTACAAGATAAACACGCGCTTGGTTTGCACGAACCTTAATTCCTGCTTTATCAGCCTCAGCTGGGATAGCTTGGCTTTTAGCGGGATCTTTAACGGCATCTTTAGGTTCAAATTTATTAATTTCTTCTGCTGAAGCTTGAACGTAATCACCACTTTGCAAATCAACTAAACGTGGTTCAATAAATTTGCTGTAAGTGTCTTTAATTACTGATGCATTATCTTCTTTCATTAAGCCAGCAACAGTTAAAATGTTACGTTGAACGTCGAGTGCTTTTTGTTCATCTTGTTTGGATTTTAATGCTACTGCAGCACCAGAAACCACGATAGAACACACTAAACTTAGCAACACAACAACGGTAACTGTACCGCTAACGCTATCTTTATTAAATTTAGCCATTTGTTCTTGCTCTCCGACGTTTGATATTTGCTTGAACCACGATGTAGTCGAAAATTGGTGCAAATAAGTTTGCAAATAAAATCGCTAACATCATCCCTTCTGGATAAGCTGGGTTCACTGTACGAATTAATACCGCCATCACGCCAATTAACGCACCGTACCACCATTTACCCGTGTTGGTAAATGAAGCTGATACTGGGTCGGTTGCCATAAAGATCATACCAAGTGCAAAACCACCTAATACAAAGTGCCAATGCCAAGGCATTGAGAACATTTGGTTAGAATCAGAACCGATTAAGTTGAATAAGGTTGCTGTACCAATCATACCGATCATGACACCAGCCATAATGCGCCAAGAAGCAATTCGAGTGAATACAATCACTGCACCACCGATTAACAACGCAAGCGTTGAAACCTCACCCATTGAACCTGGAATATTACCAATGAATGCATCCATCCAAGTAATAGGTTGACCGGTTACAGTGTGTTGTAATGCTGCTTGACCACCTTGAGACCATTGTGAAAGTGCGGTTGCACCAGAGAAACCATCTGCAGCAGTCCATACTAAGTCACCGGAAATTTGAGCCGGATAAGCAAAGAATAAGAACGCACGACCAGCAAGCGCTGGGTTCATAAAGTTACGACCTACACCACCGAAGATTTCTTTCGCTACCACGATACCAAAGGTGATACCTAGTGCAGCTTGCCATAGTGGTAATGTTGGTGGAACGATTAACGCAAATAAAATGGTTGAAACGAACATCCCTTCATTTACTTCATGACCACGCACCACTGAGAATAATAATTCCCAAATTGTACAAACGGTAAATACCACTAAGTAAATTGGTAAGAAGAAGATCGCCCCTAACGCCATTTTTGAGCCCCAAGTTGCATTATTGGTTAAATCTAAACCTAATGAACTTGCAAGCGCATAGTGCCAATCGTTAGCAATTAATTGATCTAAATTGCCTAATTGATTTAAGGCAGGGATCGCTTGGTTACCCACATTGTACATCCCGTAGAAAATCGCTGGGAACAACGCAAGGAAAACCGTAATCATCATACGTTTTGAGTCTAACGCATCACGAACGTGTGTGTTTTTGTGCGTTACCGTACCTGGTGTATAAAGCAAGGTATAAATCGATTCAAAGACCGGATAAAGCTTGCTGTATTTACCACCTGGTAAAAACGCGGGTTCCATTTTTTCAAAAAGATTTTTTAAACCCATTTTTAACCTTCCTTCTCAATCTTATCTAATACTTGACGCAAGATTGAACCGTATTCATATTTGCCCGGGCAAACGAAAGAACATAATGCTAAGTCTTCTTCATCTAATTCAAGACAACCTAACGCTTGTGCGCCATCGGTATCGCCCACGATTAAATCACGTAATAATAATGTCGGTAAAATATCCAACGGCATTACGCGCTCATAGCTACCGATTGGTACCATTGCACGCTCACCACCATTCTCTGCGGTAGTGAAGTTGAATAATTTCTTACCAAAGTGACCTAATACGGTACGGGTAATCGAATATTTGTTCGATTGTGGTGTGATCCAACCTAAGAACTCTTTCTCATTACCTTCTGCAATCACAGAAACTTGTAATGCATAACGACCCAAATAGTCGTGAGCATCTTTTGCTGTTTGACCACAAAGTACTGAACCAGAAATCACACGGTTATTACCGTCTTTTAATTCACCTGCGGTTAATTGAGAAAGGTTAGCACCGATTACGGTACGAACTAAACGAGGTTCTTTCACTTGCGGACCCGCAAGAGAAATAATGCGTTCTACATAAAGTTCGCCCGTGGTGAATAATTTACCTACAGCAATCACATCTTGGTAATTGATATGCCATACAGTTTTATTCACACCAACTGGATCAATAAAGTGAATATGAGTACCCACTAAACCAGCAGGATGGACACCGCCAAAATCATGTACTTTTAGGTTAGGTAAATCCACGGTTGGGATATTGCTATCACCAGCTTTACATAAATTTAATGGTTTATTTGGGAATAGACGACTTAATACCGTTAAACCGTCAATAAAATCTTGCCAATGCTCTTTTAATACCACCTCTGGATTTGCAGCCAAAGGATTGGTATCCATCGCATTTACAAACAGAGAAGAAGGTTCTGCATCTAAGGCAGGCACTTTGCTGAACGGACGAGTGCGGAACGCTGTCCACAAACCGGATTCAACGAGGTTTTGTTTAACTTGTTCAGAAGAAAGCGTATTGAGCTCACCTGCGTTATATTTAGCGAAAGTAACTTGATCGTTACCTTGCACATCAATGACCACAGATTGTAATACACGTTTTTCGCCACGATTAATTACAGTGATAGTACCACTCGCAGGGGCTGTAAAAACCACTCCAGGGTTTTTCTTGTCTTCAAAAAGCACTTGGCCTTTTTTAACAACATCGCCTTCGCGTACTTTCATAGAAGGACGCATACCCACATACTCTTCACCAAGAATCGCAACCTGATTCACAGCGTTACCGCTATGGATTACTTGTGCTGGCTTTCCTGCAATAGGAAGATCCAAGCCTTTTTTGATTGTAATCATACTGTTTGCACTACTTTTCTAGGTTAAAAACACGATTGCAATCAAAGCATATGCCTTAAAAGCAATCTCGCGATTGAGCGTGACAGAAAATACTTTGAGATCAAAGCATTATTAACTGACACATAAATTTAAAAACTCAAATCTGTTTAATTTCTCGACGAGTAAGGAATCGCCCACTTATCCAGAAATTGAAATTCTAAAATTAAAAGCGCCTTATTCTATCGAAAAATGGGCTTTTATTCCACTTTACGCCCTCACTTTTTGTGAAATATTTGTGAACCTTTTAGGCTTATACTTATTAGGAGTTAAAAATAAATAGGAATTAAAAATAAAAAAGAGAGAATGTCTCTCGCCTTCTCTCTTCTTATGAAAATCTAATATAGGGAACGTAAGGGCATACTTACTGTCCAACACCAAGACAATTTGGTGATTTTGGAAATGCTTCACCTAGACTCTCCCATTCGCTTTTTGTATAGAGGTGAAGAGCTAATGCGTGAATGCCATTTTTTAAATCATCAGCAAAAAGTTGGTAAAGTTTTTGGTGACGTTGCACTTTACGCATACCTTCAAAAGCATCACTTACGATCACCAACTTAAAATGAGAATCGGCTCCACGGCCAGAACTGTGCATATGACTTTCATTTTCTACCGTGGCAAAGTGCGGTTGGAATTCGGCTTGAATTCTCTCTAATAATTCTTGCTGTTTTGACATAAATAAACTCCCTAACTTTTTGCTATACATTCAGCGTTAAGTTTGTAAGAATAACACAAATTAACCTAATTCAATGAGGAAATTATGAAAGTAACAAACAAAATCAAAGCATTATCAACAATGACGTTGGCGGCTGCGACATTATTTTTAGCGGGTTGCCAAGCACAATCTAATACCTTAACTTTTACCCCTCAATCGCCAACTGCATCAATGAATATTAACCAATCAGCAGTGGTAACAGTTAATACTCGCGATTCTCGTCCACAACAAGAAATTGCAACTTATACTAAATCAGGCGAACTAATTAAATTAAACGCCTCACCAAGCGTTACTCAACTTTTCCAACAAGTAATGCAACAAAATTTAGTCAGCAAAGGTTTCCGTATCGGACAAGCTAATAATGCGAATGCGGGTGTAACCGTTGAAGTGAAAGAATTCAACACTCACGTAGATCAAGGTAATTTACGTTATACCTTGAACAGCAAAATTCAAGCGGTGGTTTATGTACAAGGTCCACGCGGACAATACAACAAAACCTTTAATGCAACACGTTCACAGTCTGGCGCATTTAATGCGAGCAATGATGAAATTCAAAAAGTATTAGGTGAAACCTTCAAAGATATTGTTAATAATATCTATCAAGATCAAGAAGTTACTAACGCAATTAATCAATATACCAATTAATTAAAAAGTGCCGTGTCCTTTTCAATAATCACTTGACGAATACACCTTTCAAGCGTAACATTCGACCGATTTTTTAACGAGAAGGACACACACTTTGGACAGTCATAGTCGATACCGAATATCGCTTTAGACTCTCGCCTCTTATCAGCGAGAGCTCGCTGGTAATCAATTTACCTTTCTTCGGCATCTTTTATCGAACGAAACCCATTTTTAAAACATACAAAAATTTGACCGCACTTTTCTCTAGTGCCAATTTCGTTTGATCTTTTTTTGTTCACAGTTGGATCTTCATAATCCCAAAAGGAGTATGACCAATGATTAACGCTTTTGCCATTAACGATTCCCGCTTGCTTCGTATTGATGACGAACCAGCCGATCTCAGCTCTGCCATTTGGTTAGATTTGCTGGAGCCGACAGGGGAAGAACGTGAAATGTTGCAAGAAGGCTTAGGACAAAGTCTCGCCTCATTCCTCGAATTGGAAGATATCGAAGCGTCCGCACGTTTCTTCGAAGACGAAGATGGCTTGCACTTGCACTCATTCTTCTATTGTGAAGACGAAGAAAACTACGCTGACCTCGCAAGCGTAGCATTTACTATTCGTGATGGTCGTTTATTCACCCTGCGTGATCGTGAATTACCGGCATTCCGTTTATATCGTATGCGTTCCCGTAGCCAACGCTTATTGGAATGCAATGCGTATGAAGTCTTACTCGACTTATTTGAGACCAAAATTGAGCAATTAGCCGATGTTATCGAAAACGTTTATGCGGATTTAGAAAAATTAAGTCGCGTGATTTTAAACGGTACGCAAGATGAAGCTTTCAATGAAGCCTTAAATACCCTAACAGAACAAGAAGATACCAGTTCTAAAGTGCGTTTGTGTTTGATGGATACACAACGTGCATTGGGTTTCTTGGTGCGTAAAACTCGCTTACCGCCAAATCAGTTAGAACAAGCACGAGAAATCTTACGAGATATCGAATCATTGCAACCGCATAATGAATCATTGTTCCAAAAAGTAAACTTTTTAATGCAGGCGGCAATGGGTTATATTAATATCGAGCAGAATAAAATCATGAAATTCTTCTCGGTGGTGTCGGTGATGTTCCTACCGGCAACACTTGTGGCATCTACTTACGGGATGAACTTTGAATTTATGCCAGAGATCCATTTTAAATATGGTTACCCAATGGCTATTGGATTAATGATTGGTGCGGCGCTTACGCCTTATATCTATTTTAAACGGAAAGGTTGGTTATAATGGAAATTTCCCAAACTGCATTATTTTTAGGATCGATTATCGATCTGTATTGTTTAGTGTTAATTTTACGCGTATGGCTCCCCTTAGCGAACGTGGATTATTACAATCCTATTTCTCAATTTACGCTGAAATTAACCCAGCCAGTTATTGCCCCATTGCGTAAAGTTTTTCCTGTGGTGAAAAAAGTGGAAACTACTGCACTGGTTTTAGTCTTCTTGCTTTGCGGATTGAAATCGGTTCTGTTTGGCGGGTTAAATCTCAACTACTTCCTACTATTGGGCATATTAGGGCTGATTAAAAATATCGGTATAGCCATTTTCTATGTGTTAATCGCTGGCGCAATTTTAAGTTGGTTTAATCGTGGCAATAACCCTGCATTCTATGCGTTATATCAACTTACTGAGCCATTATTAAAACCAATTAAACGTATTTTACCAACTGTGGGCGCGATTGATTTTTCACCGATGGTTATCGCCATTATTCTGTTATTTTTGAATAATCTCTTTTACGACTACTTCCAGGTTTTATGGGCTATCGCCGCTTAAAGTGCGGTCAAAAATAACATTATTTTTTCGGGCTGGATCTTCCAGCCCTTATTGTAAATGTGGTGAGTAAATTTAGTTATGTCAGCAATCGAACAAACACCTGAAGGACTACGTCTTAAAATCATTCTGCAACCCAAAGCCAGTAAAGATCAAATTGTGGGATTGCATGATGATGAACTCAAAATCACGATTAGCGCACCACCTGTTGATGGTCAAGCAAATACTCACTTGCTGAAATTTTTGAGTAAAGCATTCAAAGTACCTAAAAGCTCGATAGTTCTTGAAAAAGGTGAATTAAACCGACATAAACAAGTTTGGATTCCTTCGCCCAAATTAATTCCATCTGAAATTCAAAATCTCTTATAAAATCAGTAAAAAAATCACCGCACTTTCTACCAATTTTCCCCATTTTACGCTATCCTATACCACATTTTATAAAGCAAAATATGCCGCAAAGTGCGGTCAAAATTTAAGGTGATTTTCTATGCAACAACATTACCGTCCTGATTTGATTGAACCCGCTGTTCAACAATATTGGGCTGAAAATAAAGTCTTCAAAGCCATCAAAGATACATCTAAAGAAAAATATTACTGCCTTTCAATGTTCCCTTACCCATCTGGTCGTTTACACATGGGCCACGTGCGTAACTACACGATCGGTGATGTGGTTTCTCGTTATCAACGTATGAACGGCAAAAATGTGTTACAGCCAATTGGTTGGGATGCATTTGGTTTGCCGGCTGAAGGGGCTGCAATTAAAAATAAAACTGCACCCGCGAAATGGACTTACGAAAATATCGAATACATGAAAAACCAGCTCAAAATGTTGGGCTTTGGTTATGACTGGGATCGCGAAATTGCGACCTGCCGTCCAGAATACTATAAATGGGAACAATGGTTCTTCACTGAGCTTTACAAAAAAGGCTTAGTGTACAAAAAAAACTCAACCGTAAACTGGTGTCCGAACGATGTAACTGTGTTGGCGAACGAACAAGTGCACGACGGTTGTTGTTGGCGTTGTGATACTCCAGTAGAACAAAAAGAGATCCCTCAATGGTTTATTAAAATCACTGATTATGCAGAACAATTATTAGGTGGATTAGACCAACTACCACAATGGCCAGATATGGTTAAAACCATGCAACGCAACTGGATCGGTCGTTCTGAAGGGGTAGAAATTACTTTTGATGTAGCAGATACCGCAGAAAAAGTTGCGGTTTATACGACCCGTCCAGATACCTTCTATGGCGTAAGCTATTTAGGTATCGCGGCAGCGCATCCATTAGCGGACTTAGCGGCAGAAAAAAATCCTCAATTGGCTGAATTCATCCGTGAAGCGAAAAACGCCAAAGTGGCAGAAGCAGACCTTGCCACTATGGAGAAAAAAGGGATGGCAACTGGCTTATTTGCGATTCATCCGTTAACGGGTGAAAAACTACCAATTTGGGTCGCAAACTTCGTATTAATGCACTACGGTACTGGCGCGGTAATGGCGGTTCCAGCACATGACCAACGTGACTTTGAATTTGCTCAAAAATACAGTTTGCCAATTAAACAAGTGATCGCACCGCTTGCGGATGAAGAAATTGATTTAACTAGACAAGCTTTTGTTGAGCACGGAAAATTGGTTAACTCTGCTGAGTTTGACGGTTTGGATTTTGATGGCGCATTCAACGGTATCGCGGATAAATTAGAAAAATTAGGTGTAGGTAAACGCCAAGTTAACTATCGTTTACGTGACTGGGGCGTTTCCCGTCAACGTTATTGGGGTGCACCAATTCCAATGCTGACCTTGCCAAACGGAGAAACCGTACCGGCACCAATCGAAGATTTACCGATTATTCTACCGGAAGATGTGGTCATGGATGGCGTGAAAAGTCCAATTAAAGCGGATCCAAATTGGGCGAAAACCACTTTCAACGGAGAGCCTGCATTAAAAGAAACCGATACCTTTGATACCTTTATGGAATCGTCTTGGTACTACGCTCGCTATACTTCACCTAGCTATGCTGAAGGCATGTTGGATAAAGATGAAGCTAATTACTGGTTACCGGTGGATCAATATATCGGTGGTATCGAGCACGCGACAATGCACTTGCTCTACTTCCGTTTCTTCCACAAATTATTGCGTGATGCAGGTTTCGTCACTAGCGATGAACCGGCACAAAAATTATTATGCCAAGGCATGGTGTTAGCTGATGCGTTCTACTACACCAGTCCAACCAACGAGCGTATTTGGGTGAGCCCAACGCAAGTGACTCTTGAGCGTGATGAAAAAGGTCGTATCATCAAAGCCACCGATCCGGAAGGCCGTGAATTGGTGCATACCGGTATGACCAAAATGTCGAAATCCAAAAACAACGGTATCGACCCACAAGAGATGGTGGAAAAATACGGTGCAGATACTGTGCGTCTCTTCATGATGTTCGCATCTCCTGCAGAAATGACACTTGAATGGCAAGAATCCGGTGTAGAAGGGGCAAAACGTTTCTTAGGTCGTGTATGGAATTTGGTGTATGAATACAGTCAAAATCCTGCAAAAACCGCTTTAGATGTGACCGCACTTTCTGCAGACCAAAAAGCACTTCGCCGTGATGTGCATAAAACGATCGCCAAAGTGAGCGATGACATTGGTCGTCGTCAAACGTTCAATACCGCTATCGCGGCAGTAATGGAGTTAATGAATAAATTAACCCGCGCGCCATTAGAAAGTGAACAAGATCGCGCTGTTATGGCAGAAGCATTAAGCGCAGTCGTACGTATGCTTTACCCAATCACACCACATATCTGCTTTGAATTATGGAAAGCCTTAGGCAACGAAAGTAACATTGATCATGCCGAATGGGTGAAAGCTGACGAAGCAGCGATGGTCGAAGATGAAAAACTTATCGTGGTTCAAGTCAACGGTAAAGTTCGTGGTAAAGTCACCGTTGCTGCTGATGCGGGTGAAGAAACCGTGAAAACGGTTGCATTTGCAGATGAAAATGTGAAGAAATTTACTGACAATACACAAATCGTGAAAGTGATTTATGTACCAGGTAAATTGTTAAATGTGGTGGTTAAACCGCAATAATCCATAAAATAACCGCATTTTATTCCAAGCGTTGCATAAACGACTCTTAAACAAAATAAAGTGCGGTGAATTTTACAGGTAATTTTTATGATGAAATCAATCAAAACGATCTGCTTTGTTGGGGCAACAGCCTTTTTAACTGCTTGTGGTTGGCACTTCGATAATGGTGCGGCTGTTCCTGCAGAATTAAAAACAATGGCTCTTG
This sequence comes from Parahaemophilus parainfluenzae, assembly GCF_001055095.1. GTDB lineage: Bacteria > Pseudomonadota > Gammaproteobacteria > Enterobacterales > Pasteurellaceae > Haemophilus_D > Haemophilus_D parainfluenzae_Z. The sequence goes on from NZ_JVHG01000023.1 coordinate 17,109, forward strand.
AAAGTAGCGACCCATACAGTGAAATGTCTATGGCTATGCGTAAGCAACTGCTTAGCAACAACGTAAACCTTGTGCCTGCAAAACAAGGGGTGCCAGTGTTGCGTTTAAATAAACAGACTTCAAGCGATAAAGTCGCATCTGTCTTTAAACAAGGCCGTGAAGCAGAAAAAGTACTGACTCTTGATGTTGAAGCAAGCGTACGTTTGGCTAACGGAGAAACCTATCCAATCTCTGCAAAAATCAACCGCACTTTCTTTGATAACTCACGTGCTGCATTAGCAAAATCAGCTGAACGTGATGTGATTTGGAATGATATGCGCGAACAAGCGGCTCGCCAATTAATTAATAAAATGGCTGCCTTGCAACATCAAGTTCAAGGAAAATAATGAATCGCATTTTTCCTGAGCAACTGGCCTCTAACCTGAACAGCCATTTAGCGAAAGTCTATTTGTTGGTTGGGACAGATCCCCTGTTGCTCAGTGAAAGTGAAGATCTCATTTATCAAACCGCTCTTTCTCAAGGTTTTGATGAAAAAAATCAAATCATCATAGATACTAATACTGACTGGTCTGCATTAATTGAGACCAGCCAATCTATGGGGCTCTTCTTTAATAAGCAAATTTTCATTCTTAATTTACCCGAAAATTTGACCGCACTTTTGCAGAAAAACCTTCAGCAATTTATCAGTGGATTAAATGAAGATAGCTTGCTTGTTCTCAACTTGCCTAAATTGTCTAAAGCAGCCGAAAAACAAGAGTGGTTTATTCAGGCAAATCAACTTGATCCGCAATCGGTTGTCGTGAACTGCCAAACGCCGAGTTCAGAACAACTTTCTCGTTGGGTGAAGCATCGTACAAAAAACATGGGATTATCAGCTGATGAGGAAGCCATTCAACTACTTTGTTACAGTTATGAAAATAATCTATTGGCATTGAAACAAGCATTACAGCTTTTAGATTTGCTTTATCCTGATCATAAACTCACTTATAACCGTGTTAAATCCGTCGTAGAGCAATCTTCAATCTTTACCCCTTTCCAATGGATTGATGCGTTGTTATCAGGCAAAGCAAATCGTTCAAAGCGGATTTTACGAGGTTTACAAGCTGAAGATGTGCAGCCAGTTATTTTATTGCGTACTTTACAACGTGAACTGCTCACCTTGTTAGAATTAACAAAACCACAGCTACGTAACCCCTCTCTTAACATGAGTTTGCCTACACAGACACTCAAAGCGGATTTTGACCGTCTCAAAATTTGGCAGAATCGTCGTCACCTTTATATGGCAGCGATACAACGACTCACCTATCAAAAGCTCTTTGACATATTGCAAGAATTGGCAGATATTGAGCGCACAACCAAGCAAGAATATGGTCAAGACGTGTGGGTAAAATTAGCAGACTTATCGGTTAAATTTTGCTTATAAAAAAATCTCGGCGTTAACCGAGATTTTTTATTATTGCGCAATTTTTAAATCTTGATACAGATAATTTCGATAGCTATTCACTAAATCCATATCCTCTGCATCTTCGAGCTTCCCTTGGCTTAACTGACGCATAGCGATATTTGCTCGCATAAAGTCATCTTTCGGTGATAAACCTGCCACATCAAGTAATACGCCACCAACAAAGGCTAAATCTAAGAAATCTTGCTGTTGAACAAAGTCAGTCTTACGATTAGTTCTAATCACAAATTGAGTCACATAATCTGGATTCGCAAAGTTACCTTTTTTCGGTGGAAGCTGATTATCAAAAGCGACTTGGTGATCACCAAAATAACCGAATACATAAGGTGTTTCACGTGATTTTAAATAATCATTTAAACCTTCGATCGCCTCATTAAGGCTATCAATACGATCAATATAATCGTTCAAGCAAGAAATCGCTTTTCCCCCTAAACGCTTACTTACCAAATTAAAATGGTTTGGCATATTCGTGTTGTAAGGACCGTGCTCTTTCATGGTGAGCACATAAACAAACATCGGCTGTTTCACATTTTCCAATGATGGATGCTGTTTCTGTAAAATAAGCTTAGTGTAGTACATCATCTCTTCACTGCTAATATGCCAGAGATTTTTGCTGATTGATGCGGGATAACCTAAATCTTGTGGTTGCAACATCAAATCAAAACCAAAGTGGTCATAAGCAGGTTTTGCGTTGTAGTTACCTTTCGTAAAAGGCGATAATGCCACGCAAAAATAGCCTTGTTCACGGAGATTTTTAATAAAACCAGTCTGTAAGTGTGGGACAACGGAATAAAACACCCCACTTGCCAAAGCACCAAAATCGGTTGAAGGCACCCCTGCAAGGAAAGCAAATTCAGATTTCCACGTTGCACCGCCCAGCGTATGTACACGCAATGGACTAACAAATGCGGTATCTTCCTGCTTATTAAACATTGAAAATGGTGGGATAGTTTCTGCATCAAAATCAAATTGATGAGGATTCAAGGTTGATTCTTGTAGACACACCACTATGTCTGGCTTTTCTGCACTTTCAGTTTTACTCTCAGCTTTTTCACTTAAAAGTGCGGTCATTTTTTCTTTAAATTTTTGACTATTACCTTCAAATTCTGGCACTTTAAAGAATACGCCACGACAAGACATTGGTAAGTTTAAAAAGACATCTCGACCATCATCCGGCAATGAATCCAGCCAGACTTTTGTTGCATCCGGATCTTTAGAATAATGCCACATTAAACCAAAACTCGTTGCCGCAAGTATTGCTGCAAATACGCGAAATCCAGTAGATGCAGTTTCCACATCTGACCAACCGAAGACAGCATAGCCAAGTAGGCCTAATAGCCCTAATACACCAAAAATAGCGCCTTTATAATGTAAAAGGGTTTCCCAATTTCGCCAGTCTGTTACGAGCCAAAAATCTGAAATAAGTAAAGGTTGTTTGTAGTAATGAATTTTCATTCGATGGAATAACATCAACACCACAAAAAGCACGGACGCAAAATTCAATCCGCGTTGCCATTGACCGGTTATCGCAAACATTGAGCTAAACAATAAAACGAATAATGCAATCGCAAAAAAATATGTCCAACGATAGTGCGAATTGACGATAAAAATCACCGTCGCAATAAAAAATAAACTCAGAAAAATACTTGGAATCATAATAAATAAATTTGACTAAATATTATTTGACACTTTCAGCCACTAAACGCTGAATCAGCCTTAAATTTGCTGGCGGGAATTGTCCTGCATCAAGCTCACGTTGTTCAAGCCAAAAACCTTCTTGGCCTTCTCGTCCAAAAGGCTCGCCGATCCATTCAGTAACCAAATAAAAACTAAAATCTAAAATTTTGGTTGGATATTCAAATTGAAAACGTTCGTACAGTTCAGCATTTAAAATATGAATGCCAATCTCTTCTTCCAATTCTCTTTTTAAGGCTTCTTCAGGGGTTTCACCTGCATCAACTTTACCGCCTGGAAATTCCAATGCCTGCGCAAAATCTTGCCCTTCTAAGCGCTGGGTCAAATATAGCTGCCCAAATTCATTACGAATAATCCCTGCCGCAACTTGAATGATAGGCTTACTCATCGTTTTTCCTTATCTCAAAAGTAGAAAGAGCGGTCATTTTTAGCGGTGTTTTAAACACGCAAAAATTTAACCGCTCTTTACCTTAACTAAGCATATCGGGCTTTACTGCCGTGACAATGCTTGTATTTTTTACCTGACCCACAAGGACAAGGTTCATTACGTCCAATATGACGATCAGAATAGTCCTCACTTTGAGCTTGCTCTGTATTTTCATCTACAGGTTGATGAGTTAATGCTTCACGTTCAGCCATTTCCTGACGTGCACGTTCCGCTTCTTCAATATCTTCCTGTGTACGGACTTTCACTCGAGTAAGTGTCGTAATCACATGATGTTTTAAAGAATCCAACATTTCAGTAAACATACGGAAAGATTCTTTTTTGTACTCTTGTTTTGGATCTTTTTGCGCATAACCGCGTAAATGGATACCTTGACGTAAATAATCCATTGCCGCCAAGTGCTCCTTCCAAAGCTCATCAAGAGTTTGTAACATCACACCTTTTTCGAAATGACGCATGGTTTCTTCACCCGCAAGCGCTTCTTTCGCTTTGTATTCATCTTCGGCTTCTTGAATAATGCGCTCACGCAAGTTTTCTTCATGAAGATTGTTATTTTCTTCCAACCAATGTTCAATTGGTAACTCAAGACCAAACTCTTGCGCTAAACGCTCTTCTAAGCCTTTAATATCCCATTGTTCTTCCAATGATTGTGGCGGAATATATTGGTCAATCACATCATTAAATACATCGCTGCGAATTGCTTTGATAGTCTCTGAAATATCATCGTTATCGAGCAAGTAATTACGTTGTTCGTAAATTGCATGACGTTGGTCGTTAGCCACATCATCATATTCAAGCAAGTTTTTACGACCATCAAAGTGGAAGGCTTCTACTTTCGCTTGCGCCGATGCAATCACTTTAGCGAGAAGTTTAGACTCCATCGCTTCACCTGGTTGGGTGAAGGCTTTACGCATCATATTTAATTTACCTTCATTCAGATAAATACGCATTAAGCCATCTTCCAAAGAAAGGTAGAAACGTGAAGAACCTGGGTCACCTTGACGACCTGAACGACCACGCAACTGGTTATCAATACGGCGTGATTCATGACGTTCTGTCCCGATAATGTGTAAGCCACCAGCTTGCATCACGATCTCGTGATTTTTCTCCCACTCAGCTTTAAGTGCCTCAATTTGCTCTGGAGTTGGGTTCTCTAATTTTGCAGCTTTTGCTTTCCAGTTACCACCGAGGATAATATCGGTACCACGACCCGCCATGTTAGTTGCAATGGTTACTGCACCTGGCGCCCCTGCTTCCGCAACAATTTCCGCTTCTTGTGCGTGGAATTTTGCATTCAATACGTTGTGTTTGATACCCGCTTTATCTAACGCTTGAGAAAGCATTTCAGATTTTTCAACTGATACGGTACCGACAAGAACTGGTTGATTGCGAGCGACACAGTCTTTGATATCTTCAATAATTGCATTGAATTTGTATTCTTCATTCTCAAACATGACGTCCGTACGATCATCACGAATCATTGGACGATTGGTTGGGATAACGACAGTTTCCAAACCATAAATTTGTTGGAATTCAAAGGCTTCGGTATCTGCTGTACCAGTCATACCCGCTAATTTGTCATAAAGACGGAAGTAGTTTTGGTAAGAAATCGACGCAACAGTTTGGTTTTCACTCTTAATTTCTACGCCTTCTTTTGCTTCGATTGCTTGGTGTAAACCATCAGACCAACGACGACCCGCCATAGTACGACCAGTATGTTCATCGACGATCACGATCTCACCATCTTTCACGATATAGTCTACATCGCGCTCAAATAAAGTATTCGCACGTAACGCTGCCATAACATGGTGTAGCAATACAATGCGCGCTGGTGAATAAAGAGAATCACCTTCTGGCATTAAACCTTGTTCAATTAACCAATTTTCAACTTTTTCTTGACCACGTTCAGTCAAATACGCTTGTTTGGTTTTAAGATCTAAGGTGTAGTCGCCTTCACCGGTATATTCTTCCGTATCTTCTTTTTCTTGCTTAATTAAATTCGGAATTAATTTATTTACCGCAATATAAAGCTCAGAGCTGTCTTCCGCTTGACCTGAAATAATCAACGGCGTACGTGCTTCATCAATTAAGATAGAGTCCACTTCATCCACTAAGGCATAGCCTAAATGACGTTGGAAACGCTCTTCTTTGGAATGCGCTAAGTTATCACGAAGGTAATCAAAACCTAGCTCGCTGTTTGTGGCATATGTAATATCTGCCGCATAAGCTTCACGTTTTGCTTCAGGCGGTAAACCAGGGATATTCACCCCAACAGTCATACCTAAGAATTCAAATAATGGGCGGTTAGTTTCCGCGTCACGACGTGCTAAGTAATCATTCACGGTTACAACGTGTACACCTTTACCTTCCAACGCCATCAAATAACAAGGCAAGGTTGCGGTTAAGGTTTTACCTTCACCCGTACGCATCTCTGCGATACAACGGTTTGTTAGCACCATACCACCGATTAATTGCACATCGAAATGGCGCATACCAAGTACACGTTTACCCGCTTCACGCACGGTAGCAAAAGCTTCAGGTAAAAGTTGTTGTAAAGTTTCACCATTAGCTAAACGACTGCGGAATTCTTCTGTTTTTGCTCTTAATTCATCATCACTTAATGCTTCAAAAGCTGGCTCCATTTTGTTGATTTTCGCAACTTGTTTTCTTAATCTGCGTAAAATACGTTCGTTACGGCTGCCAAAAATTTTTGTTAAAAAACTCATAATTTCTCTTTCAAATAAAAAATAAAAAGGATCATCCGATTAAAAAATCGGTTCGTTTAAAGATAAAAGAAAATTAAATAATAGCAGGACCGGCCCGAATAGGGGCAAAAACAGGAAACTCTGCCGCGATAAAGTGCGGTTGAATTTTTTCGTGTTTTTGATTGGAATGGGTTTTGTGATTTGTTGGCTGAGGTTGAACCTGCAATGCTTGACGAATTTCACGCACTGCAATCAACATATATTGTTCAGATGATGTTTGGTAATTTTCGCCACTCATATTTGATGAAGGCGGTGCTTCTAATCCCTGAGCGACAGGTAAAGCAAAAATCGCAATCATGCTTAACAGCAACTGCGACCAGAAATTTGTTTTACCTTTGTTTGATTTCATCATCTTATTGTCTCTGACAAAATTTGTGTGTATTGTATCGGAAATTCAACGTAAAGTCATTATTGGGGTATTTTTGTGGAAAACAAGCATGAGCGTTATCAAAAAGCCATGAATATTATTGATGTGCTAGAAGGATCACAATTTGCCAAAATCATGCAGAAAGGGTTAATATTGAATGAACTGAACCAAAACATTAGTCGCCTTTTCCCACAAGAATTCAAAGGGCTTTTTCGTTTAGGTGCCATTACGGATGGGAAACTCTTTATCGAAGTCAAAAGTGCGGTCGTTCGCCAAGGGATTTTATTTCGCCAAAGCGAATTACTCGCGGCAATTCAACCTACCTATCCCGAAGTAAAAGGCTTTGAGATTAAAATTAATCCTGAATTAACCTGCTAAGCTAACCTTTAAAGATGGCGATTAATTCTTTTACTTTAACTCGTTTTTCTGAAGATTGACTGATCGAGCGCTGTACTTTAACGCGTTTAAATTTTGCCCCTTTATAAATCTCACGCGTAAATTTCGTATCGTGGTTAGAAATCACAACAGAAATTTGCTTTTCTTTTTGTGCTTTTTTGGCGCATTCTGCTAAATTCTTTTGATGTTCAAGTCCAAAAGCATTCCCTGCATATCCAGTAAAATTGGTATCTTGCGCAAGCGGTGCATAAGGCGGATCACAATAGATCACGCTGTGTTTATCCGCTAATTCAAACGTTTGTTGAAAATCGGCACATAAAAAGACCGCACTTTGCGCTTTATGGGCGAAATAGCGTAATTCATCTTCTGGGAAATAATGAGTTTTATAAGCGCCAAAGGGCACATTGAACTCATTTTTACTGTTATAACGGCACAAGCCGTTAAACCCAAAACGGTTCAAATAAAGGAACAACACCGAACGCACGAAAGGATCGGTTGATTGATTAAAGGCATCTCGCTGTGCGTAATAATAGTCGGCTGTATTCGCATTCTCAGCGAAGAAAATTGGCTTACAAGCCTCAATATAGGCATCTACATTTTCTTTGACGATATTAAACAAGTTAATTAAATCAGGATTAATATCCGCCAAAATATAACGTTCAAAATGGGAATTCAAAAAAACAGCACCCGCCCCCACAAAAGGCTCGATTAAGCATTGTTTTCTTTTTGGAAAGACACGATTGAGATCGTCCGTTAAACGAAATTTACCGCCCGCCCATTTTAAAAACGGGCGGTGTTTAATTCGAGGTTTCGTTTTGTTATTTTTTGGACGCAACATGAGAGCAATGACAGTTAGTCATGTTGTGTGCAACGCTCAATCGCGTTTAGCACAAGAGATTTGTCAGTATCAGTCGCCACGTGGGCTTGACCAAGCGCTTTTAGCAACACAAGACGCAACTTGCCTGCCAACACTTTTTTATCACGCATCATGTGCGGTAAATAATCGTCTGGCTGCATGGTATCAGGCGAAACAGTCGGCAAATTAGCACGCGCTAAAAGTTTTTCTAAACGTGCAACATCTTCAAAAGAAAGATCGCCTAATTGTTCAGATAACACAGCGGCCATCATAGTTCCAGCTGCAACAGCTTCACCATGTAACCAGTTCCCATAGCCTAAATGTGTTTCGATCGCATGTCCAAAAGTATGACCGAGATTTAGTAATGCTCGATCACCTTTTTCGGTTTCATCACGCGCAACAACATCCGCTTTAATTTGGCAACAACGTGCAATGCAATGCTGTAATGAATGTTGATTTAACGCAACTAATTCATCGATATGTGCTTCAAGCCATTCAAAAAAGGCATAATCTAAAATCGCCCCATATTTAATGACTTCCGCAAGTCCCGCATTCACTTCACGTTTTGGCAAGGTATTGAGTGTAAGGGTGTCAATGATCACCGTAGAAGGTTGATAAAACGCCCCAATCATATTTTTGCCTAACTCATGATTAACGGCAGTTTTGCCACCAACAGAAGAATCCACTTGGGCTAATAATGTGGTAGGAATTTGAATAAAACGCACACCACGCTGATAACTTGCTGCAGCAAAACCTGCTACATCACCAATCACGCCACCACCTAATGCAACAATCGTGGTATCTCGCCCATGATTATGCTTTAAAAGTGCGGTAAAAATGAGGTTTAAAGACTCGAGCGTTTTATATTTTTCGCCATCAGGCAATAATACCGATTCAACCTGACAACCTATTTTTTCTAACGTTTCTGTAACGGGCTCAAGATAATATTGTGCGACGGTTGGATTAGTCACAATCATCACTTTATCCCCTTTCTTCAGCGGATAACAGGTTTCATCTTTAAGTAACCCTTCGCCAATATAAATAGGATAACGACGTTCTTTTAATTCAACATTTACGCACAACATTTTTAATCCTTAGAGTGAACCGTTTAAGCCGTTTAGATTATCAATTAAATCAACAATTTGATTAACCATTACTTTGGCATTTTGCTCATCTGTTGGCAAAGTAATATCTGCAATTTCTTCGTATAACGGATTGCGTACTTTGGCTAAGTCTTCCAACACTTGGCGCGGGTTATCCGTTCCTTGTAATAAAGGACGTTTTTTATCACGTTGCGTACGTTGATATTGTTTATCTACTGAGGTTTCTAAATAAATCACAATACCACGAGCAGAAAGATAATTACGATTCTCTTTTGACATCACTGCTCCCCCACCAGTGGAAAGCACAACGCCTTGTAATTGGGTTAATTCATTGATAATTCGCTCTTCACGCTTACGAAAACCTTCTTCGCCTTCTAAATCAAAAATCCAGCTAATGTCTGCTCCCGCACGTTCCTCAATTACTGCATCTGAATCGACAAAGTCCATATTCAATTGTTGCGCAAGCTGACGGCCAATGGTGCTTTTACCTGCGCCCATTGGACCTACTAAAAAAATATTACGTTTTTCAGCCATTGTTATTCTTCTAACTTACTTAAATAATGTTCAATTTAATCTTTCCTAATAAAAACTGGCCACCTGAAAAAATGGTAGCCCGAAAGATCACCCAAAAAATAATGAGGATTATCGCAATAAATCCCCCTATGTTTCAACCTTTAGCAGGAATTTATTTTAAGAAGAGCAAAAGTGCGGTCAGTTTTAGGAATGTTTATGAATGATAAAGTCAAATGTAGCATTGAGATAAAACATCCTAAAATTTAACCGCACTTTACAAACAAAAAAGGCTATTCAAACGAATAGCCTTTTCTTTTATCTGTTAGTTATTATAGATAACCAAACAAGCTTGTGAAAATGTAACCAAAGATACATGAAGTGATTACACCGATTAAGCCCGGTAAAATAAAGCTGTGGTTAATTACAAACTTACCAATGTGGGTTGTGCCTGAACGGTCGAATTGGATTGCCGCAAGGTCACTTGGGTAAGTTGGTAAAATGTAGTAACCGTAACAAGCTGAAGCAAAGGCTAATATAACAGCTGGATCAACGCCGATACCTAAAGCTAATGGAACGAATGCAACCAATGCTGCCGCTTGTGAGTTTACGAATTTAGAAATTAATAACAACATCACGGCGTAAGTCCAAGGATGTGCTTTTACCACATCACCAAGTGCTGCTTTCATCATTGGAGTGTGAACGGTAAACATGGTTTCTGCCATCCAAGAAATCCCGAATACAGCCACTAATGCAATCATACCTGAACGGAAAATTTCATTTTTACTGATTTTACCCGCATCAGTTTTAGTAAAGATAACAATTAATGCACCCGCTAATAACATGAAGATTTGAATAACGTGAACCATACTTAAATTCACTTTTTTCTTCGCAGTGTCTTTTAATACGATTGCAGCGTTATCGATAGTTTCAGTTTTATCACCCGCAGTGATGACAACATTGTTATCTTGAGCGGTAATTGTTTGAGCGACTTCACCTTTATCGTTATAAATTGCAACGTTATTGTAGGCTGTTTGTGTTTTCGCTTTGCTGTCTTTAACATCAAGCACTAATGTACCATCTTTTGCTAATGCAACAATTTTACCGTCTTTAACATTGAAAGATTTCACTGCTTTATCGGCAGAAACAATTTCAACTACTTGAGCTGGTGCTGATTTTTCAAAGGCTGGGCGTAAATCTTTAAAGTAACCTAATACCGCTACCACTAAAATTGCACCAAAGAAGATCCACATCGCATTCCAGCTAGATTGTGGTAATTTTTTATCTAATAATGATGTGCTATCACCATAAACATATTTTTTGAATTCTGGATCTTTTAATTTCTCTTGGAATTCTGGGTCTTTATCTAAATCTTTACCGCGGAACCAGCTGAAAATACCGATAGCCAATACACCGCAAAGGGTTGAAGGCACGGTAATTTTTAATAAATCTAAATAACCATCAAAACCTGCTAATGGTGTTTTAGCATTCACTAAGAATGTGGTTAAAGTCACTACTGCCACAGAAACAGGTGACGCAATGATACCCATTTGAGAAGCAATTGAGCTTGCTGCCATTGGACGTTCAGGACGAATATCATTTTTGATCGCAATATCATAAATGATTGGTAACATGGTATAAACCACGTGACCTGTACCACATAAAATAGTTAAGAAACAAGTTACAAATGGTGCCAAAATACTGACATATTTCGGGTTACGACGAAGCATTTTCTCCGCGATTTGTAACATGACATCTAAACCACCACTGGCTTGTAATGTTGCCGATGTCACTACCACCGCAAGGATAGTTAGCATTACATCGATAGCTGGCTTACCTGGTTCAATACCAAAGCCGAAAACAAGAACAATTAAGCCTACCCCACCAAGCATACCCAGTGCGATACCACCTTTTTTTGCCCCGTAAAACAAACAGATAAGAACAATAACAAGCTGAATAGCAAACTGGCTACCTTCACCTAGGTTCATTAGAAAATCCATAAGATACTCCGAATCATTTTATGGTTAATTAGAAAAAATTTTGATCGAATACTAGCATCAAAATTAACTCATAATAAGTACTTTTAAGGTAAATCTTGTTTTAAATCAAAAAATAAAGGGACTTAATAATAAAAGCAAATCTGAGAAAGATTAAAAAAGGAAAGTGCGGTCAGAAATTTAAGAGATTTAGATATATTTTTTTATTTGAAGATAAAGAATGTAGAAAAGAAATTTAAAGAAAAAAATTAGGCGACCTAAAAGATCGCCCAACTTAAAAATTACTGATTGTTTTGAACGTAGTCAATCGCAGATTGAACAGTTGTGATTTTTTCAGCTTCTTCATCAGGAATTTCGATATCGAATTCTTCTTCTAAAGCCATTACTAATTCAACTGTATCTAAAGAGTCCGCACCTAAATCTTCAACGAAAGAAGCTTCTGGTTTTACGTCTTCTTCTTTAACACCTAATTGTTCAACGATGATTTTTTTCACGCGTTCTTCAATACTCATTTGTTTTTCCTATTGTTGTTTTAACTCATTTAAGAGCGGTTAGTGTATGCATTTTTGATAAAGTTGCAACTATTTCTTAGGTGGTCGCACCACAAAAAAACAGGCAATGTAAAAACACATACAGAGAAAAAGTTACATTGCGATTGGGATTTTATCATTAACTAAACTGCTTTGCTATATGTTATAGACAAAATCACTCATATATCCCCATGAAAGGGTTAGCTCATATATAAGCCACCATTCACATGTAATGTGGTACCGGTAATATAAGCCGCATCGTCAGAAGCTAAAAACGCTACCGCTTTTGCGATATCTTTTGGCTCACCTAAACGACCAGCTGGGACATTACCAAGAATACCCGCTTTTTGTTCTTCAGTAAGCACTTCTGTCATATCTGTTGCGATAAAGCCTGGCGCCACAACGTTTACAGTAATACCACGTGATGCCACTTCTTTTGCTAAGCCTTTAGAAAAACCAATTAAGCCGGCTTTTGCGGCACAGTAGTTAGATTGACCAGGGTTACCCATTGAGCCCACCACTGAACCGATAGTAATGATACGACCGAAACGTTTTTTCATCATGGAGCGCAACATTGCTTTAGAAAGATGGAATACAGAGGTTAAGTTGGTTTGCATAATATCGAACCATTCTTCATCTTTCATACGCATTAATAAGTTATCACGAGTGATACCTGCGTTATTCACGAGGATATCAATATCACCGAATTGTTCTTTAATTTGTTCTAATACGGCATCAATACTTTCTTTGTCTGCCACATTTAATACTAAACCTTTACCTTTGTCACCAAGGTAAGCTGAAATTGTATCAGCACCTTTTTCAGAGGTTGCGGTACCAATTACAAATGCACCTTTTGATGCTAATTCTTCTGCAATTGCGCGGCCAATACCACGTGTTGCACCTGTCACTAATGCGATTTTATTTTGCATTTTTAATCCCCTTTTATGCTAATAATGCTTCAACAGCATCTAATGATGCTGCATCATTTACTGATGTTGCTTGTAATTCTGCCACGATACGTTTTGTTAAACCGTTTAATACTTTACCTGGGCCGATTTCAACTAAAACTTCTACGCCATCTTGCGCCATTTTCTCAACGGTTTCAGTCCAACGAACTGGGCTATATAACTGACGAATAAGTGCGGTACGAATTTCTGCACTTTCTGTTTCCGCTTTGACATCCACGTTGTTTAATACTGGTGTTGCTGGCGCATTAAGCGTAATGCCTTCAAGTGTTACGGCCAATTGTTCTGCTGCTGGTTTCATTAATGCACAATGTGAAGGCACGCTTACCGCTAATGGTAAAGCACGTTTTGCACCCGCTTCTTTACATAATGCTGCTGCACGTTCTACCGCTTCTTTCGCTCCAGCAATGACTACTTGACCTGGTGAGTTAAAGTTTACCGCAGATACCACTTCGCCTTGCTCGGCTTGTTTACATGCATTGATAATCGCTTCATTATCTAAGCCAATAATCGCATACATTGCACCAGTACCTTCTGGTACTGCTTGTTGCATTAATTTACCGCGTAATTCCACTAATTTAATCGCATCTTTAAAATCAATGACACCTGCACAAACTAATGCTGAATATTCACCTAAACTGTGACCAGCCATCACACTTGGTTGCAATTGTGGGTATTTTTCTTGCCATACACGGAAGATCGCAACGGATGCCGCTAATAATGCCGGCTGAGTTTGCCAAGTTTTATTTAATTCTTCTGCTGGCCCTTGTTGAACCAAGTTCCATAAATCATAGCCAAGCGCTTCAGATGCTTGTTTAAAAGTTTCGGTGACTACCGGATATTCGTTAGCAAGATCAGCTAACATGCCAACAGCTTGAGAACCTTGTCCTGGAAAAACCATTGCGAATTTTTTCATGTTTTCTTCCTATTTCTTCATCGTTTAAATGTTGAAAGTGCGGTCAAATTTAACCGCACTTTTAAAATTCTGTCGAGATTCTAACAAATTAATTAGAATCGCACCAATGCTGAACCCCAAGTCCAACCACCGCCAAAAGCTTCGAGTAAAAGCAATTGACCGCGTTGAATTCGACCATCTCGCACTGCTTCATCTAAAGCGGTTGGTACAGTCGCCGCACTGGTATTCGCTGTACGATCAAGCGTTACCACGACTTGCGACATATCCATCTCTAATTTTTTCGCTGTCGCGGTGATAATACGTAAATTCGCTTGATGTGGCACAAGCCAGTCAATATCTGTTTTTTGGAGATTATTAGCAGAAAGGGTTTCTTCCACCACATTAGAAAGCTCACGTACCGCTAATTTAAAGGTTTCGTTACCTTGCATTTCAATATAACCAGATTTCTCCACACCACGTTCAGCTTGTGGAAGTAGTAATGCCGCATTGTTATCTGGCGATGCATGTAAATGCGTTGAAATAATGCCTTCTTGCTCTGATGCCTCTAAGATCACCGCACCTGCACCATCACCAAATAACACGACAGTGCTACGATCGGTTTCATCTAATTTACGCGAGTTAAGATCTGCACCAATCACAAGGGCTTTTTTCACGCTGCCTGAACGAATAAATTTATCCGCTACGCCTAAAGCATAAACAAAACCGGTACAAGCCGCCGCTAAGTCAAAAGAAATTGCGTCTTCGATGCCTAATAAACCTTGAACTTGGCAAGCTGAACTTGGATAAGCATGAGAACCACTGGTTGTCGCAACGATGATCAACTCAATTTCTTGAGGATCAAGGTTGGCCATTTCAAGTGCATTTTTGGCTGCTTCATATCCCATTGTTGCAACAGTTTCATCTGCTGCTGCAATACGACGTTCACGAATGCCTGAACGAGTCACGATCCATTCATCTGAAGTATCAACCATTTTTTCCAAATCCGCATTGGTACGAATATGGCTCGGCAAATAGCTACCGGTGGATAAAATTCTACTATTCATAATATCAAAACTTATTAATTAATAACGTTGTAAACCCGCCAAGATTTTTTGTGGAATTTGCAAACGCGCTTGCAAAGCTGCATCCGCAATTGCACGAGCAAATGCATCCACATTTGCACTGCCATGGCTTTTCACCACAACAGCCGTTAATCCGAGTAAAGACGCCCCATTATATTCATCAGGGTTAATGCGTTTCAAGCGATGATAAGCATCTTTAAAGAAAAAACGCAGAATAAATTTGGCAAGCGATTTAAAAATAGGCTGTTTTTCTTTTCCTTTCAGAAGAGATAACAGATTTTTAGCCGCCCCTTCAAGGGTTTTTAATGCAATATTTCCCGAAAACCCATCACTCACGATCACATCAGCCTCGCCATTTAATAAAAAGTTACCTTCAATAAAGCCGGTATAATTAAGTGCGGTCGATTTTTCTAATAAATTCGCAGCTTCACGAATGGATTGATGCCCTTTAATTTCTTCCACACCAATATTGAGTAAGGCAATACGTGGATAAACTAAGTTCAATCGGTTTTCGGCAAAGATCGAGCCCATGATGGCAAATTCATAAAGATTTTGAGCAGAACATTCTACGTTTGCGCCTAAATCTAACATCACGGTTTTATCACCCGTCATCGACGGTAATAAGGATACCAACGCTGGGCGTTGAATCCCCTCTAAAGGCTGTAAGAGAACCTTTGACAATCCCATTAATGCACCCGTATTTCCTGCGCTGATACAACCTTGCGCCTCACCTTTCTGAACCATTTCAATAGCTAAACGCATCGACGTACCTTTGCTATGACGCAATGCATGAGAAATACCTTGATTGTTATCAATAGTCTTTGTGCAATGATGAATTTGAATACGTTCTAAAAGGGAAGAAGGTGCATTTTCCAGTAAAGGGGAAATTTGTTGGCTATCGCCAAACAGCACTAAAGAGAGCATTGGATCTGCTTCCAACGCTGAAAGAGATGCGGGGATAGTAATACGGGGACCAATGTCCCCGCCCATCACATCTAACGCTAAGGTTAGACGGTTCAAGTGAATACCTTATAAGTGAAATTACTTATTGATCACTTTGCGACCACGGTAGTAACCGTCAGCAGTTACGTGGTGGCGTAAGTGAGTTTCACCGCTTGCTTTATCCACTGATACTGCAGCAGTAGTTAATGCATCGTGTGAACGACGCATATCACGACGTGAACGAGATTTTTTGTTTTGTTGAACAGCCATTGGCTATACTCCTAAATTTAATTTACTTTTGCTTTAAATTAGCTAATACAGCGAACGGGTTCGGTTTTTTTGCCAATTCTTCAGGCAATTCGCCAAAAACCTGTTCGTGCGCGGACACTTCACAGTGTTCAGATGAATGCATTGGAACAAGCGGTAGAGCTAAAATAAGTTCGTCTTCCACTGCACCAAGTAAATCTATTTCACCAAACTCATTAAATTCGATTGGCTCATAAATTTCCGGCAAGTCATCAGCCTGATCCCAATTAGCCACTGGACTATACATAAAATGACATTCCAATGTTTGTTTGAATGGTTCGCCACAACGTTGACAGTCTAGTTCGACATCAACTTGTACTTGCCCTTTCATCACCACTAATTTTTGTGGATCAATATAAAACGATAATGTTACCTGTGCATCGCTGAGCACTTTCCCCGTAGATTCAGCTAAACGCACTAACTGACTAGCGGTATAATAACCATCATAATCAATTCTTTGTTGAGCGTCTTTAACCGGATCAACGGTTAGGGGTAGTTTTACCTTTTGCATAGGGTGCGAATATTACCTGTTGTCAATAAAATAGTCAAAGGAAATTCGCACTAATTATGAGAAAAGTTCAATCTCTATCTAAACTCTCTCAAGATTTACACCTTTGCAAAGTGCGGTCATTTTTTCCTGTGTTTTACTCAGCATGCTCACTCAAGAAGCCGCCACTTTGATGTTTCCAAAGGCGAGCATAAAGGCCATTTTGTTCAAGTAATTCTGCGTGAGTCCCTTGCTCGACAATTTGCCCTTTATCTAACACAATTAAACGATCCATTGCCGCAATAGTGGATAAACGGTGAGCGATGGCAATAACCGTTTTATTTTCCATCATCTTGTCGAGACTTTCTTGGATCGCCACTTCCACTTCGGAGTCTAGTGCACTGGTCGCTTCATCTAGTAGTAAAATTGGTGCATCTTTTAACATGACACGTGCAATCGCAATACGTTGGCGTTGACCACCCGACAGTTTTACCCCACGTTCACCGACATGAGCATCATAACCTTTTCTACCTTGCGCATCGCTGAGATAAGGGATGAAATCGGCTGCTTCCGCACGTTTAGCCGCATTGATCATTTCTTCGTCCGTCGCAGTTGGGCGACCATAAATGATGTTATCACGAACAGAACGGTGTAAAAGCGAGGTATCTTGTGTTACAAGACCAATCTGACTACGAAGGCTTTCTTGGCTTACATCTAAAACATTTTGACCATCAATGGTAATTGAACCTTCTTGCGCTTCGTAGAAACGTAGAAGTAAATTCACAATGGTTGATTTACCTGCACCAGAACGGCCAATTAAGCCCACTTTTTCACCCGGTTTGATGGTGAGATTAAAATGGTTAAGTAACGGTTTATTCGGATCATAGGCAAACGAAACATTATTAAATTTGATCTCACCTTGTTTTACTTCTAATGCAACACAATTTGGCTTATCAACAATGGTATGCGGTTTGGTTAGTGTTGCCATACCATCATTCACTGTCCCGATATTTTCAAATAAACGAGCTGATTCCCACATAATCCAACGAGAAAGACCATTTACACGTAACGCCATCGCGGTTGCTGTAGCTACTGCTCCCACACCGACTTGACCGTTTTGCCACAACACCACGCCTAAAATCGCGGTGCTTAACGTTAAGAAAATATTGGTTGCATAAGTTAAGGTATCTAATGAACTCCCCAAACGCATCTGTGCATGCACGGTGACCATAAATTCTTCCATGGAACGTTTTGCATAATTGGCTTCTCTCGCATCATGTGAAAAGAGTTTCACCGTTGCAATATTTGAGTAAGCATCCGTAATACGTCCTGTCATTAAAGAGCGCGCATCAGCTTGTCGTTGTGCAGTTTTTGCTAAACGAGGAATAAGCAGGAGTAAAATAGTCACAAATGCCACAATCCATAAGAAAAACGGCACTAAAAACCAAGTATCTAAAGCTGCAAGCACCAAGCCTGAAGTAATAAAATAGACGGCAACATACACCAGCATATCCGCAATGGTCATGACGGTATCTCGCACCGCAAGAGCAGTTTGCATCACTTTCGCCGATACACGACCTGCAAATTCATCTTGGTAGAAACTTAAGCTTTGTCCCAGCATCAAACGGTGGAAATTCCAACGCAAACGCATTGGAAACACCCCTTGTAACGTTTGTAAGCGTACATTCACGCCCACAAATGACCATACAATACTGAAAATGAGCAAGGCTGCCATGCCGGCAAGCAAATGCCCTTTTTCCTGCCAAAGCGTGCTTGGTGTATAAGCGCCTAGCCAGTCCACCAATAACCCCATAAATTGGAAAAGTAAGGCTTCCATTACACCAGTACCGACCGTCAATACCGCGAGTAAAAAGATCCAGCCTTTCATGCCATCAATGCTTGACCAAATAAAACGGAATAAGCCTTTTTCAGGCGTCGTTGGATTACTTTCTGGATAAGGATTTAAACGGTTTTCAAACCATGAAAATATTTTATTAAACATAACAATACCTTAAAAAATGAAAGGCGACAGAGCCGCCTAAAGTGCGGTCATTATAACGCAAGTTTTAAACGATGGGCTAGGTTTTGCGAAATTGGCTCGGTGAAAGCCCATAAATTGCTTTAAACGCCTTACTAAAATGTGCTTCTGATTGATACCCTATTTCAAGAGCG
Source organism: Parahaemophilus parainfluenzae (assembly GCF_001055095.1). GTDB lineage: Bacteria > Pseudomonadota > Gammaproteobacteria > Enterobacterales > Pasteurellaceae > Haemophilus_D > Haemophilus_D parainfluenzae_Z. The sequence continues at coordinate 36,084 of NZ_JVHG01000023.1, forward strand.
ATTGCCAAAATAGTCTTTTGCGTATTTTTCAATAAAACCGCCGCCATTTCTAACCGCACTTGTGTGAGAAATTTTCCTGGTGGCATCCCTAATTGCTGTTGAAAGATCCGCATAAAGGTCGCTCGAGACATCGATGCCAACTCTGCTAATTGCTCAATATTCCAATCTAATTGAGGTGAAAACAGAATTTTTTCAAGGACTTGATTCAGCCTTTTATCCTGTAACGCGGCTAATAAGCCTTGATTGAGCAAACCTATTTGCTGTGCATGACGCAAAATATAAATAAACAACACATTTGATAGTGCGTCGATCACGGATTTTGTGCCTTGCTCTGGTTTCTCGGCTTCTTGTAAAAAAAGTGAAACCAAGGGCTGCACAGGTGTATTTTGCAGCGAAAGATGTAAATAATCTGGTAACGAATCAATTAATAATGACGGTTTTTGATAATAAAATGTTCCACAAAACATCTTCAGATCGGGCGTACCTGCTCCTATTTGATGAACATGAAAAAGTGCATTTGATTGCGCTCTCTGTAGACTATTCTCTCTTTTTTGTTGAGAACTGCCCAAAAAGTGCGGTCGATTTTGAGGGAGAAAAAAGAGATCGCCTTTCTTCAAATGAAACTGTTTTCCCGCCAAGGTTACCCAGCACTCACCTTGCTCGATTAAATGAAATAAACCTTGATATTCCGCCGTATCTGGCTGATGTTCAACTTGCCAATCCCCTTGAAACAAGCAGCGAATATTAATTTCCCCACGCACTTGCGCTAGCTGAGTTAATTTATCTAAATAATCCATTGTGAGATTTTCCGTCTAAAAGTTAAGACAATTTGACAAGTATCATACGCTAATCTGCTTATAATTCCTCTCGAAATTTGTACTTAATTTAAGGAGAAAAACAATGTTTGCAGATTGGAAAAATGATGTAGCACACGTTAAAAAATCATTCGGTGCATTAGGTAAAAAATACCCTAAAATGTTACAAGCTTACGGCGCATTAGGTGCGGCGGCGGCAGAAGGTAACGTATTAGATGCCAAAACCCGTGAATTAATTGCATTAGCAGTTGCCGTAACAACACGTTGTGAAAGCTGCATTGGCGTACATGCTGATGAAGCAGTGAAAGCAGGTGCAACTGAAGAAGAAGTGGCAGCAGCATTAGCGATGTCTATCGCATTAAATGCAGGTGCAGCTTACACCTACTCTCTTCGTGCATTAGAAGCTTACAACGCACAAAAAGGCGAATAATTCGCAAGGAACTTTATGATTCTTTTAGCCCTCATTTGAGGGCTTTTTTATCTCTAAAATTGACCGCACTTTAAAATAAATTCAACGCTCTCATCTGAGCTACCACTTGCTCTACCTGAATTTCAGCCATTAAATTTTTGCCTTTTAATTTTGTTGCCCAAGGTAATTCACATGAAGGTTTTCCTTGTTCTTTTTGCACATTTTCTTCATATACTGACACCACATTATCCAGATTATGATAAGGCGCGGTGCGCAATGGATTATGATAGGCATACAATCCAATGACAGGTGTTCCTTGCGTGGTCGCGATATGAGCGGGCCCAGAATCAGGCGAGATGACTAAATTTGCTTGATGAATTAATGCAGCAAGTTGTTTCAAACTGGTTTTTCCTGAAGCATCAACCGGTTGAAAGTCACAAAGTGCGGTAATTTTTTTCACCATATCTAATTCACGTTTTGCCGGCGAGCTACAAAAAATTACATTCACATTATGTTGATGAGCAATGTTCGCCACCTCCGCGTAACGTTTAATCAACCAATCTTTCTCGACTTTACTAGAACAAGGGGAAATAATCAGATTTTTACGTGTAGGATCAATAAACTGTTTGGCATATTCTCGATCTGAATCAGAAATTGCCAATTGCCAAGAAAGCATCTCTGCCGGTGGTACACCAAGATAATCTGCAAAAGCCATGAAACCATCTAGTACATGAGGCGTTTCAGGATCTTGAACTCGACGATTCACAAACAACCACTGCCCTTCTCGAGAACGTTTTTTGCCAAACCCAATTTTATATTTCGCTTGAATACCAAGAGAGATAATAGAAGCACGAAATGCCGTCTGCATATTCAAAAGCGCATCAAATTGATTATTTTTCAAAAACATCCATAAATTCCATACGCCTTTCCAACCGCTCTTTTTATCGTAAGGAACAAGTTCCACGCCTTCTATACCAGAAAGCAAGCCCATTTCTGTTTTACCCACAATCCACGTTAATTTTGTTTGCGGCCAATAACGTTGAATATGTTGTACCACCGCAAGTGCATGGCAAACATCACCCACCGCAGACAAACGCAAAATACAAAGTGATTTAGGGGGAGAGGTAAAAAGTGGAGAATGGGACATTTGAGTTCCTCGCGCATTTAATTTCCACCTATTTTAAAGTAGAATGAGAGCATTTTCTATTATTCGGTTCAACTAAAATGCTTGAATTCCAACAAGATAATCAATTCTTTCTTTTTAATCTCACGGAAAAACCAACGGAGCCCGCTTTATTTTTTGAATCGGCGTTTTGGGAAAAACAACAACGTATTACCGGTTCAGCCAAAGGACGTGGCACAACCTACTTCCTGGATACAAAAGATCTGTTTGGTGTAAATACAGCCCTTCGTCACTATTATCGCGGTGGTTTATGGGGAAAATTCAACAAAGATCGCTATCGTTTTCAATCATTTACTGAAACTCGCAGCGTGGCGGAATTTCAGCTTTTAAATCAACTCCATCAAGCAGGTGTAGCCGTACCCAAACCGATTGCTGCACGTGTTAAAAAAGGCAAATTAGGTATTTGCTACCAAGCGGATATATTGATTGAAAAGATCGAAAATGCCCAGGATCTGACCGCACTTTTGCAAACCCAGCAGCTACCGAATGATATCTGGCAAGCCATTGGTAAATTAATTCGCCAGTTACATGATTTACAAATTTGCCATACGGATCTCAACGCTCACAATATTCTCGTTCAACAACTTGGAAATGAACAAAAATGTTGGCTCATTGATTTCGATAAGTGCGGTCAAAAATCAGGCGATTTTTGGAAACAAAGCAACTTAGAAAGATTACACCGCTCTTTTGTCAAAGAAGTCGGCAGAATGAATATTCAATTCAATGAAGAAAATTGGGCTGAATTATTGAAAGGATATAACAACCTAAAACGCATCAGAGAAAGGCAATAAAAAAGACCGCCTAATGCGATCTCTGTGAATGGTCCCCCCTACCGGACTTGAACCAGTGACCAAGCGATTATGAGTCGCCTGCTCTAACCGACTGAGCTAAGGGGGGAAAGTGCGGGTGATTATAGAGAAATAATCCGTTGAAGTCTATATACAAAAGGATGGTCGTTTGAAAATTGACCATCCTTTTTAGATCTATTATTGCAATACCGAAATATCCGCCACTTGTAAGAACAGACCTTGTAACGTGTTTAAAATCGCTAAGCGGTTTTGGCGTAATGCTGGATCTTCAGCATTTACCATTACGTTATCAAAGAAACTGTCTACCGGTGCACGTAAGTTCGCTAATTTATCTAATACAGCCGTGTAATCACTTTGCGCGATAAGCGGTTGTACTTCAGTGCGTAATACAAGTACCGCTTCAGCAAGGGCTTTTTCTGCTGGCTCTACGCAAGCGGTCAAATTGATCTCGCCAATTGCAGCATCCGCTTTCGCTAAGATATTGCTTACACGTTTGTTTGCTGCTGCTAACGCTTCCGCTGAATCTAAAGTACGGAAGTGTGAAACCGCACGCACGCGCGCATCAAAATCAGCAGGACGAGTTGGACGACGTGCCAATACTGCTTGAATCACATCCACCGCAATACCTTCATCTTGATACCATGCACGGAAACGACCGAGCATGAAGTCCACCACATCAGTAACCACGTTTTGATTCGTGAGTTTATCACCGAAAAGTGCGGTGGATTTTTTCACTAAATCTTCCAAATCCAGAGGCAAGTTTTTCTCAACGATAATACGCAATGCACCTAATGCTGCACGGCGTAATGCGAACGGGTCTGCACTGCCTTTCGGAGCTTGCCCGATGCCGAAGATCCCCGTTAAGGTGTCAAATTTATCTGCTAAAGCGACCGCACTTGCCACCAAAGATTTAGGTAATTCATCACCCGCAAAGCGTGGCATATATTGCTCATTTAATGCTACTGCCACTTCTTCATCTTCACCATCATGACGAGCGTAGTGCATACCCATTACACCTTGCGTATCGGTGAATTCAAATACCATGTTGGTCATCAAGTCACATTTTGACAGTAAACCCGCACGTTTTGCTTTCGCTTCATCTGCACCGATTTGTTTTGCAATTTCGCCTGCAAGTTGTTCAATACGGTCAGTTTTGTCTTTCAATGTACCGAGCTGTTGTTGGAACAACACAGTTTCTAAACGTGGTAAACGATCAACCAGTTTTTGTTTTAAGTCGGTTTTGAAGAAGAATTCCGCATCGGTTAAACGTGGGCGAACCACTTTTTCGTTCCCTTCGATAATCGCGGTTGGATCTTCTGGGTTGATGTTTGATACAAAAATAAAGTGCGGTAATAATTTGCCGTCTTTGTCATAAATCGGGAAATATTTTTGGTCGCCTTTCATGGTGTAAACCAAGGCTTCCGCAGGCACTTCTAAGAAACGCTCTTCAAATTTTGCCGCTAAAACATTTGGATATTCCACCAACGAAGTCACTTCTTCAAGTAAGCTTTCTTCAATGTCAGCCACGCCGCCAAGTGCGGTCGCTTTTGCTTGAGATTTTGCAAGAATTTCTGCTTTACGTTCATTGAAGTCTGCTACCACAGAACCTTTATCACGCAATAATTGTGGATATTGGTCTGCATGTTGAATTTCAAATTCTTTCTCGCCTAAGAAACGGTGACCGCGAATGGTGCGAGCACTTGCCACACCTAAAATTTCGCCTTCAATTAACTCATCACCTAACAACATAGTCACAGTATGAACCGGACGAATAAACTGCACGGTTTTGTCTGCCCAACGCATTGGTTTTGGAATTGGCAATTTCGCCAAGGCATTAGCCACAATATCGTTCAGCAAGTTTTTGGTCGGTTGACCTTCAATTTTTGCACGGTGAACTAACCATTCACCTTTATCGGTCGCAATACGTTCTGCTTGATCAACGGTAATTCCACAACCACGCGCCCAGCCTTCTGCCGCTTTAGTTGGTTTACCTTCTGCATCAAAGGCAGCTGACACTGCCGGACCACGTTTTTCGATCTCTTTGCTCGGTTGCTGTGTTGCTAAGTTTAATACTTTCACCGCCAAACGACGCGGCGCCGCAAACCATTCGATTTTGTCGAATGATAAGCCCGCTTGGTTTAATTCCGCCTCAACGTTATCCGCAAAAGAGGTCGCTAATGTTTTGAGAGCTTTTGGTGGCAGCTCTTCTGTGCCGATTTCTACTAGGAAGTTTTGGGTTGTCATTTTGTTTCTCTTATTTAAAAATTCTGTAGATTTAAATTCTTATTTTCTTTGTTATTACCTCTGCCAAATCTCCCCTAACCCCTCTTTGCTAAAGAGGGGATTGGATCTTTGGAGGGTTAAATATTTATGTTCTACTTTAACGTTTTTTGAAAGCAGATAATTTAATCTCTATTGAAATTAAAATGTAAATGAGTCAGTTACTATCAATTTACTCAATAAATCCCCCTCTTTAGCAAAGAGGGGTTAGGGGAGATTTGGCAGAGGTTAATCCAACCTCATACTCAATCAGCCCTCACATTCTCCAAAAACAAATAAATCTGCTCTACTACACCTTCAATTTCACGCATGACTTCATCATTACTAAATCGCATCACCGTAAAACCAAGTGAATTTAATTCTGCATCTCGCAATGCGTCTTTTTCCTGATAATCAGGTTCATAGTGCTGACTACCATCTAATTCGATAATCAGCTTTGCTTTCGCACAATAAAAATCAACGATATAACTTAAAAGTGGCTTTTGTCGATTAAATCGAAATCCTAATAATTGATCTCGATTGATGCGTTGCCATAATTTTCTTTCCGCATCCGTTTGATCCACTCGCAATTTCTGCGAATTCTCTTTTAAGTATTTTTCATAGGGTTGCATGAACGCTATTTCTTACCGTTCTTAATACTCTCACTCAACACCTGTTGAAAACGTTCGTAATCACAGAAGCCCTTTTCATCTTTTTCACAGCCTTTGAGAGTTAAGGCGGTTTGGTTTGGTGGTGTTGATAAACTTAATGGCGTGATATTAATCAGCTGTTCAGTGGTTTGATAAACATAATCCAACTTAAATTTGAGCTTACCACTGGGTTTGTGTTTCCACACTTCAAATAGCAACTTGCCACCGATTGGGATATTTTCCAACGAATCATCCAACTCATAAGGCTCAACACCCAGTGCGGCAAGCAGAGCGACGATATTAGAATCGTGTCCAACCAACAAGTTAATTTTGTTTTCACTATTTAGCTGTTGCTGAATAAATGCCAATAGCGGGTATGATGCATTTTGTGCTAACGCTTCGTTATTTTTAAATAACGTGCGGTAATATTCATTTTTAATTTCGTTAATTGCACGCCATTTGTCTTGGCTATTCACACGACCGTTGGCAATTTCTGAATCAGGCTTACCCACATAATGTGCAAGCAATAACGCACTGACAATTTTCTTCCCGGTGCTAATAGAACCAGTAATCTTGACCGACTTGCCATCTTTAATACTGTATTCACCGACTTTTCCACCTAAATCACATTCGCCTTTTTGTAAGCAGTTTGGTGAATTTTTGTAATCAATGATTTCACTCAATAGCGCATAATTTGGTGCTAATTTTTTCTGTAAAGCGGTTAAATCAACATTATTTTTTGCAGATTCAATCAAGGCTTTGCTTGGGTTGTGGACTTTTGTAGTAAAAATTGGATCTTTTTCTGAACCAATTTCACCGCGATGGTGTAATTGCACATTACATCCGGCAAAAGCCCCTGCCACAATAGCTTGCCCCGTTGCAATTGTGCGTTGCACGCCATTCGCATAAGCGAAAATGCCTTCGCCTGATGCACAACGTTCAGTTGTTAATAACCCTTTATCCGCAAGCCATTGACCTAAATATTGTCCGAAGTAGGTTTCTAATACTGTACCTTTTGCCGTGAGATAACCTGATGGCACATCCCATTTCGCCCACTCATACGGGGAATATTTTGCCATTTCTTGTGGATCTTTTTCCACTGGCGAGCGTAATCCATGACGGCTGAAAATTAAGACTTTCTCAAGCTCATAATCTGAATTCTGTGTATTTTGGTGATTTTCTGTTGCCAACACGCTAGTTGCTAAAGCAGAACCAAGCAAAAGTGCGGTGAATTTTAGGGTTATTTTTTTCATATTCGAGACTTAATCATTTAATGCTGAAATTGAGCTATAAAAATTCAAGGCATATTTGCTGCCGTAAACTAACACCATAAATACTGCAACAATATTGACTACCGCAAAAAAGATTAGTTGTTTACTGTTGCTCTCCACCCAGAGCATTTTAAATAATGCGAGCGTACCAATATTTTCATCAAGTTCACTCTCTCCGCTTAATGCTCTTAAGGTTTTCAGCATCTTGCGTACAAAAGCGACAGTATTGATTGCCATTACACTGAGTGCAATAAATCCAGAAGCGAGGCATAAAAACAGCACTGGTACATCACTCCAGCCCCAATGTACCCAATCCAGCTCAGAAAACATAAATAATGCCAGTGATAAAAATAACACTGCAGGCGTTAAATTTCGTAGAAACATTAAATAGTCATCGCCAATTTTAAATAAAAATTGTAAAAAACTGACCTTCTTCATCACTTTAAAAAATCTCTTTTAATTTGGATTCATCTAAAATAACACGATCATCATCTAACAATAACGCTGGAAAGCCCGCATAGCCTTGTGCTTTGGCATCATCAAATGCGGCGTGACGATCACGTAAGCGTAACCATTGTTTCAAGTTTGGAATGGAAGATAATACTTCCACTGACTCATAATCCACACCCAAGCGTTTTAACTCTGCCACAAATGGCGCTGTATCTGGGCAATCTGCCGCATAATAAAGAATGGGTTTCATTATTCACCTTCTTGTTCGGCTGCCGCAGTTGGGTTCAATTTCGGTTCGCCAATTTTAGTTAAGCGGTTACGATCGCGATGTTCAAATGGGGCATCATAATTCGGGATAATCAGGATAGTGGTTTGATCATATGACCAACTGCCATCATCATGGAATTTCACCGTCATTTCAAAACTTTCCGTGGTAAATGAACGCTCCAAGAACGGATTCGAAATAATACCGTTTGTTAGTGAACCGCGTACCGCTTTTACAGTAAACTCTTTTGCATCAGCCGGTGCATTACCGACAGCAATAAACGTTTGGCCGCGTGGAATGCTACCAGTTAATAAAATATTGCCTGTTTCAGGTTCCCATAACCAATAACCGACTTGATCGTGGAATGTTTCCACTTCGCCTGGCTCAACAATATGGGTGTGATAACGTAATCCATAATAGAGTTGCGGGCCATTGGTTTGACCATCGGTTGGGTGTGCTTCATAACGCTCGATATAAGGATCTTTTTCTGGCCCTTCTGCTTTCGGGTTGATATCCACACCACGCTTACCTTCCCAAACACCCGCTAATCTAGCCAATGGGCCTAAATTCGCGAGCGTATTAGGATCGGTTTCTGCTTCCGTGTAGATATCATCTGGGTATTGAAAATCTTTCATCATTTTCTCCTTATATCATTGGGTTGATGCTTCATTGGGTTAATGCTTAAAGTGCGGTCATTTTTCGCCTTATTTTTTACAACCAGGGAAACCTAGGGCTTCACGGCTCGCATAGTACGCTTCCGCCACGCCTTTGGTTAATGCTCGAATGCGTAAAATATAGCGTTGACGCTCTGTGACCGAAATCGCTTTGCGTGCATCTAACAAGTTGAAGCTGTGTGCCGCTTTTAAGATACGCTCGTAAGCTGGTAATGGTAACGGACGCTCTAATTCTAATAAGCTTTTCGCTTCTTTTTCGTATTGATCGAAGCAGTAGAATAAGAAATCAGTATCCGCGTATTCAAAGTTGTAAGTGGATTGCTCGACTTCGTTTTGATGGAACACATCACCGTAAGTGGTTTTGCCAAGCGGGCCGTCAGACCAAACTAAGTCATACACAGAATCCACGCCTTGAATGTACATGGCTAAACGCTCTAAACCGTAAGTTACTTCACCTGTTACTGGTTTACATTCTAAGCCGCCCACTTGTTGGAAATAGGTAAATTGGGTCACTTCCATACCGTTTAACCACACTTCCCAGCCTAACCCCCAAGCACCTAAGGTTGGGTTTTCCCAGTTATCTTCCACGAAACGGATGTCGTTTTGTGTTGGATCAAAACCGAGCATTTCAAGGGAACCTAAATAGAGTTCTTGAATGTTGTCTGGAGACGGTTTAATCACTACTTGGAATTGATAGTAATGTTGTAAACGGTTCGGGTTTTCGCCATAGCGACCATCGGTCGGACGACGTGAAGGTTGCACATAAGCAAATGCCATCGGCTCTGGGCCTAACGCGCGTAATGCAGTCATTGGGTGAGAAGTCCCTGCGCCCACTTCCATATCAAATGGTTGAACAACGGTACAGCCTTGATTTGCCCAATATTCTTGCAAGGCTAAAATCATGCCTTGGAATGTTTTTACGTTGAATTTTGTACTCATAATTTTTTTAATAACAATGTGATGAAAAATACAGGCATTATACTTGAAACTATAAGGCGGATAAAGGCGAAAAAGTGCGGTCAGAAAAATCCTTAAATTTTTTATTTCTCTTAAATTTCATTCATTTTCATGATGAGTTATTTTCATCATGAGAGATTTGCTTGCCAGGCCTCAAATGTGTAAACTGCTGGCGCTTTTATACAGACTTTTATCCTAGGGATTTTAAAATGAAAAAAAATGTGATTACTTCAGCGATTTTATTAGCGATTCCAGCATTAGCTGCGGCTGAAGACGTGGCAAAATTAGATGTGATTAACGTCTATTCAGCATCAGCAACACCAACTAGCCTTCATCAAACCGCCTCATCTGTTACTGTTTTAACTGAAAAAGATTTCGCACAACGTGGTGCAACTTATGTCAGTGATGTGTTGAAGACTGTGCCAGGAGTAACGATGATGGCTTATGGCGGTCGTGGTACATTAACCAATTTCTCCGTTCGTGGCTCTGAAACTAATCACACTGCTGTGATTATTGATGGCGTAAAAGTAAACCCAGTTTCTGGCTATGGCTATGACTTCGGCGGTTTATCATTGAGCAACATTGAACGCATTGAAGTACTACGTGGCGAACAATCTGCTCTGTGGGGTAGTGATGCAATGGGCGGTGTAATTTATATCACTACCAAAAGTGGCTTATACAAAGATAAACCATTCAATGTAGATTTCGATTTTGGCACTGGATCTCACCGCACCCGAGATGCTTCAGTTACTGCTTCAGGACAAAATAACGGTTTCTATTATGCTGTTCACGGCGACAGTCATCGCACTCATGGCATTTCAGCGATTAGCTCAAACACTTTCCATTACACCGCAGAAAATGGTACACAATTTACGACAGGTGGAGCTCTTGAAAAAGATAAATTCCACCGCGATAATGCTTCTGTTCGTTTAGGCTACGATGTTGGCGATAAAGGCGTAGAAGTGTTAGCTTCTCATTCTTCACAAACAGGGCATTATGATAATTCTTCATTTAGTAATGGGCATTTGGTTGAAATTAACCCAACTTCAGACAGCTATACTCGCACACGTGAAACCGTATTCAAACTCAGCGGTTATGTCGGTAGCGATGAAGAACTATTCAAAAATAAAGTTAGCATGAGCCATGTTAAAACAGATAGCGATACCACAGAAAGTGGAAATGATAGCTACTATGATGGTAAAAAACTCAACGCAAATTATCAATTAAATGTAAATTTTGATCGTGAAGGTGATGTAAAACAAGGCGTTAGCTTCTTAAGTGAATATCAAAATACGCACTATGATGCCCAATCCTCTTTTGCTACTTTCCAAAATAAAAAATTAACAGAGAAAAGTGCAGCGGCAGAATATCGCCTTTTTACTGAAGATGATCATAGCCTTTCTGTAAGTGGTCGTTACAATAGCAGCTCGCAATATGAAAATGCATGGACAGGACGTATTTCAGGAGCTTATCGCTTATCTCCAAACTTTAAAGCGCATGCAAGTTTAGGGACTGCTATTCAAAACCCAACTATGACTGAATTTTATGGCTGGAGTGGTAAATTTATCGGAAATCCTAACTTAAAACCTGAACGCAGCCGTGGTGGAGATGTTGGTCTATTGATTGAAACTAACGATAAAGTACACAGCCTTGATATTACTTACTTTGGACGTAATGTAGATCGTTTAATTACCACAGAAACAATAGGCGTATGGCCAAATTCTGTTTCTCGTTCAATTAACTCTGAAGGTATTACCAAAATTAAAGGTGTAGAAGTAGCATATAACGGAAAACTTACCGAAAAATTGACCGCTTACACTAACTACACCTATATGCGTGCGAAAAACAGTAATGGTGTTGAAGTGGCTTATCGTCCAAAACATACTACCAATGCAGGTTTAGCGTACCAAATCACAGAGAAATTCGGCATCGATGTTAGCCTTTCCTACGTTGGAAAACGCATTGGCACTTATCCGCTACGCACTAAAATGCCTGCTTATACTTTGGCAAACCTTGGTGTGAATTATCAAGTGATTCCAAACTTGATGATTTATGCGAACTTCAACAACCTCTTCAACAAAAAATATGAAAACTACCTTGGCTACGGTCAAGATGGACGTAATGTTTACGTTGGGTTGAAAGGATCGTTCTAATTATTACCCACTAACAAGGGCGTGCTTAGCACGCCTTTTTACATTCTTGATAGCGTAGCGTATCATTATCTATATGCAAAAAACTCGCTTAATTTTAACCGCACTTTTCCTTCCGTTTACCGCTCAGGCTTCGGAACAATTTGTCTCGCTTACGCTTTGCAGTGACCGACTGCTTATCGAACTGGCTGAGCCTTCGCAAATTGCTGCTCAATCGCCTTATTCGAAAAAACCGTTGATGATGTTGGATAAAATTAATACCGACAAACCTGTACTAGAACCGCAATTAACGGAATTATTGCCCTATTTGGATAAAACGATTCTGATTAACGAAACCTTTTATCCACAATTAGTCGCGGAGCTGAAAAAACTCGGTGTGAAGATTATCCCGATTAACGACAGTCCACAAACGCCTGATGAATTATTTACGTTGATTCTAGACTTAGGCAAACAACTGGGTAATGAGCAAAAAGCGGCTGATTTAGTAACAAAACTCAAATCGCAAAACTTTCACTTAAATCGACCGCTTACTGATACACTGATTTTGTCAGAAACTGGTGTGGTAGAAAGTTATTATCCGCAATATCCCGTGCTGTTAAGTTTACTCGGATTAACACCGTTAAAAACACCACTTACCGCACAAAATTTCTCGTTAGAAAAAGTGATTTTAAGCCAACCGAATGTGCTCATTTCTCTGACTGACAAACAAGGTTACAATGCACAAGCCGAATTACTGCACCACCCTATGTTACAAGATTTTTTCAAAAACCAACCGCTTGTAAGCATTCCGATGAAATATACCTATTGCTTCGATCACGGTGTGTGGCAAGGGGCGGAGAAGATTTATGAGCAGTTAAAATAATGTAGCTGACAAATCTCCCCTAACCCCTCTTTGCTAAAGAGGGGAATTCCATTATTAAATTAACTCTAGATGACATATTTATATGTCTTTATGTATAAATGATTAGAATAAACCATCAGAATTATAAATCTTGACACTATAATCCCACCCACTCTACTAAAGAGAGGTATTGCATGATTAGATTAACCCAAAATAATGTGTTTACAGCTTTTATATATAAATGATTAAAATAAAACATCAGAATTATAAATCTTGACACTATAATCCCCCTCTTTAGCAAAGAGGGGTTAGGGGAGATTTGACAAAATAAAATTAACAAATGATATTTGGATTACATAGGAAATTGATCATTGACCAAAACACTAAAATTAAATACCGCACTTTTCTTAGCGTTGCTGTTGATTAGCGGCTTTGCGATTTATCATCAGATCGGCGACTTTGCCCATCTCAAAAATGCTGATGGTGTGCTCACCGATATGCGTTCGATGGTGCTGTGGGATATTCGTTTTCCACGCATTGGTTTAGCTTTATTGACGGGAGCAAGTCTCGCGATTGCCGGCAATGCGATGCAAGGTATTTTCCAAAACCCATTAGCGAGTCCAGGCTTACTCGGCAGTAGCGCTGGGGCAACAGCCGCTAGTGTATTTATCCTCTATTATTTTGCCGTGCCATTTTCACTGCTCTTAGCCGGTGGTGTGATTGGTGCGCTTTTAAGCTTTTTAATCGTGTATTTGATTGCTAAAAACTACGGCACCACGATGATGATTCTAAGCGGGCTAGCGGTCAATATGTTACTTGGTTCAGCAATTGCATTACTGCTATCCAACGCAGAAAGCCCATGGGCATTAGCTGAACTTTATCGTTGGCTACAAGGCTCATTGATGTGGGCGAAATTAGATACCCTGCTTATTTCACTCCCGATTGTTCTGGCAGGGGTTTTCTGCTTATACCACACTCGTCGATACTTAGATTTACTCACCTTTGGTGAAGAAACTGCGAGCACCATGGGCGTAGATCCGAAACGTAGCTTTTTCATCAGCACCTTTGGTGTGGCCTTATTAGTCGGTGCAACCATTCCACAAACCGGTACCATCGGTTTTATCGGCTTAATCGCGCCACACTTCGCCCGTATTTTACTGAAAGCACGTCCATCGCAACTTTACCTTACGAGTGCGTTAATCGGGGCATTATTGCTGTTACTGGCCGATTTAGCCATTTTATATATCCCGCTGTTCTCACATATTTACATCGGCACATTGACTGCACTTATCGGTGCACCTTGCTTGATTTGGATGTTATTAACGCAACAGAGAAAAATCTATGATTAGAATTGAAAAACTCACCCAATCTTATTGCTTAAATGATATCTACTGTACGCTTCCATCAGGTAAATTGATTGGCATTATGGGTGCCAATGGGGCGGGAAAATCCACCTTATTGAAAACCATTGCGGGTATCCTGCCCCTCAAACAAGGGGAGGTTTGGTTTGATGATCAGCCATTAAGTAAGATGAACGCAACCGAAAAAAGCCAACACATTGCTTACCTTGCACAAAATACGCAAATTCATTGGGATTTATCCGTTTATGATGTGATTGCATTAGGTTTAGCTGCGACCTTACCAAAAGAAAAAGAGCGGTCAAAAATTCAAGCGTTTTCAGAAAAGTTTGCGGTAGCTCATTTGCTCGACAAACCTTTCCAACAACTTTCTGGAGGCGAAAAAGCGCGTGTACAACTCGCTCGTTGCTGTATTAAGGAATCACCTGTTTTATTAGTCGATGAGCCGATTGCACCGCTCGACCCTTATTATCAAATTGATATGATGGAACAGCTTCAATCACTCACACCGGAACATACGTGTGTCGTCGCAATTCATCACCTTTCGTTGGCTTATCAATTTTGTGATGAAATTGTTCTATTAGATAAAGGAAAATTGTTAGCTGTAGGTGAGACGCAAGCCGTGTTAAATGCGGAGAATTTAGCGAAAGCCTTTCATATTCGGGCTGAAATTGATCCAATAAAAAAGACTATCTCAAAAATTGAAAAGCAATAAAATAAAAGCACTTAGATATTCACTAAGTGCTTTTTTATAGAAATGAATTACGGCTGGATTTCTGAATCTACGAAGAAATAAGCAATTTCTCGTTTTGCGCTTTCAACACTATCAGAACCATGAACAGAATTTTCACGCTGACTTAACGCGAAGTCTTTGCGGATAGTGCCTTCTGCTGCCTCAGCGGGATTCGTTGCACCAATCAAAGTGCGGTAATCTTTTACGGCATTTTCTTTTTCCAACACAGAAACCACCATCGGACCAGAGAGCATATACTCCACCAACGGTTCAAAAAACGGTTTACCTTGGTGTTCCGCATAGAAACCTTCCGCTTGTTCTTTAGTTAATTGCACCATTTTAAGCGCAACGACACGGAATCCTTGAGATTCAAAACGCCCTAAAATAGCACCAATTAAATGACGCTTTACTGCATCAGGTTTAATAATTGAAAAAGTACGTTCTACCATAAAATCCTACTTAACTTGCTTTCGTTACTAATAAATTTGCTAAAGTTTTCACACCAATTCCGGTTGCGCCAACCGCCCATAAATCACTACCTGATTTACGATAAGTGGCCGAACAATCAATATGTAACCAACGTTGTTGATAGTTTTTCACAAAATACGATAAAAATGCCGTTGCAGTACTCGCCCCCGCGACAACTGGCGCAGTGCCTGTATTGGCAATATCCGCAAAAGAAGAAGTGATTTGGCTACGATGAAACGCTTCGAAAGGCAAACGCCAGAACGGTTCATTTTCTTCTTTGGCAGCTTGGAATAGGCTATTTACCAACGCATCATCCATAGAAAGCACGCTGTGGTAATCATTACCGACTGCCACTTTCGCTGCACCGGTTAAGGTTGCACAATCGACAATAAATTGTGGATTTTGACTATCGGCTTCAATTAAGCCATCCGCCAATACTAAACGGCCTTCCGCATCAGTATTTAAAATCTCAGCGGTTACACCATTTTTATACGTGATGATATCACCTAATTTAAACGCATTACCGCTCACCAAGTTTTCTGCACAGCATAGATAGAGTTTTACTCGTTGATTTAAATCGTGCGCAATGGCAAATCCTAACGCACCTGTTAATAATGCAGCGCCGCCCATATCGGTACGCATAGTACTCATACCATCACTTGGTTTGATGCTATAACCACCACTATCAAAAGTGATGCCTTTGCCCACTAAACAAGCTAATACCGGCGCATTTGGGTCATTAGTCGGATTAAAATCTAATTGCAACATAGCGGGCGGATTAATAGAACCACGACCCACAGTAAAGATCCCGTGGTAGCCTTGCTCTTTTAATGCTTCACCAGAAATGATTTGAAAACTGACCGCACTTTTATCGGCATAATTTTCGGCTTGTTTAGAAATAAACTCAGCTGCACGCTCTGCTAATTTAACTGGCGTGAGTGTTTCGGCTGGTTCATTAATAATTCCACGTACAAAATCACCACATTCAATACGCGCTAATAACTCATCTTGCGGCTCATCATCTAAATGAGGAAATTCAATCGAATAGTCTTGCTTCGCCGAGTAAAAACCTTGATAAAATGCCCAGCAATTTTCTAATTCCCATGCATCCCCTACAAGCTCAACATCTTTAATACCTTGCCCACGTAATTTACGTGCCGCTTTTTGCACTAAAACAAGGTTCGATTTTTCATCATCTTTAAGATGAATAACGGCTTGATCTTGATTAAAACTTAAAATAGCATCTTTGCCCCAACTCTCCGAAGCGGGAGCCGTTGATAATGTAATTTGCATGTGGTTGTTCTCCTTTATTTATTGTATAAGTTACTTTGCTAATAAGCTCCGGTCTTCTTCCATACAACTTTAAATGTTTTAAATAGAATCACGATATCATTCCATAATGACCAGTTCTTTGCGTACCAAGTATCAAAATAGACACGAATATCATAACTTACATTATTTCGTCCGCTCACCTGCCATAAACCTGTCATTCCAGGTTTTGCCATAAGATAATAATCAACGTCCTCCTGATAATAAGGTAACTCCTCTTTTACTATTGGGCGAGGTCCCACTAAACTCATTTCACCTTTGAGAACATTCCAAAGCTGTGGCAATTCATCTAGACTTCTAGCTCTTAGCCATCTTCCAATAGGTGTAATACGAGGATCATCTTTAAGTTTAAAGTCTTTCTCCCATTCTAAACGAGCATTTTCATCCGTTGCTAAAATTCTTTCTAAAACCTCATCAGAATTATTTACCATTGTTCTAAACTTCAAACATTTGAATTCTTTTTTATTCTGACCAATTCTTGAATGCTCATAAATTAGTTTTCCACCATCTTTCTTAATAAGAAAATACAATGGGATACATAATGGAAATAAAAAAATCAAAAGAAAAGAGGCCCCCAATATATCAAAGACTCTTTTAATAAATCGAGAAGACCGTTTTGCTAAGTTATTATTTACTCGAAACAGTACCATTTCATGGCTAAACAGAAAAGACATATCCGTACCATAAAGCGGAATACCTCGAAAATCAGGAATAACTGAGATAGAACGACAGCCTTTTCGAATTAAATAACGCAACCAGAAATCCTGCTTTACTTTATTTTCCTCATCTATAGCAAGAATAAACTGTGTAAATTCTGGAGATACCAGTTTGATCAGCAACTCAGGATTATGGCGCATAACTGGCACCCCTTCAATGAACTCTGATTTATATTCTTCAGTATTTATAAACAATTTAATATTAAACCCTAAATATGGCTCATTATTTAATGCATCAAATACTTCTTTCGCATTCTTACCATTGCCAATAATAATGGTTTCTTTCAAATACCATCCTAATTTGATAAGTAAATTTTTGATTAAAACTCGCCCCAAGGGCACTAAAGTAAAAACAAAAAGCCAAGTTATAGACCAAAAATAACGAGAAACATAAAGACGGGAAAAAGCAACTATGGCTAGCTCAATAACAAAAATAATTAATAATGTTCTAAATATCTCTTTTAACTCAAACCAAAATGGCTTGCGGTAGGTGTAATGACGCAAACGAATCCAAAACCAAATAACACAGCATCCTCCCATAAGGCTATGAATAAAAATAAAAGATGAAAGCTGCTCTATGGGAAAATATTGACCATTCGCCCTACTAAATTTAAGTAAAACAAAGGATGCTAAAAAAATAGAAATCCAAAAAGAAACAAAATCTACAGAAATTTGAAAAAACTTAATAAAATTGGCTCTATTCATGTTACTTTATCCCAATATCCTTTATGCATACTAAAAACCCTACACCACTTATAAGGTAATCTATAGTAATAATAACCTAATTTAAAACCGAGCCACTTAACACATGTAGATAATATAGCTTTAGGAATTAAATGCGGTGACTTTATGGATAAAAACTTTAATTCTGATAGTACAAACCTTTTTCCCTCAGAAGCAGCACTACCAAATTTTTGTTGAATCCATTTCTGTTCTTGCTGAAATACACCTGTATCAAAATAGCGTTGGAATTCTTGTTTTAGTGTGTAGTTATGACTGTGAAATACTGTTGCCTCAGCGCAGTAGGCAACTTTATATCCAGATAAAATCATTTTTGCTGCTAAATACATATCTTCAGCTAGAATTGTGTTATCCGGAAATCCTCCTAATTTATCAAATACAGATAAGCGGTATGCAGCAAAAGAATTAGACATAAATGCTGTCTTGATACCTAACGCTGAAATATCAGCCATAGTTCTCACTCTGGACTCAGACGGATAATTAAAATAACGAGCATGAACTGCTAGCGGTGTTGCCTCATGATGCGGCAACTGTCGCCCACAAACAGCTGCTACTTCAGGATCAACAAAGGGGGCAAGTAAATTCGCTAATGAATCTGGTGAAGCCAAAATTGCATCTTGAGTCATAAATACCACTACATCCGCAAAACTTTTGGCAAATTCAACCGCTTGATTACGAGTTCCGCCATGATTAAACTCTGATTTCGGGATAGAATGTACTAAGAACCCCGACTCATCTGCGTGTTCTGCCGTATTATCGGAAGAAGAAGAATCAATTACAATTACTTTATCAGCTTTCAAGAGTTGAGATTGATAGGCAGCGATCCAATCTTGCCATTTATTACCCGCGTTATAAGTTGGTACACATAATGCAAATTGAAGAGCGGTCATTTTTCGTCCTTATTTTACCAAAAGGGATAATAGCCACTGCTTTAATTTTGGCACACTTTGGTACTCTCTTTTTGAAGAGGGAGGTAAACAGTGTGGTTTGCCATATTGTGTAGCAAATTGTTCAAACATTTTAACTTGCCGGATTGCCTGACGAATATTTTTCCAGTAAGACTTAAATCGAATAAAATAATAAAATAGACGCAATTTATGGTTAAACACCCCCACTTGATTTTGGCAATGTTGACGATAATCTAGCAAAGGCTTATCTATAAATTGTGTTTCACCATAATAGCGCGCTAACAGTGCCAACCACCAATCGTGCATATAAAGTTCAGAAAGTTGAATATAAGATAAAGAATCTAGTGCTAGATTACGTAAGGCTCGATTGATCATACAAGCTGCGCCTTGCACACAGTTTTTATACAAAATCGAATCATCACTTAAGCATTTCGCACTTAAAGCCTGATAAGTAAAAAAACTTGGCGAAATTTCATTATTTTGTTCATCAATCAAACACGCATCACTAAAGATGAGCGTTGGAATAGCATTATCTTTATGCTTGGCAATTTTAGCAAATTCAGCCACTTTATTTATATGCCAAATGTCATCTTGATCTGCTAAAAAGGTAAAATCTGCTTCACTATATTTTAGTGCAAATAAAAAATTAGCAATCACTCCTTTTCTCGGACCTTGAATAATGTCATAAGCAGTAAAATTAGCATTAGCAAAGGTATTTCTGACAACAGAAAGCGTCTCGTCACAAGATCCATCATCAGACACAATAATTTTTTGCGGCAAAATGGTTTGCGATAAAATACTTTCTAATTGTGAGGATATAAAAGATGCACCGTTGAAGGTGCATACAATTACATCATATTTAAATGCTTTATCCATATAATTCTTTATTTCGATAAAAGAGTAAATTGTTTAGTTTTTCTGTTATGTAATTAACCAATGGATAGACTAAGTAACCATAAAAAAAACTTAATGTTATTACAGTAATTAATACAGAAAATTTCACAAAATTATTTGAGTGAGTAACATCAAATGCACTATAAAAAAGTAATAAAATTTGATGATGAACTAAAAATGCTAGAAAGCTGTAACGAGATAACTGGCTAAATAGTTCCCTCATATATTTAGGAATAAAAATTATATCAAATACGCTAGATATAATAACAAAGAAAGAAATTCCACCCATAATAAGCACAAAATGATATGGTATTTTATCTAGTAAAATTGATGTATTTACTAGGATAGCTAGAGCAACAACTGTCAAGATTCCTCTTAGTAACTTGTCTTTTCTAATATTTTGAGCAAAACAAATACCAAAAAAGAACTCTGGTAATCGCATCAGAGGGTTTATTGGTTCCCACATTTCAAATATAGCCCCATATTTTATGTGCAAAGAAACAACTAATCCTATTAAAATGAGAAATGATAACAAAGGCTTTTTTAAACCATATAGAAATAAGAATGGAAAAAATATATATGTTATTAACATATATCCAGTATACCATTCACCAACCAAGTAAAAAGTAGGAAACTTATAAAGGAATAGTCCATCTAAACCGATTATTGTTAACAAGAACCTAATACCTGGAACACCTTCACCTATTGGCTTACTCAATAATATAAATAATAACGCAACAGCAGCATAACTAAGCCAATACGAAGGATAAATAGCTAGAAATCGCTTTCTTATATAAGAGGTTAGAGAAAAATTTTCTTTAGCTGACAGCCCCAAACCAAAACCAGAAGATATAATAAAGAGAGATACTGCGATATCTCCAACATTCATTCCTAAAAATTTTAGTCCAAAAAATAACGGAGCATTATTATCTGCATAAAAAGAATGCATATCCAAATGAAATAACATTACGGCAATGCAAGAAATAACTTTAATAAAATCAATATAGAAAAATTTTTCCTTCATAAATTTCTACCTATTTTTTCCCCCACACAGCCATGGAATCATAAGGTCGAGCAGGGAAAACATTATATTTAGGCTTAATTTTCAGGTTATGTACTGCAATAAATTCTTCTACTGCTGTTCGCAAACTCTTTGGTTTACCTGAGCAACAGTTAAATATACCAGACTGTTTGCTTGAAATTCTTTCTTCGATTTGTTCTGACAGTTCTCTAATATCAACAAAGTCATAAAGCATTTCACCACTATTCAATGGAAAAAACTCTTGTCCTTCATCTTCAGCCTTTAAGATCTTCGTAAAAATAGAATTACTAAAACGATCATCTCCTGTAATATAGTAAAAGCGTAACCACTGTAAATTTAATTCAGGCGTTACACTAGCAAAATCAAACATTGCTTGGCGTAAGAAGTTTTTTGCAATTCCATAAGGATTTCTAGGATTACAAGGTGTATTTTCATCAATAGGTCCAACAAAGTATCCAACCTCATGCATTGTTCCTGCAACAGAGATATTTTTTATACCTAATTCTGCCATAGATGTGAGAAATTCATAATGTTTCATCACGTTAGCTAAATGAGAAGGATCTCGATGATTAAACCCTGCTTGCCAAGCCAAATGCAATAAACATTCTGCATCTTTCACTAAGTCACATTTTTTATCTTGAGATAAAGCGAAGATATTCCCATAAAATAAGCTTGCTCCATCTAAAAAATGATGGGGTGTTTCTCCATCAAAAAGCATTGCTGTGACTTGATGTCCTTTATCTAATAAACCTCTTACGACATTTCTACCGATATAACCATTGGCTCCCGTTACAATAATATTCATTGAATTAATGTCCTCTTAATTTATGATAATAGTGTCTTAATTTTCTATATGGCATACGTGTTACTTTGGATAATTTAGGATAATTACCTAATACATGATTTTTTAATAGGCGAACCACATTAATTATAAAATAACGGCTAATATTTGGATTTCCAGATGAAATATTATTTCCCACCATATATTTAGCATTATGAGCCAGACTAATTTGATATGGAATGTCTCCATTAGAAAGATTACTTACTAATCTCTGCATTTTATATTCTAACTTAGTGTAATTAAGCTCCATCATTTCTGACGACATAATGTTACATGCTAAGTAACCAGCATCATGTGCGGTATAAGCTAATAAACGTTCTAGAACATGAGCCAACGATCCATCACAATGCATTGGTTCTTTATTAAACTCTTCAAACTTCCAGTTATATTCAAAAAGTTTACGCAATGCCTTTGGTCTGAACCAAAACATAGTACCGTATGCAGCAAATGGAGAAATGTCATCAAATGGAATTTTAACACCAATCTCTTCTGCTATTTTTATAGCTAATTCCCTATTAGTAAACCAAGCATGGCCTAAAGTAGGGTGACCTATATGCACCATTGAAGGCATTGCAAATCCTATAGATTTATTTTTATCTAAGTAATTTAATACCTTAGATGTATAAGCTTTATCTTTTAAAAGATTTAGATACATCATCTCTTTAAAGTGTTGAGACATATTATGGGAATTTTGTGGTGATTTTTTAGAATGTAATCGACAAATCCAATCATATTTATTTGATAAAACTTCTTCTTTACATGTGATAAAAAGAGATGACATATCTCTACCACGATTTTGCTCTACTACTTTTACATTAATTGATTTTGCACCACTAGATCGCAATATTGAATTAGATTCAATCTTGCATTTATTTTCTGTACTAGAAGTAGTAATAAGTAAATCATAAGAACAAGGTATATTTTTAGTATAACCAACGATTTCATCGAGCATATCTGGATAATAAATATGCGCAATAACTAAAATTTTAATATCTGATCTTACTTCTTCTTCACACTGTGAATCAAAAACTTTCAATAAAGTTAGGTTAGTCGAAATATCCTTAGGTTTAGTTGTTCTAAGTATATTTTTAAATATAAGAGTCGTATCATAATCAGAGTTATTTTCAATATACTCTATACTTCTACGTAAAAATAAGCATTCTACGTCATGATAAAGTGGGTCATGAAAAAAAGGCCTTCTTTTTAGTATAGGACAGCGGTGTTTTAACGTATCTTCTATTGATAAAAAAGTTGGGTAATTTACAGAGAAATTATCTGAATCAATATAAACAGAATAATTATATCCTTTTGTTAAAAAATGATTAGTAAACCTAGATTCATGCATTAATACTGAATCAGTATATGAACGAATCATAGGCATATTCTTCCAATAATCTTGGAATTCATGAGAGACTAATAAAGTCTTTCTAATTGCAATAAAATGTGATTGAATATGCTTAGGCAAAATACCTGTTCCCGTATAAGGATTTGGTTTTATTTCTGCATGATCCGAAATTCCCCAGAAATCAACATCTTGCTTTTCTGACCACTCAAATAATTCTGAGAATGGGAAGATAGGCGCAAAGAAAGTATAATTTAATAAAATAACTTCATCATATTCAGCTAGTTTATCGAAGCCAATTTTCTCAATTGCCTCTTTATATCCCCAGACATCAAATCCTACATTTTCTCGGCACATAATATAATCTGTGCAATGTTGAATCTTTTTACGCGAATCAACAGTTAATCCTGAATTTGAAACAAACCAGATATCCTGAACAAATTCTTTTAATTTTTCAAGTTTATATGGGATATAATCATCTACTATTCCATCGTGATCATAAAATAAATAAATTGCTAATCTTTTCATTTTTTTCCTTAGATTTAGTTATTAACCATAGAAGATATATATTCTTGAGAAACAGAAGAAGTATCCCCTATAGCTCTTACTTCACCATTATCAATCCAAATAGCTTTAGAGCATAACTCTTTAACTTGCTCAATTGAATGAGAAACAAATAATAATGTTGTACCATTACTCAACAAGTTCTCCATTCTCTCTTTACATTTTTGTTGAAAGGCAAAATCACCTACAGCTAATACTTCATCAACAATCAAAATGTCAGGTTTCTGCACTGTTGCAATAGCAAATCCTAATCTAGCAGACATACCTGAAGAAAAATTCTTAATAGGAACATCAACAAAATCATTTAATTCTGCAAAGTCAACAATCTCTTGGAAATGAGATTCAATAAATCTTTTACTATAGCCTAATAAAGCCCCATTAAGAAAAATATTTTCTTTTGCTGTCAATTCCGGATCAAAGCCAGCTCCTAATTCAATTAATGGTGAAATAGATCCATTGACTGTTACATTTCCTTGGTAAGGACTGATAATTCCTGAAATTAATTTAAGTAAAGTAGATTTTCCTGAACCATTCTTCCCAATCAACCCCCAAGACTCCCCTCGTTTTACAGTAAAATTAATATTTTTAAGTGCCAAGAACTCTTGAAACATTAGCTCTCTTTTTAACATCTTAATAATATATTCTTTTAAACCACTAATACTTTCAGCTGATTTATTAAATCTTACTGTAGCATTTTTTACTTCGATCACTATATCATTCATAATTATTTAGATATAAAGTATAAATTCATTTTCTTTACGATTAAAAAACCAAATACCGACTAATAATAGAATTATCGATATAATAAAACCTTGAGATAAAGACTCTATTGACAAACTCTGACTATTTAGAATTACATCTCTAAATTGCTCAACATAATTCACCATAGGATTAAGGTTATCATACCACCAACGATATTCTTGAGAAATAATAGACACAGGATAAATTATAGGGGTTAAATACATCCAAATAGAAGTAAAAACACCCCATAAATATTGAATATCTCTAAAAAATACAGTTGAAGCCGATAAAATGAATCCTAATCCTAAACTAAAAATATAAAGCTCTAAGAAAATTATGGGAACCCATAGAACATTCAATGTAATTTCTACTTGGGTAAAAATCATTACAAGAATTAGGGCTATCATTGCAAACAGCATATTAACTAATGAACTTGTTATTTTAGATAAAACAAAAATATACTTCGGTACATATGTCTTTTTAATTAAAGAAGCATTATGAACAATAGCTGTTACAGAACTAGAGGTAGCTTCTGAAACAAAACCAAAAATTAATTGCCCTGTAAGCAGATAGGCTGAAAAATTAGGAATATCGAATTTAAATAAGTTTGAAAAAACCACTGTTAATACAATCATCATCAGCAAAGGATTTAAAATACTCCAAATATAGCCTAAATAACTTCTTCTATATTTTAGTTTTATATCCTTAAGGACTAACTGCTTCAATAATTCGATATATTTAATTTGATTTACAAATGGTTTCATAAGCAATATCATCTTATTTAAACTTCATCGCATCCTTTAAAATTTTCCCAGCTAAATCTTTTGCTGACAAACTCGGTTCGCCCTCTAAAGGCCATTCAATACCGACAGTCTCATCATTCCAAATTAAAGAATGCTCTGCTTTAGGATTATAGTAATCAGTACATTTATAAGTAAATTCAGCTTCATCAGTTAAAACGTAAAAGCCATGTGCAAACCCTTCAGGCACCCAAAGCTGACGTTTATTTTCAGCAGATAAAATTTCACCTACCCATTGTCCAAATGTAGGAGAGTTTTCTCGCATATCGACTGCAACATCAAACACGGCACCAAACACTACCCGTACTAACTTACCCTGTGTATTTTCAGTTTGATAATGTAATCCACGTAACACTCCTTTTACCGATTTTGAATGATTTTCTTGTACAAAAGTGCGATCTGCTATGTTTTGTTTAAACCATTCATCACGAAAGGTTTCCATAAAGAAACCACGTTCATCACCGAACACTTGAGGTTCTAATAATTTTACATCTGGGATTTTAGTATTAATAACTTTCATTATGAATCCTTATATTTTCAACGTATTTTCTTCTTATTCTGCATAAGCCTTAATATTTTTCAACGCGTTTCGCCAATCACTTGGTTTAATTCCGAACGCTTGCTGAATTTTAGTTAAATCTAAGCAAGTATTGGCTGGCCGTTTAGCCAGGCTTGGATAATCCGCAGTGGTAATCTCGTTTACAAAAGGAACTTTCTCTAATACATTTTGTGAAACAGCCTCAGCCAAAATAACTTTAGCAAAATCACACCAACTAACATAGGGCTCTCCACTAAAATGATAAATGCCATATTCGATACTTTCGCCTCTAATAATTTTTTCGGCAATCTGAACTAACGCGTTAGCAATATCTCCAGCATAAGTTGGCCCACCAATTTGGTCCGCAACAACGTTTAATGTATCGTGTTTTCTTGCTAAGCGAAGCATAGTTTTCACAAAATTATTGCCATGTTCGCCAAAAACCCAAGAAGTACGCAAAATGATTACTCTTGAAAAAAGGGAAAGAAGCACCTTATCTCCCTCAGCCTTACTTTTGCCATAAGCACTTAAGGGGCAAGTAATATCGCTTTCTGTATATTTACCTTTTTTATATCCATCAAATACATAATCAGTAGATATATGTAAGATACTTGCATTAACTCTATTTGCAGCTTCAGCTAAATATTTTAGACCTTTTACATTAACGTCATGAACCAGTGACTCTTCAGTTTCAGCTCTATCCACATGAGTATAAGCTGCCCCATTAATAATAATATTCGGCTTAAACGAATCAACCAAAGACAGTACAGCATTTTTATTCGTGATATCAAGCTCGCTATGTTTTAAAGCTAATATATCATGACCTTTTTCAATCCTTAATCTTTGTGTCAAAGCGAAACCTATTTGTCCATTTGCCCCTGTGATTAGGAATTTTGCCACACTATTTTTTTTCCTTAATTATTCTAAGCAAGTATTGACCATACTCATTTTTCGTCATTGGTTTCGCTAGTTTTTCAACTTGTTCTGAAGTGAGCCAACCATTACGCCATGCTATTTCTTCTAAACATGCTACTTGTAAACCTTGCACCTTTTCAATGGTACGAACAAATGAAGCCGCTTCATGTAAACTTTCGTGTGTACCAGTATCTAACCAAGCAAAACCTCGTCCAAGCAATTGCACATTGAGTGAGTCATCGTTTAAATACATTTCGTTAAGAGTAGTAATCTCTAATTCTCCACGAGCAGAGGGCTTGACTTGTTTTGCAAATTCCACCACACGGTTATCATAAAAATATAAACCTGTTACAGCATAGTTTGATTTTGGTTGAACTGGTTTTTCTTCAATCGAAACCGCTTTGAAGTTTTCATCAAATTCCACTACACCAAAGCGCTCAGGATCTTTCACTAAATATCCAAACACTGTTGCACCGCGGGGCTGTTTAACTGCCTCTTGCAACATTTGACTAAAGTGTTGACCGTAGAAAATGTTGTCGCCCAATACTAAGCAACAGCTATCACCATTGATAAACTCTTCACCAATAAGAAATGCTTGAGCTAAACCATCTGGACTTGGTTGAATTGCGTACTGTAAATTCACACCAAAGTCTGAACCATCACCTAATAAGCGCTTGAAACTTTCATTATCTTCAGGGGTAGTAATAATAAGAACATCACGAATACCCGCTAACATTAATACTGAAAGTGGATAGTAAATCATCGGTTTATCATAAACAGGCAAAAGCTGCTTAGACACACCTCGAGTAATGGGATAGAGGCGAGTACCAGAACCGCCTGCAAGAATAATACCTTTCATAAGGATACCTTTAAAAGAGCGGATAGATTTTCTTAAATTTTTGCAAATTATTAGAAAAACTTCACCGCTTGTTAATAATTAGTTACCTAAACGCTCACGGTTATACGAGCCATCTAATACACGGCTCCACCATTTTTTGTTATTTAAATACCATTCTACCGTTTTGCGGATACCTGATTCAAAAGTTTCTTGTGGCTTCCAACCTAATTCTCGGCCAATTTTGGCTGCATCAATCGCATAGCGTACGTCGTGACCAGGGCGATCTTTTACATAGGTAATAAGATCTTCATATTTTGCTACACCTTTTGGTTTGTTTGGCACTAGTTCTTCTAATAAACGACAAATAGTACGTACTACATCAATGTTTGCTTTCTCGTTATGCCCACCAATGTTGTATGTTTCTCCTACTTCTCCTTCAGTTACTACTTTATATAATGCACGAGCATGATCTTCTACAAATAACCAGTCTCGAATTTGTTGACCATTCCCATAAACTGGTAATGGCTTTCCATCTAGTGCATTTAAAATCATTAGTGGAATAAGTTTTTCGGGAAAGTGGAATGGACCATAGTTATTTGAGCAGTTAGTCACAATCGTTGGTAAACCATAAGTACGTAACCATGCACGCACTAAGTGATCACTTGAAGCTTTAGATGCTGAATAAGGACTGCTAGGTGCATAAGGTGTAGTTTCAGTAAACAAGTCATCTGTTCCTTCTAAATCACCATATACCTCATCTGTTGAAATGTGGTGAAAACGGAACGCTGCTTTTTTTTCATCATTTAAAGAATTCCAATAAGCACGGGCTGCTTCTAATAGCGTGTAAGTACCTACTATATTTGTTTCGATAAAAGCTGCTGGTCCATCAATAGAACGGTCAACATGACTTTCTGCTGCTAAATGCATTACGGCATCAGGTTGATGATGTTCAAATACACGTGCCAATGCTTTTGCATCACAAATATCCACTTGTTCAAATGCATAGCGTGGATTATTTTCTACGGATTCTAAAGATTCTAAATTACCTGCATAAGTTAATTTATCAACATTTACCACGTTATCTTGCGTGTTTTCAATAATGTGGCGAACAACTGCAGAGCCAATAAAACCAGCACCACCAGTAACCAAAATTGTTTTGCTCATTTTCATCCTCTTGGTTATTTAACAAATAAAACATTACCCTGTATTCTATTTGAAATAATACTATTTCACAATTAAAGAATACAATACTTATGAAAAAAGTGCGGTCATTTTTGACCGCACTTTCCCTGTTAAACACTAGAATTCCGCTGTTTGTTACTAAGCATAATACATCTCAAACTCAACAGGATGTGGTGTCATATTTAAACGTTCCACGTCTTTACGTTTAACACTAATAAATGCTTCGATAAAGTCTTTAGCAAATACGCCACCTTGCGTTAAGAATTCATAGTCTTTTTCTAATGAATTCAATGCTTCTTCTAGTGAGCTTGCTACCGCTGGAATATCTTTTAATTCTTCTGGTGGAAGATCGTAAAGATTTTTATCCATTGCATCGCCTGGGTGGATTTTGTTTACTACGCCATCAAGGCCAGCCATCAATAATGCAGCGAATGCCAGGTATGGGTTTGCCAATGGATCTGGGAAACGCGCTTCAATACGGATCGCTTTCGGGTTAGTTACTGCCGGGATACGGATTGAAGCAGAACGGTTGCTTGCAGAGTAAGCCAACAATACTGGCGCTTCAAAACCTGGCACTAAACGTTTGTATGAGTTAGTACTTGGGTTAGTGAATGCATTTAATGCTTTAGCGTGCTTAATGATACCACCAATGTAATAAAGTGCGGTTTCAGAAAGACCTGCATATTTATCACCTTGGAAAATATTTTTACCGTCTTTGCTTAATGACATATTACAGTGCATACCCGAACCATTATCACCTGTGATTGGTTTTGGCATAAAGCAAGCGGTTTTACCATGTTCTAATGCAACGTTTTGCACCACATATTTATAGATTTGAGTTTCATCCGCTTTCAAGGTTAAGCTATTGAATTTCGTTGCAATTTCATTTTGACCTGCAGTCGCCACTTCATGGTGGTGAGCTTCTACGACTAAGCCCATTTCTTCTAAAATCAAACACATTTCAGAACGAATATCGTGTGCTGTATCAATTGGAGCAACCGCACAGTAACCGCCTTTTTTCAATGGACGATAGGCGTTGTTACCACCTTCGTATTTTTTGTTGGTGTTCCAAGCCGCTTCAATGTCATCAACGACAAAAGAAGCACGGTTCATTGATACATCAAAACGTACATCATCAAATAAGAAGAACTCTGGTTCAGGACCAAAGAATGCTTGATCCGCAATACCGATTGAACGCATATAGTTTTCGGCACGAATGGCAATTGAACGCGGGTCACGATCATAGCTTTGCATGGTTGTTGGTTCATAAATACTACAACGAATAGAGAGGGTTGGGATCTGCGCAAATGGATCGACTACTGCAGTCTCAGCGATTGGCATTAAAAGCATATCGGCTTTGTTAATGGTTTTCCAACCTTCAACAGAAGAGCCATCGAACATTTTGCCATCTTCAAACATATCTTCATCGACAAGGCTAACGGGGATGGAAACACCGTGTTCTTTACCTTTAATGTCGGTGAAACGAAGTAGCACGAACTTAATATCGTTCTCTTCGATCAGTTTGAATACGTTGGCAATTGCATTTGCATTTGGCATAAGGAGTCCTCTATTTTGCTATGTGTGTAATCTTTTAAAATTAAAAGAGCATTATAACGCAACCGCTTACTTTTTTCATGGGATTTATTTTAAACACCAGCATAGCAGAGTAACGAAATATCGTGTATAATTTTTGCCCTTTCGAGATTCTCGTAGAGTGGGTTTACTCACTAATTCAAACTACTTGGACTATTCGGTGGCATAAAAATTCCACCCTACAAAACTTAAACATTAAGAACGTAATAAATGAAAAACGACATTGATATTAATAAATTGCGCAATATCGCAATTATCGCTCACGTTGACCATGGTAAAACCACCCTCGTTGACAAACTCCTTCAACAATCTGGTACATTTGAATCAACTCGTGGTGATGTTGATGAACGCGTAATGGACTCAAACGATCTTGAAAAAGAACGTGGTATTACCATTCTGGCAAAAAATACTGCAATTAACTGGAATGGTTATCGCATTAACATCGTAGATACCCCAGGACACGCCGACTTCGGTGGTGAAGTAGAACGTGTACTTTCTATGGTGGATTCTGTACTTTTAGTGGTAGATGCTTTTGACGGCCCAATGCCACAAACGCGTTTCGTGACACAAAAAGCCTTTGCTCATGGTTTAAAACCAATTGTAGTTATCAACAAAGTTGACCGTCCAGGCGCACGCCCTGATTGGGTGGTGGATCAAGTATTCGATTTATTCGTTAACCTTGGTGCAACAGACGAGCAATTAGACTTCCCAATTATCTATGCATCTGCATTAAATGGTGTTGCGGGTCTTGAACACGAAGAATTAGCGGAAGACATGACCCCATTATTTGAAGCGATCGTTCAACACGTCGAACCGCCAAAAGTGGAACTTGATGCCCCATTCCAAATGCAAATCTCACAATTAGACTATAACAGCTATGTGGGTGTTATCGGTATCGGTCGTATCAAACGTGGTGCTATCAAACCAAATCAACCTGTGACGATCATTGATGGCGAAGGTAAAACTCGTCAAGGCCGTGTAGGTCAAGTATTAGGTCACCTTGGTTTACAACGTTATGAAGAAGATATCGCTTATGCAGGTGACATCATTGCAATTACCGGTTTAGGTGAATTAAATATTTCTGACACCCTTTGTGATATCAATGCGGTTGAAGCCTTACCTTCATTAACCGTTGATGAACCAACCGTAACCATGTTCTTCTGTGTAAACACCTCTCCGTTTGCGGGTCAAGAAGGTAAATATGTGACTTCTCGTCAAATTCTTGAGCGTTTAAACAAAGAGTTAGTTCACAACGTGGCATTACGCGTAGAAGAAACACCAAACCCAGATGAATTCCGTGTTTCTGGTCGTGGTGAATTACACCTTTCTGTATTAATTGAAAATATGCGTCGTGAAGGTTATGAGCTTGCGGTTTCTCGCCCTAAAGTAATCTATCGCGAAATCAACGGTAAAAAACAAGAGCCTTATGAGCAAGTAACTATCGATGTGGAAGAACAGCACCAAGGTTCTGTTATGGAAGCATTAGGTATCCGTAAAGGTGAAGTTCGTGACATGATGCCAGATGGCAAAGGTCGTGTACGTTTAGAATACATCATCCCTAGCCGTGGCTTAATCGGTTTCCGTGGTGAATTCATGACCATGACGTCAGGTACTGGTTTACTTTACTCTAGTTTCGATCACTACGATGACATCAAACCAGGTGAAATTGGCCAACGTAAAAATGGTGTGTTAATTTCTAACGCGACAGGTAAAGCATTAGCTTATGCGCTATTTGGTTTACAAGAGCGTGGTAAATTAATGATCGAAGCTAACGTAGAGGTTTACGAAGGTCAAATCATCGGTATTCACAGCCGCACAAACGACTTAACGGTAAACTGTTTGCAAGGTAAAAAACTCACCAATATGCGTGCATCGGGTAAAGATGATGCCATCGTATTAACCACACCGGTAAAATTTACACTTGAACAAGCTATCGAGTTTATCGATGATGACGAGTTAGTGGAAGTGACACCAGAGTCGATCCGTATCCGTAAAAAACTCTTAACGGAAAACGATCGTAAACGTGCAAACCGTACGACAACCAGTACGAGCACACACTAATTAAAAAAGTGCGGAAATTTGACCGCACTTTTAAACAAACAAAAGGCGAACATCATGTTCGCCTTTTTTATTTCATGATTAAAACTAGCCTAATCTGACTTTCTCGCCACCGAATTCATCAAGCAAGTTTTCGGTTAACTTGGATAAAATGCCTGTCATTAATACAAAATCAGCATCAAAGCGTTGTGCATAATCTTCTTTTAAAATATCCGCATTTTTCTCACGCACCGCATCAGCAAATTTTAAACGTTTGAGCGTGCAATCTTCATTAAATACAAACGTCAGCGTATCTTCCCATTCTAATGCGAGCTTGCTCACCACTTTTTTGCCATCTTGTAAAAGCGCCAGAATCTCTTCATTTTCTAAAGGCTGTTTCTTACAGCGAATCACGCTGTCTTCTTGGCTTCCACGCAATTCAGCCTCTTCTAACGCCACCAACCAATGCGGGATTTTTTCCTGCACAATCCAATCCGTTAAAATGGTCGAAGGTTCATTCGCAAAAGCCAACGGCACAACGGGTAACGAACCAAGTGATTTACGCAATAACGCCAACGCATCTTCTGCACGTTTACTGGATGCCGCATCGACATGCACAAGGTTGTTCTCCGTATCAATCCATACAGAAGTTTGCTGATTTTTAGTGAATGCGCGTGGCAATAAATTCATCACCATATCATCTTTTAACGTTTGTTTTTCCGTTTTCTTCAATTTACGGTTTTCTTTTTGCTCAAGACTTTCAATGCGTTCATCTAATTCACGTTTCACCACATTCGCTGGCAACATTTTCTCTTCTTTTTTCGCAACCAATAAAATGTGTTTACCGACAGAAAAATGCAATAATTCGCTGCCTTTCAACGGATTCGTCCAGCCAAATTTACTTTGATCTTGTGAACCACAAGGATGAAATTCACAATCTGACAACTGGCGTTGTAATTCATTAAGATCCCAATCTAAGGGCTTCGTCAGCCTATATGACATTAAATTTTTAAACCACATCGTAACACTTCCTTCATAATAGGGTAAAATACGCGACATTGTAGCCCATAAACTCACGGGAAAAAATGATGCAACAGAAATTAATTGCCTTCATCGGCGGTGGCAATATGGCACAAGCGATTGTGTTAGGCCTATTAAAACAAGGTTATCCAGCCGACAAAATTATTGTTAATGATCCTAATGAAGAGAAACGTGCCTTTTTTGCTCAATATGGCGTCGCGGTTTCTACGGATAACGATCAATCCATCACACAATCTCAAGTAGTCTTATTTGCGGTTAAACCGCAAGTCCT
This sequence comes from Parahaemophilus parainfluenzae, assembly GCF_001055095.1. Taxonomy (GTDB): domain Bacteria; phylum Pseudomonadota; class Gammaproteobacteria; order Enterobacterales; family Pasteurellaceae; genus Haemophilus_D; species Haemophilus_D parainfluenzae_Z. The sequence continues at coordinate 69,709 of NZ_JVHG01000023.1, forward strand.
CGCTGATGTTTGCAAGCCATTAAGTGCGGTTGATTTTTCTGATAAATTAATCATTTCTATTGCGGCGGGTATTTCTACTGCCCGATTAGCTGAACTCCTTCCAACAGCAAAATCCATTGTTCGCGTCATGCCAAACACACCTGCATTAGTGGGTGAAGGTATGGCTGGCTTATTTGCTGATAAAAACACACCTGAAATTGACCGCACTTTTGCGGAGAATTTACTTTCAGCCGTAGGGAAAACTACTTGGGTGACAAATGAAGAGCAAATGCATGCAGTCACCGCTGCGTCTGGCAGTAGCCCGGCTTACTTCTTCCAATTTTTAGAAGCCATGCAACAAGGCTTAATAGAAATGGGATTAGATGAAAACCAATCGCGAGAGTTGGTACAACAAGCTATGTTAGGCTCGGCTAAGCTGGTGATTGAAAATCCTCAAACAGCCCTTTCGACTTTACGAGAAAATGTCACCTCAAAAGGCGGTACCACCGCAGCCGCGTTGAATGTGTTCAATCAACACCAATTTAACGACATCATTAAACAAGCGATGCAGGCCTGTGTGGCACGCTCACAAGAAATGGAAAAATTATTCTAATGCAAGTTCGTCCTTTTACTTGGCTCGCCTTGAGCTTTTTTGGCTACTACTGCGCCTACGGCGTGTTTCTTCCGCTTTTCCCTGCATGGTTGAAAACGCAATCTTATAGCGAAGAAAGCATCGGTTTATTGCTAGCCTGTGGTTATATTTTCCGTTTCAGTGGCAGTATTTTATTTTCTGGCTTAATAAAACGCGTTTCCCTTTTAGTGAATGGCTTACGTTACTTAGCTGTTGCCAGCGCTGTCACCATGGCGTTAATTGGGCTCATGTCGCATAATTTCTGGTTATTATTTATTGGACTTGCCTTGTATTCCATGGTGAATGCTGCGGGGATGCCGATTGGTGATAGCCTAGCGAGTACGTGGCAACAACAAATTCATTTAGATTACGGCAAAGTACGCTTGATTGGCTCCTTTGCATTTGTTGTCGGCGTGATGGTGTTTGGGTATTTAGCGAGGATAATTGGTGAACAATACATCACATGGATGATTACGGGCATCCTTATTTTCTATAGTATTGTGCAATTACTTCATCCTAATCCAATGCCACAAGATGAGCCACAAAGTGCGGTCGAAAATTCTGTTGGATTTTTAGGCTTACTCAAAAATAAAACGACACTTCGTTTATTTATTGCTATTGCACTGATTCAAGGATCGCACGCGGCTTATTACTCATACAGCACCATCTTCTGGACAAGCCACGGTCATTCTGTTTCCGATGCAGGCTTATTTTGGGGAATCAGTGTATTAGTAGAAATTGTCGTCTTTTTCTTCTCCACCCGATTATTCAAAAATTGGAGTATTACAGCCCTTTTCTATCTCACCGGTATTGCGGCTATCGTGCGTTGGCTCGCTTTCGGTTATGCCGATACCTTTGTTGAAATCGTCCTATTGCAATGTTTTCACAGTCTTACTTATGTCGTCGGCCATTACGCGACCGTGCGTTATATCACCACTCAACCACAAACCCATATTGCGAAATTACAAGGCTTATACAATGCCTTGGCGGGGTGTGCAGCCATTGCGATTTTCACTGCGCTTTCTGGCGTACTTTATCCAATTTCGCCAGTTTATGCCTTTAGTTTAATGGCTGCCTTTGCTTTCATTGGGTTATTTATCACTCCACGTGGCGTGAAAGCCTTTTTGGTACATAGAGTATAAACATGAATAATCTCACGCTAGTCGATTTATTCTTGAATGAATATTGGATCGAAAAAGGATTGTCGGAAAACACCGTGCAGTCTTATCGTCTCGATTTGACCGCACTTTGTGATTGGCTGGATAAACAAAATTTATCCCTCGAAACTCTCGAACCTTTAGATCTGCAACAATTTTTAGGCAGCCGTTTAGAGCAAGGTTACAAAGCCACGAGTACTGCTCGAATGTTGAGTGCAATGCGAAAATTATTCCAATATTTATATCGTGAAAAGTATCGTACGGATGACCCGAGTGCTGTACTGAGCTCACCTAAATTGCCAAGCCGCTTGCCTAAATATTTAACCGAGCAACAAGTCACGGATTTATTAAATACGCCTGATGTCAAAATTCCGCTCGAGTTACGCGACAAAGCTATGTTGGAATTGCTATACGCAACTGGATTACGTGTCACGGAATTGGTCACGCTCACTATTGAGAATATGAATTTACAACAAGGTGTCGTGCGTGTGATTGGTAAAGGTAACAAAGAACGCATCGTACCAATGGGAGAAGAAGCCGCGTTTTGGGTGCGACAATTCGTACTTTACGGTCGCCCTATTTTGCTCAATGGACAAAGTTCTGATGTGGTCTTTCCAAGTCAACGGGCTCAGCAAATGACTCGCCAAACCTTTTGGCATCGTATAAAGCATTATGCTGTGTTAGCGGGAATCGATACGGATGCGCTCTCGCCACACGTTCTTCGTCATGCCTTTGCGACACATTTGGTGAATCATGGTGCGGATCTCCGTGTGGTGCAAATGCTCCTCGGACACAGCGATCTCTCCACCACGCAAATCTACACTCATGTAGCTAAAGAACGCTTGAAACACCTTCACGAAAGATTTCATCCGAGGGGATAAAATTAAAAAGTGCGGTCAAATCTATCGTTATTTTTGACCGCACTTTAGTATGAAAAGCTTATTTCAATGACAACAATCTCGCCACATTTTGAGCTGTTGAGATTAAATTCTGCTCGCCCTGTTTGAGAATTGTCAGTAAATCGCCCAGATTACGAATAATTGGGAACACCACATCAATGCCATGTTCATACACCACTTCATAATCCTCACGCAAACAACCTACAATCGCAATGACAGGCTTATTAAATTGTTTCGCCGTGCGCGCCACACCGATTGGGGTCTTACCTAAGATACTTTGCGCATCCATACGGCCTTCACCAGTAATCACTAAATCAGCCTCTTTAACTTGCTCAGCGAGTTTCAAATTATCTAACACGATCTGCACACCAGCTTTCAGTTGCACATTAGGTAAAAGCAATAAACCACCACCCATACCACCGGCCGCCCCCGCCCCTGGTTGATCTTGAATTTTTTTACCACAATCCCGTTCGGCAATTTCGGCGAAATGGGCTAATGCAGCATCAAGTTCCTTCACCATCTCAGGCGTCGCACCTTTTTGTGGGCCAAAAATTGCAGAAGCACCGCGTTCACCACAAAGTGGATTATTCACATCACAAGCCACTTCGATTTGTACGTGTTGCAATCTAGGATCTAAATCAATCAGTTGAATTTCAGTAAGATTGGATAATTCCGCACCGCCAAAGCCAATGGATTGCCCATTTTTATCCAATAAACGTAAGCCTAATGCTTGCAGCATACCCGCACCACCGTCATTTGTGGCACTCCCACCAATTCCTAAAATGATATGTTGTACGCCAAGATCTAGGGCTTGCTTAATCAGCTCCCCCGTACCAAAGCTAGTGGTTTGACAAGGATTGCGTTTATCCATCGGGACAAGATGTAATCCAGATGCTGCAGCCATTTCAATAATCGCCGTTTTACCATCACCTGATAAACCGAAAAAACTTTTTACTTGGTTGCCTAACGGTGCAGTGACTTCTGCCTCAATTAAGCGCCCCTGAGTAGCATCTACCAAAGATTGTACAGTTCCCTCTCCCCCATCTGCCATTGGTAATTTCACATATTCAGCGTTTGGGAAAATACGTTTAAAACCAGTTTCAATCGCATTAGCCACTTCAAGTGCGGTTAAACTTTCTTTAAATGAATCTGGCGCAATGACAATTTTCATATTCTCTCCTTAAACTAACTAAATACACCAAAAATTAAAGTGGACACAATGGTCATAATTAACCCCACTGCACTTTCATAAGGAATCAATTTTAAGCGTTCTTTCATGTCCATATTTACGCTACCACCAGTTGCATGGAAGAAAGAACCATGTGGCATATGATCGAAAACTGTCGCCCCCGCATGAATCATCGCGGCACCTGCCAGACTACTCACCCCCAACTCTAATAGCGTTGAACTAAACACATTAGAAGCAACAGCAGTACCTGCAGTTGTTGATGCCGTAGCAAGCGACATGAGTGCGCCTGAAATTGGCGCAAGGATATAAGAAGGTAAGCCAGAATGTTTTAAGCCTTCAATAAGCACATCTTTCATACCGGAATTAGCAATAATACCGGCTAAAGCCCCCGTACCAAGTAGCATAATCGCCACCGGAGCCATTTTCCCTAAACCGCTAATCGCATAGTTATTGGCTTGGCGAAGCTTGCCCATACATAATGCGCCAATCAGACCACCAAGTGGTAAGGCGATTAAAGGATCGACTTTAATATCGGCTAATGGACGAAGTGCCAGTAAGAAGATGGCAACCAAAGGCGCCACAAGTGCGGTCAAAAATGAGGGTAGATTCTGTGTTTCTACTGCGACAACCTCTTGGGATGAAACGCGCGAACCTTTGTTTCTTAAACGTTTTGCTAAGAAATAGGTCAATATTAAGCCAAAAATAGCGGGGATAATCCCTGCCATCATCACTGACGTTAAAGGAAGATGGAATGTATCTGCTGCAGCAATCGCATTAGGATTAGGTGACATTAAGTTTCCTGCTTTTCCCCCACCAATCATCGCTAAGAGAATCGCAGGTTTTGATAAGTCAGTACGACGAGCAAGTGCTAAGGCGATTGGAGAGACCGTAATCACGGCAACATCAATAAATACACCAACGGCGGTTAAAATTAATGTGGCCAACGCTAAAGCCAATAATGCTCTTGTTTCACCTAACTTGTTGGTAATGGTTTCAGCAATGGTATTAGCCGCACCTGATTCAATCAGTACTCCCGCCAATACCCCTGCTGCGAGAATTCGCATGACTGCGGTAGTGATACCTTGAGCGCCACCGATCATGAGACTCACGGTTTGAGATAAATCAGCGCCACCAACTAATCCCCCGACTAAAGCCCCGACTAACATACCATAGGCTGGTGAGACTTTTTTCAAAATAAGGAAAATAGCGACAATGAGTGCAATGAGCGCACCTAAGGCTGAGACTGTAGGCATAGCGTCCTCCTGTTGATATGAATATGCAAAAATCTTTCTTATTTATATCAGCAAAAGTAGAGGAATAAAATCTTGTCCGACTTCCACCAACAAAAACGGCTTATGTAAAACACATAAGCCGAAATTATTACTGAAAATTGACCGCACTTTAGAAAAATAAAATACTTCCCCAAACAACGGCAACAATGCAAAGTGCAATAAATACCGCTGCTGAGCCTTGGTCTTTGGCTCTTCCTGAAAGCTCGTGACGTTCTGTACCGATACGATCCACCACCGCTTCAACTGCACTATTTAACAGTTCCACTGCCATCACAAGTAAAACCGATGAAATCATCAAGGCAATTTCAATTTTAGTGTCACCGAGCCAAAATGCGAGCGGAATTAGAATGCACGCAAAAAAACATTCGTGGCGAAATGCGGTTTCATTTTTAAATGCACTTTTTAAGCCTTGTAAGGAATATTTTGTGGAGTTAATTAAATGGGTTAATCCCGTGGTTTTATACATAAAAGTTCCTATGTTGTAATCTATAAACGTTTTGCTTCGATAACGTCGTCTAACTTCGCTAATCTGGCCAGTATTTTACTTAAACTTTCGACATTTTTCAGTTCAATTTCCATATCCATCGTTGCCACTTGTTTTTTGGTGTCCGCACGGCTTGAAACACCTAGCACACTGACTTTTTCATTCGCCAGTACAGTCGTAATGTCGCGTAATAAACCATTGCGATCACTGGCCACGATACGAATATTAATATGGAAACCAGCCGCATAGTTATCCCCCCAAAGGGCTTCCACTACACGTTCCGGATGGGCAGCTTGTAATTCAATGAACTGTTCACAATCGCAACGATGAATTGAGATACCTCGTCCCATCGTAATGTAGCCTGCAATCGCATCACCTGGAATAGGCTGACAACAACGCGCCATGTGGTGCATTAAATTACCGACCCCTTCAACAATGACATAGCCTTTATTCTGTTGTTGCTCGGCTTTCTGCTGCGCCTTTTGCTGTGCAGTATTTGCACTTTTGCTCGCCACATGACGGAGAATTTCTTGATCTGCTTCTTCAGCCGTCACTTTGATCAATCGGCTTTGCAGGAAATTCATCAACTGATTTAAGCGAATATCTCCGCTACCAATGCCTGCATATAAATCTTCTAGGTTTCTTAAGTTATAACGTGGTAAGGCAAGCTGCTCTACTTGTTTTAAACTGATATTCAAACGCGCAAGCTCATTATCTAATAGCTCTTTACCCGCAGGAATGTTTTTATCACGATCTTGTTTTTTGAACCACGCTTGGATTTTAGCACGCGCTTTTGACGTATGCGTAAAACCTAAGTTTGGATTTACCCAATCTCGGCTTGGGTTAGGATTTTTCTGCGTGATGATATCTACTTGCTCACCCATTTGCAGGTGATAAGTGAATGGCACGATACGTCCCCCGACTTTCGCCCCAATACAACGGTGTCCAATTTCACTATGAATCGCATAAGCAAAATCGAGCGGTGTAGAACCAGCTGGCAAGTCTACTACCTCACCTTTTGGCGTAAACACATAGACTCGGTCATCAAAGACTTGGCTACGCAATTCGGCCATCACTTCGCCAGAATCTGTAATATCATCTTGCCATGCAAGTAATTTACGCAACCAAGTGATTTTTTCTTCGTAAGCAGAAAGGCTACCAGTCGTCCCTTCTTTGTATTTCCAGTGTGCTGCAACGCCAAGTTCAGCATCATCATGCATTTGTTGAGTACGAATTTGCACTTCAATCGGCTTACCACCTTTGCCCAATACCACCGTATGAATGGATTGATAGCCATTCGGTTTTGGATTGGCAACATAGTCATCAAATTCTTTTGGTAAATGTTTGAAATGAGTGTGTACGATACCAAGCGCGGTATAACAATCCTGCAATTTTTGCACAATAATTCTGACCGCTCTTACATCATATAAACCACTGAATTCCAAATGTTTCTTTTGCATTTTTCGCCAAATGCTATAGATATGTTTTGGACGACCGTAAACCTCAACCTGATCAATATTTTCTTTTAAATAACCGGTTAATTCTGTCACAAAATCAGTAATATACTGCTCACGATCTAAGCGGCGCTCATGTAATAATTTGGCGATATTTCGATATTGTTCTGGATGCAAATAACGGAAGCAGTAATCTTCAAGTTCCCATTTCAATTGACCGATACCTAAACGGTTCGCCAACGGAGCATAAATATTGGAACACTCTTTGGCTGCCAACACTTTTTCTTCTTCGCAAAAATGATTTTCTGCATCGCGAAGAAAGGTAATACGTTCAGCAAGTTTGATAATCACACAGCGGAAATCGTCCACCATCGCAAGGAGCATACGGCGTACATTATCTACTTGAGAAGCATTGGCAGAATGACTGGCGTTGAGCTGACGGATATTATCCATCTCCTCCACACCTTTAAGCAGTTTGGTGATTTTAGGACCAAAATGTTCCTGAATTTGCTCCCAATCGACAATTTTATTTGCTACTAAGGGGAATAGCATAGCGGTGAGTAAGCTTTCGCTGTCCATATTCATTTCATGCAGAATTTCCACCATTTCCACACCAGATTGCAATGTGAGGATTGCATTCTCCATTTGATCGGCATGTTCAGCTATTTTGGCTTGGGCATAATACCATGCATCAATCAAAGACTTTTCTACGGGGGCAGCAAGTTTAAGGCTCGAACACCATTGTTCGATCTCAAAATCATGTGGATTTGATAAGTGAGAACCACGAACTGCAACCATAATACCCCCCTTGTTGATGAATATGGCTCGGCAACATCCTGTCAACCGAGTTGTCTTTTTAAGACAACAAAAAAGTCCGATTATTCTATCAGAATTTACACCTTATTTGATAAATAATGTCACCGACTCCAAATGACTGGTATTTGGGAACATGTCAATCATCGCGGTTTTGATAATGCGATAGCCGAAAAAGCGAAGAATCTCAGCATCTCGTACTAAAGTTGCGGGATTGCAAGATACATAAAGAATGCTTTCTGCACCCAGCTCACATAACGAATTCAGTGCAAAAGCCGCACCGCTGCGAGGCGGATCAAGAAGAATTTTATTGAAATGTTGTTTTGCCCAAGTCTGTTCTGAAAAAGCTTGGTCTAAATCGGCTTGATAAAATTCAACATTATCGATGTGATTAAACTGTGCATTCGCTTGGGCTTTTTTCACCATATCCAAAACACCTTCAATTCCAACCGCACTTTTCACACGTTTGGCTAAAGGCAACGTGAAATTGCCCATGCCACAGAACAAATCTAATACATGATCATCCGGATTTAAATTAAGCCAGTCTAAAGCAGTATCAACCATTTGCTGATTTAAGTGGGTGTTCACTTGAATAAAATCGCGGATATCAAAAGATAAACGAATATCGTCTAACGCATAATAGGGCATTTCACCATGCACAAGTTGGATGTTTTGATCATCTTGTAAAAACAAATTCACGGCATTGAGGTGTGCAAACTCGAGCAATAAAGTGCGGTCAGTTTCAGCTAGATTTCCTTTGTAACGTAACAACATGGCTACGCCATTCTCTGCTGAAACTAATTCAATATGCCCTAATTGTTTCGGGGCTAAATATTGCGCCCAAAGTGCGGTCAATTTTGGGATAAGATCATTGATAGCAGGCTCTGCCACTAAGCATTTCTGAATACTCACTAACTGATTGGAATTTTTCTGACGAAATCCCATTTCAATGATTTTGTTTTTAGCATTACACAGTAAACTTAATCGTACGCGACGACGATAAGCCCATTGTTCGCCACAAATCATGGGCATTAATTGAATAGGCTCTGCTTGCAGTTTACTTAATCGAGAAAAAAGGGCTTTTTCTTTCGCTTTACGCTGCATTTCTACAGGGATATGCTGCCCTTGGCATCCACCACAACGTTCATAATAACTGCATTGCGGTTCAACACGCTGACTACTCTTTTGTAGCCACTTTTGTGCAATGGCTAACCCATATTGACGTTTTTCATCGGTGACTACCGCTTCCACTTTTTCCGTTGGCAAGGCATTTTCAATGAACCAGGTTTTACCTTGAATTTTAGAGACACCTAGCCCTTGATAATCTAAATCCTGAATTTCAGCGACAACTTTTTGTTTGGTTTTCTGTTTTTTTTGTGGAGCGTAAAGTAAAGCCATGATGGTGTTTTAATTTATTTGTATCAAAGAAAGGAATTATTTTAAATAAAGTACGTTTTGCGTAAATAATTCTCGACTTTTCAGCGGCTTATCGCCTAAATAAGGTTTAAGTGCGATGCGAGTAAAACGTTTTGCCGTTTGTAATACCGATTCATCGGTGAATTCCAAACGGTCAAAAGCAAGTAAATCTCGTCCATAAAAGGTTAAGTTATCTTTCACTAACGAGGCGATAAAACCCTTTTCCGCACGGTATTGGTAAGTCATCGATTCATCCACTGGTAAACCTGAGCCTGCACAATGCAGAAAATCGATGCTATAACCTAAGATTTTAAGTAAATGAAATTCAAATAAGCGTAATGTAGGTTCAACCTGTGGCTGAGTCGCTAAGCCTGTTAAGCAGTGCAGATAATGCTGAAAAAGTTGTGGATTGGCCGTTTCGGGCTCGATCACTCGCGTAATCAATTCATTCACATAAAAGCCACTATATAAAGCCGTTTGCTGCAAAGGCAGAGTAATTGCTGCGGGCTCTGCTTTGGTGAGCGTTTTTAATGCACCTTTTCCTGACCAACGAAGAAGTAATGGCGTAAAAGGCTGTAAGACAGATTTCCATGCAGAACGTTTCGCACGTGCACCTTTTGCAATAACCGTCAAACGCCCTGTTTCTTCTGTGAACAAATCCACCAAAAGGCTGGTTTCACTATAAGGACGACGATGTAACACAAAGCCGCGTTGGAGATCCATACAAGAATTATTTGCCTGATTTTAATTCACTTGGTTGTTTCACACAGCGTTCTGCGAGCACTTCACCTACACTAGTTTGTAATTGACTGAAGTCATCACGCTCCTGCCAATACCAACGAATATTCGCATAATTTCTCCCACGCTCAGAAATCACTCGTGTCAATTTTTCGGTTACATCATTAAAAGTAACGGTCACCTGACTGAGTGTTTTTTTACTTTTCTGCTTTTGCTTGGTATGAACCACACTCACTTCTTTATTGCCTTTACACAAATAAACCGTCGCTGAACCCTTTTGGGATTTTTTATCAACGGTTTGCACTTTCATTTTCTGTGGTGCGGGTTTGCTTAATTCAACATTTTGTGAACAAGCAGAAAGACAAAGTGCGGTCAAAATTACGCTTAATTTTTTTAACATGAATTCTATTTCCATCAAGGTTTGTTTATGATTGCTCACTTTACGAAATGAGCAAGGATAAACAATCTTATCTAGAAAAATGGGCGATTACTCGCCCACTAAAAATTATTTTTTATACTGATATGAACCATCGGCTTGACGAATGAACTTACCGCCATTTGATAAACGAAGCTCACTCACTCGGCCTTGACTATTCAACGAAACCTGTACTTTATCACCAGGTTTGAAACTGCTTAATGCATTACCTGCACCGCTTGCTTTTGTCATGGCATTCACATCTGAAATATTCAATTTATTATCACGGAATACTTGCATCAGTGAGACACCTTGAGGCACAGTTAATGTTTTTGTTGCACCGGTTGAAGCAGTTTGTGCTGCAGGTTCAGCTGCTTTCACCGCATTGTGGGTTGCTGATTTCGCTTCCACAATTTGAACCTTACTGTCTTTAGTCGCAACCGGTTTCGCCTCTTGAATTTTGCTTGACTCTTTTTTCACGGTTTGAGTCGGCTGAACTGTTGCTTTTTCCGCTACAAGTTTAGGTTGTTTTTTCTCTTGAACCACCGATGTTTGTTCACGACGAGGTTCTGCTTTATGCTCAACTGTTGTGGTATGTTTTTCTACAGTTGGTTGCACTGTTTTCACAGGTTCTTTAACTGGTGCAGGAGCAACAGCTGGTTGAACCGGTGCAGATTGAGTTGCTGGTTGTTGAGCAACAGTTTGTTGTGCAGGCTCTGCAGGTTGTGATTTCGCCGCATCTGCTTTATCACCTACGTACTCCATGGCTGGAGGTGTATCTGATTTAGCGTCATTTGCTGTTTGTTCTGTTGTTGCAGGAGCCGTAGTATTATTGTTATCTAATACAGTGGTTTCAACCGGTTGAGACTGATCCAATGATTGGAATTGAACCGGAATTTCATTGCTGTTTTGTTGTTCAAAAGACTCTACCGTATCTGAATTTGGTTTTAGGGTGAAGAAAATGATCAACAATACCACTAACCCCAAGATAGCAATAAATAAACGGCGATGTTTTTCTGGTAACATTTGTAAAACCTTCCATTTTTCTGGTGATTTCAAGCTTGCTGCCGCAGCGGTTGCTGCCGGTGCAACTGTTTCGGCTTGAGTTGTCACTTCTTCCACAATCTCTTCTGCAGGTGAATTTTCAAAAATCACTTTTTCTTCCGCTACGTTTTCTACTTGAACATTTTCAACGGGCTCTTGAGCTCCGAAAGCACTGGATTGCACTGATTGTTCAGTATTTTCACTTTGGAATGCTTGAGAAGGTGAAAAAGGTTGGCTTGCTGCCGCACCAAAAGTTGGTTCGCGACGAACATGGAATTGTGTATCTGGCTGTTCTTTTTTACCAAATAAACCTTTGGCTTTATCAAAAATTGAGCCACTTTGTTGAACCGGTTTTCTTGGTGTCACAGAGTCAGAGTGATTAAATCCTAAATCTAATTCATTTTGAGATGAATTGTCGTTAGGTTGATTTTTATTATCCACGGTATTACCTCGATTTGCTAAACTAAAGATCGCACAAAAGTGCGGTGAAAAATTGAATCGTATTTTATCGGATCTTAAGCGGTGTATAAAGTCTTATTTGGCTCTCCGCCGATTTCTCGTGCTAATTTGGGCACTAAATAGCCAGAAGTGAGCGCCTGTAATTCTTTGTAAATTTGTAATGCTTTCTCATCTGAGATATAAAAATGTCTCGCCCCCTGCACTTTATCCAATAAATGCAAGTAATAAGGCAAAATTCCCGCTTGAAATAGCTTATCGCTCAATACTTTTAATGTATGTGGGTTATCATTCACATCTTTTAAAAGGACTGATTGATTAAGTAAGGTGACTTTAGCACCTGCCAGTTTTTGCATAGCCAAAGAGAGCGCCTCATCAATTTCATTTGGGTGATTGATATGCGTTACAAACACCGCTTGTAATCGGCTTTTTAGCAATAAATCACAAAATTCATCCGTAATGCGATCTGGAATCACGACTGGCAAACGAGAGTGAATACGTAAACGCTGTAAGTGCGGTATTTTTTCAAGGCGTTCTAATAGCCATGCCCATTCACTATCCTTTGCCATCATCGGATCGCCACCCGAAAAAATCACTTCTTCAATTTCTGGATGGGCCGCAATATAGTCTATTGCTTGTTGCCAGCTCGCTTTATTGCCTGGGTTTTGATCATAAGGGAAATGACGACGGAAACAATAGCGACAGTTAACTGCACAGCCTCCTTTTGCCATGAACAGCAAGCGATTTTGATATTTATGCAGAATATTAGGCACGGCATTTTTTTGTTGCTCATCTAAAGGATCTTGGCTAAACCCTTCGGCCTCAATAAATTCTTGTTGAGATGTCATCACTTGTAAAAAAAGTGGATCTTTAGGATTCCCTTTTTCCATTTTTTCAACAAAAGGTAAAGGCACTCGCATAGCAAAAAGTTTACGAGCAGCGATATCCTCGGCAAAATCTTCAACGGGCAAATTTAAGGTTTTTAATAAGATTTTCGGATCAGAAATCGCATTTTTTAGGGTTTCTAACCAATTTTGTTCTTCTCTAATCGCAATATTTCGGGTTAAAATACGCACTTTCAAACAATCTCTATTTTTTAGGATATTTTTAATATGGCTACATATACTACCAGTGATTTCAAACCAGGTCTAAAATTTATGCAAGACGGTGAGCCTTGTGTGATCGTTGAAAACGAATTCGTTAAACCAGGTAAAGGCCAAGCTTTTACTCGTACTCGTATTCGTAAATTAATTTCAGGCAAAGTATTAGATGTAAACTTCAAATCTGGTACTTCGGTTGAAGCTGCTGATGTTATGGATCTTAACCTGACTTATTCATACAAAGATGATGCATTCTGGTACTTCATGCACCCTGAAACATTTGAACAATACTCTGCTGATGCAAAAGCAGTGGGTGATGCTGAAAAATGGTTATTAGACCAAGCAGATTGTATCGTGACTTTATGGAACGGTGCGCCAATTACTGTCACTCCACCAAACTTCGTAGAATTAGAAATCATCGATACTGACCCTGGTCTTAAAGGTGATACTGCGGGTACAGGCGGTAAACCAGCAACATTAAGTACTGGTGCTGTGGTGAAAGTACCTCTTTTCGTTCAAATCGGTGAAGTAATTAAAGTCGATACTCGTTCAGGCGAATACGTTTCTCGTGTGAAATAATCTTTCATTGAGAGATGAAAAGCGCGGTCAATATTTAATGAATATTGGCCGTTTTTATTGCCTGCTCATTAGTTTCATAGAGATAAAAAATGCGGTTATTTCTAACCGCACTTTGATTGATTATTTTGCTTTTGAGCTTTCTAACTCTAAAGAAGGTTTTCTATCTGAGTTAACACAAATAACTTGCGCAGCCGCATAGAGCGTTGTATTAGGCTTTAAGCTAATGGTGTATTTCTCTTGTTTTTTCGGTGCGGCACGTAAACCTTCACCCCAGAAATCATCATAAAAATCCGTACGAACTTGGGTTAAATGGTAGTTCTTACAGTTTAAGATTTTATATTGGCGAACAGAACGTGCATAACGTCTTTTCTCATTTGGATACACATATAAACCTTTATCCAAATTCACCACGGCATCAAAATGCACTTGGTTTAAATCTTGGTTATCCACCCAAATTGAATCGGTATCAATGTAGTAATTTTTATCTTTTACTAATCGAACATACCCTACCCTATCTTTTGAAGGTGGCGTTAATGTCACCTCTTCTTGTGTAACTGGCGATTGAACAGCTGAACAGCCTGCTAAAAGGGCTACACCTAAAATCGTTAATGCTAATTTTTTCATTTTTACTCCTTAAAGCTTTCTAAAGCCTGCTGTTAATCTTTTTATACCTTAGCTTAATATTTTACCGTATGTCCATATCCTTCAAGGATTGTTTTAATATGCTCAAGTGATTCTTTTGTCGGCGGTAAAACATCTTCGAGCTCATAGTCAAAGCCAAGGGTTTTCCATTTATGGGCACCTAATCGATGATAAGGGAGAAGTTCGACTTTTTCAATATTGGTCATACCTTCAATAAACTGTCCGAGCAGATGAACATCATGATCGTTATCGGTATAACCTGGAACGACTACATAACGAATCCAGGTTCGCTGATTACGTTTTTGCAAATATTTCGCAAACTCAAGCGTCCGTTTGTTTGGCACTCCAATAAGATTTTGGTGCACTTGATCGTTCAGCTCTTTTAAATCAAGCAAAACGAGATCAGTTACATCGAGTAGTTCATCAATAATATGGTCATAATGACGTACAAAACCATTGGTATCTAAACACGTATTAATCCCTTCTGCTTTACAAGCTCGGAACCAATCTCGTACAAACTCAGCTTGAAGAATGGCTTCACCACCTGATGCTGTCACACCACCACCGGTTGCATTCATAAAATGGCGATAGCTCACGACTTCTTTCATGAGTTCTTCCACACTGATTTCGCGACCACCATCAAGATCCCAAGTATCACGGTTGTGGCAATATTTGCAACGCATTAAACAGCCTTGCATAAATAAAATAAAACGAATGCCGGGACCATCTACGGTACCACAGGATTCAAAGGAGTGAATTCTTCCTAAAACAGACATACATAAATTTCCAAAAAATAAATCTAGCTAAATTTTATCAAAAATATTATCTATAAAAAATGAGCCTGACTTAAATCAGGCTCATAATTTTTATGTTCCCGCTAAAGTGCGGTTAAATTTTATCGTGTTTTAGAACGATTCTGTGAATGTACGAGTGACGACGTCTTGTTGCTGTTCTTTAGTTAAAGAGTTGAAACGTACTGCGTAACCAGATACACGGATGGTTAATTGCGGATATTTATCCGGATTTTCCATCGCATCTAATAACATTTCACGGTTTAATACGTTCACATTTAAGTGTTGACCACCTTCTACTGCGGCTTCGTGGTGGAAGTAACCATCCATTAAGCCCGCAAGGTTGCGACGTTGTGCTTCTGGATCTTTACCTAACGCATTTGGTACGATTGAGAAGGTATAAGAAATACCATCTTTCGCGTAAGCAAATGGAAGTTTAGCCACAGAAGTTAACGATGCGACCGCACCTTTTTGGTCACGACCGTGCATTGGGTTAGCACCTGGTCCGAATGGTGCACCTGCGCGACGACCATCTGGGGTGTTACCAGTTTTCTTACCATAAACCACGTTAGAAGTAATGGTTAATACAGACTGTGTAGGCACAGCATTGCGGTAAGTTTTAAGTTTTTGAATTTTCTTCATGAAACGTTCAACTAAATCACAAGCGATGTCATCAACACGGTTGTCGTTGTTACCATATTGTGGATATTCACCTTCGATTTCGAAGTCGATCGCGACGTTGCTTGCTACAACATTGCCATCTTTATCTTTGATGTCGCCACGAATTGGTTTAACTTTCGCATATTTAATTGCTGAAAGTGAGTCCGCTGCAACAGAAAGCCCTGCGATACCACAAGCCATGGTACGGTATACATCACGATCATGTAATGCCATTAATGCTGCTTCGTATGAATATTTATCATGCATATAGTGGATGATGTTTAAGGCAGTCACGTATTGTTTTGCCAACCAATCCATAAAGCTGTCCATACGAGTCATGACTGTGTCGAAATCTAACACTTCATCAGTGATTGGTGCAGTTTTCGGACCAACTTGCATACCTAATTTTTCATCGATACCGCCGTTGATTGCGTATAACAATGTTTTTGCTAAGTTTGCACGCGCACCGAAGAATTGCATTTGTTTACCCACCACCATTGGTGATACACAACATGCGATTGCGTAGTCATCATTGTTGAAGTCTGGACGCATTAAATCATCGTTTTCGTATTGAACTGATGAGGTATCAATCGATACTTTTGCACAGAAACGTTTGAAGTTTTCAGGTAATTGCTCAGACCAAAGAATTGTTAAGTTTGGTTCTGGAGAAGTACCCATGTTGTAAAGGGTATGTAAAATACGGAATGTATTTTTGGTGACTAATGTACGGCCATCTAAACCCATACCTGCGATAGTTTCTGTTGCCCACATTGGGTCACCTGAGAATAATTGATCGTATTCAGGTGTACGTAAGAAACGAACCATACGAAGTTTCATGACTAAGTGGTCAACTAATTCTTGCGCTTCAGTTTCAGTAAGTTTACCTGCTTTTAAATCACGCTCGATATAGATATCGATGAAGGTTGCAGTACGACCGAATGACATCGCTGCACCATTTTGTGATTTGATTGCTGCTAAGTAAGCAAAGTACATCCATTGAATTGCTTCTTTCGCGTTAGTTGCAGGATTAGAAATATCGAAACCGTAACTTGCTGCCATTTGTTTCATTTGGCCTAATGCACGGTGTTGTTCTGCGATTTCTTCACGTAAACGAATAGTTGCTTCTAGATTTACGCCATCTTCTAAGTCTTTTTGTAAAGAAGTGAATTGTGCGTATTTATCTTTCATTAAGAAGTCAACACCATAAAGTGCGACACGACGATAGTCACCGATGATACGACCACGACCGTAAGCATCTGGAAGACCAGTTAATACACCTGATTTACGACAACGTAAAATGTCTGGCGTATAAACATCGAATACACCTTGGTTGTGGGTTTTACGATATTCAGTGAAGATTTTTTTCACTTCAGGATCTAATTCACGACCGTAAATTTTGCATGATCCTTCCACCATTTTAATACCACCAAATGGCATAATGGCACGTTTTAATGGAGCATCGGTTTGAAGACCTACGATTTTCTCTAAGTCTTTATTGATATAACCTGGTGCGTGAGAAGTAATCGTTGAAGGCGTATGTTCGTCAAAGTCTAATGGCGCATGTGTGCGGTTTTCAACTTTAATTCCTTCCATAACGGTTTCCCAAAGTTTGGTTGTCGCTTCGGTTGGACCTGCTAAGAAAGAATCATCACCTTCATACGGGGTGTAGTTCTTTTGAATAAAATCACGCACGTTGACGTTTTCTTGCCAATCACCGGCAACGAATCCTGCCCACGCAACTTTTTGTGCTTCATTAAGTTCTGACATAGTCATTTCCTTTTTTAATTGATAAAAAATAAGTCTGTTAGTTCGTTAGTACATTAGTGAGCTTTGGTTAAATAACGTTGGAATAAGCCGATACAAACTGCGCCGCCCACAATGTTGCCCAACGTTACGGGAATTAAATTCTTCACAATGAAATGATAAAGATCTAAGTCTGCATATTTCATTGGATCCACACCTATTTGTTGCCAAAATTCTGGTGTACTAAAATGTGCTGTAATAATGCCAAGCGGAATCATAAACATATTTGCCACACAGTGTTCAAAACCTGATGCCACAAATAAGCCAATTGGCATAATCATAATAAATGCTTTGTCTGTAACAGTTTTACCGGAATAAGACATCCATACCGCTACACACACCATAATGTTACATAAAATACCAAGGTTAAATGCTTCAAACCAAGTATGATGAATTTTATGTTGCGCGGTTGCCAAAATGGTTAAACCCCATTGACCACTTGCTGCCATGGTTTGTCCCCCAAACCAAATCACTGCAGCAATAAATAAACCGCCCACAAAGTTGCCCAAATATACCACAATCCAATTTCGGATCATTTGAGTTGTGGTTATCTTACCGCCTACGCGGGCAACTAAGGTTAAAGTAGAAGAGGTGAATAATTCAGATCCTAAAATCACCACCATAATTACGCCTAAAGAGAAGACTAATCCACCTACTAACTTGGTTAATCCCCAAGGCGCACCAGCGCTCGCTGTTTGAGTTGTCGTATAAAATACAAAGGCTAAAGCAATACAAGCCCCAGCACTAATACCAGACATGAATGATAAAAATGGACGTTTTTGCGCTTTATACGCAGCGACGTTTTCAGCATAATCCGTTGCTTCAACTGGTGTGAGAGCAACAGAAGATTGATTTAAATTTTCTGATGCCATATCTTACTCCAAATAATTGATTGATTATTTTTATACTTCAACATAGGTATTTTGATACCTATCGTCATTCTACTCTCTTAAAAAACCTTTGCAAGAAATCCCCTACTTATTTCAAAAAAATTTGATATTTTGCAAGTTTTGGTAAATTTTATCTTCAAATACAAAAAAAGCGAGATATCACTATCCCGCTTTTTATATATAAATAACGCAGATTAAAACGCAATACGATCGCGATTTTTCTCTAACGTTGCTTTACCAATGCCTTGTACTTCAAGCAATTGCTCTGCCATAGTAAAATTACCGTGTTTTTCACGATACTGCACAATGGCTTCTGCTTTTTTCGCCCCAATACCAATCAGTGCTTTTTGAATGTCTGATGCGCTAGCGGTATTGATATTTAATTTATCACTCACTGCTTGTTGTGTAGTTTGTGATGCGGTTTGTTGCTGAACTTGCGCTTGAGGTTGAGCCTGTTCAGCCACCTTTTCTTCTGCAAACACTTGCGAGCTCAACATTGTGGTCGCAACAAATAATGAACTAAATAAATGTTTCATCAATTTCATAAAAATGTCCTTTATTAACAAAAAGTACCGTTGATTCATATCAACAGCGACATTTTTAAGAAACACCCAAAACACGCAAGAAATTGACCGCACTTTTGCGATCCTGATCGCAAAAATCACATTTAAGTAAATGAAAAAACGACCTTAGCGCACCACCACTGCCGTGCCACTTGCAATCACCATAAACATGCTTTTCGTGCCCACTGTTGTGTAGTTAACTTCCACGCCAACAATAGCATTAGCACCCAAGGCATAGGCTTTTTCTTCTAGTTCTTTCAACGCATCTTGACGCGCACGACTAATACGACGCTCATAAACACTAGAACGCCCACCAATCACATCCGTAATGCCAGCAAAAAAATCACGCATGAAATTGGCACCCGCAATCACCTCACCGAAGACGACTTGTTTATATTCTACGATTTGTTTCCCTTCAACATTAGGGGTTGTTGTCACAATCATTTTGTATCCTTAAATTCTCGTTAAAAATTAACCGCACTTTAGACGCTTAATTTTGATTTTAAAATAGCTAATGCCTTCGCACGATGAGAGATTTTCTTTTTCTCTACGGTTTCTAATTCTGCAAAAGTACAGCCTTTTTCTGGGCTAAAAAAGAGCGAATCATAACCGAAGCCATTTTCACCTTTTTCTTCATAAATGATATTCCCTTCACATTCACCTTGAGCAATGATTGGAGAAGGATCACTTGGGTGTTGCAATAACACAATCGTACTCACAAATTTTGCTTGGCGACGTTCAGATGGAACATCAGCTAATTCTGCCAGTAATTTTTCACGATTTTTCGCATCAGCTTCATTACCATCTACACCCGCATAGCGTGCAGAATATAATCCAGGTGCACCATTTAACGCATCCACCACGAGACCAGAATCATCCGCTATTGCCGGTAAACCTGATTTTTCAGCTGCATAGCGTGCTTTAAGGATCGCATTTTCGACAAACGTTAAGCCCGTTTCCTCTGGACTTTCGATGCCTAAATCCGTTTGAGCAATCACTTCAAAACCGAAATTGGCTAATACATCCGCCATTTCTTTTACTTTGCCTTTATTGCCCGTGGCAAGCACAATTTTTTGCTTCATGATTCTGTCCCTCATATCAAATATTGTCTTATTTTAGCACCTCACCAAAAATTTTCGGAATAAATATTGACTTTAACCTTAGGTCAAAGTTTATGATTGGTACTCATTCAGTTATCACATAGGAGAAAAACATGAAAAAACTTATGACTTTTATCACACTTAGCGCTGCTGCAGTTTCAATTTATGCCCAAGCTAATGAACAACCGCATCAAGCACACATGAATATGCCAATGTCGACAGATTCTGCAATGCAACAAGAATTGATGCAAGGTATGAGTCAAATGCATCAAGACATGATGGCAGCTGCGCAATATAAAGATCCTGATGTTGCTTTTGCAGCAGGTATGTTGCCACACCATATTGGCGCAGTAAAAATGGCGGAAGTTGAATTAAAATACGGAAAAGATCCTGAGATGCGTAAGCTTGCTGAGAATATTATTAACGCTCAACAGGCAGAAATTGAACAAATGCAAAAATGGCTTAAAGTGCACAATAAAAAATAAAATAACACAAAAAAAGTGCGGTAAATTAACCGCACTTTTTTAATAGAATTAGTTTACTTCTTTTATTCGTAGCTCTTTTGGCACTTCAAAGAACATATTCTCTTCTAAGCCTTGAAGCTCTTCGATAGTATCGGCACCAAATTCTTTTAATCGAGCAATCACGGATTGCACCAACTCTTCTGGTGCTGAAGCCCCCGCAGTCACACCAATTGTTTCAACGCCTTCAAACCAATCTGCTGCCACATCATTTGGATCATCAATCAATTTTGATTTCACGCCCATACGTGATGCCAACTCAGCTAAACGGTTAGAATTCGATGAGTTTTTAGAACCTACAACAACCACTAAATCACATTGTTTTGCTAATTCACGCACCGCTTCTTGACGATTGGTTGTGGCATAGCAAATATCGTTTTTATGTGGGCCTTGAATAGCAGGATATTTGTCTTTCAATGCACTGATAGTTTCCGCCGTATCATCAAGAGAAAGTGTGGTTTGTGTCATAAAGGTTAAATCATCATTTTCTTGAACCGGCAAACGAGCAATATCTTCCACGCTTTCAATTAAGAAAATACCACCTTCAGCGTTATTATACTGCCCCATTGTGCCTTCCACTTCGGGATGCCCTTTGTGTCCGATCAAAATCGCTTTCGTCCCTTTGCGGCTCGCACGCGCCACTTGCATATGTACTTTGGTTACCAACGGACAAGTTGCATCAAATACTTTTAACTGACGATCTTTCGCTTCTTGACGAACGGCTTGTGACACACCATGAGCAGAGAAAATCACAATAGCGCCATCAGGCACTTCGCTCAGTTCTTCCACAAAAATCGCTCCACGCTCACGCAAACCATTTACCACGAAACGATTGTGCACCACTTCATGACGCACATAAATCGGTGCGCCATGAATTTCAAGCGCTAATTCAACAATGCTAATGGCTCGATCGACACCTGCGCAAAATCCGCGAGGATTGGCTAAAATTATCTTCATTTTTGACCGCTCTTTTTATCACCTTTAAAGGCATCTAATGCTAATAAACCCGCACCAATACAAATCGCAATATCTGCTACATTGAATACCGGATAATGATAAATATCCCAATAAAAATCTAAGAAATCCACCACAAAACCGTTGTACACACGATCTACCATATTCGCTAACGCACCGCCAATAATCAACGCATAAGCCGAGTTTTGTAATTTTTGTTCTGCAGAATTCTTTTTCATAAAGTAAGCCAGCATTAAAGAAATCCCGATTGCTAGCACGATAAAGAAATATTTCTGCCAACCATCATGCTCAGCTAAAAAGCTAAACGCTGCGCCATAGTTACGCACATAGGTTAAATTAAAAACGGGTAATAGGTTCACGCTTTCATAGAGATCAAAGCGTTGCACTACGATATATTTGGTCAGTAAATCAAGGATAAATGCGACCGCACTTAACCAAAGGAATGAAAGTCCTGTTTTATTTTTTGTCATAGGAAATTATCTGTCTTTATAAATGGACGATGATTTTAGCAACTCGAACAACCTTTATAAAGTAAAAGGCATCAAATCATAAAAGGCGAACACATTGGTTCGCCTTTCAATGTTAATTACTTTTTCTTCACCGGTCTTTGCCAACCTTGAATATGACGTTGTGGCACACGAGTAATCACAAGCTCATCTTTCTCAATATTTTGAGTAATCGTTGAACCAGCACCAATGGTTGCTCCATCTGCGACGGTAACTGGCGCGACTAACTGCGTATCCGATCCAACAAATACATTGTTACCAATGATTGTTTTAAATTTATTCGCACCGTCATAGTTACAAGTAATAACACCAGCACCGATATTACAGTTTTCACCTATTTCGGTATCACCGACATAAGTGAGGTGGTTTACTTTAGAACCTTTACCTACTGTGGATTTTTTAATTTCCACAAAGTTACCCACATGGGTTTCAGCGGCTAATTCAGCACCTGGACGTAAACGAGAGAATGGACCAATCGCTGCTTTCTCACCAATTGTGGCATCTTCTAAAACAGAGTAAGGCTTGATCTCAACATCATCACCAATGGTTACATTTTTCAATACACAACCCGCACCGATTTTTACACGATCACCTAAACGCACATTGCCTTCCACAATTACGTTCACATCAATTTCAACATCTTTACCGTGTTCTAATGTACCACGTAAATCAAAACGCTCAGGGTCAATTAACATCACGCCTGCAAGTAAAAGTTTTTCTGCTTGTTTACGTTGATAAAAACGCTCTAATGCAGCAAGTTGTAAACGGTTATTGGCACCTTCTACTTCCATAAATTCAGAGGCTTGAACGGCAGTAACCTGACAACCATCTTGATTTGCTAAACCAATCACATCCGTTAAATAAAACTCGCCTTGTGCATTGTTATTTTTCACACGAGAAAGCCAGTTTTTGAAATGTGCGCCATCTGCTACTAATACGCCAGTATTCACTTCTTGGATTTTTAATTGCTCTGCGTTGGCATCTTTTTGTTCTACGATCGCCACCACATTGCCATTTTCACGAATAATACGACCGTAACCCGTTGGGTTATCTAAATTGACAGTAAGTAATGCAATCCCATTTTCTGGTTTCGCTGCAATGAGTTTTTCCAATGTTTCTTTGGTCACTAATGGCGCATCACCATATAAAATCACAATATTTTCATCATCTTTGAAGAATGGTGCTGCTTGTTGAACCGCATGGGCTGTACCTAATTGTTCTGCTTGAACGACCCAGTTCACACTTTCATTTGCCAAACGTTCACGCATTAATTCGCCACCGTGACCATAAATTAAATGCACGTTTTCTGCACCTAATTGATTCGCCGTATCGATCACATGTTTTACCATTGGTTTACCTGCCACTTTATGCAAGACTTTAGGTAAATCAGAATACATACGAGTGCCTTTACCGGCCGCTAAAATCACCACGCTTAATGCTTTATTTGTCATAAATTCTTCTCTTCTTTATAAAAAATTTGGGCGTATTCTATCGTAGAATGGAGAATATGATAAGCCATTTAATTTTCATACATTCCTGACAAGACAAGATTGTATAAAAATCTCAAATCCTGTAAACTATCCTCCCGTCTTGATAGCTAATCATCTTTTTCTTTTATTTTTGGCCGCACTTTTCAGCATTCTGCACAAATTTGCATAAAAGATGATTGGCTATAATCATTTTTATCCCAACATTTTAGGTCTCTCACTATGGCTACAAATTATATTTTCGTTACAGGCGGTGTGGTTTCATCGTTAGGTAAAGGTATTGCTGCAGCATCATTGGCAGCAATTTTAGAAGCACGTGGCTTAAACGTGACTATTATGAAATTAGACCCTTACATCAACGTGGATCCGGGTACAATGAGCCCAACCCAACACGGCGAAGTATTCGTGACACAAGACGGGGCGGAAACCGATTTAGACTTAGGTCACTACGAGCGTTTTATTCGTACCAAAATGACAAAACGCAACAACTTCACCACAGGTAAAATTTATTCTGAAGTATTACGCAAAGAGCGTCGTGGTGATTATTTAGGTGCGACAATTCAAGTTATCCCACACATCACCAATGAAATTAAAGATCGCGTGATTGCCGGCGCACAAGGCCATGATGTGGTTATCGTGGAAGTAGGCGGAACAGTGGGTGATATTGAATCGCTTCCATTCTTAGAAGCACTTCGTCAACTTGCCGTACAAGTGGGCCGTGAGAATACTCTCTTTATGCACTTAACGTTAGTGCCATATATTCCAACGGCAGGCGAAGTAAAAACCAAACCGACACAACATTCTGTAAAAGAATTACTTTCAATTGGTATTCAGCCAGATGTGCTTATCTGCCGTTCAGATCGTATGATTCCACCAAACGAGCGTGCAAAAATCGCCTTATTCTGTAACGTACCAGAACGTGCGGTCATCTCATTAAAAGATGTGAATTCGATCTACCAAATTCCGGCATTATTAAAATCACAAGGTTTAGATGAATTCATCTGTCAACGTTTCCACTTAGACTGTCCTGAAGCTGATCTTTCTGAATGGGAACAAGTGCTTTATCAAGAAGCCAACCCTGTGGGCGATGTCACCATTGGTATGGTCGGTAAATACATTGAATTACCTGATGCCTATAAATCAGTGAATGAAGCCTTAAAACACGCAGGTTTGAAAAACCGTTTAAGCGTGCATATCAAATATATTGATTCACAAGATGTCGAAACCAAAGGCACTGAAGTATTGAAAGGCGTCGATGGTATTTTGGTACCGGGCGGCTTTGGCTATCGCGGTGTAGAAGGCAAAATCTTGACTGCAAAATATGCGCGTGAAAACAATGTTCCTTACCTAGGCATTTGTTTAGGGATGCAAATTGCATTAATCGAATATGCGCGCAACGTTGCTGGTCTTGAAAAAGCGAACTCATCTGAATTTGATCGCCACTGCGAACAACCAGTAGTTGGTTTAATTACAGAATGGCAAGATGCGGAAGGCCACATTGAAACCCGTGATGATAATTCAGATCTTGGTGGTACGATGCGTTTAGGGGCACAGCAATGTCATTTAATTGAAGGCTCAAAAGCGCGTGCATTATATGGCAAAGAAACCATTGAAGAACGTCACCGTCACCGTTATGAAGTGAACAATAATCTGCTTCCACAAATTGAAAAAGCGGGTCTTAAAGTGACTGGTTTATCTGCGGATCGTAAATTAGTGGAAATCATTGAAGTACCAAACCACCCATGGTTTGTTGCATGTCAATTCCACCCTGAATTTACGTCAACACCACGTGATGGACACCCATTATTCGAAGGCTTTGTCAAAGCAGCAAGAGAAAACCAGTTAAAAACTGAAAAGTAATTTACTGATAATTCAATAAACAAGTGCGGTCAAAAATCCTTGTGTTTTTGACCGCACTTTGTATTAATAAGGAATAATATCATCTGTGCCTTATTCACTCATTTAATAATGGATAACTAAAAATGAAACTTGCTGTTATTTTACCCGCATATAATGCAGAAAATTTTCTCACTGAATGTTTAGATTCATTGTTGAATCAAACCTTTAGTGATTTTTGTATTCTGGCAGTTAATGATGCTTCTACCGATAACACAGGTGACATTCTCGAAAGCTATGCGACAAAAGATGCTCGCTTACGTGTTTACCATTTACCACAAAACCAAGGTGAGCCTGCTGTAATGCAATTTGCCATGGATATGCTTAACTATATGAATGTTGAATATGTTGCACGTATGGATGCCGATGATATTTGTGTACCACACCGTTTTGAAAAACAAGTTCAATATTTAGATGAGCATCCCGAAATTGATATTTTAGGAAGTAATGCTCTGCTCTTTAATGATGGGCAAACTGATAAAGCGACTAAAGTGAGTACACTTCCTCTTTTAGATAAAGATATAAAAGCACATTTTTCTTTAGCTCGTGACAATATCATTAATCCCTCTTCAATGTGGCGACATTCTAGTATCAAAGCGCTCGAAATTAATTATGCCCAAACAGCTACTGCGCCCGATTTTCATATGTGGGTACAATGTGCATTACACAAAAAGACATTTGCGAATTTACCAGAACCCTTGTTGCTTTATCGGCTACACCCAGGGCAAGAAAGTAAAAAACAAGAAAAAATAAATGAAGCAGTTCAATACTCTATGGAGCTATGGATAAGTCATTTATTTCCAGAATTAACACCTAAAGAAGTCAGCCTATTAAGTCTTATACTACACGGGAAAACCATTAAATTACGCACTGAAGAGTTTGAAATCGCCTTTTCAGCTTATGACAAAGTTCGTTCAAATAATGAAATCTCACTATTTGGTGAAGATCGGGAAACGATGTTTAGTATTTTAGATGCGCATACACAATTCTTGAAAAAGCTTTTGTATCAAAGAACACAATAAAGCTTTTACTTCATCAGACTACTTCCCCAATCTAAATAGAATTGGGGAAATTTTTATCTGTTTTAATATCAAAGTGCGGTCATTTTTAGTCAAATTTTTTGCAATAACATCACCGCACTTTACATATCTAGCCTATTTATCAAAAATAGCTTCGACGGTTAATTCCTTGTAGTGATAGCCCTTTTCTTGAGTAAATTGCATTTCAAGTGAACCTAAATAGATAGCAAAACTTGGCGCATCAATTTTTAGTAAGTCTTTGCTGATTAGTTTAAGATCTGATTCCGCCAGTTTTTTCATTGAATCTAAATGATGTTGTTGAAAGACCTGTTTAATATGCTGATCCATATCGGTACAATATCTATCATGTTCTTCAACAAAACAAACTTCGGCTCGTTCTTTTGGCTCATTCTCTTCTTTTTTCGAGCTGTTATCGTCCACACGATAGAATTGATAGACTGGCACATGGATCCATTTTTTATACGAACTCACATCAATTGATGACCATTCAAACTCCGCTTCTCTAACCGGGCTATTTTGCAGAGCCATAATGTCGCTATCATTGATACGGAAAGAATGCTCATAAACATCCAATGAAATCAGTTCATTCGCTTTTTCACCATATCTTTGTACAAAGGCTTTTCGTTTATCCTCATAATTAGAGCCGTCATCAGCCCCTAAGTCCAAATGATGGACTAAATAATCAGATACATCATCTAATTCATTCCAATCTTGGCGTTCGTTTTCTGGCATATTTTCTAAACGACTTAAAAAATCCACATCATCACGAATTTTTCCTTGTCCATCAGATAAATTAAGCTTTGTGAGTAAATGCTCAAAACGTTCCGTTTGGCTTTGATAAGCAATTTCTTTGGGTTTCACCACCCAAGTCATGGCAAAAATTGCGGCCATTACAACGACAGAAATCAAACGATATTGACGAATTTTAGGGATGATTAAAATAGCATAAGCAATCGTAATCGCCGAGGCTAATGCCACTAAATAAATCCGTTGTTCAGTCCAAGCATAGGCACTAATTCGACGATCAATGGCCAACCATAACAATACAATTGGCACAATGGAAAGGTATGGGAAAAACTTAAAGAAACTGTCCCAATTTGCTTTAACACTAATACTACGTAAAGCGTAAACACCTAAGCCTCCAACTAAGTAAGGCAACGCAATATTCGACACCATACCTTTTGGCAAAGCCCCTGCTAAGATAATTTTGCCAACGTAAGCATAAAGTAGTGCAGTAAAAATCATCAAGGCGGGCGCTAAGATAAAATTCACTAAAATGTCAAAACTACGATTTAGCGTCATCTCTGTATTTTCTTGGCGCTGTTGAAAGACCAAAAAGAACAAAGGAAGGCAAAATGCAGTAATGGAGGAATAAAGATGCTTTTGAAACCATTCACCAAAATCAATGTTAAATAATGTACTGATTGAAGCCAAAATTGCAGCGACCAAACCAGAAACTAGCCCCCAGCCAGCAATGGATGAAGTGATGTAATATAGAGTCGTAAAATTACGATAAGTAAAGGCTTGATTGTTTCTGACAAATGGAAAGCCGAATAATATCAATAACACAATAAATTGAGCGCCCCAAAACTTAGGGCTATAGCCATAAAAATCAGCATTATCATTCACTTGCCAAATGATGAAAACAGTAATGAGAGGCACAATCCACGAAAAACGATACCATGAGTAAGGACGAGACAAATAAATAAAGGCAAGTAGCATCGGCTCAAATAGCCAATAAGCTAAATGATCTTTTTCTGAGTTCATATCCACAAACCAAATTCCAAGAGCAAACGCAGCAATCATGAAGATTTCAATCGGATGGGTAGATATCGCTGATTTTATTTGTATTTTAGTTTGCTGAAAAAAAGTCGAAAGAGACATAATGATTCCTTTTTCAATGCAACAAAGTCTCAATTAAGAATAAATAATGCGTCGTAAAATAATACGAAATTTCGCGCAACTTTAACCAACTTTTGAAGGCAATTCCACTGAAATAAAAGAAATAATTGGCGAAAAAGAGATAAAAACTTACCGCACTTTATTGAAAAACAAGATGCAGATCAAAGTGCGGTCATTTTTCCAAGACAAATTTCTAAATTTGCTTTATTATATCTCCGTTTTAGGTTCGCCTAACTAATTTTAATTAACTTTAAACAGAGGAAAACAAAATGGCAAAAATCGTTAAAGTCATTGGTCGTGAAATCATCGACTCTCGTGGTAACCCAACTGTAGAAGCTGAAGTTCATCTTGAAGGTGGTTTCGTTGGTTTAGCAGCTGCTCCATCAGGTGCATCTACTGGTTCTCGTGAAGCATTAGAATTACGTGACGGCGACAAATCTCGTTTCTTAGGCAAAGGTGTATTAAAAGCGGTTGCGGCTGTAAATGGTCCTATCGCAGATGCATTAGTGGGTAAAGAAGCGTCTAACCAAGCTGAAATCGACCAAATCATGATCGATTTAGACGGTACCGAAAACAAATCTAACTTCGGTGCAAACGCAATCTTAGCGGTATCTTTAGCAAACGCAAAAGCCGCTGCAGCGTCTAAAGGTTTACCTCTTTACGCTTACATCGCAGAACTTAACGGCACGCCAGGCGTTTACTCTATGCCATTACCAATGATGAACATCATCAACGGTGGTGAGCACGCAGATAACAACGTTGATATCCAAGAATTCATGATTCAACCAGTTGGTGCGAAAACATTACGCGAAGCACTTCGTATCGGTGCTGAAGTATTCCACAACCTTGCTAAAGTATTAAAATCTAAAGGCATGAGCACGGCTGTAGGTGATGAAGGTGGTTTCGCACCTAACTTAGCATCTAACGCTGACGCTTTAGCATGTATCAAAGAAGCTGTAGAAAAAGCAGGTTATGTATTAGGTAAAGACGTGACTTTAGCAATGGACTGTGCATCTTCTGAGTTCTACAACAAAGAAACTGGCAAATACGAAATGAAAGGCGAAGGCCGTTCATTCACTTCTCAAGAGTTCACACACTATCTTGAAGAATTAACCAAACAATACCCAATCGTGTCTATCGAAGATGGTCAAGATGAATCTGACTGGGATGGTTTCGCATACCAAACTAAAGTGTTAGGCGACCGCGTTCAATTAGTGGGCGACGACTTATTCGTCACTAACACCAAAATCTTAAAAGAAGGTATCGAAAAAGGTATCGCAAACTCTATCTTAATCAAATTCAACCAAATCGGTTCTTTAACTGAAACTTTAGCAGCAATCAAAATGGCTAAAGATGCAGGTTACACAGCAGTTATCTCTCACCGTTCAGGTGAAACCGAAGATGCAACTATCGCTGATTTAGCGGTTGGTACAGCAGCAGGTCAAATCAAAACTGGTTCTATGAGCCGTTCTGACCGTATTGCGAAATACAACCAATTAATCCGTATCGAAGAAGCATTAGAACGTGCTGGCACACCAGCTCCGTTCTTAGGTTTAAAAGCGGTTAAAGGTCAAGCATAATTTTTGCTTAATTTAATGTAAAATAGCACCGCACTTTGCAAAAAGTGCGGTGTTTTTCTATCTAATATTTAAAGGAAAGAAAATGTTACACTTAACCCTTGAAGATCAACTCTTTCTCGGTCAACCAAAACAAGTCGGCACACACTCAACTGTGCATGATCATCTAGCGGTGATGTTTGAAGATGACGGTGAAACGGGCTATTTTTATGCATTAGATATGCGTCAAAATGCGCAGCCTATTGTCGATTGCTTACATGTTTATAACGTCGATAACACTCGCAATCACCACGAGGCACGTAAATTAGAAATTTGCTGGGATGAAAGCGGTTATTTAGCCTTATTGCTTATTAACGGCTATCCGCATGCCGTATTTGATTTTGCTCATTTGATCGGCTATAACACCAACAAGCATCCTCAGCCTGACTTAATGAGCATGTGGACACACGAAGAAATCACCAATGAACGAGCAACCGCATGGCTTGGTGTGAATACCATTAAATAGGATTAACTATGCGATTTTACCGCGGTCTTCAGCCTTTCAAGGTCATGAGTTTTGATCTTGATGACACCCTTTACGATAACAGTGATGTCATTCGTTTGGCCGAAGAACGCTTTCTTCAATGTGTGCAAGAACACGCACAACTGAGCGATCTTACCTCAGAATATTGGCGAGAATGGAAATGGCAACTGGCAGAGAAAGATCCCTTGATTGCTGAAGATGTGATTGTCTGGCGTGTCGAAACGTTACGTAACTTACTGGCACATCATGGTAAAAATGCGGTTGAAATTGACCGCACTTTAGCGATTGCCATGGAAGAATTTATTGAATGGCGACATAAAATTGATGTGCCCACTGAAAGCATTGAAGTATTAAACCAGCTTAAAGAACGCTACCCGCTTAGTGTGATTACCAATGGTAATGTGATTGCAACACGCATTGGGCTTAAACACTTTCAGCTGAGTTTACGTGGAGGAGAACAAGGCAGAGCGAAACCTCATCAAGATTTGTTCCACCAAACCGCACATTATTTTGGCGTAAAACCGAGTGAAATTTTACATATCGGTGACAACTTAACCACGGATGTTCAAGGCGCTATTCAAGCTGGCTGCCAAGCTGTATGGATTAATTTATCTGGCAAAAACCTCAATTCATTTACTGAAGCAAGTGTTTTGCCTACATTAGAAATCAATCATTTAACTGAATTATTAACACTTTAACCCTATGATGAAAAAGAAAAATCAAGTTCTCGTCAGTCTTTCTATTGTGGCTTTATTGGGCGGCTGCTCAGAAGAGCAAGTTCAACGAGATGTTTATAACAGTCTTGAGGATTGTTTAGCCGATTGGCAAAAAATCGAATTATGCGAAGCTGACCAATCTAATGAAAATAACAGCAGCACGACTGCACATGCTGGCTCTGGCTCCTCTCTCTCGGGCAATTTAAATACTCGTCCAAGCAATAATAGTGAATGGTCAGAAGACAATCAGACCATTAAACAAACCTTAAATCCAGATGGAGCAACTCACTCTAGCAATTCAAGTAGCGCTGAAGGAACAAGCCACACGAGTTCTGCAACAGGAGAAGGACACGGCAGTATGGGTAGTGCGATTGCAGGTGCAGCAATGGGCTATATGATCGCGCGTACGATGGGCTCATTTTTAGGCCCTAGTTACAATCCAAGCAATCGCGCCGTTTCAACACCAACGGGGCAAGTTATCCAACCGCAAACTAATCGTTCTGTCGGTAAGCCTGTATTAGTAAAAGGCAATGCGGGTAGCACTTACAGCAAACCAGTTTCACGCGGTGGCTTTAAAAGCTCAAACTCAAGCAGTAACCGTAGCTCAGGCGGTTAAATATGAAACGAATCACGGGCTTTCCTACTCGCCCCAATATGGTGCAACAATTATTAGATGTGGGCTTTGATTACTATAATCTGCCTTCCTCTGACGGCTCGCATTATTGGTCGGACAATGTGGCATATGAATTTACTCTAGCTGAAATCGATCGTATTGAAGATGCCACCAACGAATTGCATGCGATGTGTATGGATTTTGTTGCCGATGAAGTGAAACAAGGTGATTATGCCTATTATCGCTTCACCGATTTACAAAAAAAACTGATTGAACAAACATGGGCTAAAAACGTACCGCACTTATATGGCCGTTTTGATTTTGGTTATGACGGCGAAAACCTCAAAATGTTTGAATACAATGCCGACACCCCTACTTCTCTGCTTGAAGCTGCTGTGGTGCAATGGCAATGGTTAGAGCAAATTGAAGGCTTATCGCATCGTGATCAATTCAATTGGATTCACGAAGAATTGCTTAATCGCTTTCAGTTTATTCAACAACAAACTGGGCTAAAAGATTTCCATTTTAGTGCCATGCAAGAAGCTGGGCGTGAAGATTGGGGCAATATCGATTACCTAGCAGATGTGGCTTACAACGCGGGTTGGCATATTCATCAACTTGCTATTGAAGACGTGGGTTACGATAAAGACAGTCAGCAATTCCTCGATCTGAATAATCAACCTATTGATTGTTTATTTAAGCTCTACCCACTTGAATGGATGACTACGACAGAATATGCACCACACATGCTTAACTCATCCACCACCTTTATTGAACCGGCGTGGAAATTACTATTAAGCAATAAAGTGCTATTAGCTAAATTATGGCAAAAGTACCCAAATCACCCATTATTACTACCAGCTTACTTTAGCAAGCATGATATTACCGATCGCCAATCGATATGGGTGAAAAAACCGACGTTAGGTCGTGAGGGCGCCAATGTTTCTTACTATGAAAAACGTAATGGTCTAGAATTTGCCGCCAAAGGCAGTGAGCATTCTGCCTTTTACGATCAAGCTGGCTACATCTATCAACAAAAATTTGAACTGCCAAATTTTGATGGCATGTACCCTATGATTGGTTCTTGGGTAGTGGGTGATGTGGCTTGTGGTATCGGATTGAGAGAAGATTTTACCCCAGTTACCGGCAATGATAGCCACTTTATTCCGCATTACTTTATAGAATAAAAACAACGCAAAAACTGACCGCACTTAATAGATAATAAGGAGATAAATATGTATCCATTTAGTTTTCAAAACCCTACTCGCATTGAATTTGGTCTCGATAAAGAAAAAGAGATGGGGAAATATATGCACGAATACGGTGCAAAAAAGGCCTTAATTATCTATGGCAGTGAGCGTATCAAACAATCCGGTTTATTTGAAGATGTGGCGAAAAGTTTGCGTGAGCATGGCATTGAATACATTGAATGTGGCGGGGTAAAAAGCAACCCTACAATCAGTAAAGTTCGTGAAGCCGTTGCAATGGCTAAAACCTTTGGTGCAGATAGTGTGTTGAGTATCGGTGGCGGCTCTTGCCTTGATAGTGCGAAAGCGATCGCGGCAGGGGCGTGCTATGAGGGTGATACTTGGGACTTCTTTAAAGGCACACCGGTACAAAAAGCATTAATGATTTTCGATGTGATCACCCTTGCGGCAACAGGCAGTGAAATGAACTGGGGCTCAGTCATTACCAATGAAGAAACACAGCAAAAATATTCGATTCATAGCAATCATTTATTCCCAAAAGTATCAGTCATTAATCCGAAATTACAAGCGACTGTCAGCCGTAATTATTTAGTGTATTCTGCTGCAGATATTATTGCTCATTCTATTGAAGCCTACTTCACAGCAGAATATCGCCCTGAAATTATTGATTTCTTGGTAGAAAGTAATATTAAAACCGTTATTCGTACGACTGAAATCTTGCTCAATGATCCACAAGATCTCAATGCACGTGGTGAATTTGCCTGGGCGGCTACACTTGCGTTAAATGGTTTAACGCATTTAGGTATCTCACCTTACGGTTTCCCAAATCATATGATTGAGCATTCCATGAGTGCAATTTCAGATGTGCCACATGGTGCTGGCCTTTCCGTGATTATGCCTGCGTGGATGCAATGGTATCAATTTCAAAGACCTGCTCAATTCAAACGTTTTGCTAAAGAAATATTTGGCTTAGACAAGGCTGAAGACGCTATCCTAGCCTTAAAAGCTTGGTTTGATAAAATCGGCACACCAACGAGTCTTGAACAACTTGGTATTGATGATGAAACCTTAGCTGAAATTATTGAAAATGCGGCTCAAACTGCAATCAGAGCGAAAGTGGAAAAAACGTATACTAAAGAAGCTATTGAAGCCATTTTCGCTTTAGCGAAGTAATCTCTCATAAAAAAGAGCGACCAAATTCACAAAACAATGGAATTTGACCGCTCTTTTTATATTCTCAATATTTCACTTTATTGAAAAGAACACAAAAAATAACCGCACTTTAGTTACCCAAAGTGCGGTTAATTTGAATTAAGTTTTAACGCTTAATTATAGTGAAGCTTGATCAACAGCCACACCAGCACCCATAGTTGTAGAGATGCTTACTTTCTTGATAAAGATACCTTTTGCAGTAGTTGGTTTTGCTTTGTTTAAAGCAGCCAATAATGCTTGAAGGTTTTCTTTTAATTGAACTTCAGAGAAGTTTGCTTTACCAATTGTTGTGTGGATGATACCATTTTTATCGTTACGATAACGGATCTGACCAGATTTAGCATTTTTAACTGCTTCAGCAACGTTTGGTGTTACGGTACCAACTTTAGGGTTTGGCATTAAACCACGTGGGCCTAATACTTGACCTAATTGACCAACAACACGCATTGCATCAGGAGAAGCGATAACAACGTCAAAGTTCATTTCGCCTTTTTTGATTTGCTCTGCTAAATCTTCCATACCGACTAAATCAGCGCCAGCTTCTTTAGCTGCATCTGCGTTAGCACCTTGGGTGAACACAGCTACGCGTACTTCACGACCAGTACCGTGTGGTAATACAGTTGCACCACGAACGTTTTGGTCTGATTTACGAGGATCGATACCTAAGTTTACTGCAACGTCAACACTTTCAACGAATTTAGCAGTTGCGAATTGTTTTAATAACGCGATTGCTTCGTTGATTTCGTATGCTTTAGTAGAATCTACGCCAGCTTTGATTGCTTTCATTTTTTTAGTCAATTTAGCCATCGTATTATTCCTCCACCACTAAGCCCATTGAGCGAGCAGTACCAGCAATTGATTTCATTTTAGTTTCGATAGTCGCGCCAGTCATATCTGCTGCTTTAGTTTCAGCGATTTGACGAACTTGATCTAAAGTTACTTTACCCACTTTATCTTTGTTCGGTTTACCAGAACCAGATTTGATACCTGCAGCTTTTTTCAATAATACTGCTGCTGGTGGAGTTTTAGTAATGAAAGTGAATGAACGGTCTGCATATACAGTGATAACAACTGGAATTGGTAAACCTTTTTCAATGCTCTCAGTACGAGCGTTGAATGCTTTACAGAATTCCATGATGTTCACACCTTGTTGACCTAATGCAGGACCAACTGGTGGTGATGGGTTTGCCATACCAGCTGCAACTTGCAACTTAACGTATGCTTGGACTTTTTTTGCCATTTTTTAGTTTCCTCTAAATGGGTGATAACGCCGAAATCGGCTCCCCTGTTAATGAAAGGCTGTATTCTAATTAATCAGCCTCGAAATTTCAAGTAGAAAACTACTCGAAAAACAACCGCACTTTATTGTTTAAGTGCGGTCATTAAATCTCTTATTTTGGAAAAGGGAAATTAACGTGTTTTTTCCACTTGACCAAATTCAAGCTCAACTGGTGTTGCACGACCGAAGATAGATACAGACACTTTTAAGCGGCCTTTTTCGTAGTCTACTTCTTCAACCGTACCATTAAAGTCAGCAAATGGACCTTCTGTCACACGCACTTCTTCACCTGGTTGATATTCTTTACGATGACGTGGTTTTTCAGCACTTTGCTCTAAACGATTTAAAATTAAATCTGCTTCACGTTTAGAAATTGGTGCTGGCTTATCTGGAGTACCTCCGATAAAGCCCATTACACGTGGTACACTTTTCACTAAGTGCCATGTGTCATCGTTCATTGCCATTTCAACTAATACATAGCCAGGGAAGAATTTACGTTCGCTTTTACGACGTTTACCTGCTACGTTTTCAACGACTTCTTCAGTCGGCACTAACACTTCGCCAAACTGATCTTCCATTTGTTGTTGTTTGATATATTCACGCAATGTGATTGCAACACGACTCTCAAAGCCTGAGAATGCTTGCAATACATACCAACGTTTTTTGGATACGTTTTCAGTTTCGCTCATTTTAGAATCTCAAATCAGTTAAGAAGTTAATCAATGCAATGATAATTGAATCAATTGCCCAGAAGAATAAAGAGGTAAGCACGGTTACCGCAATAACGATTAAAGTTGTTTGACGTGTTTCTGCACGAGTTGGCCATACCACTTTACGACCTTCAACTTTTGCTTCGCTAAAGAATGTACGAGCTTTTGTACCTTGGTTGGTAATTGCAGCGAAACCAAAGGCAATTAATAAGGCGACAACTACGCCAACTACACGCACAGGTAAAGAAAAGGCTTCTTTAAAATAAACGTTACCAATTGCTGCTGCGGTAAAAAATGCCACAGAAAGAATCCAAAGAAGCGTGTTTAAGCCTTTTGATTTTCCTTCTACGACTTGTTCTTGGTCGTGTTTCTTTTTCTCAACAATTTCAGTTGCCATAATTGAATCCGTATAAAATAAGGGATAAATAATTTTTAGATTAATTTCAGAACGTGCGATTGTAGCATTTTCTTTCGGAATTGCCTATGAAAAATGTCAGAAAAAACAACCGCACTTTCTGTTAATTTTTATATTCGAGTTTTGGTGGTTTGTTATCAACGATCGTTTCTTCATCCACAATCACTTTTTTCAAGTTTTCGATTGAAGGTAAATCATACATCGTATCTAACAATACAGCCTCAACGATTGAGCGTAAACCACGCGCACCGGTTTTACGTTCAAGGGCTTTTTTCGCCATCGCTTTCAATGCTTCTGGTGTAAATTCAAGCTCTACATCTTCTAAGCCAAATAATGCTTGATATTGTTTGGTCAGTGCATTTTTCGGTTGAGTCAGGATCTGAATTAATGCTTCTTCATCTAATTCGCTTAATGGCGCAATCATTGGAAGACGGCCAATAAATTCTGGAATCAAACCAAATTTCATTAAATCATCTGGCTCAACTTGACGGAATAATTCAGAAAGATTTTCTTTCTCTTCTTCCTTCTCTACTTTCGCATCAAAACCAATTCCAGTATCAGTTTGTGTACGTTTACCGATGATTTTATCTAAGCCAGCAAATGCCCCACCACAAATAAAGAGGATTTTTGAGGTATCCACTTTCAACATTTCTTGTTGAGGATGTTTACGTCCACCTTGTGGCGGTACAGACGCAATAGTACCTTCAATTAATTTCAACAAGGCTTGTTGCACACCTTCACCAGACACATCACGAGTAATAGATGCGCCTTCTGATTTACGGCTAATTTTATCAATTTCATCAATATAGATAATGCCCTGCTCTGCTTTTTCCGTATCGTAATCGCAGTTTTGCAATAATTTTTGCAGAACATTTTCCACGTCTTCCCCCACATAACCGGCTTCAGTTAACGTCGTCGCATCGGCCATAGCAAAAGGCACATTCAAACGACGCGCCAAGGTTTGTGCTAATAAGGTTTTACCGCTACCTGTTGGACCAATTAACAAGATGTTACTTTTACCTAATTCCACATCATTGCTTTGGTGGTTCGTGCGCAAGCGTTTATAGTGATTGTAAACCGCCACTGATAAGACCTTTTTCGCATAATCTTGCCCAATTACATAATCATCTAAGTGCGCACGAATTTCGTGTGGGGTTGGTAATTTTTCTTCAACTGCCAGTTCGCTAGGTGTTTCGATTTCTCCACTGTCTTCCAACATACTGTGGCAAAGCTCGATACACTCGTTACAAATATAACCATCTGTACCCGCAATTAATTTACCTACTTCACTTTTTTCTCTTCCGCAGAAAGAACAGTGAAGATCGTTATCATTTGTTGTCATGTTAAATCCTTAACGTTTAATCAACACATCGTCCACTAAGCCGTAAGCTTTTGCTTCTTCTGCCGACATAAAGTTATCACGATCTGTGTCTTTTTCGATACGCTCGATGCTTTGACCAGTATGGAAAGCAAGACGCTCGTTTAAGGTTTGTTTAATTTTTAAAATTTCTTGTGCGTGGATCTGAATATCTGATGCTTGTCCACGGAAACCACCTAACGGTTGGTGAATCATTACGCGTGCATTCGGTAATGCAGCACGTTTTCCTGCTGTCCCCCCCGCAAGTAAAAATGCACCCATTGAGCAAGCTTGCCCAATACAAAGGGTACGCACATCCGGTTTAATAAATTGCATGGTATCGTAAATTGCCATACCCGCAGTCACCGAGCCACCCGGTGAGTTAATATAAATATTGATGTCTTTTTTCGGATCTTCTGATTCTAAGAAAAGTAGCTGTGCCACGATCAAATTTGCCATACGATCTTCTACTTCACCACTCAAGAAGATCACGCGCTCTTTTAATAGGCGGGAATAAATGTCGTACGAACGTTCACCACGAGAGGTTTGTTCGACAACCATAGGAATTACACTCATTTTTGCCCCTAAATATGTGCTAAAAAATCGGGCAATATTCTACCCGAAAATCAGTAAAAACAAAAATGCGGTCGCTTTTCATTGAAAAAAAACAACCGCACTTTTCGATGATATGCTTGTGAATTTAATTCACGTTCTATCAATTATTATGCTTGTGGATTCATGATCTCATCAAATGAAGACGCTTTTTCAGTCACTTGAGCTTTAGCAAGAACGGCATCAACTGCTTGTTCTTCTAATACTACGTTGCGAATGTTGTTCATTAACTCTTCATTTTTGCTGTAATATTCAACTACTTCAGCTGGTTGTTCGTAAGCAGAAGCGATATCCGCGATCATTGCTTTCGCACGTTCTTCATCCGCTTTCAATTCGTTTGATTTGATCACTTCAGAGAATAATAAACCGACTTGAACACGACGTTTTGCATCCGCTTCAAATAATTCACGTGGTAATTGTGCCGCTTGTTGTGCATTGCCACCGAAACGTTGTGCTGCTTGGTTACGTAATACATTGATTTCTTCTTCTACTGCAGAAGCTGGAACATCAATTGGGTTTTGTTCGATTAAACCGTTGATTACTTGTTGTTTAACACGTGAAACTAATGCGTTTTTCAATTCACGTTCCATGTTTTTACGGATTTCTGCACGTAAATCTGCCACAGTTTTGGTGTTTGGACCAAATTTAGCAACGAATTCATCTGTTAATTCTGGTAATTCCATTTCTTCTACTTTTTTCAAGGTGATCGCAAATTTTGCATCTTTACCTTTTAAGTTTTCAGAATGGTACTCCGCTGGGAAAGTCACATTGATATCGAATTGTTCGCCTGCTTTGTGACCTACGATACCTTCTTCGAAACCAGGAATCATGCGGCCTTGGCCCATGAAGAGAACGAAATCAGTTGCTTTACCACCTTCGAACTCTTCGCCATCAACATAACCAACGAAGTCGATTGTTACGCGAGAATCTGCTTTCGCTGCGGCTTTGCTTTCAACCCAAGTGGCTTGTTGTTTACGTAATACCTCAATCATTTTATCGATATCAGCTTCAGTGATTTCAACAGTTGGTTTCTCAACTTTGATATTTTCTAAGCCTTTTAATTCAACTTCTGGGTATACTTCGAAAGTTGCTGTGAATGATAAATCTTTACCTGGTTCAAACGTTTCGATAGCGAAAGTTGGACGACCTGCGATGTTGATTTTCTCAGCGATGACTGCATCAAAGAAATGACGTGGTAATAGATCGTTTAATACATCTTGACGGATTGATGCGCCAAAACGTTGTTCAATGATGTGAGCTGGCACGTGACCTTTACGGAAACCATCAACACGTACATTTTTTGCTGCACGTTTGAATTCTTCACGAGTTGCTTTTTCTACAGCTTCAGCTGGAACGGTGATCGTCACACGACGCTCTAAACCTTGAGTTGTTTCAATATTTAATGACATTTGTAACCTCAATTAATGTTGCACTCGGTAAAAACCACACCGAACACGTTATTGTTTGTAAAAGTAAAAAACCGCCAAATTATAGCGAAAGAAAATCAAACAGTCGATAGAAACCGGAAAATTCAATAGAAAACCAGCTAAAACTGCACAATTTATCAACAATTTTTAATAAAGAAAAAAGTGCGGCCAAAAATAACCGCACTTTTTATCGAATTATAAACCTTTCGGTAAACGAATTTTTTGACCTGGGAAAATCTTATCCGCGTCTTTAATCACTTCTTTGTTCGCTTCAACGATAGCGGTATATTTCGCACCGTTTCCATAAGCTTTCTCAGCGATTTTCCACAAAGTGTCACCTTTTTGGATTACGTAGAATGTTTCATCACTGCCTAAGGTTTCACCGTTATTGATGCTTGCATCGCTGGTTACTGAATGGATACCTTGAATGTTACCCGCCATTAACACTGCTTTTTCTAATGCCGCCGCGTTTGCCGCCACACCTTGGATATTTGCTACACCATTTTCAACGGTAACAGATAAGTTTTCTACGCCTGGATTATCTTCAGCGATGTGTTGAGTCACTGCTTTAGATGCATCTTCTTCTTTAGAGAAAACTTTCTTACCAATGTCACTGACAAAATCAAATAAACCCATTTTAAAGTTCCTTTTGTATGTTTGTTTAAGGGAGTATTACGATACTGAAATTCCCTTAAGAAGTCTATAAATCAGAGTGTAAAGCTATGTAAATATTTCAAGAAAACGGATCTAAAATTGACCGCACTTTGATAGAATACGCCGATTTTTAATTTACTCACACAAAAAGGACAAATTATGCGTTGGGAAGGTCGTAGAGAAAGCTCAAATATTGAAGATAGACGTGGCTCTGGCGGCGGTAACTTCGGTGGCGGAAAAGGCACCGGTGTGCTCGGTATTATCATTCTTTTAGTCGGCGCTTATTATGGTGTGGATCTTTCAGGCTTAGTGGGTACGCCTGATTTTTCAGGACAAAGTTCTCAACAATTAGAAACCCAAGAAGAACAGCAGCTTGCGAGTCTTTCTAAAGTTGTATTAGCGGACACTGAAACCGTTTGGGGACAATATTTCAGACAAATGGGTAAAACTTATAGCGAGCCAACCATGGTGCTTTACAATGGTGTAACGCCAACCGCTTGTGGTACCGGTCAATCAGCAATGGGCCCATTCTACTGTCCGAGCGATCGCAAAGTTTACCTTGATTTATCATTCTATAATGAAATGAAAAATAAACTGGGTGCAGCAGGTGATTCAGCCTTTGCTTATGTGATTGCGCACGAAGTCGGTCACCACGTACAAAATATGCTCGGCATTCTGCCGCAAGTGAATCGCGCGCAACAAAGCAGCGATCGTAAAACTGCAAATCAACTTTCTGTTCAATTAGAACTTCAAGCTGACTGTTTCGCCGGTGTTTGGGCGAGCCAAGCGGTAAAAAGTGGTTTATTTGAACGCGGTGATGAAGAAAAAGCATTTAATGCAGCAGAAGCTGTGGGCGATGACCGTTTACAAAAACGCAGCCAAGGTTATGTGGTACCGGATAGTTTCACTCACGGTACATCTGCACAGCGTCTAGAATGGTTCAGAAAAGGCTTACAAAGCGCCAACCCTTCTGTGTGTAATACCTTTAACCAATAAAATCTTTAAGGCTGACTCATGTCAGCCTTTTTTATTTCTGTTCATTTCAGCATAAAAAAGGGCGGTCAATTTTGACCGCTCTTTTGCTTCATGATGTTAAGCTTACG
Organism: Parahaemophilus parainfluenzae; assembly: GCF_001055095.1. Taxonomy (GTDB): domain Bacteria; phylum Pseudomonadota; class Gammaproteobacteria; order Enterobacterales; family Pasteurellaceae; genus Haemophilus_D; species Haemophilus_D parainfluenzae_Z. The sequence goes on from NZ_JVHG01000023.1 coordinate 111,537, forward strand.
CGAACTGACGGACTTCACCGTTACCTGCTACGTTTTCCACACAACGTGGACAAAGTGTAGGATGTTCAGGGTTCACACCGATTTTGTCAGAATAATGCCAGCAACGTGGACATTTTTCACCGTGAGAACGTGCGACGCTTACCGCAATTCCCTCTAACTCGCCCGCAGCCACATCCGCAGGTTTGTCAGCTAATGGTTTCACTTCCGCTTTTGAGGTAATTAACACGAAACGTAATTCATTGCCTAATTGTTCTAACAATGCTCGATATTCATCGTTTGCATAAACCGTTACTTCTGCTTCTAAACCACCACCGATCACTTTGTCGTTACGGGCGATTTCTAATACACGGTTCACTTCAGAACGAACTTTAATCAGTTGTTGCCAGTAAGCATCATCTAATTTTTCATTCTCACCTAAGCCAAATAAGCCTTCGTAGAATTCTTCAGTGAAGACGAATTCAGCACGTGGCGTCGCGGTTTGTGGCAAGTAGCCCCAAATTTCATCTGCCGTGAATGACAAGATTGGTGCCATCCAACGTACTAAAGCTTCCGCAATGTGCCATAACGCTGTTTGGCAGCTACGACGCGCAAGGCTGTCTGCTTTGGTGGTATATTGACGGTCTTTGATAATATCAAGGTAGAACGAGCCCATTTCCACAGAACAGAAACGCATTAAACGTTGTACTACTGTGTGGAATTGATAGTTATCGTACGCCTCTTTGATTTCTTTTTGTGCCTCTAACGCACAAGCTACTGCCCAACGATCCAAGCTAATCATGTCTTCCGGTTTAACGGCATCACGTTGCGGATCAAAACCATTCAAGTTAGCTAGTAAGAAACGTGCCGTATTACGAATACGACGATAGCTGTCCGCTGCACGTTTTAAGATCTCATCAGAAACGGTCATTTCACCGGTATAGTCGGTGGAAGCAACCCATAAACGTAAAATGTCACCACCAAATTTATCCATGACTTCTTGTGGTGTCACGATGTTACCGATAGATTTTGACATCTTACGGCCTTGACCATCCACCGTGAAGCCATGAGTTAATACTTGTTTGTATGGTGCTTTGCTGTCTGTTGCCGTAGAAAGCATTAAAGAAGACATAAACCAACCACGGTGTTGGTCAGAACCTTCTAAATACATGTCGATATCTTGACCGTTAAATTCTGGGCGATTTGCGACAACGGAAGAATAGGTTGATCCTGAGTCAAACCATACGTCAAGGGTATCAGGCACTTTGCGATAGGTTTCTGCGTCAGCACCTAATAATTCTTTTTCGTCTAAATCCCACCATGCTTGAATACCGGCTTTCTCTACACGTCTCGCCACTTCTTCAAGTAACTCTAAAGTACGCGGATGAAGTTCTTCGGTTTCTTTGTGCACGAATAAAGTCATCGGCACACCCCAAGTACGTTGACGAGAAATACACCAGTCAGGACGGTTTTCAACCATTTTTTCGATACGTGCTTGACCCCAATCTGGAATCCAACGTACACCTTTGATTTCGCCTAATGCTTGTTGGCGTAAGCCTTGTGTTTCCATCCCGATAAACCATTGTGGTGTCGCACGGAAAATAATCGGGGTTTTGTGACGCCAGCAGTGTGGATAGCTGTGTTTGATTTTCTCAACTTTTAATAAGTTGCCCACTTCTTGCAATTTTTCAACAACCAATGGATTGGCTTCAAATACGCCTTTGCCTGCAAAGAATTCAGTGGTTGAAATAAATTTACCGTCATTCGATACAAGACCTGCCATTGGTAAATTATATTTTTGTCCTACAATAAAGTCGTCCAAACCATGATCCGGTGCGGTATGTACTAAACCTGTACCGCCATCAGTGGTCACGTGATCACCTAAAATCACCGGCACAGTGAAATCATAGAACGGATGGTTAAAGCGTAGTAACTCAAGCTCTTGACCTTTTACTGAACCTAAAATTTCGACTTGTTCTACGCCCACGGCTTTCGCTACGGATTCAACTAATTCAGCAGCTAAAATCACACGTTCATCGCCAAGTTGTACTAAGTTGTATTCTAAGTCTGCATTTACCGAAATCGCACGGTTAGATGGCATTGTCCAAGGTGTGGTTGTCCAAATCACTGCAGATAATTTGCCATGGCCTTTGCCTACTGCGTTAAATTTCTCTTCAATTTCAACCGCACTTACTGCTGGGAAACGAACATAGATAGACGGAGAAACTTTGTCTTCGTATTCCACTTCCGCTTCCGCTAAAGAAGAGCCACAATCCAAACACCAGTGCACAGGTTTTGAACCTTTGTATAAGTGACCATTCGCAATCACTTTACCGAGTGTACGGATGATGTTTGCTTCAGTATTGAAGTTCATCGTTAAATAAGGATTATCCCAATCGCCTAACACACCTAAACGGATAAAGTCTTTTTTCTGCCCTTCTACTTGCTCTGCCGCATATTCTCGGCATTTTTGGCGGAATTCAGCTGCAGTCACTTTCTCGTTTGGCTTACCTACCAAACCTTCTACTTTTAATTCAATTGGCAAGCCATGACAGTCCCAACCTGGGATATAAGGCGAGTCAAAACCTAATGCGGTTTTGGATTTAACAATAATATCTTTCAGAATTTTATTAACGGCGTGACCGATATGAATATTGCCGTTCGCATACGGAGGGCCATCGTGCAAAATAAAGGATTTTTTACCTTTCGTCGCTTGGCGGATTTTTTGATACAACTGTTTGTCATACCAATTTTTTAACATTACAGGTTCGCGTTTGGCTAGATCGCCACGCATTGGGAAACCTGTTTCAGGTAAATTTAACGTGTTTTTGTAATCAACTGTCATGTTATTTTCCAATTTTATATTTCAATATAATTCTATTTTGCAAAAAATGCTTTTGCTGTTTTTACGTCTTGTTCAATTTGCGCTTTCAACACTTCAAAAGACGGAAACTTTATCTCATCTCTAATCTTATGGCAGAATTCCACTTCAACCATTTGCCCATAAATATTCTGAGAAAAATCAAATAAATGGACTTCTAATAATTGCATCGTACCGTTAATCGTTGGGCGTTTTCCCATGTTGGCAACGCCGTTAAAAATCTCGCCCGATTTTAACCGCACTTTCACCGCATAAACCCCTTTTACAGGGTTTACTTGGCGATGTAAGCGAACATTCGCGGTAGGAAAACCAATGGTTCGCCCTAATTTATTGCCGTGTATCACTCGTCCAAAAATACGATAAGGCTTACCGAGTAAATTTTCCGCATGCTGTAAATCATCTTTAGCCAGCGCTTCACGGATAGCGGTGCTACTAATACGTAACTCGTCTAAACAGAAGGTGCGGCTGTCTTCAACTTCAAAACCAAACTGTTTTCCAGCTTGTTGCAACATCGCAAAATTGCCTAAACGTTTCGCACCAAATCTGAAATCATCTCCGATACTGAGAAACTTCACATTTAATTTGCGTACAAGCCAATCTTCAATGAATTGTTCTGCAGGAAGATTAGCGAAAGTGCGGTCAAATTTCGCGACGATCACCACATCCACACCCGCCTGAGCCAAATAATGCAATTTATCTCTTAATCGCATTAAACGCGCAGGGGCTTTGTCGCCCATAAAATATTCGCGCGGTTGCGGCTCGAAAAGCATCACCGCCATGGGTAAATTCAACGCATTCGCTTTCTGACGAAGATGACGCAAAATCGCCTGATGCCCCAAATGCACGCCATCAAAATTGCCAATGGTTAATGCGCACCCTGACAAATATGGCTGTGAATTATGAAGCCCACGAATTAATTGCATTACATCTTATTCCAAAAAACGAAAAATAATCGGTGCATTATAGCGGTAACTTAATGTTTTGTCAGTAAATGGTGTTTACGAACACCCAAGAGCACCAATACGCCTAAATAAACCACCGCAGCCAGTCCAATTAACCAAACCAACCAATAGATACGCATTAAAAATGTCATGGCTGCCCATTCTTGAATCGACGGGCAGTTATACCAAACCAAACCACCCATGGCTAAGGCGGCGCCTAAAACTTTCAGAAAAAAGACCGCACTTTTACGTGAAAAATGGTATACATCCTCTTTAGCTAAACCACGATAAAGCAAATAAGCATTTAAGGTTGCTGACATGGCAGAAGCAATCGCTAAACCCACATAACTAAATGGAATCGCCAATACGTTAAAGCCCATATTGCTCACCATGGCGATAATCCCGATTTTCACGGGCGTTTTAGTGTCTTGGCGTGCGTAATAGCCATTAGCCAAGATCTTAATCAGCATAAAGCTAAGTAAACCGGCATTGAATGCCCATAAAGAATAAGAGGCTGCATGCACATCGGTTAAGGTAAAACTGCCACGCATAAACAATACCAGTAACATCGGCTGGGCTAACACGGCAATACCAATCGCGGCAGGCACACCGAGTAATAAAATCATTCGTACGCCCCAGTCCATGGTGTTGCGAAAATCAACCGCACTTTGGGAAGAATTATCTTCGCGATTCACATGATGGCGAGCAAGTGTCGGTAAAATCACGGTGGAAATTGCGATACCAAATAGCCCAAGTGGAAACTCTAATAAACGATCAGAATAATAAAGCCAACTAATGGAGCCCGTCATTAAGAAACTGGCAATGACCGTATCAAGCAATAAGTTGATTTGACTTACGGAAACCCCGAACAAAGCTGGAATCATTAATCGACGAATTTTAACCACCCCTTCATCATGCCATGCCCATTTTGGTTTTACGAGCAAGCCGGCTTTCTTCAAGAAAGGGATTTGGAATAAAAATTGTAATAAACCGCCTAAGAAGATCCCGATAGCAAGGGCAAGATCAGGATTGTCTAATCTTGGCGCGAGGAAAAGTGCGGTCGCAATCATGGCGATATTGAGTAAAACAGGCGAAAACGACATCACGCCAAATTTGCCTATCGTATTTAAAATTGCCCCAGAAAGTGCCACAAAGGTGACAAACCATAAATAAGGAAAAGTAATTTTTAAGAGTAAAGACGCTTGTTCAAATTTGTGCGCATCGGGTCCGTCATTTAGCCAATCGGTAAACCAGCCCATCCCAAAGATCGCCGCAACAACAGGTGATCCCACCATGGCAAGCAAAGTAACAATACTGACTAACCCGCCTAGCGTGCCCGACACTTTCCCGATAAATTCACGGGTTTTAGAAAGATCGCCCGATTTTTGATATTCGGCTAATACGGGTACAAAGGCTTGAGAAAATGCGCCTTCCGCAAATAAACGACGTAAAAAGTTTGGGATACGGTTAGCGAATAGAAACACGTCTGCCGCCGCACCTGCACCGATTAAATGGGCAATTACCACATCGCGGACTAAACCTAACACACGGGACACTAATGTCATCCCACTCACGATAATGCCGGATTTTAAAAGTCGTTTACTCAAAATAGGGGTCTCTTCAAAAAAATTTGCCTTAATTGTATAGAATTTTTGTTTTTACGCTATATTCCAACGAAAAAAACTGATAAAATCCTGCCCACATCGTTTGTGTGAGCCAATAGAAAGCGCTTTTTTTAAATAACGATGCTTACTTTCGGTTGTGTCTCACCGAAATCAACACAAATTATTCATTGACAAAAGTATAAAAAATCGGCATATTCTACGCCCTTATTTTGTCATAATCATCTAACAGAAATTTTAGGAGTTTGACCTTGGCTAATATCAAGTCAGCAAAAAAACGTGCGGTTCAATCTGAAAAACGCCGCCAACACAACGCAAGCCAACGCTCTATGATGCGTACTTACATCAAAAAAGTATATGCTCAAGTAGCAGCAGGTGAAAAAGCAGCAGCTGAAGCAGCATTCGTTGAAATGCAAAAAGTTGTTGACCGTATGGCTTCTAAAGGCTTAATCCACGCTAACAAAGCAGCAAACCACAAAGCTAAATTAGCTGCTCAAATCAAAAAATTAGCGTAATTAAAGCATTAAAACAGCTTAAAAATAAAACCGCACTTTGGTGCGGTTTTTGTTTGTCTTAAACCGTCCTGCCATAAACGTCTGATAACAAGCTTGCATTCCCCCCTTTAACCTGTAAACTACCCCACAACTTAAAAATTAATCATAAAATAAACAATAAATGACCAAAAAATCTTTTAAAAAAGCGGATCCAAATTATCAAAAAGAATTAGCCAAATACGGTAATCCGATCCCAAGCAGAGACTACATTCTGCAAATTATCCGTGAAAATAATACCCCGATGAGTCGGGAAGAAATTCTGACCGCACTTTCAATTAAAAGTGACGAACAACAAGAAGCTATGCGCCGCCGCTTACGCGCCATGGAGAATGATGGACAATTAGTTTTCACTAAACGTAAACGCTATGCCTTGCCTGAAAAATTGGATTTATTCAAAGGCATGGTCATTGGCCATCGCGAAGGCTATGGCTTTTTACAAGTCGAAGGCAAAAAAGAGGATCTCTTTATTCCTCATCACCAAATGCAACGTGTAATGCATGGTGATTTTGTGTTAGCACAGCCTGCTGGCTTGGATCGTCGTGGTCGCCGTGAAGTCCGTATTGTTCGCGTACTTGAAAGTCGTAAAAAACAAATTGTCGGCCGTTTCTTCTTAGAAAATGGTTTTAGCTATGTGGTGCCTGATGATAGTCGTATCGGACGAGATATTTTAGTCCCTAATGAGCACCGCAATGGTGCAAGAATGGGACAAGTTGTGGTGGTTGAATTGCAAGAGCGATCGGCCTCCTTTACTCAACCTGTTGGCATCATCACTGAAATTCTGGGTGACAATATGGCAAAAGGGATGGAAGTGGAGATCGCCCTTCGTAATCATGACATTCCTCACCAATTCCCAAGTGCGGTCGAAAAATACGTTAAAAAATTCACGGAAGAAGTGCCTGAAGAAGCAAAAAAAGGCCGTGTGGATTTACGCAATCTGCCACTGGTTACCATTGATGGCGAAGATGCACGTGATTTTGATGATGCCGTATATTGCGAAAAAAGCGGTAAAGGCTGGAAGCTTTGGGTGGCGATTGCCGATGTCAGCTATTATGTGCGTTTACGTTCTGCATTAGATACTGAAGCTTATAACCGTGGTAACTCCGTTTACTTCCCAAATCGTGTCGTGCCAATGCTACCGGAAATTTTATCCAACGGATTATGTTCACTGAATCCACAAGTTGATCGCTTGTGTATGGTGTGTGAAATGCACATTTCTGCCAAAGGTAAACTCACGGACTATCATTTTTATGAAGCGGTAATGAATTCTCATGCACGTTTAACCTATACGAAAGTCGCGGCAATTTTAGACGGCGATGATGAGCTCCGCACCCGTTATCAAGGGCTAGTACCACATTTAGAAGAACTGCATCATCTCTATCAAGCATTACTCAATGCACGCAAACAACGTGGTGCCATCGATTTTGAAACCATCGAAACCAAATTTATTTTCAATGCCATGGGACGAATTGATCGCATTGAACCCGTTGCGCGAAATGATGCTCACAAAATCATTGAAGAATGCATGATTCTTGCAAATATTGCAGCAGCAAACTTTATGGAAAAGCATAAAGAGCCTGCACTCTATCGTATTCATGCCACACCGAGTGAAGAAAAACTGACGTCTTTCCGTGCATTCTTAAGTGAATGCGGTTTAAGCCTTGAAGGCGGCATGAAACCGACCACAAAAGATTATGCAAAATTGTTAGAGCAAGTGAAAGATCGTCCGGATCACGAACTCATTCAAACCATGTTGCTTCGTTCATTAAGCCAAGCGGTTTATCATGCGGATAATGTCGGCCACTTTGGTTTGGCGTTAGAGGAATATGCACACTTCACTTCCCCGATTCGTCGCTATCCAGATTTAACCCTTCATCGTGGAATTAAATATTTATTAGCAAAAGAAAAAGGCGCTAAACGTAAAACAACAGATACTGGCGGCTATCACTATTCCTTTGATGAAATGGATTTATTAGGCGATCACTGCTCGATGACCGAACGCCGTGCCGATGATGCCACTCGTGAAGTAGCTGATTGGCTGAAATGTGAATATATGCAAGATCACGTAGGGGCTGAATTTAGCGGAGTGATCTCATCTGTAACGGGCTTTGGCTTATTCGTACGTTTAGATGATTTATTCATTGACGGCTTAGTCCATATTTCCACTTTAGATAACGACTACTATCAATTTGATGCAGCTAAACAACGTTTAATCGGTGAAAATAGTGGTATGATCTACCGCCTTGGTGATAAAGTTAAAATTCGCGTGGTCGCCGTTCATTTAGAACAAAAAATGGTGGATTTCAGCTTAATCGAAAGTGCCAGAAAACCACGTCGTGTTGGCAAAACGGCGAAACAAAAAGCCAAAAAAGTCTTTAAGGAACTGCCACCTAAAGCGTCAAAAAAACGTAAAAGTGCGGTTAAAAATAAAGATGTTTCTAAGAAACCGACTAGAAAACGGAAGAAATAATATTTTTACCCAATCTCCCCTGGCCCCTCTTTGCTAAAGAGGGAGGATAATGACAAAAAAGAATAAATAAGAGAACCCTATGTCAGAAAATATCTATGGTATCCATGCTGTAAACAGCATTTTAGCAAATAGCCCTGAACGTTTAATTGAAGTGTTTGTGCTGAAAGGCCGTGAAGATAAACGCCTACAACCCTTACTCAATGAGCTCTATGCTTTAGGCATTGCGGTGCAATTTGTAAACCGCCAAACATTAGATAAAAAATCCAACGGTGAAGTGCATCAAGGTGTGATTGCGCGTGTGCAAGAAGCGAAAGAGCTGAATGAACATGATCTGGATGAACTTCTTACTCGTAAACAAAATCCACTTTTATTGGTGCTTGATGGTGTGACAGATCCCCATAACCTGGGGGCCTGTTTACGTACTGCAGATGCTGCTGGTGTGAGCGCTGTTATTGTGCCAAAAGATAAATCCGCTCAACTCACTTCTATCGCACGTAAAGTGGCTTGTGGTGCTGCGGAGACTGTGCCATTAATTCGTGTGACTAACTTAGCGCGTACTTTAAGAGATCTACAACAAAATCATAATATTTGGGTAGTGGGTACAGCTGGTGAAGCAACAGAAACCATTTATCAAAGTAAACTTACTGGTTCTCTTGCTTTAGTGATGGGAGCCGAAGGTGAAGGCATGCGTCGCCTTACCCGTGAGCACTGCGATCAACTCATTAGTATTCCAATGGCGGGCTCAGTTTCATCCCTGAATGTTTCTGTTGCAACAGGTGTATGTTTATTTGAAATTGTGAGACAACGTCTAGCCGCCTAAAAACGCGTGAAAAAACGACCGCACTTGATATAAAAAAATGCCGACAAATCATTGTCGGCATTTTTGTTATTTGGAAATGGTTTTCCCTAATAGTATGGAGAGCAGTAAAGTACATAATGCAGGCACCAACCAAGCTAATCCTTGTGAGTAAAGCGGGAAATGAATCATGACTTGATGCAACCCTTCAGGCAAAACATCTAAGTTTTTCAAACTATCAACCAAACTAAAACAAACCGTTACAAAGATGGTTACGTAATAGCTCAATCGAATAGAAGGCAATTTATTACGCACAAGCTGTAAAACCACTAACATGATCGCCATTGGGTAAATCAACAACAAGGCTGGAATTGTCACTCGGAGTAATTTTGTTAAGCCATATTGTGAAATAATTGTCGTCATGGCGGTGAAGAAGACAATCCAAAATGGATAAGAAAAACGTGTCGAAAACTTGGAGAAATAATCACCACACGCACTGGTTACGCCCACTAATGTAGTTAAGCTTGCTAAAGTGATAATACCCGCCATAATCCAGGTTCCCGCCGTGCCAAATAAACTGTTCACATAACGAGAGAAAATTTGGCCGCCATTTGTTGCACCTTGTGCCACAGCATCAGAAGTCGCCCCTAAATAGAATAAGGCAAAATATAGACAAGCTAATAAAATGACAGAGACAAAACCCGCTGAAATCGTATATTGAACAATCTTTTGTGGATTGGTCACATTTTTTGCAGACAACGCCCGTGCAACAATGCCACCAAAGGCAATCGCAGCCAGTACATCCATCGTTTGATAACCACTAATTAATCCTGTAGTTAATGCTGAATTCTCGGCATACGCTTGCGACGGGGCAACAATGTCAGAAAGAGGTGAAACAAAAACCGTGATCCCAACAACGAGTAATAATACCAATAATGCTGGCGTCATCACTTCACCCACCGTTGAAATAATGGTACTTGGGCGAATCATGAATCCCATTGCGATAATATTAAAGATCACAGAGAAAATCAGACGTGTCGTCGCACTATCTTCAACGAGCCCCAATGGTAACCATGCCATTTCATAAGCGACATTGGTAATTCGAGGCATGGCAAAGGTTGAACCGATGACTAAATAAAGAATGGTTAAAAAGGCTACACCTACCCACTTGGGTAAGTCCTTAGTCAGTTCTTCACCACGTCCTAATACTGACACGACAACCAATGTAATAAATGGCATGAGTACGCCTGTTATCACAAATCCTAGCGAAGCAGTTGCCCAATGGTTACCTGCGGAGTAACCTTCCATCGGTGGAAAAATAATATTTCCTGCGCCTAAAAATAAAGCAAAAATCATCATGCCTAATACGATGATGTCTTTTTTTGAAAACATAAGTATTCTCGAATAAATAAATTTTAAGGATTTTACTATTAAATTGTTTTTTTATTCCAAAAATGAAAATAAATTTTGTGAAATAGATCACGAAATCTATCACACTCCGATTAAATCTCACATTATCCACCGACGCTTTTTCCAAAATCAGTAAATTTGTGATAGTATCTAAGCTTTATTATTTTTTATTACTTTTTTAGGAGAGAATGAATGAATAAACTTAGTTTGACTCAACAAATTCAGCGTTTTTTAAAATTAGAATCAGCTGGCGGAATTTTATTACTTTTCTCAGCGGTAGTCGCAATGCTATTAGTCAACTCACCGCTTAATCAAACCTATAATGACTTTTTAAATTTACCAGTCAGCATTCAAGTAGGATCTTTTTCCATTGATAAAACCTTAATCCATTGGATTAACGATGGTTTTATGGCGGTATTCTTTGTTTTAGTAGGAATGGAAGTCAAAAAAGAATTATTTGAAGGCTCCCTTTCAAGCTATCAACAAGCGATTTTCCCCGCTATTGCAGCGGTGGGGGGACTGATTATTCCTGCATTAGTTTATGTATTTATCGCCCAACACGATCCCGCTTTAGCCGATGGCTGGGCTATTCCAATGGCAACAGACATTGCCTTTGCACTTGGAATCATGGCGTTATTAAGTAAACAAGTGCCACTCCCACTAAAAATCTTCTTACTTGCTTTAGCCATTATTGATGACTTAGGCGCCATTGTCGTTATTGCACTGTTTTTCTCACACGGATTAAGTGTACAAGCACTCATCTTTGCTGCAGTTGCTATTGTTGTACTTATCGCATTAAATCGCTTTAAAGTGACCGCACTTTGTGCCTATATGGTAGTGGGAACAATCTTATGGGCTTCGGTATTAAAATCAGGCGTGCATGCTACCCTTGCTGGCGTTATCATCGGATTTTGTATTCCATTGAAAGGCAAAAATGGCGAAACACCGTTACATGACTTTGAGCACATACTTGCCCCTTGGTCATCCTTTGTTATCCTGCCATTATTTGCGTTTGCTAATGCGGGTGTAAGCTTTGATGGTATTGATCTCAGCATGCTGACATCACCATTATTACTCGCGATTTCTCTTGGCTTAATTATCGGAAAACCGCTGGGTGTATTTGGTTTCAGTTATCTTTCCGTTAAACTTGGCATTGCAAAACTACCACAAGGCATCAATTTTAAACAAATTTTTGCCGTAGCGATTTTATGCGGTATCGGTTTCACTATGTCGATGTTCTTAGCAAGCCTAGCCTTCAACGCTGATGCTGGTGAAAGCATTAGCTCCCTTTCTCGATTAGGGATCTTATTAGGTTCCACTGTTTCTGCGATTGTGGGGTATATCGCGTTAAAAGCCACAACAAGGTTACCAAGATAATCACGTCTTAATAAAAAATCCTTTGCCACTTTAGCAAAGGATTTTCTTTTTTATTTACACAACTACAACAAAATCCCACTCTCCGCTTTGGTAAAATTCATAACAAATAAACTTTTATAAGTACGAACATGATATTCACCGGTTAGAACGCGACGGGTAAATGAATGGTAGCTTTCCATGCTTTCAGCGTGAATAAGCAGCATAAAATCATAATCGCCGGAAATTTCATAACAGCTCACCACATCGGTTTCTTGTCGCATTTTCCGTTCAAATAACTCTTGAAAGCGGGAATGTTGATTATCCATTTCCACCATCACAAAAACACTAATGCCTCTACCCACTGCCTTTGGCGATACCACCGCCACTTGCTTGGTAATAACCCCTTTTTCTGTCAGTAATTGAATTCGACGCTGACAGGTTGCTACCGAGCTATGCACTTTTTCCGCAAGCTCTTTTAATGGCAAAGTCGCATCTTGTTGGAGGATATTTAAAATATCCCGATCTAATTTATCTAATTCCATGTTTACACCTTGAAAATAAATGCAAAATAACGCTCAAACTTGAGAAAAATAATCACCAATCATTTTATATTGAGAAAATTTACCACGACAGACTTTTATAATGACGTTATCAAACCTAAGGAAATATAAAAATGGCTCAAGGTATTTTTCTCGGCATCATCTCGCAATTTTTATTTGGATTGCTATATCTATTCAGCTTATGGCTACAGCCGCTTAACGGCACGGATGTGTTTGCTTGGCGAATGGTCATGATGGTATTTGGACTCTTTTTGATTATCTTCCCAACCGTAGGTTGTCGTTCATTATCAAAATTAGTCAATGAAACCTTAGGCAAAAACAAAAAACGTTGGATGTTGTTTTTGCTCGGTACACTTGATGCTGGCAGTCAATTTTGGTTATTTATGTGGGCGCCAGTTAATGGCGAGGGCGTAAACATTGCAATGGGGTATTTCTTATTCCCACTAGTAATGGCATTACTGGGACGCATTTGGCTGAAAGAAACCCTTTCCACCATTCAAATCATCGCTTTATGTATCGCCGCCTGCGGTGTGGCACATGAGCTTTGGCACAATCAAACCTTTTCATGGAGCAGCCTCTGGGTGTGCCTAGTTTATCCCTATTATTATTTAAGCCGTAAAGCCATGAAGATCCCCGCATTGCAAGGCATCACGCTCGATGTGTGCTTCATTGCCATTCCTTGTATCATTTATTTGATCATACAAGAACAGCAATTTTCTTTTGTAATCAGTGAAAGCCGATATTGGTATTTATTGCCTGCATTAGGTTTAGTGAGTGCAATCGGTTTGTCTGCCAATTTAAAATCAAGTCAACAAATTCCGGTCAGTGTGTTCGCCGTTCTCAGTTATCTCGAACCTACTTTGCTCTTTTTAATTGCGATATTTTGGCTCAACACACAAGTTTCCCCATCCGATTACTTCACTTATGTGCCGATTTGGACCAGTTTGATTTTGCTAGGCGTAAATGGCTTAATGAAAAAACGTCATTAAAATTGACCGCACTTTTATCTAAACAATCGCGGGCATTCTTGAAATAATTCTAATTCACGTTCATAATGAACGGACATTCATATTTTATAGACTGAAGCCTTTTTACTTCAGCATTTTCCAATAAGGCTTGCGTTATGTCCGAACAACAAACAGATACACCAACTTCCTCAAATAATAAATCTCAACAACGTAAAAAAGGGCTTTCCATTTTTATTCTTTTGCTTCTTCTGATTGCAATCGGTTCTGCGGCTTATTGGTTTTTCTTTATTAAAGGTTTTGAAGAAACAGAAGATGCCTATGTCAGCGGCAATCAGGTGATGGTCTCAGCACAGGTGGCAGGAAATATTGCGAAAATTAATGTCGATAATATGGATCCCGTACAAGCGGGTGACGTGTTATTAGAACTGGATGATACCAACGCCAAATTAAGTTTTGAGCAAGCTAAAAGCAATTTAGCCAATGCGGTTCGCCAAATTTCTCAACTAAATTACACTGTAAAACAATTGAAATCCGCCGTTCGTGCGAATGAAATCACCCTTGCTCAAGCACAAGGAAACTTGAACCGTCGTGTGCAATTAGTCAAAGATGGGGCGATTGATAAAGAATCTTTCCAACACGCCAAAGAAGCGGTTGAGCTTGCCAAAGCAAACTTAACGACTTCACAAAACCAACTTGAGGCTAATCAAGCCTTATTGCTAGACGGGCCTTTAAGTGAACAACCCCAAATTCAAAGTGCGGTCAGTAATTTGAAACAAGCTTGGTTGAATTTAGAACGCACAAAAATCCGCAGTCCAATTAAAGGCTATGTGGCTCGTCGCAATGCGCAAGTAGGACAAGCAGTTTCTGTTGGTGGCGCTTTAATGGCAGTGGTTACCACCGATCAAATGTGGTTAGACGCCAACTTCAAAGAAACACAATTAACCCATATGCGAATTGGTCAACCGGTTAAAATTCACTTCGATCTCTACGGAAAAGATAAAACCTTTGATGGTAAAGTTGTCGGAATTGAAATGGGTACAGGCAGTGCATTCTCATTATTGCCTACTCAAAATGCGACCGGTAACTGGATCAAAGTGGTGCAACGCGTGCCTGTGCGTATTCAATTAGATCCTCAACAACTGGCTGAAAACCCATTACGTATTGGACTTTCTGCCACCGTGAAAGTGGATGTGAGTGATAGCCAAGGCGAAACCTTGCGTAACCAAGCACCAACCACAACGCTTTATTCCACGAATGTGCTGCAATATGATGAAAGTGCGGTCAATAATTTGATCGAATCTATTATTCGCGACAATAGCTATTAGGTTTCGTTATGCCGCAATCTCATTTCAAGCCGCTACAAGGCGGTGCGTTAGCGATGCTCACATTGGTGCTTTCATTAGCCACCTTTATGCTCGTGTTAGACTCCACCATCGCCAACGTAGCCATTCCAACTATTGCTGGTGATTTGGGTGCGTCGTCGAGTCAAGGAACCTGGGTGATCACCTCGTTTGGTGTGGCAAATGCTATTTCAATTCCGATTACAGGCTGGCTAGCAAAACGTTTTGGTGAAGTGCGGTTATTTTTAATCTCAACCTTATTATTCGTGTTGGCCTCTTGGCTTTGTGGCATTTCACACAGTTTGGAAATGTTGATCATTTTTCGTGTCCTTCAAGGTGCAGTAGCGGGTCCCATCATTCCCCTTTCTCAAAGTTTATTATTAAATAACTACCCGCCAGAAAAACGCGGAATGGCATTGGCTTTTTGGTCAATGACGATAGTGGTCGCCCCGATTTGTGGTCCAATTTTAGGCGGTTGGATCAGCGATAATATTCATTGGGGTTGGATCTTTTTCATCAATGTCCCCATTGGATTGGCCGTCGTCTTAATGAGTTGGAAGATTCTAGGCAATCGAGAAAGCCAAATTTCTCATCAACCTATTGATACCGTAGGGCTTGTTTTACTGGTTCTCGGCGTAGGTTGTTTACAATTAATGCTGGACCAAGGAAGAGAGCAAGATTGGTTTAATTCAACGGAGATTATTGTTCTCACCGTGATTGCGGTCGTGTGTTTGATTGCACTCACCATTTGGGAACTCACTGATGACAATCCCGTTGTAGATATTTCACTGTTCAAATCACGCAATTTTAGCGTAGGCTGCCTTTCAACCAGTCTCGCCTTTTTGGTGTATTTAGGGTCTGTTGTGCTTATCCCACTTCTACTCCAACAAGTTTATGGCTACACCGCCACCTGGGCAGGGCTCGCAGCTGCCCCAGTGGGATTATTACCGATTTTACTGTCTCCTATCATCGGTAAATTTGGGCATAAAATTGATATGCGAATTTTAGTCACGATCAGCTTTATGGTTTATGCCCTAACTTTCTATTGGCGAGCCGTGACCTTTGAGCCTAGCATGACCTTTGCCGATGTTGCATTGCCACAATTTGTGCAAGGTTTAGCGGTCGCCTGCTTCTTTATGCCGCTGACCACCATCACGCTTTCGGGTTTACCACCAGAAAAAATGGCTTCGGCATCAAGCTTATTTAATTTCCTTCGAACCCTTGCCGGCTCAGTGGGAACATCCCTCACAACCTTTATGTGGTATAACCGCGAAGCCGTGCATCATACTCAACTCACGGAAGCGATTAATCCATACAACCCGATTTCCCAACAATTCTTCCAAACCATGACAAGTTTGGGTTTAAGTGAAGAACAAACTGCCACCTACCTCGCGAAACAAATCACCGCTCAAGGCTTTATTATTGGCGCTAATGAGATCTTCTGGTTATCTGCGATAATTTTCTTAGCATTATTTGTTATCGTCTGGTTCGCCAAACCACCTTTTGGAAATCGCCATTAAAAAACCTCAAAAAAATAACCGCACTTTGATGATGTTCAAAAGTGCGGTTGTTTTTTCTAGCCTTTTGCTAAGATGTCTTTGAGGAATCTCGCGGTATGCGAACCTTTGACTTTAGCCACGTCTTCCGGTGTGCCAGTCGCGATGATTTGACCACCGCCACTGCCCCCTTCAGGACCAAGATCCACAATCCAGTCTGCGGTTTTGATCACATCTAAGTTGTGTTCGATCACCACGATGGTATTGCCTTGATCACGTAAGCGATGTAACACCTCGAGAAGCTGTTTAATATCGGCAAAATGTAGACCGGTTGTTGGCTCATCCAAAATATAAAGAGTTTTACCAGTATCGCGTTTTGAAAGCTCTGTCGCTAACTTAACGCGTTGCGCCTCACCACCTGAAAGTGTGGTAGAAGACTGCCCCAGACGAATATAAGACAAGCCCACATCCATCAAGGTTTGTAGTTTACGCGCAATCATTGGGATGGCATCAAAAAACTCGCGCGCTTCTTCCACCGTCATATCCAACACTTGGTGGATGGTTTTACCTTTGTATCGGATTTCCAAGGTTTCACGGTTATAGCGTTTACCTTTACATTGATCACAAGGTACATACACATCCGGCAAGAAGTGCATTTCCACTTTTAGCACGCCATCACCTTGGCACGCTTCACAACGTCCACCACGCACGTTAAAGCTAAAACGACCAGGGTTATAACCACGCGCACGCGCTTCTGGCACGCCCGCAAATAATTCACGAATTGGGGTAAATAATCCCGTGTAAGTCGCTGGGTTAGAACGCGGTGTACGACCGATCGGGCTTTGGTTAATATCGATCACTTTATCGAAATACTCCAAGCCTTCAATGGATTTATAAGGCGCAAAATCCGTTTTTTCCGCACGATTTAAAGCATTTTGAGCCAGTGGGAATAAGGTATCATTGATTAGCGTTGATTTGCCTGAACCTGATACCCCCGTGATACAAGTAAATAAGCCCACTGGAATTTCTAAATTCACGCCTTTCAGGTTATTCCCTGTCGCGCCTTTTAATTTTAAAAGTTTGCTTTTATCAAGTGCGGTTCGTTTTTTCGGAATTTCGATTTTTTCTTCACCCGATAAGAACTTACCTGTAATTGAATTTGGGTTTGCCATAATCTCTTTGGCTGTGCCTTGTGCGATCACTTGGCCACCGTGTACACCCGCGCCAGGGCCAATATCAATAATATGATCGGCTTCTCGAATGGCGTCTTCATCATGTTCCACCACAATTACGGTGTTACCCAAATTACGCAAATGAATCAGCGTATTTAACAGACGTTCATTATCGCGTTGATGCAAACCGATAGAAGGTTCGTCCAACACATACATGACCCCCACTAAACCTGCACCAATCTGACTTGCAAGACGAATACGTTGCGCTTCACCACCTGAAAGGGTTTCGGCTGAACGAGAAAGGGAAAGATAATTCAAGCCCACATTCACTAAAAATTCTAACCGCTCTCTGATCTCTTTCAGGATTTTTTCTGCAATTTGTGCTTTTTGACCGGTTAAAGTAAGCCCTTGGAAAAACTCAAGGCTTTCACCAATACTTTTCTCTGAAATTTGTGGCAAGTTAATATTACCGATATACACGTTACGAGCTTCAGGGCGAAGACGAGAGCCGCCACAATCTGCACAAGGACGGTTACTGATATTTTTCGCCAATTCTTCGCGTACAGACATGGATTCCGTTTCTTTATAACGGCGCGCCATATTATTTAAAATCCCTTCAAAAGGATGTTTGCGGATCACCACATCGCCACGGTCGTTCATGTATTGGAATTCAATTTCTTCCTTGCCTGAACCGTGCATCACAATATCTTTAATTTTTTGTGGCAAATCTTCGTATGGCGTTTCAATATCAAATTTATAATGTTTCGCTAACGAGGTAAGCATTTGATAGTAATAGAAATTGCGACGATCCCAACCTTTTACCGCACCGCCTGCAAGGGAAATGCTTTCATTTTGTACCACACGGCTTTCATCGAAGAACTGCTGAACACCTAACCCATCACAAGTCGGACACGCCCCTGCCGGGTTATTAAATGAGAATAAGCGAGGCTCTAATTCCGGTACAGAATAACCACAATGCGGACAAGCAAAGTTTGCCGAGAAAACCAATTCTTCAGCCTTAGGATTATCCATATCCGCCACAACTGCTGTACCACCAGAAAGCTCCAAAGCCGTTTCAAAGGATTCTGCCAAACGTGTAGCTAAATCTGACCGCACTTTAAAGCGATCTACCACCACTTCAATGGTATGTTTTTTCTGTAAAGCAAGTTCTGGTGGATCAGATAAATCACAAATCTCACCATCAATTCTTGCGCGAATATAACCTTGTGCCGCCAAGCTATCTAACAACTTAACATGCTCACCTTTACGGTTTTTCACCACGGGCGCAAGCAACATCATTTTGCTTTCTTCAGGCAGACTTAAAACTTTATCCACCATTTGGCTGATGGTTTGTGCCGTTAATGGCACATCATGATCCGGACAACGTGGCTCCCCTACTCGAGCAAACAGCAAACGCAGGTAATCGTAAATTTCGGTGATCGTGCCCACGGTTGAACGCGGGTTATGAGAAGTGGATTTTTGCTCAATAGAAATCGCTGGCGACAAGCCCTCAATCGAATCCACATCAGGTTTTTCCATCAAAGAAAGGAACTGACGCGCGTAAGCAGAGAGCGATTCCACATAACGACGCTGCCCTTCCGCATAAAGCGTATCAAATGCTAAAGAAGATTTGCCCGAACCGGACAAGCCTGTTATCACAATTAATTTATCGCGCGGAATGGTTAAATTGATGTTTTTAAGGTTGTGAGTTCTAGCCCCACGAATGTCGATAGTATCCATAAAAAAAGCGATTGCCTTAAGAAAATAAATTCAAAAATTGCGACTATTATCGCATATTTCAATATCTGTGCAAATATCCAGTTAATTTTTATGGATCTTTTGTTTCTTTTAAGGCAAAATAGCCAAAATTTTTCACCTTATTTCTAAAATATAGAGGATTCTATGGCAGGTATTAATAAAGTAATCATCGTGGGTAATTTAGGTAATGATCCTGAAATCCGCACGATGCCAAATGGCGAAGCGGTAGCAAATATCAGCGTGGCAACAAGTGAAAGCTGGACAGATAAAAACACAGGCGAACGCCGTGAAGTGACCGAATGGCACCGTATCGTGTTATATCGTCGTTTAGCGGAAATTGCGGGACAATACTTACGCAAAGGTTCACAAGTTTATGTTGAAGGTCGTTTAAAAACCCGTAAATGGCAAGATAACAATGGTCAAGATCGTTACACCACTGAAATCCAAGGTGATAACTTACAAATGTTAGGTGGTCGTAATCAAGAGATGGGCGGTTATGCACCAGCTCAATCAGCACCACAACCAAGCTATCAATCTCGTCCAGCACAATCTGCGCCAACACCACAAGCTGAGCCACCAATGGACGCATTTGACGACAACATTCCATTCTAAGTTACATATAATTTAAAAATAAAAGCGTTGTTCTATGTGACTAGAACAACGCTTTTTCTATACATGCAAGCAGTCAGATTTTTATAACTTTTAGCAAAAACACCTGAAAATTTGACCGCTCTTGGGCGTAAAAAGTGCGGTGGAATTTTTGCAATTTTTCGCTTAAATTCCATCGCTTGTAGCTACAAAAGTTAGCTACAAAAGTGCGCTCTATTTTACGAATTTTTCTTTATATTCCCCAACAGTAATCTGCGCCCTTCAAATTCCTTGCCGGCAATTTCCAAAGCGAAGCGTTCTTTGTCGGCGTCGCGTACTTTGTCGTGTACGGCACGTAATTCCTGCACGCTAGCACCCAATGCCTTGACGATTTCATCGCCCATTTTCATGGAAGAATAGAAGGTTTCGCGCACTACGAAATCCGCTTCCGCTTTCACTAGGGCCAGCGCATTGCGTCTGTCCCAGGCGCGCACGAACACCTTGGCGTTCGGGTTGATATGATGAATATTTTCCACAATTCTGACCGCACTTTCTCCGTTGTCCACGCATACCGCTACGATGTCGGTGTGTTCCACGCCGCTGGCATGCAGCACGTCGGCGCGGGTGGCTTCGCCGTAATAGACTTTGAAACCGTATTCGCGTGCGACGTTGATGATGTCGGGATCGTTGTCCAGAATGGAAATGGTGGCACCGTAGGCTAGCGGCATTTGGCTGACCACCTGCCCCATGCGCCCGAATCCGATAATCAGCACGTTGCCGTTGAGTTCGCCCGCATGTTCTTCCACATCGTCCACTGCCGCAGCTGCGCTGGGTTCTTTGAAATAGCGGTCGAACAGCATAACGCTGAAGGGTGTCGTAATCATGGAGAGCACCACGATTGCCGTCATATTCGCTAGCACTTCCGCATTAATCGCCCGTTGTGCGGCAGCGGAGGCGAGTAATACGAAGGCGAATTCACCGCCCTGCGACATCAGTACGGCGCGGTGTATCGCGGTGAAATGGCTTGCTTTGGCAAAACGCGCCACTCCATAAATGGCAAAGCATTTCAAGATAATCATCAGTACAGTGGCGGAAAGAATTACCTTCCAGTTATTGAGCACCGTTGCCACATCCAGCGACATCCCGACAGCTAAGAAAAACAGCCCGAGCAAAAGGCCTCGGAACGGTTCGATATCCGCTTCAAGCTGATGACGGAAGTCGGATTCCGACAGCAGCACTCCCGCCAGAAACGCACCCATCGCCATAGACAGACCGCCCAGCTCCATTAAATAAGCCGCACCGAGTACCACCAGCAGCGCGGCGGCAGTCATCACCTCGCGTGCTTTGGATTTTGCCAGAATTTTAAACAGCGGATTGAGCAGCCAAATACCTGTCGCAATCAACGCTGCCAAAGAAAGCGCGGCAACACCGATTTTCTGCCATAGCGGTACGGCATCGGCAACGGCATTGGGATTATCGGGCGCTAGAAATGCTACAATCGCCAGCATGGGCACAATCAGCAAATCTTCAAACAGCAAAATGGAGACAATGCGCTGACCTTGCGGTGTGCTGATTTCATGACGTTCGTCCATAATCTGCATGACCATTGCGGTGGAGGTGAGTGTAAAACCTACCGCCGCAATAAACGACATCACTAAAGAAAAACCGTAAGCTAGCCCGATTAGGGTAAGGAACAGACTGGAAAGCGTCACCTGCAGGGTACCCAAGCCGAAAATCTGATTACGCAATTTCCATAAATGCGACGGCTTCATTTCCAGCCCGATCAAAAACAGAAACATCACCACGCCGAATTCCGCAATATGCAAAATAGCGTGGGAATCGGTAATGAGCTTTAATCCGAAGGGTCCGATAACCAGCCCCGCAGCCAAATAACCCAGAATCGAGCCTAGACCTAAACGTTTAAATAACGGCACGGCAACTACCGCCGCCCCCAATAACACCACCACGTGCAATAAATCGCCGTCAGCTGCTTCTACCGCCATAATTCCTGCCTTTGTTAATTCATAAAAATTTTTCGTATTATAAAGGAAAATCGCCGTAACACAAAAAAGTCGTCATTTGACGGCTTCCTCTAAGAAGAGTGCGGTCGGTTTTTGTTAATTTATTGCACTTTGCCGTCGATTTCGATCGGGGTATATTCCACCGGCAGCCAAGTGTAGCTGCCGTTGCTTTCGGCACGGATGTGTCCGATGCCGGGGAAGGGCATATGTGCGCCAGCTATCCAGATTTTACGTGTGGCGGCATCTTTGAGCGCGTCTTGGCGGCTGGCGCGTGCCTGTTTGGGGTCGCTGTCAAACTCAATGGCGATTTCGGGATCAAGCATTTGCAGTGTGAGGCTGTGTTCGAGTTCGGGATCGGAGAGTCTGTGCCATTGTCCGAGCAGGACGGCTTTGAACATGGACAACAGGGGATAGGCGGGACAGTCGCGGTGGTCTCGGAGATAACGGGTTCTTTGACGGTTCAGGTACTGTTCGATCGGTTGCCAATCAATCACCTGATCCAACTTCAATAGAGGGAAGCGGTTGATGTGTTTGGCAATCACGGCTTGGGCGGTTTGCTGGAAGAAGGTAGTCATAAAAAATCCCCTAAATGTCTTAGTGGGAATTTAGGGGATTTTGGGGGAATTTTGCAAAGGTCTTATGTAAAAACAAATCGATAAGGTCTATAATTGGTGCGCAATCCATCATTTCACGGAGACAAATTATGCACACACAAAATCTTATTATCGGCTTTGGCAAAGCGGGCAAAACGCTGGCGGCGGATTTGGCGAAACACGGGCAACAGGTCGTGCTGGTGGAACAGTCGGCGCAGATGTACGGCGGCACTTGCATCAACATCGGCTGTATTCCCAGCAAAAAACTGATTGTCGAGAGCGAGCAGCGCGGGCATAACGCCGACAAAGCGGCGGTGTTTGCGGCGGCGATGAACGCGAAAAACACCCTGATTCCGAAATTGCGCGCCGCCAATTTCGCCAAACTGGACAATCTGGACGGCGTAACCGTGCTCAACGCGCGCGCCGAGTTTCTCGATGATCGCACGGTCAAACTGACTGACCCAGACGGCGGCGAGCAAACCCTTACCGCCGAACGCATTTTCATCAACACCGGTGCCACCCCGCGCCGCCTGGGCGTAGCGGGCGAAGACAGCCCGCGCGTACTGGACAGCACCGGTGTACTCGCGCTGAACGAACGCCCGCGCCGCCTCGTCATCATCGGCGGCGGCTACATCGGCTTGGAATTTGCCTTTATGTTCCACGCTTTCGGCAGCGAAATCACCATTCTCGATGGCGGCGACCGCTTCCTGCCGCGTGAAGATCGCGACATCGCCGAAGAAATGCTGCGCGTATTAAACAGCAAAGGCATCAAGGTGTTGCAAGGCGTGAAAATTGAAGCGTTCCGCGACAATACGGCGGACACCAGCGTCATCACCTCGCAAGGCGAATTTACCGCCGACGCGGTGCTGGTGGGCGTAGGCCGCGTGCCGAACACGCAAGGATTGGGCTTGGCAAACGCGGGCATCGAAACCGACCCGAGCGGCTTCATCCTCGTTGACGACCATCTGCGCGTGCAAGGCAAAAACCACATCTGGGCGATGGGCGACGTGGCGGGCAGCCCGATGTTCACCTACATCTCGCTCGACGACTATCGCATCGTGCGCGAACAGCTTTTCGGCGACGGCAAACGCAACCGCGCCGACCGCACCCCGTTCCCGACCGCCACCTTTACCGAGCCGCCGCTCGCCCATATCGGCTTAACCGAAACCGCCGCGCAGCAATCGGGGCGCGAGGTGAAAGTGTTGAAACTGAAAGCCGACGCGATTCCGAAAGCCAAAATCCTCAACCAAACCGACGGCCTGCTCAAAGCCGTGGTGGACGCGCACAGCGGCGAAATCCTCGGCGTAACCCTGTTCTGCGCCGAAGCGCACGAAATCATCAACCTGTTTAAAATGGCAATCGATTTCCGCGTCCCTGCCCGCTATGTCAAAAACCAAATCTTCACCCACCCGACCATCGCCGAAGGGCTGAACGATTTGTTCGCGGGCTGCTAAAAAACTGGTTGTAAAACGACCGCACTTGATACGGAAATGCCATCTGAAAGCGATTTCAGAATCGATGCGGGTATGTTGTTTCGTAACCGAGTCTGTATAAACCGTTTTTCTTTGTCCAACGGGCATCTTTGTCTTTACTCGGTGTGGTTTGACCGCTGACTTGTCCTTCGTCATCGACTTCTATGGCCTGACGCTGTTTGCCGCCGGCGGTTTGAATAATGGTGGCGTCAATGACGGCGGCGGATGCTTTCTCTACTTTTAGGTCTTTTTCAGTCAGTTGGCGGTTAATCAGTTGCAGCAATTCGGACAGGGCGTCGTCTTGCGCCGCCAGTTGCGGTAGCGGCATAAGGTGCTGTAATCGGGGATGCTCAGTTCGTCGAAACGGCAAAACAGGTTGAAGTCGATGCGGGTAATGAGGCTGTGTTCGAGTTCGGGATCGGAGAGGCTGTGCCATTGTCCGAGCAGGACGGCTTTGAACATGGACAGCAGGGGATAGGCTGGACGGCCGCGGTGGTCTCTAAGGTAACGGGTTCTTTGACGATTCAGGTACTGTTCGATCGGCTGCCAATCAATCACTTGATCCAACTTCAATAGCGGGAAGCGGTCGATGTGTTTGGCAATCATGGCTTGGACGGTTTGTTGGAAGAAGGTGCTCATGAAAAATCCCCTAAATGTCTTGGTGGGAATTTAGGGGATTTTGAGGGGATTTTGCAAAGGTCTCAAAAGGAGAAAAAATATTACAAACAGCTGTTCCGTTAATTGAGCAAATTGATGAGTTATTTTTCGGAAAGTTGAATAACGACGAAGAACAATTTAAGCATTTTCTTGTTAGATTAAACAAAGAATAAGAATATTATTTATGGAGTTGTCAATTTTGATAACTCCATACTACATTTGAAACTCAAAAATAGAGCATAGCTATAGAACAGAAATTTATTCAAGAGAATTATTTACACCAAAGTATAGAAGTCCTCTGTTTTTATTTTCAAAAAGTAAAACAGAGAACATAAATGGTTGGCTCTTGAAAGCAATGTGTAAAAATTTTACGTTAATATTGTAAAATATAATGATATAATTACTCTGTTATCGGGGTTATTTTTACGTATTTTTAAGGAAGTTATCAATATTTGATTGCAACAAGTTGAAATAATTAGAGTTTTATTTTTCATTCTTTCCTTATATAGAAACAACCCTTTTAAGTTACATATAATTTAAAAACAAAAGCGTTGTTCTATATCGCTAGAACAACGCTTTTTCTATACATACAAGCAGTCAAATTTTTATAATTTCTTGCAAAAATTCATTAAATTTTGACCGCACTTTGCCCCTCAAAAAAAGAACCTAGACACCTAATTTTAGGTTCAGATTATTATTCAATTTCGTTATAACTAAAAATCAGTACATATATTTAACAATTCTTTCGATTTTGCTATGTGGTTTGCTACATTTTTACCGTCTTATTTTCACTAGAGGTACAATTATGCAGCATCGCGATCTTTATCCCCATGAAATCTTACAAGATGTTATTGATAAAAGTTATGCTAAGTCGGAAGGGCACTTAAAAACACTGGCTATTTTAAGTTTTTTAGGTGGCGGCTATGTGAGTTTTGGTTATATGGCCTATTTAAAAGTAGTGAGCGGTATTCCTCCAGAGTGGAGTGGGCTATCAACATTACTTGGTGCGGCTGTGTTTCCTATTTGTTTGATTTGTATATTAATCGGTGGTGGTGAATTAGCCACGGGAAATATGATGATGATGGCATTAGGCCGTTTAACAAAAAGAGTAAGCCTTAAAAAATTATTTCGTAACTGGATTGTAGTGAGTTTGGGCAACCTGCTCGGTGCGCTGTTTATGGCCTATTTCTTAGGGCATTATGTCGGTTTATCAGAAGGTGCTGCTGCCGCTAAAACCATCGCGATTGCCGAGGCTAAAGTGCAAATGGATTTTGGTCGTGCCTTTGTTTCAGCTATTGCCTGTAACTGGATGGTCTGCATGGGTATTTGGTTCTATTTTGGCGCCAAACAAACCTCCGGTCGTATCCTAGCCATATGGTTCCCCGTGATGATTTTTGTGCTTATCGGATTACAACACTTTGTCGCTAATATGTTTATTATTCCTGCCGGGATTTTTGCCGGTGCTAATGTGACTTGGAGCCAATTCTTCTTCAATATGATTCCTGTCTTTTTAGGCAATGTCACGGGTGGTGCAGCATTTGTCGGTGCATCTTATCTTTATGCCTATCGTCACTTATTAAAAGAAGATTATTGTATTTAGTAAACAAAATCTGACCGCTCTTTGGCGTGAAAAAGGTCTTTTGAAATGTCAAAAGGCCTTTTATTCTCTCTAAAATGTATTGAATCCTCTCTTAATTAACTCAACACAATTTTGAATAGTGAAGAGTTGCACTTTACACTTAATGCGTGTAAACTCATCTATTAAGATTAATATGGAAAGAAAAGTATTAGCAGAATTTCTATGTTATTTAGCATTCTCAAATTTACAATAAGGAAGAAATCACATGCCGAAGATGAAAATTTCTAGACTGATGTTTTATAGCACTATTTTGACTAGTGTTATGTTGTCTTCTTGCAGTCAATATCCCCAAACCCACTCAACAGCAGAAAATACAGCAAGCAATTATGCTCAAAATGCGGCAACGTATTGGACTGAGCAGCCATTTTGCAGCGGGCGTTACCAAATTAACTTACCATCTAACCGTATAAGTGGGACTGGCTGGCTTAAATACAATAGTTGGCAGATAAGAGTGCGACCAGATTATTGGAATCTAGAAGTAGAATCCGTATTAGAGGTTAAAGAAAAAGGATATAATGGAAGTGATATTTTTATAGAAAACCGTACAATCTTTCCTAATAAAGCGATAGCTATGGTGACACAGGCTCCGGGTTCTTGGGAACACTCGGTGTCAAAGCACCTAAAAGGTATGCTCTATTATGTCGATTTCTATTTCAAGCTAGGTAAGAACGATGACTATTCTATTAGAGCTTTTGTGCGCATTATGCCTGTTAATGGCAAAGCTCCCCCAAACCTGAAACAGCTGGAAAAAAGCAAAGTTGACGAAGCTATTGGGCAGATACGAAATGATTTTTTCGACAAGCTGAGAGATCGTAAAGATACTGAAATGCCACAGCAACAAGGTGTCTGTTTAACAGAAGGATTTATTGCCGATAAGGGAACTGAGCCGTTTTTTGGCAGTGCGGGCATCAAAATCAAAGACTATAAAGACGTTTATGCCGAACTAACGACGGGTGGCTCTTTGGAGGAAGGTGATAAACCGCTATTAGAACGAGATCTTTTCACTAAAGATAGTGCTTTGGATAAACTCTTCTCGTGGGCGAAATACAGCACCATCCGCAAAGGAAAGCGCAATATCAATGGCATGACCGGCAGTGAAAAACTGGTTAAGTGGCAGGGAAATCGATATCTATTTATTTGGGAAAAAGATGATGGCAGTGTGAGATTTAAGATGACTTTCGGTACCAATAAGAAAAATACCAAGGGTTCGCCACTCAGTGAGCAAGAGGCCTTAGCGGCTTGGGATGCTATATTGCCGACATTGAAAAAACGGCTTTAAATAAGGGACTATTGCAGTTAAATTGAAGTAAAAATAAACGCGGTCGAGTTTTGAAGAGCATTTGCAAAAATACTGGAAAATTTGACCGCTCTTTATAGTAAAAATCCCCTACTGCTCTGCTCTAGGGGATTTTTGCTTTAAATATATGTTGTTTATTTCAAACCTTTTTTAACCAAGTCTTCATAACCGCCGTGGTTGGTTACATTGGTATAGCCGGCATTTTTCAACTCAGTGAGTGCGGCTTCCGCACGGCGACCGCTACGACAATAAAGATTGATTGGTGCATCTTTATCTGAGCCAATCGCTTTAACGCCTTCAACGATTTTATCGTGTGGAATATTCACCGCATCTTGTAAATGACCTGCGTTAAATTCCTCGGCTGAACGTACATCAATCCAAACGCCTTTTGCTTTTTCCGGTTGTACTGCACTTTGTTCTGTTTGTGGCGCAGTATTCGCAGAAGCAAAAAAAGGTACGGCAATCGCTGCCGCAGAAAGTACTATTGTGAGTAATTTTTTCATCATTCAATCTCCAATTAAATAGAAATAATATATTTACCTAAATAAATTTAGGGGTTATGTAAAACTGATAGTCATCATACGCCTAAATATAAAGATAATAAACTGTGAATGAAGTAAATTTTAAGTAAAATTTTCGTAAAATTTAACCGCACTTTGTAATATTTACCTTATTTAACACATCAATCTCTCTAAACCTTATCATTCATTATTTCTGATTAGTAAAAGATGTTGTTCATAAAGTGGTATTTTTCACACAAAGATTTAACCGTACAATCTGCTCCATCAAATATTTAGGAGAAAATATTAGGAGAAAATAATGAAAAAAATGCCTGTATTGTTTGTTGGGCATGGTAGCCCGATGAATGCGTTAGATAAAGAAAATCCGTTCAACCAGAATTTCAGCCTAATTACGCAAAAGTTTGCCAAACCAAAAGCTATTTTGATGATTTCAGCGCATTGGTACAGCAGCCGTTTGCAGGTAACATCAGGTGAACACCCTGAAATGATTTACGATTTCTACGACTTCCCCGATGAACTCAACCAAGTGCAATATCCCGCGCCCGGTTCGCCAGAATTGGCGGAGCAAGTGCGGTCATTATTACAGTCGGAAAATGTGGAGCTGAACCCGACGCGTGGTTTTGATCATGGTGCTTGGGCGGTGTTGAAATATCTGTATCCTGATGCCGATATTCCCGCGGTGCAACTTAGCCTTAACCGTTTGCAATCGGCAGAATGGCATTTCAACTTGGCGAAAAAATTAGCTGCTTTGCGTGAACAAGGCGTGTTAATTATCGGCAGCGGCAATATTGTGCATAATCTGAGAGCGATAAGCTGGGAACATATCAATCAAATCGGCGCGGGGTATGACTGGGCGTTTGCTTTCCGTGAATCGATCAATCAAGCAATTGCGACACAAGATGATAAAACCTTGGTGCATTATGATCAGCTAGGTGAAAAGGTTGAGCTTTCTGTACCAACACCCGATCATTACTTGCCGTTGCTGTATATCATGGCATTACGTGAACCGCAAGACGACATTACGTTTTTCAACGATAATCTGATTGCCGGATCGCTCAGCATGACGTCGGTTTTAGTGGGATAAAAAGGAAAAAAATCACCGAGCCTACGTGTGAATTTGAAGCCTTACGCGCTTTTCAAAAAGCCCGTTACGAAGCAGGTTTGGATACGGTAAAATTAGATGTATTAGCAGAGGTTTTACAAAAAATAGGCTGCTTACAAGCGGTCAGATTTTGAAGACGATTTATAAAAACGCTTTGAAATCTGGCCGCACTTTGAAATGAAAAAGAGCGTCTAGGATATTAATTACTGTGACCGCCTTTCAAGAAATACCCTAGGAATATTATTTAATCAACTGATAAGTCTAAAACAAAAACATCTAGCCTTTTTTTCAATTCTTCAGACATGTGCTTTTGAAGATCAAAATATAGTTCTTTGGCATTATTTATTCCATGAGTTCTCCGATTAGCTACCTTTTCATTTGCACCAAACCATAATACTAAATAAATACCTTGTCCATCGGCATTTGGGTGAATAGTATATAAACGATCCAACTGCGAATCGAATGCAGAATAAAGTTTCAGATGCCATTGCCCTTTTACTTCAACAGGTAGAATTTTTGTTTTACCGTTAATCAGCTTAGAAAAAACAAGATCACATCGATTATTATCTTTCATATAGCCTTCACGCATAATATTAACTTGCTGATTTTCAAGCCGTAATCTCAAACGCTCTGCTATACGCTGTGTTGCTGTATTTTCATCAACTCGATTCTGGATATTTATTTCTCCATGATAAAAGATTGATTTTGTAGTAATATCATGTCCATCTAAATCTTTTTGATAATTTCGTAATTCTTCCAATATAACTGCGCGTAAATTTTCAACGCTAATTATTTCATTCCGCTCTAAAAAATTAGCCACTTGATCCGCTGTTGGCATTTGGAAATTTTGGACTGCTAATTTACATAAGTAATTAAATCGAATACTTTTTAAACTATTATAAAAATTTCTATATTGACTATTATTCAATAAGCGATCTAGAACAGGTATTGGATTATCTTGATAGCTATCTCCTAATTTATCAATTAGTTCACTTAAAAAACGATAAGCTTTTTCTGAATCTGGGCTATCCGAGCCATAATAGTTAGGTAAATACACTTCTTCCCATTTTTTAATAAAAGCATTCAGAATTAATTCAATTTTGACAGGCGAAAGCATTATCCATTTTGTATAATCACCAAAACTGCCAAAATGCTCTTCTAAAATAAAGATACTATTAACATCCTTAATTAACTCTTTCCAAAAAATCTCATAATTTTCATCTAATAGATAAAAAGCGTGAGCAAACCAAAAATTTCTTTTAAATTTAATATCTTCCTCTTCTAAGGTAGGATTTATATTGAGTAAGTTTTCACAGTATTGCTGCACGATCTCTTTAAGTTTTTCGCGATTACCAAACTGAATAGCTAACTTTAATAATTCCTTTTGTGCTGAAAAATTCATATCGGGAAAATGTTCCAACCACTCTAAAGGAAGAGTATTTTGCAAAAAGTTAAATGCTTCATCATCTGCTAGCCAATTTACTTGTGCACTTTTACACTCCAAGCAAGCCAATTGTGGCTCAATATACTCACGTAAAAATTTTTCTGCATCGGCTGGGTTAGAGAATAGACATCTATCCACTTCTTGTTTTAGTCGATCTCTATCATCAGAATTCACTCCTGGAAAATAAGCAGATAAATTAGTACGTAATGCAATTAATACCTCGACTGATACAGTATTTAATGTTCCATCCCGTTTTAAAATCTCTAAACAAGAGGCATATAGAATGAACTCAATATATAGAAATTGAGATTGGCATTGTGACTCTGCTAATTTAGATAAACTTGGGATATTCGGCTGTATATAATCTAAACAGTTATAGAGCGCATTCCTAACCAGTTGCTCATCTCCAAAATTTTCTACAATTTTATTAGGTTCGAGTAAAAGAATTTTAGAAAAATGTAAAAGAGAGTTCCAGTGTTTCCCGCTTTCTATTAATTGTCTATTTTTTTGAATATATTGAATATTTTTATAACGAATATTTCGTTGTTTCTTATTACGCTCTCTATGTCCTTTTTTTCTACTATCTCTATAAATATTACGTTTATAACTCTTTTTATCTTCTATATTATTTCTATACCAAACACGCAAAAACGCATTCTTTTCAAATGCTTGCATGCGCATGTGTTGACGCAACAGATTGGTTCCCTTGTGACCATAGAAATTATGTCTAGCCATAAAGCTCGACCATAATTCAACATTATCAGTATCAAAGGCTAAATCAATGATGCATTTGTAATCTTGCAATTGGAAATTTAAGCCGGAATGGCCTTTTTCAAATATATAAAATTTAGTTTCATGAATAGATTTATTATCAAATATGTTTTTAAATGAAATTCTAATAATATTTTGTCTTAAAAAATCATCTTCAGATAAAATCTTTACTGACAAACTTTCTTCTTTTGCTATCTTTCTTTGAAAATAAGTATTTTTTAGCCATCCCCAAATTTTTTCGGCATCCCAAGGTTCTTGGGATAGCTCAAAATAGCGATCTAATAGCATACTAATAATTTTACTGATGCCAACTCGGCATTGACAATTATACTTTCTTTGACAAGAGCAAGACAAATTAGCAGATAACTCATTTAACAATGGTATAACTAGAGCAAAACTCAGTTTTTGAATAAATCGCTTAATAAAGAAACGTTTACCAATAACGCTTTCAATACGATAATCCGTAGGATATAACTCGGAGCAAATTCTTAAAAATTTAATATAATCATCTATTTCAAATTCACCATTAGATTTGGTCATCATATCCGCTACGATAGCAAGTGAGGTATTATCTCTAGCTTCAATTAGATATTCCCAAATCTCTCGGTAATTAGAGTCTTTAATTTTTGCTAAACACTTTCCTGCCAATCTTCGGTTATATTCATATCTAGATTCAACGCTAATGTTGCAAACAATGCTTTTTAGTTCATTAGTTAGTTTTGAAACTATTGGAGAATCTATTAATAGTTCTAATAACAGTCCTTGTAAATCCCCATCAGAATTATCTGGAGATAACAAACTTTTCAGTTCATCGAGCAATTCATCTGTGAAAAATCCAGAGATACTGAAACTTCGCCATCTATCGCTACGGCGAAAATAAGGATTTTCTTGATTTAAAACTTTTAATTTGGATAGTAGTTTTTTCTTTGAGCAAGGTAATAATAAAGCTGGGTCTCCATTCGATAAAATAGCATAAGGATCTAAATCAATTAGCTCTTCCTGAATGCGTTGATTTTCTGATAATACAGTCATCCAAGCGAACAAACCGCGTAATTCATCACGTACAATATTATTCGGAGCAATAATAGATAAGATTTTGAGCAGTGATAATGGATTGTCTATTGAGGTCAATCTTTTAGCAAGATAATTACCAGCACAATATTCTGCAACAATCCTATGAACAGGCCTGTGTTGTTCTACTCCATCACTAGGAAGAAAAAATTGTGTAGATAAAATTTGATTAATATTTTTATCTGAATTTAAAGTAACAATATGCGGGTAGAAATGATTAGATGCAGAATCACTTAAACTCACACCTTCTGAACCTGATAGCATCAGCTTAGTAAAAACATCTTCTACTAATTCAATTTTTTTAGATGCTGGTAATATATTTCTATCATAAGAATAACCACTATTATTTTCTTTTGCTAATCCTTCAATAGCCAACTTAAAAGCAGAATGACGATTTTCAAAATATTGATTATTTTCCACATAAGATTTTGAAAATAATTTTAGAAATAAAGGATTAGACAATAGAGACGCTAACTCAATGTTAGTTGCATCCTCTAAAAATTTTTCTACATTTTGCTCTGGATAATAGTGTAAAAAGAGAATTTTTTGTTCTTGTTCATCAAATCGCTTCAAATAAACCAACAAAGGATCTTCACTAAAAATATTTCTACACTGTAGTGTATAACTTTCAGACCATTCACTAGAACGACTAGATAAAATAATCCTTTTTGCCAAAGTATTGCTGGCCATCATTAGTGCTTGTGTTACCGTTGATGGATCAATTTTTACTAACTCATCAAAACCATCAATAGCAAGCGAAGAACATTGCTGTGGATTCGAATGAATAAATATATTGGCAACACTTTTTCTGATACCTAATTGCTCTGACAAGCTATCCAATAAACAACTTTTACCAGCTCCTGGCTCAGCTAGAACAATAATCACTTTATTCTTAAATGAAAGCAATTCAGATTCATTAAATTCTTTGCCATCAGTACCATGTAGAACTCGAGGAAGATAAATTTCTTTAGACATAAGACATAAATAAATTGATATTTATATAAGATTTATTCTAGCACTTCTAATTATTTATATATGCAATATTTTTATAGTTTATACAAAAAAGACAATCTTTTCAGATTGTCTTTTTTATTCAATTATTTCTTCACTGATTCTACCTCACCCACCGCTTTCTGAGATTTCTCATCCATTTCCACTTTAATATTGTGATCTACCACCACATTCATATTAATGGTGATACCTTCCTTTGGGGTGTCCAATTGAATGGTCGGAGTGCAAGCTATAAGTGTAAACATTGCTGCCAAAATAAAAAAGTGCGGTTGAAATTTAAAGTGTTTTATCATTTGTCTTTGTCTAATTGCTTATAAAGTTTATATTGCAGATTTTGTTCAAATTGCGAGCCGTAGTCAATCATATTCCACAATTCAAACATATTTTCTTGATGTGTATAATTTAACGTTATCGGATTATTAGTTCGCTTGGTTGGATTAAATCCGCTAATACTCGCACGCAATGTCATTTGTCCTTTCGGATCGAGCGTCACCGCCGCATGGGAATTTTGCAGTTCCATTTCTTTTAATAAATCTACCAAAATATTTTCTGTCCACCCGCCTTTTTTCAACCCTTTCACCATTTCATCGGTTAATTTGATGGACACATTTCCCACTTGTTCCAATGTACCATTACAAATCAAACACTCCTTATGTCCAAGCCAAAATGGTAAGGTAGCATTGGCGCGGCCGGTTAAGGTTACTTGGTTATATTGTGCCAAAGCTAACACTTGGGCTAAATCAATATTGGTGAAAGAAAGCGTCGCCATTTTGCTTTGCGGGAAACTGAGCTGAGGCACCGTTAATACGCCATCAAATAAGGAAAGTTTCACATTTCTCAAAGTAAGCGGATTTTTCATGGTATTCGGATAACGCCCAAATAAATCCAGCTCTCCATTTACTACAGAAAGCGCGCCATAGCGAATATTTTGAGTCGAAATATGGATCGGTTTACCCGAAGCCACTTGCAATGCCGAGTTTTCATAATTCATCGGGAAGCGAATATTCAAGCCATAAATCTCGCCATCTGGCATAGTGATTTTGCCATTTTTAAGATTCAGCTCCCCCTTCATCTTCACGCCATTGCCATTGATTGCGAATTCACTTTGTCCTTTAATGCTGCCCTCATGAATTAACCAATTCCATTGTTGAGGGAAAAGTGATTGGAATACTTTTGCAGATTGTTCTTTCCAGCTGATTTTGCCTGAAAGTGCAGTATTTTGATATACACCCAAGACATCTAAAGGCCCAAGCGAACCAGCCTTTAAATCACCTGCAAAATTGAAGTTACTGATACTCTTACCATCAATACCTAAACCGAAAACAGGCGAAACAAAACGACCGCCATAAGCCAATTCAACCCAATCCGTTTTTGCTTGTAACAAACCACGAATATGCTCTTTTTCATAATCCCAGCGAAGTCGGTCTTTGAGTTCCAACGAAAGCGGTGCCATTTTCACCTCTTTCATATTCACTTCATTAGAACGTGCAGAAAGCTGATTTAATTCAATATGATCCGCTTCCCAAAAGCCTTTCCCTTCCATTTTGACTGGCGTATTTAAGGATTTCCAGTTTGCACTGCCATTGATTGTCCAATCCCAACGGTTTGTCGCTTGTTTTTCCACAGACTGCAACTTATGTTCTTCATCCCGCAAATCAAACACGGTTTTAATACCGGCAATAAACTCATGGGCGTTTCCGTCTAATTTTAAATCGAGATTTTCAAACTGTGGTGTCGTGCCCTTTAATGTTGCGAGCAAACGACCTTCCAAACCATAACGACCAATAATAATGTCATCTAACGGTAAACGAACATGCAACTTGGTATCTGGCTGAATGGTATCCATTTTAAAGACGGAACCCGGGTAAAAATACACCACTGGATGCGTAAAAATCCCGCCGAGATGATAGGTTAAATTGGTTTGTGCCACAGTAGCGTTATAACGTAAATCCCCGCGTGTTTTCAGCTCAAAATCCAATTCATTATTGTCATCGCCCCCACCGATTTCACCATTTTTGCCTGAAATCACGATCTCCCCTTTGCCCATTTCGCCAAAGGTTTGTAAGATCACGTTCATATCAATGCTTAATGGCAACAAGCCTTCTGCCGCACGGTGAATAGATAACCCAAGGAAACCTTTGATTGGTTGATAGCTATCAAAGGTCCAATAAAATTTCCCCCACGAAATATCCAAGCCATCTTTGGTGAACACGAAAGGCACATCCAACAACGGCGAATTTGCTGTTAAATCTTGAGCATTTAACTGACCGTCTGCACCTTGCCATGACACTTTTGCCTCGCCTTTTGTGACGGCCAGTTCTGGGTTATTCCAGTTAAGTAAGACATTGCCTTGTTGAGGGAGTTGAGAAAGATCAGGATCAAAATTCGCAGAGAAATGAAGATCGTAGGTTTTATCGTCTGCTTGTTTGATGTCGGTACTTCCCGCCCATTGGAAAATACCATCTTGTGGCGTGACAGTCGATTGATGATGAAGCTCAAGCCCGTCATTATTGGCTTGAGCTTCGAGTGCTAATTGGTTGCCGTTATAGTTTGCGTCTAACGCCCAATCAGCCGATAAGAAAGGTTTTAAAGCCCCTTGTGTCAAGGCTTCGGCATTAGTTAATTGAAAGTGTTTGACGTTAACATGAGAAATAGGCAATGCTGCCCAAAGTGCGGTCAAATTTGGCGGTGTTTTTTCAGCATTATCACTGGGTAAATGGGTTAAACAATCATAATTCAAGCTAGCCTTTTCAACATCAAGACTATGCGTATTCCACCAAGTCACCTGAGTATTATTCAGGTTCACTAGCGTACATTGGTCAGTTTTCACTTTTAGCTCTGGCAGTGTTAAACCTGTGGTTTCCCATTGCCAGTCATCGGCTAATTCAATGTGATAATGCGGTGCTAAAAAATGATTGGTAAGTTGCGCTACACGTTTCGGGGTCGCAAAAACGCGTAATAAGCCAATGCTTATTACGATCAATAGCAACAAAATAATCAACACCCACAGGCAACGCTTTCGCATAGTTTCCCCAATTATACAGTTACGAATAAAATATCTAGACCTAAATAATTATTTCACAAAAGTCGCTAGTTTTTTTAATTCAGCTTCAGTTAGACTTTCTTTATATAACTCATTAACCTGCCATAAGCCGCTTTCTCTAATTTTATCTTTTGTAGAGTGATTACCTAACCAATTTTCTGAAGGTTTAATTTCACCAAATTTAGCAGCATTAGAAAGTGTTGAAGTGATTTTACTTTCCCAAAATAGGCGATCTTCTTTAGTATTAACTTCAAAAACACAAAACGAAAGATTATCCTGAATATATTGGCTAATACGCTTTTCTAACGTTTTTTCAAACTCACGATCAATCCTTTTCAGTTTATCTTCTCTTCCTTCTTTTGGAGTTATGTCAAGTTCCCATGAATCTAAATAATCTTGGTTTTCTATGTTCAAAAAGCAGCGACCTATATTTTTTCTAAAAATACTTCTATTCTTATTTTCTTTGACAAAATGCTGCATCAAACGTGAACGTAACTGATTTTCGCCTGTATGAGTACCGATTCTCACTATTCTGTCCATTTTTCCAAAATTTTCACCTTTCTCAAAGATGATATAAATACCATTCTTAGGTAGCTTAAACTTGTCAAAAGGAAACTTAAATCGCTCTTTCTTGTTCAGCAGACAATGTAATTCACAAGCTAATGAAGTCATTCTTCTTTATAATCCTCTAGTTCTTTATTTAGAAAACTTAATCTCTCACCTAATCTCATTTTATAGAACGGCTGTTCAATATGAATTAAGCTATCTTTAATTGGGAAAATATAGTTATTACCCGCTAAAATAATGAATCGATCACTTTCTAAGTCAACTTTCCATTTCAGTAGCTCAATAACTTTTTTGCCCCAGTTCAATCTATCATTTTTTTTCATTTTATTCAGCGTTACATCATAAGGTTCTATTACACTATCTAACTCAAGTAAATGATGCTTTGCCGATAGAATATATATCGCATCAGGCTTAAGTTTATAGGCATAAGCTAGGCTCTTTTTAAATAGTGGACTAAGGTATAAATCTTTTGCCTTTGCCTTTTCATTTGCTTTCTTTGATACACAAGATAATAAAATAACTTTTTTCATATTATAAATATTTATACTTAGGTGATATAAAAACTATTTTCTTAACATTAATTTTATCTAAATAGCTCAAGCAACTTATCCCCAAAGAAATAAAATACTAATCCAAAGGCGACAATAATTAAGCCAATAAATTTCGTGATATTGACTTCTCGAATCGGCATACCGATAAGACCGAAATAATCAATAGTGGTTGCGGTAATTAATTGTCCGACGATGATAAAAAATAACATCGCGGTAATGCCTAGCTTAGGTGCAAGTAAAACCGTTGTGAACACGACAACTGCACCAAGTATCCCACCAATTAATTTCCACCAAGGTTGTGAAGGGACGGTTGATAAATTGCCCCATAAATCGGTTTTTACCCAAGCAATAAAAAAGAGAACGATCGTTCCCACTGCAAAAGAAATAAAGGTCGCGATCACTGCTTCGCCACTCATGGCTTTCGCCAACTGCGTATTAATGGCTGATTGCGTCGCGAGTGCGACACCTGCCGCTAAGGCGATAATGAGATAAACAAAAAACATTGAAACTCCCAACAGAAAATTTGGCTTATTTTAACCTTTTCCTATTTGTCTTGTCGCGAAATGCTTTCCATTCGATAAAAATCGTCCAAAAATCAACCGCACTTTGCATTTCATTCATAAATACCTCAAAAGTTGTAAGTCATCTTACCTGTTTATTTGATCTCGATCACTATTTGACTATTCTTTATTTGACGGTAATCTTCAAATCCATACACTAAACTCCATTCGGAGCAATCGTTTGCGTAATGCGTATTGAAAGCAAAATAGACTGATTTTATCAACTCAATGGGAGGAATATCCATGACCCACATTATCGTTGCAACGCACGGTAAGTTTTCTGAAGAAATCGTCAATTCCGCCGCTATGGTGTATGGCGAAGATGAAAACTGCCATGTCGTGACTTTCTTACCGGGTGAAGGTGGTGAGCATTTAATCGAGAAATACAATGCGATTATTGCCACGCTGCCTGAAAATGAACCGGTGCTCTTTTTGGTCGATTTATTTGGTGGTAGCCCTTATAACGCGGCAAGCCGAGTTGCCAGTGAAAGGGATAATACCGATATCGTCACCGGCATTAATCTACCGATGTTGCTAGAAGTACTTGATGCTAAAGATGGCGCTAGCTTAGATGAATTGGTAGAAACCGCGAAAGAAGTCGGGGTCGCTGCCGTGAAATCCTTCCGTCAACCTAAAGAAAGCAAGCCTGCTCCAACGCCAGCCTCTAAACCAGCTGAAGCACCAAAAACCTCTCCAAATCCAACCGCACTTTCTGGCAATATGAACATTTCCTTGTTGCGTATTGATAGTCGTTTAATCCACGGTCAAGTGGCAACCTCTTGGGCGAAAGCAGTGAAATGTGAAGCGATTTTTGCGATAAATGATGATGTGGCGAATGATGCGCTTCGTCGTGATTTATTACTCCAAATCGCGCCTGAACATTTGAAAGCTTATGTGATTCCTGTGGAAAAAGCCATTAAGGTGTATCACAACCCAAAATATGCAGGTAAAAATATTCTTTGGTTAGTGACCAACCCAACGGACATCCTGCGTTTAATCGAGGGTGGCGTGAAAATTGATAAGGTCAATGTGGGCGGTATGACCTATCGCGAAGGCGATAAACTTATTTCTCAAGCCGTTGCCGTCAACCCAACAGATGTAGCGGCATTTAAACAGCTTTTAGATAAAGGCGTGGAATTAAGCTTACAACAAGTGGCGAGCAGCCCGAAATCAATGCTCACACACAAAGAGCTTGATGCGATTCAATTTTAATTACGAGGACAATTCATTATGACAACAATGGAAATTATTTTAGTCACGCTCGTTGCCGCCATTTGCGGAATGGGGAGTGTATTGGACGAACGTCAAACCCATCGTCCTTTAGTTGCTTGTACCCTAATAGGCTTAGTATTAGGTGATTTAGAAACCGGTATTATTGTCGGTGGTACCCTTGAATTAGTGGCATTAGGCTGGATGAACGTGGGTGCAGCAATGGCACCAGATGCGGCATTAGCCAGTGTGATTGCGACTATCCTTGTCATCAAAGGCGGACAAGATAAAGGGAGCGCATTAGCGATTGCGATTCCGGTAGCGGCGGCAGGTCAAGTATTAACCATCTTCGTTCGTACTTTAACTATCTTCCTTCAACACAAAGCCGATGATTTTGCCGCAAAAGCGAACTTCCGAGGTATTGAATTCTGTCACTTTAGCGGCCTTGCATTACAAGCGTTACGCGTGGCAATTCCAACCTTCTTCGTTGCGTTAGTAGCAGGTACGGATACGGTAACCGAAGCATTGAACGCGATTCCAGAAGTGGTTACTCGCGGTTTACAAATCGCTGGTGGTTTTATCGTGGTCGTCGGTTATGCGATGGTCATCAATATGATGCGTGCAGGCGCATTAATGCCATTCTTCTTCCTAGGCTTCGTGATCGCCTCTTTCACCAATTACAACCTTGTCGGTCTCGGTATTTTAGGCACATGCTTAGCGATGATTTACATTCAATTGAACCCACGTTTCCATCAATCTACTGCACCACAAGCAGTTGCAAAACGTGAATTAGCTGATGATGAACTTGAAGGACTATAAGGAAGAAATTATGACTGAACAAACTAAAAAATCATTAACAAAAGGCGATATTCGTAGCACTTACTGGCGTTCAACTTTCTTGCTTGGATCCTTCAACTTTGAACGTATGCAAGCAATGGGTTTCTGTGTATCCATGATCCCAGCCATTAAACGTCTTTACAGCAAAAAAGAAGATCAAGCAGCGGCATTAAAACGCCATTTAGAATTCTTTAACACCCAACCTTGGGTCGCATCATCTATCATCGGTGTAACCGCTGCGATGGAACAAGAACGTGCGAACGGTAACGATATTGATGACTCAGCAATCAGCGGGGTGAAAGTCGGTTTAATGGGCCCATTAGCCGGTGTGGGTGACCCAATTTTCTGGGGAACATTACGTCCTGTATTGGCCGCACTTGGTGCAGGTTTAGCCATTACTGGTAGCCTTTTAGGGCCATTGCTTTTCTTCATCGGTATCAACCTTTGCCGTGCAATAACTCGTTGGTATGGTTTCAAATACGGCTATGAAAAAGGTACCACAATCGTTAACGATATGGGCGGCGGCCGCTTACAAAAATTAACGCAGGGGGCGTCTATCCTCGGTCTCTTTGTTATGGGCTCACTGGTATCGAAATGGACAAGTATTAATATTCCATTAGAACTTTCCCGCTATAAAAACCAAATGGGCGAAGAAGTGGTGACCACCGTACAAAGCGTGTTAAACGATCTTCTCCCTGGCCTTGCGGCGTTAGGTTTAACCTTCTTATGTATGTACTTATTACGTAAAAAAATCAACGCCATGTACATCATCTTCGCCTTATTCGGCGTGGGTATTTTAGGCTATCATTTTGGTGTGTTAGCGTAATATATTATGGTATTGCCTTCCCTCTTTCTCTTGAGGGAAGGCAAATTTTTTAGCATGACATATAAATCCTATGAACTGGAAAGATCTCATTAAGCCACCACCGGCTGAAGGCTATATTAAAAATTCATCCAATTTAGTGACCGCACTTTTTGTTCTGGCGGGCATTCTTTATTATCCTACCAATGGCTATGGTGCCGTCATCGCCTTAATTGCGGCACTGATTGTGTTAATCGGTCAAAAAATGCTGATTGCTCAAACCAATAAAGACTTCACCGAAATGCAATTAGCCGAAAAGCAATTCCAAGAAACCCAAAACAGTGATTACCTTCGCTTTATTGAAGCTCGTGCCACCCAAATGTTGCTCGACAACA
Organism: Parahaemophilus parainfluenzae; assembly: GCF_001055095.1. Taxonomy (GTDB): domain Bacteria; phylum Pseudomonadota; class Gammaproteobacteria; order Enterobacterales; family Pasteurellaceae; genus Haemophilus_D; species Haemophilus_D parainfluenzae_Z. The sequence continues at coordinate 152,985 of NZ_JVHG01000023.1, forward strand.
AAGTCCTTTCCGAAAAAGGCAAAAAAGAGTTGGAGAGATTACTGTCTGTCGTTAAAACGCATTTAGCCTAGCGACGCCAAAATATAACTTTTAGCTATATGAAATAAGCTTTTCTTCTTTTTCTTACTTAAGTTAGAAAGGTATTATCAAACGGAAATTTATGAGTTATCCCTTAGGAGTAGTTTATGTCTCAATTTAAAATTCACACTATTGAATCAGCCCCTGAAGCCGCACAAGAAGCTTTAAAAGCCGTCCAAAATGCCAATGGGTTTATTCCAAATTTAATTGGTGTTCTTGCGAATGCCCCTACTGCACTTGAAACTTATCGCACAGTGGGCGGTATTAATGGTCGTAACAGCCTAACCGCAACAGAACGCGAAGTGGTGCAAATTACTGCGGCTGTAGTTAACGGTTGTGGTTTCTGTGTAGCAGGCCACACGAAAATTTCTTTAAAAGTGTTAAAACTTGAAGAAGAGCTTGTAAACCAAATTCGTGCCACTGCTCGTATTGAAAGCGATAAAAAACTCGATACTTTAGCGCGCTTCACTCTTGCTGTGATTTTACAAAAAGCAAAATTAACCGAAGCACAACTTAAAGTCTTCTTTGATGCGGGTTATACCCAAGAAAATGCCATTGATGTGATTTTAGGGGTTAGCCTCGCCACATTATGTAACTATGTGAACAACATTGCTGAAACCCCAATCAACCCTGAATTACAGGCATTTGCATAATCAAGCCAATATAAAAAGTGCGGTCAAAAATGACCGCACTTTTTTATTCCTTCACAAATTGTTTAATTTGATCTGAATTCAAATGACCTGGCTGCGCTTTGATAAGATTTAAATCCTTATCCAATAGCAAATTAAACGGATAGCCTAACACATTAGCACGTTTAATAATTTCCCCATTTTCATCCAATAATACAGTGATATTTTTATAGTCCAAGCCTTTATACCAATTGATAAATTTTTGGCTATTTTGTTCGTTCTTTTGTCCAGGTGAGGCAATCGTAATCACATTAAAATCAAGATTCTTTTCAGCACTGAGATCATCAATTTCCGCTAAGCCTGCTAAGCAAATTGGACACCAGGATGCCCACATTTTGATATAAAGCGGTTTGCCTTGATATTGTGATAAAGAGACGGTTTGATTATCCAATGTCTTCAAGGGGATATCCGCCAAAGACACCTTCTCTTGTGCAAAACTCAATGGACTCAAAAACAATAAAAGTGCGGTCAATATTTTTCTCATTTTTTCCTCTTATTTCACAAAGGGAATCAAATCACCATAGCCTTGTTTTTCCATTTCATCTAATGGAATAAACTTAATCGATGCACTGTTAATGCAATAACGTAAACCACCTTTATCGCGTGGACCATCGTCAAACACATGCCCTAAATGAGCATGACCACTGCGACTTAACACCTCTATGCGAGTCATATTAAAGCTATTATCTCTTTGATACTCCGCCACTTCAGCGGCAATCGGTTTAGTAAAGCTTGGCCAGCCACAGCCCGATTCAAACTTATCTTTGGAAGAAAATAACGGTTCTCCCGTAGTAATATCCACATAAATACCAGGCGCGAAATTATCCCAATATTCGTTACTAAAAGAGCGTTCGGTATGTTTGCCTTGTGTCACGTCATATTGAAGTGCGGTCAATTTTTGCTTTAATTCTGCATCACTTGGTTTTGGGTATTTTTTATCATCAATTAATGGCTCATCCGCTTTTTTGATGTCAATATGACAATAGCCATTCGGGTTTTTCTTGAGATAATCCTGATGATACTCTTCCGCCTCTACATAATTTTTCAGCGGTTCTACTTCAATTTGAATCGGTTCTTGATATTTGCTTTGTAAGGTTTTCAATGCTGCCTCAATAACCGCTTTATCTTGTTCATTTTGATAATAAATGCCGGTGCGATACTGTCTGCCACGATCATTGCCTTGCTTATTGATACTGGTTGGGTCGATAACGCGGAAATAATATTGCAGTAATTTATCTAACGAAATTTTATTTGGATCGTAAGTGACTTTCACCGTTTCCGCATGATCTGTCGCATGCAATAATTGGTAGTTAGTGGTATCACCTTTTCCATTGGCATAACCAGAAACGGCATCAGTCACGCCTTGAATTCTTTCCATATAAGCTTCTAGTCCCCAAAAACAACCACCGGCAAGATAAATAATTTGTTGTTCTTGTTTACTTTCCATTGTCATTTTTTGCTCCTTTGATGATTCTGTGTGATCAGCATACGTTAAACTACTTTGCAAACCGCCAAAAAGTGCGGTCAATATGAGAAATGTTTTTGTATATTTCATTTTCTTTCCTTATTATAGAAAATATCTTCAGATTACATTTCATTAGACGAAGAGAAGCCCATTTTCTTACAAAATAAGGCAATTTTTTACCGCACTTTATGCAAGGAACCCTTATGCCAAACATACATCTCCGCAATAATTATCAAAAAGCTGTTGTTTGTATGGTGTTAGCTTACATCAGCATTGCCTTAATGGGCGTATTTGTAAAATACGCCTCTGATGAATTACCGTCCAGCGAAATTTTATTTTCCCGTTTTTTTATTGGTTTTGTGTTTCTCCTGCCCTTTTTAATTAAAGATGGCGATTTCAAAGTTGATATGTCGCAATGGAAGTTTCTCGTTTTGCGTAATCTCGCCGGCATTGCCAGTATGTTGTTAACCTTTTACGCGATTAAATATTTACCAATTTCCATTGCGACTTTATTGATGAATACGTCCTCACTTTTTGTGCCTTTATTGCTGTTTTTCTTTAAAGTCAGAACACCATTAAAAGTATTAGCTTGTAGTTTTATGGGTTTTATCGGTGTATCCATCATTATGCTGACCAACGGATCAATGAATATCAACCCTATCCATGTAGGCTATGCGTTAGGTGCTGCTATGCTAGCAGCCATGGCATTTATCAGCTTACAAGAGCTCAATAAACACAACTCACCTAAAAATATCGTGTTTTACTTTCACTTATTAGGCTCGATTTTATTACCACTCTTTTTCATCGCACAGTGGAAAATGCCAACATTACATGGATTTGCATTACTGCTTTTGGTAGGCGGATTCGGTCTTATTTTCCAATTATTACTCACTCGCGCCTTTAAATACGCCCCTGCCAATGTCATTACGCCTTTTGCTTTTACTGGCGTCATTTTTTCCAGTATCTGTGACTGGCTCTTCTGGGATAACGTACCAAGCCTAAATTTCTGGATTGGTTCATTAGTCATCATTATCGCTGTCAGCTTGCTTGCTAGAATGCGGGCAAAATAGAGAAGTCCGACCAAATAGATAAAATATAACTATTCTCAACAACATTATTTGAGTGTATAATCCAAATGCTTTTTATTATTGAGGACACAATATGAAAAAATTATTAAAAACCACTTTAGCTTCTGCATTATTAATGGTATCCGCATTCGCTAGCGCCGTGACGGTTAAAGATGCGAAAGGTGAATTTACCCTTGATAAAACCCCAAGCCGTGTTGTGGCATTGGAATATTCTTTTGTGGATGCGTTAGCCCAAGTCGGTGTTAGCCCAGTGGGTGTGGCTGACGACAACAACGTCGATCGTATTTTGCCGCAAGTGCGCGAAAAAATTGCTGCATGGCAATCCGTTGGCACGCGTTCTCAACCGAGTCTTGAAGTGATTGCTTCCCTCAAACCCGATTTAATTATTGCCGATCCTTCCCGTCACACAGCGGTGTTTGAAGAATTGAAAAAAATTGCGCCAACAGTGATGTTCGATTCTCGTCATGAAAGCTACCAAGAAAATCTTGAAACCGCACAAAAAATTGGTGATTTAGTCGGTAAAAGTAGCGAAATGAAAGCGAAGATCAATGAACATAATGATTACATTGCCAACATTGCAAAAAATCTAGGTGTACAAGGCAAAAAAGCCTCATTTGGTACTTCCCGAGAAGATAAATTTAATATCCAAAATGACAATGGCTATGTGGGTAGTTTCTTAACGACATTAGGTTTTGCCCCAACTAAACTCAATAGTGATCAAGCTTTCGTAGAAATCAACCTTGAACAATTAGTAATGGAAAAACCGGAATACTTGTTCATCGCCCATTATCGTGATGAAAGTATTGCGCGCAAATGGGAAGCCGAGCCACTTTGGAAAGCCATTCCTGCCGTAAAAGCGAATCATGTTTACAGCGTTGACGCCGACATGTGGGCTCGCGGTCGTGGCTTAGAAGCGAGCAAAATTATGGCAAAACAAATTGAAGGTTTCGTGAAACAAAAATAATGATGAAGTCTACTTTCCGTTGGGGACTTCCCCTTATTATTCTGGCTTTCCTATTATGGGGAAGCCTGTTTTTGTATTATCCCATCGAAATTCGACCGCTTGCAGCTTTACAAGCGCTCCTCCCCGATGGCGATGAAATTGCCAAAATTACGGTAACCGATTTACGCTTACCGCGCGCATTAGTTGGCATGATTTTAGGTGCCAATCTTGCGGTGGCGGGGGCGTTGTTACAAACCATTACGCGCAATCCACTAGCCTCGCCTACGCTACTCAGCGTAAACTCGGGAGCCAGTCTTTCCATGGTAACCGCCAGTGCGTTTAGCCCCTTGATTCTTTCTGGTTATAGCATTGCCTTAGTGGCCAGTATCGGTGGCGGTCTGAGTTGGTTTGTGGTAATGCTGATCAGCAATGGTTGGAAAGACAACAGTGGAGATCGTAGCCGAGTGATTTTAGCGGGGATTGCCGTATCACTACTTTGTGCCGCGCTCACGAAATTGGTGCTCATTATCGCGGAAGATCATGCCTTCGGTATTATGAGTTGGCTAGCTGGCGGCATTGCACATGCTCGTTGGAATGAATTATTGACGTTATTTCCGTTCTTTATTTTGACCGCACTTTTCTGCCTGTTTTTTGCCAGTCGTTTGAATTTACTCAATTTAAGCGATGAATCCGCTCGTTCCCTAGGCATCAATCTCTTTCGTTTACGTTGGTACGCTAACATCATGGCGTTATTGATTGTGGGCTCAAGCGTGAGTGTTGCTGGCCCAGTTGCCTTTATTGGCTTACTCGTGCCCCATCTTGCCCGCTATTGGATTGGTTATGACTTGCGAAAATCGCTCCCTATGGCAATGTTACTCGGCGCAATTTTAATGCTCGCTGCAGATACCATTGCCCGCGCGGTTAATTTCCCTAGTGAAGTGCCTGCTGGTGCGGTACTTGCCTTAATCGGTGCCCCAGTCTTTGTATTATTTGCCAGAGGAAGACACTAATGCGAACCTCTCATGTATCTTTTCACGCTATCGGCTTTTATGTCATCACGCTCAGTATGATAGTACTACTCTTTGGATTGAGTATTCGCCTTGGCACTTATACGCTTTCCTTTGAGGAAATTTGGGCGGCCTTTCAGCCTGATGATAAAAACTATTTTACCTTGATGGAATATCGCCTACCCCGTGCAGTATTAGCGATTTTATTAGGCGGAGCCTTAGCAATTTCTGGTGTGTTAGTGCAAAGCGTGGTGCGCAATCCACTTGCCTCTCCCGACATTTTAGGGATTAACAACGCGGCTGGGTTGGTTGCTGTTTCGGTATTGATGTTCTTGCCAAACTTAGCATTTTACTGGATGCCAATTTTTGCCTTTTTAGGCGGCGTGCTCTCTTTTGTCATTTTATGGATCGTGTGCGGTTTTAACTTCCGCCCTATCAAAATGGCAATCATTGGGGTCGCACTTTCCGCATTATGGGCAGCCATTAGTCATTATCTGATGCTTACCAATCCGGTCGAGATCAACACGGCTATGTTATGGCTCACAGGAAGCCTGTGGGGGCGCAGCTGGTCTTATTTAAATGTGGTATTGCCATGGTTAGTGGTATTGCTGCCCTTGCCATTTATTTTCTGTCGCGATCTCGATACCCTTGGTTTAGGTGAAAACAAAGCCTCCACCCTGGGCGTAACCGTAAATAAAGTGCAAATTAGCGTTTTAGTGTTAGCGGTAGCTCTTTCCACTACAGCTGTGGCAATTTGTGGTCCGATTGCCTTTTTAGGCTTAGTTGCGCCGCATCTTGCCCGTCGTTTAGTCGGTGGCAGACATCGCACCCTATTACCGGCAGCCTTGATTATTGGCGCCCTCTTATTACAACTTTCGGATATTTTGGCGCGGGTGATTGACCCACCAACTGAACTGCCGGCAGGTATTCTGACCGCGATTATCGGTGCGCCATATTTCTTCTACTTATTGATGAGAACTAAATAATGAGCATTGAAATCAATAATTTATCTTTAGGTTATCAAGATAAACTCGTGGTTAAAAATCTGTCGCTAAAATTCCCGAGAAATAAAGTGATTGCATTAATCGGCCCAAATGGTTGCGGTAAGTCCACCACATTAAAAGCGGTGGCTCGCTTGCTCAAACCAAAGCAAGGCTCAATCACCCATAAAGGCAAGGACATTTGGCAAAAAACCCCTAAAGAATATGCCCAAGAATTGGCTTTTCTCCCGCAGCAACACCTGGTACCCGAAGGGATTAAAGTGCGGGAATTGATCGCCTACGGGCGTTCGCCTTACTTAAATCTCTGGGGCAAACTCAGCCAAAAAGATGAAGAATTGGTTAATTGGGCGATGGCGCAAACACAAACTACCGAACTCGCCGAGCAGTTAGTTTCCGATTTATCCGGTGGCCAGCAACAACGGGTATTTTTAGCCATGACTCTTGCGCAAGATGCCGAATTAGTGCTACTCGATGAGCCTACCACTTATCTGGATTTAAACCGCCAAGCAGAACTCATGGGCATGATGCGACAAATGCAACAAAACGGTAAAACTGTGATTACGGTGTTGCATGATCTCAACCAAGCCTGCCGCTATTGCGATTATTTAGTCGTGATGAAAAAAGGTGCAGTGATGGCACAAGGCACACCTGATGAGGTCATGACCGAAGAGTTGCTGAAGGATGTGTTTGATTTGGATGTCATCATTCATCGTGATCCTATCAGTAACACACCGATGTTTATTTTGAAATAACTTTCAATCACTTCTCTAAATATCAAATAGGCGTTTTATTTTACTAAAACGCCTATTTTTCTATCTAAAACACCTGCGTTCATACGCAATTAATATTTTCCATTGCCCGCAAAGAGATCCGACCACTTTGCAAAACTTACACTTCTTTACACTGTCTGAAATAACGAAGCACTAGATAATTATTATTAAATATAGTGGAACTAAAAAATGAAATCTCTATCCCATGTCTTTAAGGCTGTGCTATTAGTAGGTGTCAGTACCTCAGTAGTACAGGTTGCCTATGCCCAAAATTCCTCTATTGATACCGAACGAGAAAATATCATCATTTTCTCTCGTCAAGGAGATACCCAATTAAATCAAGCTATTCCAAAACTTGAGGCCTTATTTAAGAGGACGCACGATGTGAAAGTGCGCGATGATTTAATTACACTCTATCTGAGGACGAATCAATCCGCTAAAGCACTTTCACTTTGCGAAAGCTGCGCACCAGCGCAATTTTCCCAAAATGAACTCGAAAATTTAGGCAAAGCCGCTCGAAATGAAAAACAATACGATCGTGCCATTGCATTCTATTCCCAATTGCAAAAGCAATACCCTGATAATCCAAATGGCTGGCTTGGTGGCGCATTAGCTTTCACAGAAACCAAAAACTACAATGCGGCAAAAAATGCACTGAGTGTTTATAAAAAACGTTTTGGACAAGATAACGCCTATCTTGATGCAGAAAGTTATTTACTTGATTTTACCGAACCCGACATGGCTAAACTTGGCCGTTGGCAACGTCAGTTAGAACAAAATCCAAAAAATATCACCTTAATGAGAGAGTTGTATCGTTTAGCATCGAAATACAACCTTCAACCATTACAAGAGAAATTACAAAAAGCCTATCCTGATCAATTCAATCAAAAAGACATGATGTGGTTTGAGCATGGTAAGACAATTACCTCTTCAAAAAATGCGACAACGCCTACACAACAAGAAAAATCATTTGAAGAATTGACCGCACTTTTAGCCAAAATTAATCCTGAGCATCCTTTGTATCAACAAACATTGCAAGATCGTTTTGTGATGGGTGTTCGCTTGAATAAATTTGATGAAATAGAGGATGACTTCAATACATTACAGGCTCAACCTAATGTGCCTGCGTATTTAGAAGAAGCCTTTGGTGATTACTGGGCGGCAAAAGGCTCACCACACAAAGCATTAGCAATTTATCAAGCAATTGAACAGCAAGCCTTAAACAATAAACTTGCGGTGAGTGATGGTTTACTTCATAAACTCTCTCTCTCCGCAAGCGATGCAGGCAAATTTGAATTGGCGCAACAATATTTAGAGCGTATGAATTCAAATATTTATATCAATGACTATACCCGAACATCAAAAATCACAAATCCAGGCTACGATTCTCGCTATTTTGGTTTGGCACGTTTAGCCTTATGGCGTGGTAACAGCAAATTAGCTCAGCAACTGATTGATGATCGTCTATTTAATAAAACGCCAGGTGACCCATGGGTTATGTTGCAAAAAGCAGAACTTGAGCGAAATCGCGGCAACTATGATGATGCCAAATTATGGGCCGAAAAAGCCGGTTATTTTTTGAGTAAAAATGATCAGCAAGAAGCACGCAATAACCTAGCTGAAACTGCCTTAAGTCAAAATGATTTACCAACAGTTTCAAAAACAATTGATGCAATGAATGAAAAACAACGTCAGTCAGCACAATCCCTCATAAGCCATTACGAACAAGCACGTTCTGGCAAAATTGTAGGGAGTGTCGGCTTACAGCATCGCACCTCACCAATAAGTTATAGCAATGAAAGTAGTCAAGATTATGCGATTTATACACCTAAAACAGCAAATGGTCACGATCTCTACGTTCATTACTTAGAAACTCGCTCCCCTTATGACAAAGAAAGCCTTATTTCTCGCCGAATTGGTGTAGGAACTGAGCTCAATTTCTATCCACTCCAAGTGAAAATGGAAACCGGAAAAGGTATTAAGCTTAATGATAAAGCCTATTTCTCTACAGAGGCAAATTATACCCTCAACCAACACTGGTCATTTAATTTAGATGCCAATATTAATGGTAGTGGCATCCCAGTTAAAGCCGTCAATAAAGGTGTGTATACCAAAGATATTGGTTTCCATACCACGTATTCCTATTCCGATATTTTCCAAGCCGGACTAGGTGGTAGAATCATGAAATTTGATGACGGCAACTTAAGAAAAGAAGCCAATTTCTGGTTGAATCTCAATACATTCAAACATGATCGTTGGGCGCTCACCAACAATTTCAGAGTCGATTACAGCAAAAATAAAACCATTGATTCTGCTGAATATTACAACCCATCAAAAGCGACAAGCTTGGAATTCGGTGCGGATTTAAGTTACTACCAACCACTTAATTATGGCTTAGTCTTAAATCATCACCTGAAAGCCAGTGTGGGCGCTTATAAACAGGCAGAACTCAGTCGAGAAAAAATGTGGTCGATAAGTTACGGACACCAATGGCGTATTGGTAAAAAATTTGGCGTGTCTTATGAAATTGGTCGTAAAAAGAATATTTACGACGGCAGTGCTGAATTCAACAATTTCGGAAATTTAAACTTTTCTATTTATTATTAAATACTTAACGGTATAACCTTATGAAATCTCTAAAACATTTTGCAAGAATAATTATTTGCACGCTTTCCCTTTTTTCGGCTTTTGCCTTTGCGCAAGATCGTTATGGCGTATTAGCTTATCACTCTGTGGTAGATGAAAGTGCGGCTGAAAATCAAAAACATTATTTTCCTCAAACGATTTCAGCCCAAACGTTAATTAAACATTTTAATTGGCTAAAAGAAAACGGATACAACGTAATCAGTTGGCAGCAAGTTATCGATGCTGAAAATGGTAAAGACACATTGCCTGATAATGCGGTATTGCTAAGCTTCGACGATGGCTATGAGACCATGTATAACGTGGTCTTCCCTCTATTAAAGGCCTATCACTACCCTGCTGTTTTTGCGCCAGTGACAGGCTGGTTGGATACACCGGCAAATCAAAAAATCGCTTATGCCGATAAAATGCTAGATCGTTCTGTTTTTGCCACTTGGTCGCAAGTCAAAGAAATGGAACAAAGTGGGCTCGTTGAAGTAGCCTCACATACTCATAATCTTCATAACGGTATTAATGCTAACCCATCTGGTGGCCAATTACCCTCAGTGATTGCGCCTGAATATAAAAATGGAAAATATGAAACAGAAGATGCCTACAAAAACAGATTGAAATCTGATTTTGCTCGTTCTGTTCAAACGTTAGTCAATCATATCGGTAAGAAACCACGTGTAATGGTGTGGCCTTATGGACAATTTAATGATGTTGCTGTGCAACTTACACGACAAGCAGGAATGCCACACTATTTCTCATTAGGTGAAAAAATCATCAATAAAGTTGGCGATAAACATATTGGACGCTTATTACTTAATGCAGAAACCGATCTAAATACCGTTAAAAACTATCTTGATGGCATTGATGAAAGCAAACAAATTCAACGAGTACTGCATGTTGATTTAGATTATGTCTATGATGCGGATAAAGCTCAGCAAGCCAAAAACCTTGATAAGTTAATCGACCGCATCTATCGCTATGGTGTGACGACAGTTTATCTTCAAGCTTTCTCCGATCCTGATGGGGATGGTGTAGCCGATGCCTTGTATTTCCCCAATAAATATCTTCCTGTACGAGATGATATTTTTGGCCGAATTGCTTGGCAATTACAAACACGCGCAGGCGTAAAAGTCTACGCCTGGATGCCTGTACTCGCCTTTGATTTACGCAAAAGCGTAAAAGAGGCAGAATATGTCATTGATAGCCGCACGGGCAAGCCTTCAACAAAGGCTTATTTACGCCTTTCACCTTATAACAAACAGAATGTTGAAATCATTAAATCCATTTATAACGATTTGTCATTCTACGCCAAATTTAATGGCATTTTATTCCATGATGATGCGTTCCTAACCGATTTTGAAGGCGCAGAAGGCAATCACGCTGAAGGCATAGTTAGCCCACAAGCAAAACAAAAAACACAAGATTTAATCCAATTAACCCATCAACTCACTGATGCGTTAAAACCTTATTTCTTGCGTGGTTCATATTCTCTTAAAACGGCTCGTAATCTTTATGCATCAGTGATCACCAATCCCAATGCAGAAGAATGGTTGGCACAAAACTTAAAAACGCTCACTGACAATTACGACACGACGGCCATTATGGCGATGCCATACATGGAAAATGAGCAGCCGATTTCACAAGAAGAAGCCTATCAATGGTTTGCCTCTCTCATTGAAAATGTGAAAGCCCAAGCACCATTAGATAAAGTCTTATTTGAATTCCAAGCGGTGAATTGGCGAACTCAAAAGCCAATTCCTGAATCCGAATTGATTGATTGGATGATGCTATTACAAAAAAATCATATTTATAGCTATGGCTACTATCCAGATAACTTTTTAACTAATCAGCCGGATCTGAACAAAATGAAACCGTATTTTTCTGTAAATACGAATGCAGGAAAAAAATAAGGATTGATCATGAACCAACAATTCTTAGAAGCAGTGAGTATTTTCGTATTCATGTATCCTGCTGGAATGGCAATATATTGGGTGACGGCAAGTTTGTGTTATTACCTTTTTATGGAAGGAAAACTTGGGCAACCAACTTTCCAACAAATGCCCAAAGAACGCGTGCCAATGGTCAGCATTATGGTGCCTTGCTACAACGAAGGGGACAACTTAGATGAAGCTATTCCTTACTTGCTTCAACTTCGATACCCAAACTATGAGCTGATCTTTATCAATGATGGCAGTAAAGATAACACGGGTGAAATTATTGATCGTTGGGCAAAAGCTGATGAGCACATCGTGGCGCTTCACCAAGAAAACCAAGGTAAAGCCAGCGCATTAAATCATGGTTTGTTAGTTGCTAAAGGTGAATATGTAGCCTGTATTGATGGTGATGCCGTATTAGATTTCGATGCGATCGACTACATGGTGCAATCCCTCGAATTAAACCGTGCTTATGGTGCTGTTACTGGCAACCCACGCGTACGTAACCGCAGTACTATCTTGGGACGTTTACAAGTGTCTGAATTTAGCTCCATTATCGGTTTAATCAAACGAGCTCAAAGCTTGATGGGAACGATCTTCACGGTATCCGGCGTATGTTGTCTATTCCGCAAAGATGTGATGGAAGAAATTGGTGGCTGGAGCACCAATATGATCACGGAAGACATTGATGTCAGCTGGAAAATTCAAACGGCCGGTTACAACATCATGTATGAACCCCGTGCCTTATGTTGGGTATTAATGCCCGAAAGCCTGCGCGGATTATATAAACAACGCTTGCGTTGGGCACAGGGTGGTGCAGAAACCATCCTCAAATATTTCCCACAGGTCTGGCGCTGGAAAAACCGTCGCCTATGGCCTATGTATGCAGAATATTTCATTACCGCAACTTGGGCAATCTTATTGGTTACACTGGTTGCGCTTGCACTATACCGCAAGATTACTTTGGGTATAGGCATTCAAAACATGGAATTGTTTGAAACAAATATCTCGATCATGTTTTTTTCCTTCTTCTTACAGTGTCTCTTGAGCTTATACATCGACTCTCGTTATGAAAAAGGATTGATCCAATATGGAATTTCTTGCATTTGGTATCCCTACGTTTATTGGTTACTCAATACTGTAACGTTACTCATTGGAATCCCAAAAGCGATTTTTAGAAACAAGTCCAAGCTAGCTGTCTGGACAAGCCCTGACAGAGGAGTTTAAACAATGGCAACCGCCACTTTACAACAATTGATGGTAATTAATAAAGGTAGCAGCCTTCCCTTGCTGATTAAAGCCAAAAGCTTTGTACTCGATATAATCACCTGGGGGTTATGGGCTTATATCATCACTTTTGTCGCGAGATATGCAGAACGCATCTTCACTAAACCGATTCTGGAAAGTTTCTTTTTCGTTGATGTGATAAGCATCATGTTTTCTGTTTCTGCGGTATTGGTTATATTGGCTTATATTTGGTCTATTCTTACCGTAGCAAAAGAATAACTCGCAAATAATCTTAATATAAAACCGCACTTTGGTTTATAAATCAAAGTGCGGTTATTTTTTATCGATATTTTAACTAGATACTAATCTAATTAAGCTTTTGGACCAGCTGCGATAAGTGCTTTACCTTCTGCATTAGTCGCATATTTTTCGAAGTTTTTCACGAAACGACCTGCAAGATCTTCAGCTTTAGCTTGCCATTGTGCTTTGTCAGCGTAAGTATCACGTGGGTCTAAGATCGCTGGATCTACACCTGGTAATGCTTTTGGAATCGCTAAATTAAAGATTGGTAACTCGCCCATTTCTGCTTTTTCGATAGAACCATCTAAGATTGCATCGATAATACCACGAGTATCTTTGATTGAGATACGTTTACCTGTACCATTCCAACCAGTATTAACTAAATACGCTTCTGCACCAGCAGCTTGCATACGTTTAACTAACACTTGAGCATATTGTGTTGGGTGGAGAGTTAAGAACGCTGCACCGAAACATGCTGAGAAGGTTGGAGTTGGTTCAGTAATACCACGCTCTGTACCGGCTAATTTAGCAGTGAAACCAGATAAGAAGTAGTATTTGGTTTGCTCTGGTGTCAATTTAGACACTGGCGGTAATACACCGAATGCATCCGCAGTTAAGAAAATGACTTTCGTTGCGTGACCTGCGCGAGACACCGGTTTAACAATATTGTCAATGTGATAAATTGGGTAAGACACACGAGTATTTTCTGTTTTAGAACCATCATCGAAATCAACTGAACCATCTGCACGAACCACGACGTTTTCTAATAATGCATCACGACGGATTGCACGGTAGATATCTGGCTCATTTTCTTCAGAAAGATGGATAGTTTTCGCGTAGCAACCACCTTCAAAGTTGAAGATACCTACATCATCCCAACCGTGCTCATCATCACCGATTAATTCACGTTTTGGATCGGTAGAAAGTGTGGTTTTACCTGTACCTGATAAACCGAAGAAGATTGCTACATCACCGTCTTTACCTACGTTAGCAGAACAGTGCATTGCACCTACACCTTTAAGTGGTAGGAAGTAGTTCATCATTGAGAACATACCTTTCTTCATTTCACCGCCGTACCAAGTACCACCGATTAATTGAATACGCTCAGTTAAGTTAAATGCAACGAAGTTTTCAGAGTTCAAACCTTGTTCTTTCCAGTTCGGGTTGGTACATTTAGAACCATTCATCACCACGAAATCTGGTTTAAAGGTTTTTAATTGTTCTTCTGTCGGACGAATGAACATATTTTTCACAAAGTGTGCTTGCCATGCTACTTCAGTCACAATACGCACTGCGATACGGTCTTGTTCACTTGCGCCACAGAAACCATCAACCACGAATAAACGTTTGCCAGAAAGTTGTTTAGTCACAAGACCTTTCAAGCTTGACCAAGTTTCTTGAGTCATTGGTTTGTTATCGTTTTTCGCCACATCAGAAGTCCACCACACAGTATCTTTTGTGGTATCATCTAAAACGATGTATTTGTCTTTCGGTGAACGACCGGTAAAGATCCCTGTATCAACAGCCACCGCGCCAGTTGTGGTAAGTGTCCCTTTTTCAAAACCTTCTAAGCCTGGTTTTGTTTCTTCTTCAAAAAGTTGTTCATAACTTGGGTTATAAACCACTTCTTTTACATCATGAATACCAACGGCTTCAAGTTCTTTAATTACGTTTTTAACATCAGTCATAGTTCACCTCTTGATTAAAGTTTAAAAATTTTTCCTATGTTTATTGTATGGGAATTGTCAAAAAAAAAATGTTAACTAGATCTCATTTTTGAACATTCATTGGAAAATACTACCCCTTTTTAGGTGGTTTAAGAGGCTGAGATACAACAAGGTTGATTTACCCATCATATTTTCGATATAGTGAGAACCATTATCAACTCAAGACTCAATACCTATGTTCTCATTTCTGCGTTTACCCTTTTTATTTTGTCTGCTGATGTTTACGCAAAGCACGCAAGCAGAACCTGACTTTAAGATTCCACCTATTCAAGAAAGCATGAAAAAAATGTATCAAATTCAACAAAAAGATTTTACCTTTGAAGGAAAACATTACCGCTTGTTTATTGCAGTACCGCCAAAAACATCTCAAAAACTGACCGCACTTTACACCTTAGATGGCAATGCTCAATTTCCAATGGCGGTGAATGCTGTCAATCCCAATAAACCTCTCCCGCTTATTGTCGGTATCGGTTATGTATCTGATAAAGCTTATGTTATTGAAGAACGCACGAGAGACTACACTTTCCCTGCAGAAGGTACCGAATTCGCCAAAGGAGGAAAAGCAGCCGATTTTCTACGCTTTATTCAACAAGACGTAAAGCCTTATATTGAACAGCATTTCGATATTAATAAGGAAAAACAATATTTCTTTGGCCATTCTTTTGGTGGGTTATTTGGACTGTACATACTCTTCCATCAACCGGATTTATTTCAATATTACACCTTGGCAAGTCCTTCTCTTTGGTGGGGGAACGGCTCATTTCTACCTCAAAATGAACCATGGATTAGCAAAAAACCATCACATATTCTGATTACATTAGGCTATTATGAAGAGCATCCTGAACAGGATCCGAATATGACTGAAGAACAATTACAGCGTATTAATCAACGGAAACAAATGCGAACAATCAATGCGCATCAATTGGCGGAAATATTAGAAAAACAAGGTAATTCCGTGGAATTTATTTCTATTCCCAATAAAAATCATGGTGGCTCGATTCCGGATGCCATCAAACATTGCTTGGAACAAGTTCAACAATAAAAGAGCATAAAAAAATCCCCGTTATCATGAACGGGGATTTTTCTTATTGGGCTTGTTTAAGTTTATCAATAGCTTCTTTATTGAAGAAGTAATGCGTGCCACAACATTCACACTGCATATCAATGCTGCCTTTATGTTCTTCTAAAATTTCCTCAATTTCAGCTTCTGGAATCAGTAATAATGCTGCCCCAGAACGCTCTGGTGAGCAACCACAGAAGAAAGAAACTGCTTGAGGTTCAAAAACTTCCACCACTTCTTCGTGATATAAACGATAAAGCAACTCTTCTGCAGGTAATCCAAATAACTCATCATCTTTTACGGTTGCTGCTAAGGTCGTTAAATGCTCAAAATCCTCTGGCGTACCTTGGCCATCTGGCATAGTCTGTAGCAACATTCCTGCAGCAACTGGTTTGCCCTCATATTCACCTGTACGAATAATAAGTTGGGTTTGTAATTGTTCTGAACGAACAAAATAGTCTTCTAAACATTCCGTAATGGTTGGTTTATCTAAACCGATAACGCCTTGATAACGCTCGCCCTCGGTTGGAGCAATTGTAATCACTAACACACCTTTGCCAATCATATCATGTAGGCTCATGCCATCTTGAATATCACCTTGCAAACGCGCTAATGCACGGATCTGTTGTTGATCATTGCCATTAACTAAGGCTAATTTTAATGGGCCATCACCTTGAATTTGAACCGTAATATTGCCATTAAATTTTAATGTTGCGGTCAACAAATTAGTCGCTACCATCATCTCACCCAATAAGTTTTGTACTGCTTTTGGATAATGATGGGTATTCAAGGTATCAGTAAAAGTTTGGTTTAATCGCACCCATTCACCACGCACTGCACGGTTTTGAAAAAGGTAACGGTAAAGTTTGTCATTATCTTGAGTATAATTCATTATTTGTTCCTATTTATTCTTTGAGTAAAAAGTGCGGTCAATTTTGTGAATAAATCTAAAACGTTCAAAAAAGATGTCGTTTTGTTACCGCACTTCGTGCCTGTGCAGTATTATGGGGGTGAAAATCAAAATTACAAGCCAAAAAGAAAAGCGGATAGCTTTCACTATCCGCTCGTTTTATAAGATTAAACTGATAAATTACCAGTATGCACGTAAACCGATAACAGTTTTGAAGTCACGGCTACGATCAAGCTGTTTACCTGAGTCTTTATCGAAGGTATTCTCGTATTTAGTACGAGTAGCTTGCCATTCTAAGAATGGTTTCACTTTTAATGAACCTTGATTATACACATAGTATTCAGTACCCACTAAGAATTGGCGATCTGTTGATTTTGAATATGCAGAACCTACAGGTAAAGTTTTCTCAGTTTTGTAAGAATACATTGCATATACATTCCAGTCTTCATTTAAACCTTGGCGAATTACTGCGGTCACTTCATTATTTTTTACTTTGTTACCTGCACCATCTTTATTTTTAGTATCTTTGTGAGCAAAGTCTAAACCATAAGTAGTGTGAACAAAGTTATATGCTAAGCCTAAAGCGTAAGCATTGCTGTAATATGCTGTTTTGTTAGCATTTTCAGAGATTTCACGAGTGAAACCTGCTGCGACAGTTACATTTTGGATACTATCAATTTCATGATCAAAGATAAGACCTGTACCCCAAGTGTTTTTACGGTTATTTTTTAAATCTACGTTTTTGATGTTACGTTTGCTTGAACCGCCGTAGTACGCACCAAATTTCACTTTATTTGAACCATAGTCACCATTATAAACATATTGTGTTACACGACGAGCTGAAGTCTCTAATAAACCATCAGTCAAGCTATAAGTATTTGCTAAATCACTTTGTGTTACTTCATCAGTAATAGTTGTCATATTACCGTAAGTTAACTCACCGAATTGTTTGTGGCCAAAACCAGCATAAAGTTGGCGAGTATAAACATGGTCAAAATCATGTTGTGAAGGCGCATCACCACGCATACGCCATTCCGCACGGCCTAAAGCGTAGAAATCCCCACCTAAGCTTTGTTTTAATTTGAAACCGAAACGTGAGTTGTCGTTATCAACTGCGTGATTGATGTGCTCTTTAGTTACATCACCGTTTACATAGTTAGTTTTGTTAGAGGTGCTTTCCCATTTAACACGTAAAGAACCGTAAAAATCAACATCTGTACCAGTTTGGTCAATGTGGAAGTTATAAGCTTGTGCAGAACCTGCTCCTGCTGCTAATGCCGCTACAGATAAAGCAAGAAGTGTTTTTTTCATAACGCTTTCCCTATTATTTAATGAAGTTTATTAAAAAATTGAACTTTTTGCAGTTTATACACTACAACCTAAATGGTCAACCCTAAATTTTGCCAACTATCAGAAAATAGGCAATATTTTGACTAAAATCAATCCAGATAAATACATTTTCAATTATTTTAGAGGCTATTTAATTAATGTATTTAGACTAGAGAACACCTGCTCCGAAGTAATCTTTTCCATTGAGTTAGCGGTTAAATAATGCTGATTTTGACCATAACAACCAATTAAGGTCGGATCAGTTGCACCATACAACGTAATATTGGGTTTATCCAGTGCCGCAGTTAAATGAGCAAGCCCTGTATCTACGGACACTACGGCTTTCGCATTGGCTATTTGGTAAGTCAATTCATTCAATGAAAGTTTAGGTAAAACAACCACATGAGATAAACCTACGGCTAATCGCTCTGCTCTTGCCTTTTCTTTTTCATTTCCCCAAGGTAAGCGAACTTGAACTGAAAGTGCGGTCAGTTTTTCAATTAAATTTCGCCATTCATGTTCTGGCCAATGCTTTTCATCTCTTGTCGTGGAATGAAAAAAGATCACATAAGGTTCGATAGAATCTGCGGAAATGAAATGTCGAGCAATGCCATAATCCCCTTTTTCTTTCGATAATGGATAAGATAAGGCTTGAGCAAAAAGTTGGCGAATACGTTCTACCGCATGTTGTTGATAGGAAATAGTGTATTTTTTATCGTAGAAAAATGAGGCAATCGGCTCACGGATACTTTTGCAATCATAGCCATGTTTAATGCCATTAGCTAAGCGTGTTGCAAAAAAGGCACTTTTAAAAAGACCTTGTGCATCAATCACGGCATCATATTGATTGGCTTGCAATAAAGTGCGGTAAGATTTCCACTCGTTTTTGGTCTGAATCGAAAAAGGCGATTTTCGCCAACGTCTTAAGGCAATTGGAATGATTTGCTTCACGGCAGAATGCCAGCGTGGAATTTCGGCAAAATTCTCTTCTACCACCCAATCAATGGAGAGATTAGGAATAACACGCTGCGCATCAGTCAATGCCGGCAAAGTATGGATTACATCGCCCATAGAAGACGTTTTGATCACGCATACTTTCATTTAATTAACCTTCTCCCCCAGTGCATAATACCGAGACCTGATACCGCTAAAATACCCCCAATAATTAAGGATGAATCCACTTGTTCATTCAACCAAATGGCTGAGAATAAAATCCCTAAAATCGGCACAAGAATAATATAAGCTGAGGCATTACCTGCCCCTAAGTATTTCACCCCATCAAAATACCATGCATAGGCCAATACTGTGGCACCAAATGCGAGGCCAAGCAAACTGATCCACTCACCTTGAGATAAATTCAATACCGTAAGCCAATCATCTGCACTTTCAACGCATAACGCGCTCATAAATAACAGTAAAAAACCAAAAATGGAAGATAATGTGGTCGCGGTGAGTGAATCAATGCCCGCCAGTACTTTTCTCGCCAATAAGGTGTAAACGACCCAACAAATTAGCGCCCCAATTAATAATATTTGCCCAAAGCCAAAGGAATCCATCATTTGTGAAAAATTTCCTTTTGTGAGAGCTAATAGCGATCCACTCATGGCAATAATCATTCCGAGTATTACCCATCGATTCCATTTTTCTTTAAATAAAAAAATTGCCAAAAGCGTCGTGAAAACTGGGTTTGTTGCCACAATAACGGCTGCTTGCCCTGCAGGAAGATATTTCAGTCCCCAGATAAAAAACGTGGAATAGGCAAAAACACCGAAAAAGGCAGTCACAAACAACCCTATCCATTGGTTTGCTCTTAGTTGTTTCGCATATTTAAAGCGATTTGCCGCATATAACCAAATCATGAGCGGAATAATCGCAAAGAAAAATCGTAAACTGGACGCAACAAACGTCGGCATAGCTTGAGCAACCACTCTCCCCCAAGGCCAAGATGCACCCCATAAAATAGCCATTCCGATTAATTGTAAGTGTATGCGGAGAGGGTTCATTTTGCTAATAGTGCCTCTAATCTTTCTAATGCCATTTCAGGTGTAATATCAATCAAACTTTGATGGTACCCTTCCGAACTATCTGTGCTTTTACGCACTTTAATTAAATCGCCTTCAATTAAACGAATAATCACCGCTTTATCCGATAATGGTGGCGTATAAGTTGGGCTCGTTGGGCCATAAAGCGCGACCAATGGACGATCTGTCGCCGCAGCAATATGCATTAAGCCACTGTCATTGCTTACCACTGCGGTACAATTAGCAATTAAATCTACCGCTTGATTAAGATTCGTTTGCCCTGCCAAATTCAAACAGAATGGTTGTAGTTCTGCTGGTAGCGCATTGCGGATTTTCTCGCCTGCATCCACATCTTTTGGTGAACCAAATAATTCTATCGCATAGCCTTTTTCAATTAACATTTCAGCCAATTTAGCATAATGATAATGCGGCCAACGTTTAGCTGGTCCAAATTCTGCACCAGGGCAGAAACCGATAATCGGACGTTTGCCTAAACGTGCGGTCTGTTTTTCAAAGTTTTTTAAGGTTTCTGCTTGTTGCGTTGGGTCAACGGTTAAATAAGGTTTTAAAACAGGAATATCGTCCGCCTTAGGTACCGCATTTTGCTCAAAGGCTAACGCTACATAACGTTGCACCATCATAGGATAATCACGTTTGTTATTGCGTAAATCGTTAAGCAAGAAATAACGACTTTCCCCTTTCCAACCACGACGCACCGCAACTTTTGCAAAGGCGGGAATAAAGGCTGACTTCAACGAGTTTGGTAACACAATCGCCATATCATATTGATTGCGTAATGCTTTACCTAAACGATAACGTTCGCATAAGGCAAACTTGCCGTGCCCGAGCGGCATTTCAATGGCATGACGCACTTCTGGCATACGGGCTAAAAGCGGTTTACACCAATTCGGTGCCATCACATCAATTTGGCAATGGGGATATTGCAGTTTGAGTTGTTGATACAAACTGTGCGACATCATCATATCGCCGACCCAAGACGGGCCGATAATTAAAATATTCATTCTTGACCTTATAACAAAAGTGCGGCTAAAAATAAGACTAATTTTAACCGCACTTTATTCATTTTCTAGTATTGAACGACATTATTTGTTCAATATTTTTATTTATTTAACCACGCCATGTATTCTGCCACACCTTCCGCGACAGTTTTAAATGGTTTGTCGTAGCCAGTTGCACGGAGTTTCGTTAAATCTGCTTGCGTATATTCTTGATAGCGAGATTTCAAATGCTCAGGGAACGGAATAGTTTCCACTTCACCTTTTCCGTGGAATTTAATCACCGCTTTTGCCACTTCTGCGAAAGACTCTGCATTGCCGGTACCACAGTTAAAGATACCCGAAATGCCATTTTGCCAGCACCAAATATTAACTTGCGCCACATCGCCTACATAAACGAAATCACGGCGGAAGTGTTCACTGCCAGCAAATAATTTTGGATTTTCGCCTTTAAGAATCTGGTTATTTAAGTGGAATGCTACGCTTGCCATTGAACCTTTGTGGCCTTCACGCGGACCATACACGTTGAAATAACGGAAACCACATACTGGCGATTTTGCTTCAGGTAAAATCGCACGCACATATTGGTCGAATAAGAATTTAGAATAACCGTACACATTCAATGGGCCTTCAAATTCACGCTCTTCACGGAATTCAGTTTTGTCGCCATAAGTTGCTGCACTTGATGCATACAAGAACGGAATTTGACGATCTAAGCAGTAATGCAATAACTCTTTTGAATATTCGTAGTTATTATGCATGATGTATTTGCCGTCCCATTCAGTGGTCGCCGAGCAAGCCCCTTCATGGAATACGGCATCGATATCACCTAAATCATCACCTGCAATAATTGACGCAATGAAATCTTCTTTATCGCAGTAATCTGCGATATCAAGATCCACTAAGTTAATGAATTTAGTCCCGTCTTTTAAGTTATCCACCACTAAAATGTCTTTGCGTCCCATATCGTTTAATGCTTTAACGATATTACTGCCGATAAAACCGGCGCCACCTGTTACAATAATCATAATTCTGTCCTCTTTAAAATAAGTCTGTGTATTGTAATAGATTTTGTGTCGCTTAGCCAAAAAACTCTGTGAAAAATAACCGCACTTTTAAGCCCCAGTAACTTGTCCAACCCGTTGTGGCCAAATCCATTTTTCCTTTGTTTAAAATAATAATGGTCGGCGTCACATTCACCTGCCATTGCTCTGCAATCTTGCCTTGAGGATCATTCACCGTTGTAAACTGATAGTGATGGGTTTGTAAATAATCCTCCACGTCCTTATTTGTCCCCGAGCGCAGCGCGACAGAGACTACGGGATAGCCTTCTTCTGAAAGTGAATTAATCGTTGGAGAAGTATAGCGACAATAACCACACCAACTTCCCCAGAAATAAATGATCGTCGGCTTAGCTTGATCTAATTGGGGTAAAAAGAAGGCATTCCCCTGTAAATCATAAAGTGCTGTCGAATTGATTTCAGGTGGAATATTGGGCTTACGAATAAAATCGAGAATACTGCTTACGATAATCAACGTCAGCAGGAGCGAAATCGCATTTTTTAATAAGGTTTTAAGTTTCACAATAAAATTTCATGATCTAGGATAAGTGAATTGTAATCGATCGGAAAAGTGCGGTCAAAATTGCAGAGATTTTGTTATGATAATCACATCATTTTATAAGGAGAAAAAATATGGATAGTAAACAACTAGCACAATATATTGACCACACTGCCCTTACTGCTGAAAAAACAGAACAAGATATTCTTAAACTCTGTGATGAAGCCATTCAATACGGCTTTTATTCAGTCTGCATTAATTCAGGTTATATTCCTTTAGCCAAAGAAAAACTCGCTGGCTCAGATGTAAAAATTTGTACTGTAGTCGGTTTTCCACTCGGTGCCAACTTATCCTCAGTCAAAGCGTTTGAAACCCAAGAAGCCATCAAAGCGGGTGCGGGTGAGATCGATATGGTAATTAATGTCGGCTTGATTAAATCCAATAAATGGGATGCCGTAAAAGACGACATTCAAGCTGTATTAACCGCTTGTCATGGCGTGCCACTTAAAGTGATTTTGGAAACCTGCTTACTCACCAAAGAAGAAATTGTGAAAGCCTGTGAAATCTGTAAAGCGTTAGGTGTGGCATTCGTTAAAACCTCAACCGGTTTCAATAAAGGCGGTGCAACCGTAGAAGATGTCGCTTTAATGAAGAAAACGGTAGGCAACATTGGAGTAAAAGCCTCTGGCGGTATTCGTGATACTCAAACCGCACTAGCCATGATTGAAGCAGGTGCGACACGAATTGGTGCAAGCGCAGGGATTGCCATTATAACTGGTACTTCTGGTAATACCTCAAGCAATTACTAATCAATAATAAAAAAGGAGATTGAAGTGGATGCCTCAATCTCCTTTTTAATCATCAAAGACTTAATTAAGCTTTAATTTGTCCTTTTAAGAAATCTAACAACTGATCTTTTGCAATCATTTGTTTTTCACCGGTGCGGCGATTTTTGTATTCAATTTCGCCGTTTGCGAGATTTTTCTCCCCAATTACCACCATGTGTGGTACACCGATAAGTTCCATATCGGCAAACATCACACCTGGACGCTCTTTACGATCATCAAAGATCACTTCTACGCCTTGTGCTTGTAAAGTGCGGTACAACTCTTCGGCATATTCTTGAACGCTTTCAGATTTATGCATATTCATTGGCACAACAGCTACGGTGAATGGCGCAATTTCATCTGTTGGCCATACAATACCGCGCTCGTCAAAATGCTGTTCAATCGCTGCTGCGACCACACGCGTTACACCAATACCGTAACATCCCATGGTTACGACCATTGGACGACCATCTTCACCTTGAACGGTTGCATTCATGGCTTCTGAATATTTTTTACCTAATTGGAAAATATGACCCACTTCGATACCACGTTTGATCAATAAGGTACCTTTACCATCTGGGCTTGGATCACCTTCAACTACGTTACGAATATCCGCTACTTTTGGTAACGCTACATCACGTTCCCAGTTGATATTGAAGTAATGTTTACCATCAATGTTTGCACCCGCGCTGAAATCAGACACTAACGCCACTGAACGGTCAATAATCACTGGAATATTGAGATTAACAGGGCCTAATGAACCAACACCCGCACCAATTTTTGCTTTGATAACAGCTTCATCCGCAAACTCAAATGGTGAAGCCACTTCAGGTAATTTTTCTGCTTTAATTTCATTTAATTCATGGTCACCACGAATGACTAATGCCACTAACGGTTGCTCTTCGCTTGCCCCTTTTACGATTAAGGTTTTAACTGTTTTCTCAATTGGCAAATTGAATTGTTCCACCAACTCAGCAATTGTTTTTGCATTTGGCGTATCAACTAATTCCATTGCTTTCGTTGGCGCGGCGCGTTCACCAATCGCCACCGCTTCTGCTAACTCAATGTTTGCTGCGTAATCTGATTCCGTAGAGAAAATCACATCATCTTCACCGCTGTTTGCTAACACTTGGAATTCATGTGAGGCGCTCCCTCCGATAGAACCGGTATCCGCTTGTACTGCACGGAAATCTAAACCTAAGCGATTGAAAATATTGCTATAAGTTTGGTACATCACATCATACGTTTGTTGCAAGCTCGCATGATCCGCATGGAAAGAATACGCATCTTTCATGATAAATTCACGTGAACGCATGACACCGAAACGAGGACGTACTTCATCACGGAATTTGGTTTGAATTTGGTATAAGTTAATCGGAAGTTGTTTGTATGATGACACTTCACGACGAACTAAATCCGTAATCACTTCTTCATGTGTTGGACCTAATACAAAGTTACGATTACCACGATCCTCAAAACGAAGTAATTCTGGGCCATATTGTTCCCAACGGCCTGATTCTTCCCATAATTCTGCTGGTTGCACGACTGGCATTTTGATTTCAAGCGCGCCGCTTTTATCCATTTCTTCACGGATGATTTTTTCTACTTTACGAAGCACACGCCAGCCTGTTGGCATCCAGTTATAAAGACCTGAAGCAAGAGGACGAATCATCCCCGCACGAAGCATTAATTGATGGCTCACAATGGCCGCTTCAGCTGGGGTTTCTTTTAATGTTGAGAATAAATATTGACTTGTACGCATTGAATTAACCTTAGATTCTAAGCATTGAGAAAAAATTGGTGAGAGTATAACAAAAAGTGCGGTCATTTTTAACCGCACTTTTTTCTGAGAAAAGATTATCTTCTCGGTAAATATCTAACTGGATCGACAGATTTACCTTTATAACGGATCTCAAAGTGAAGTTTCACAGCATTGGTTCCTGTGCTACCCATTTTCGCAATCTCTTGACCCGCTTTCACTTCTTGTTGATCGCTCACAAGGATCTTGTCGTTGTGTGCATAAGCACTTAAGAAATCATCATTATGTTTGATGATGATTAAGTTACCGTAGCCACGTAATGCGTTACCCGCATAAACAACACGACCACTCGCAGCCGCTTTAACTGCTTGTCCACGAGAACCACTGATATCAATCCCTTTGTTACCACCATCGGAGTTAGAGAAACCTTGGATCACGTTGCCTTGGGTTGGCCATTGCCATGCCACATTCGATGCCACTGGTGCTACAACGTTTGCATTAACTGGCGTATTGTTTGTGGTTTCCACTTGAGTTGTCGTTGTCACCGGTGTGCTAGGTGTATTGTTGGTAAACGCTGGTGTTGATGCACCACCTGTTGCAACACCTGATTTAATTGGACCAATTACCGTACCATCAGAACCAATTTGAGTACCGTTCGCACCTGGTGTATAAGTCACTTCTGGCTCAGCAGGGGCTGCTGGTGCAGCTGGTGCTGTAGTTTTCACTGGTACAGTCGTGGTAACCGTTTTAGTTGAACAATTTGAAATTTTTAACGTTTGCCCCACACTTAAGCTATAAGGCTCTTTCATATTATTCATGCTTGCCAAATCTTTTACGTCCATACCGGTCAAGTAAGCGATTAAGAACATGGTATCGCCTTTGTTTACTTTATAGGTATTTCCTTTGTATGAACCTTTTTGAATTTGGCTGTAATCCGGTGCGTTGGTATTTGGATTACGCGGCACGTTGATTGCGCCAGAGCTGGTGCAATCAGAAACCGTTTTGGTTACCGTTTTAGTTTGTGGTTGAACCGGTGCTGGAGCAGGCGTTGGTTTAGGCTGTGCTGCAGCAGGTTGTTGAACCGGTTGATAAGTCGGTTGGAAACTAGGTTGTGGTGTTTGAGTTCCTGTTGGCACGCTATTGCCCATGGTATTTGGCATCGTATTTTGTTGGATTTCTGGCTGCCATGTACCGCTCGAATTATTATCAACAGGCTGCATTACACCCGGAGAAAGTGTGCCATCTACATTTTCAATTGGCGCAGGGCTATTTGAACTACAAGCCGTTAAAATAGCGATACTCACAGGGAGCAATAAAAACGATTTTTTCATTTATTCTTCCTTTAACATTAAATTTATTTCATTTGATTTGGCATCGAATTCTTTTCAATTTCCGGCATAAAGCTACCACCGGCAACCGCTCCCGTTCCTTCTACGGGTTGCATAATACCATTAGGTAATGCATCGGGATCTTGTTTTTGTGGTTCTCCTGTACATGCTGAGATCAGCAATGCACTCGAGATAATTAAGAGTAATTTATTCATAAAAAAGGTCATCCTGTTATTTTAAAATAAGATAAGCAATCACAGCTAGAGCAACCACACTCCAACCAATGATTTCAATGGATTTACGTAATTTCGCGGCGAATTTCTCTCCGCCCCATGCGGCCAGTTTTGCCACTAAAATAAAACGAGCAAAACGCGATACAAATGCGGTTATCACAAAGGGGATAAATGCCATTTGCATCACGCCGGCACAAATGGTGAAAACTTTATAAGGAATAGGACTAAAACCGGCAACAAAGACCACTAAAATACCCCATTCTTTAAACCACGCCATGGCCTGTTCCCAAGCAGCTTGGTATCCCCATTGTTGAATATAGCCTTGCACCCAATCAAAGGCGTAATAACCAATAGCATAACCAATCATTCCACCGACAACCGAAGCAATCGTGGTATAAAGTGCAAAACGAAATGCACTTTTCGGTTTTGACATTGACATCGGAATCAACATCACATCCGGTGGAACAGGGAAAAAAATGGCCTCAATAAAACTCACAAAGGATAACCAAAACACGGCAAAGCGATGTTTTGACCATTGCATTGTTTTATCATACATCGCACCAAAAATATTCATTCACTTATCCTTTATTGCTTCAATAGGGAAAATTCGTTTCAAAACGGCACATTATTCACTTTCCAGCCAATCTTGTAAAGCAGCAATTGACTGATGAGCAGTAAGATCCGCTTGAATTGGCGTAATGGCAACATAACCATTTTTTACCGCATGGAAATCTGTACCTTCACCATCATATTCTGGCAAGCCTGACGGGCCAATCCAATAAATATTTTCGCCACGAGGATCTTCTTGTTTAATCACTTCTGCAGCGGATGAGCGATAACCTAAATGACAGACTTTGATGCCTTTAAGCTCTTCGTAAGGCAAATCTGGCACATTGATATTGATCACTTCGCGTTTATTCAATAATTGAGGATGTAATTTCGGAATCAAATCACACACCACGCGAGCCGCTGTTTCATAATGCAAACGGCCATCTAAAGATACCGCAATAGCTGGCAACCCTAAATGTCGGCCTTCCAATGCTGCAGCCAAAGTACCTGAATAAATCGTATCATCCCCCATATTGCAACCCGCGTTAATGCCTGATACCACAAGATCCACTTGTCCAGATAAAAAACCGTTTAGTGCCAAATGCACACAATCAGCCGGTGTGCCATTCACGCAATAATCACCACTATCTAAATGACGTGGGCGAAGTGGCTCAACAAGCGTTAATGAGCTTGATGCCGCGCTACGATTACGATCGGGCGCAACGATCACCACATCGGCAATTTTGCGTAATTCTTTTGCTAAAACTTGAATCCCTTCGGCATGAAAACCGTCATCATTGCTGACTAAAATTCGCATTATTCTTCTTCCTTAATATTCACTAACTCTCGCACCAATGCAGTAGCATAACTCCCTGCCGGCAAATAAAATGAGAGCTTCAATCCTTCTTCAACAAACGTCCAATGGAAATCTTTTGTCTGCATCAATAAAGGGCGGCGAGCGGCTTTCATTCGTTCTTGTTTCATTAATTCTTGGAAAATCTGATGTTCCAAAACGACTTTATTTTCGACCGCACTTGCAGATAAATTTTCTTCGCCAATTAAAGGCGCAGTGAGCAAAATATCTTGTTCGTTCAAACGTTGCTGTAAGACCACTAAATCTTCATTTTCATCAGCCTTAAACCAACTGTGCGATCCGTTTAATTGCACAATATCGTCTCTTAGAACCTGATCTGCCACATTTTGTTCAATTCGTTCTGCTACAACTAAATTAAAAATTTCGCTGCGAGCTGCAGAAAGGTAAAAACTGCGTTTTTTACGATCTTTGACCTTAATCTCTCCTTTCGCCCAACGAATCGCTTGGGTCAGATTATGACCATCACGCCCAAAACGTTGTTCAGTGAAATAGTTAGGAAAACCGTATTTCGCCACAAAATTTAAGCGTTCATTTAACTCATCACTTTCTTTTGCACCACGCAATAAAATCTCGAAGGCATTTCCTTGAAGACTCCCCGTACGAATTTTACGATTGTGGCGAGTGACGTCTAAAATCTCGACGCCTTCCAACTGAAATTGGCTAAAATCTGGCGTTTCCTTACCCGGCATTTGCAAACAAAACCATTGCTCTGTAATGCCATGACGATCTTTCAAACCTGCATACCCCATATTTCGATCAGAAATGCCTGCGAACTTGGCAAGTTTTTCACCCACAAACAATGTATTGCAATCCGTTTTACGGATTTTTACCGCTACAAATTCGCCTTCACCTGACATTTCATAGCCAAGATCTTCTCTAACAATAAAATCAGCGAACGCTTGCTTTAAAAGTGCGGTCGTTTTTGGTGGTGTTTTTAAGGTGAAATAAGGGAGATGTTTGACCATTTTTTTCGTTCTAAAATAAGAAAGCCCAACTTTTTTCGCTGCAATAAATAGCGTGATCAGCTGGGCATGTTAAGCACAATTTATTCGCGCAGAATTTTAACCTTTCCTCCCCGTCAAGGCAAACTGAAATGAGCATAAATTTTTAGCGACATTTTCATCTTTATCCCCTACAATGACCGCACTTTTTCTGACAAAAGGAATGCCTTATGACGAACTTTAACGAACTTCAAGAAGAAACCCGTGAAATCATTACAGATTTATTAAATGACGGCAGCGATCCGGATGCGCTTTATATTATCGAACATCACATCGCCCATTATGATTTTGATACTTTAGAAAAAATTGCCGTAGATGCTTTCAAAGCAGGCTATGAAGTGTCAGAAGCGGAAGAATTTGAAGATGAAAGTGGCAAGGTGATTTTCTGCTTTGACATCATCAGTGAAGTAGAATTAAAGCCCGAAATTATCGATGCACAACAAAAAGAAATTTTACCATTAGTGGAAAAATACAAAGGCATTTATGATGGCTGGGGCACGTATTTTGAAGATCCGAATGCGGAAGATGATGAATACGGCGATGACGGCGAATTTTTTGACGATGAAGATGTCGAAGACGACAACGAACGTTTACATTAATAATAACAAAGGGCGTGTTAAACCGCCCTTAATTTTTATCTTACCCAAATAGGAATGAAAAAATGAAACTCAAAGCGCTTTCTTTAGCATTACTTGCCTTGCCTATCACTTCTTTTGCAGCAGAGCCCGTATCTCATCAGCCAACGGATGTCAGCTTTAGTGTTGAAGCTGAAAAAGAGGTAGAACGCGATTTATTGCAAGTCTCCCTTTTTTACCAAGCGGAAGGCAATGATTTATCCGCGCTCAATAAAACCATGGCAGAAAAAATGAATAAAGCCATTGAGCTAGCAAAAGCACAAAGTGCGGTTGAAATTAAAGACAATTCTCGTAACACATGGATTCGCTATGACAATAAAGGCAAACAGCAAGGTTGGATTGCGCGTGCAGAATTAACTTTGGAAAGTAAAGATTCTCAAGCGTTATCAACCTTAGTACATGAATTAGATGGCGTATTAGCCATTGATCGCGTAAGTGCCTCTGTTTCACGTGAGAAATTAAGTAGTTTAGAAAATGAATTAACCAAAGAGGCTTTAGCAAAAGTTAAAGATAAAGCCCTATTAATTCAAGAATCTTTGCAGATGAAAGGTTATCACACCCAAAGCCTTGACGTGTCTTCTGCCAATGATTCCGCGAATGATTTCCGCCCTTATGCTGCAGGGGCAATGATGGCAAAAAGTTTCTCTTACTCAGATGAAAAAGATGAAACTTACACTCAAAGTGGCAAAGAGAAAATTAAAGTCAGTGTGAATGCGCGAATTGCATTGCTTAAAGAATAATTTTCTATACAATGAATGACGATTTTTTTAATAAGGAAAACACTATGAAAATAGCAAAAAATACGGTTGTGAGTATCGCTTACCAAGTACGTACTCAAGACGGTGTATTAGTTGATGAAGCACCAGCAAATCAACCATTAGAATATTTACAAGGCCACAATAACTTAATCATTGGTCTTGAAAATGCCTTAGAAGGTAAAGAAGTTGGCGACAAATTTGAAGTGCGTGTTCAACCTGAAGAAGGCTACGGCGAATACAATGAAAACATGGTTCAACGTGTACCAAAAGATGTATTCCAAGGCGTAGATGAAGTCGTTGTTGGTATGCGTTTCTTAGCTGACACAGATATTGGTCCAGTTCCTGTTGTGATCACAGAAGTGGATGGCGATGAAGTGGTAGTTGATGGTAACCACATGTTAGCGGGTCAAGAATTACACTTCACTGTGGAAGTTGTTGGTACTCGTGAAGCAACATTAGAAGAAATTGCTCACGGTCACGTACATGGCGCACATGATCACCACCATCATGATGACGAAGATGGTCACAGTTGTGGTTGCGGCAGTCACGGTCATCACCACCATGATCACGATCATGGACACGGCGGTTGCTGTGGCGGTGGTCATAAACACGATCATGATCACGGACACGGTCATGGCGGCTGTGGTTGTGGCGGTCACTAATCTTCATTTAAGAGATAAAAAAAGTGCGGTTATTTTTAACCGCACTTTTTCTTTATCTAAACTTTCATTACAGAATGAATCGACTTAAATCTTCATTCTCGATCACTTCGCCTAATGCCTCAATCACATAGGCCGCATCAATATTCACGGTTTGTCCGTTCATATCGCTCGCATCAAATGAGATTTTATCCATTAAACGCTCCATAACGGTATGTAAACGTCTTGCACCGATATTCTCTGTTTTCTCATTCACACGGAAAGCAGCTTCAGCAATTTTCTTAATGGCATCTTGTGTAAATTCAATGCTCACGCCTTCTGTCGCCATAAGCGCTTTATATTGTTCTGTTAAAGAGGCATTTGGCTCAGTTAGAATACGCTCAAAATCCTCTGCCGTTAATGCAGACAATTCGACACGAATCGGTAAACGACCTTGCAATTCTGGGATTAAATCCGATGGACGCGCCACTTGGAATGCACCTGATGCAATAAAGAGAATATGATCGGTTTTCACCATCCCGTGTTTCGTATTAACTGTTGAACCTTCCACTAATGGCAATAAGTCACGTTGCACACCTTCACGAGAAACATCTGCGCCACTGTATTCACCTTTTTTACAGATCTTGTCGATCTCATCAATAAACACGATACCGTTTTGCTCAACCGCATCAATGGCTTTTTGCTTCAATTCTTCCGGATTAATCAATTTGGCCGCTTCATCGTCAATTAAGGTTTTTAATGCATCCTTAATTTTCATTTTGCGTTTTTTGGTTTTATCCGAACCCAGGCTTTGGAACATGGATTGCAACTGATTGGTCATTTCTTCCATGCCTGGAGGTGCCATGATTTCCACACCCATTGAAACGCCTGCAGACACATCAATTTCGATTTCTTTATCGTCTAATTGTCCTTCACGTAATTTTTTACGGAACGCTTGGCGAGTGCTGCTGTTGGTGTCGTGGTTTTCGACTTCACCCCATTGATTTTTCGGTGGGGGCAATAATGCATCTAAAATACGATCTTCCGCCGCATCTTCTGCTTTCGCTCGATTTTTTGCAATTTCTTGTTGGCGAACCAATTTCATCGCACTGTCCGTTAAATCACGGATAATGGAATCCACTTCTTTCCCCACATAGCCCACTTCGGTGAACTTGGTCGCTTCCACTTTAATAAATGGCGCATTGGCTAATTTTGCAAGACGACGCGCAATCTCGGTTTTACCCACACCCGTTGGCCCAATCATTAAAATATTTTTAGGGGTCACTTCATGACGAAGTGGCTCTTGCAACTGCATTCTTCTCCAACGGTTACGTAATGCGATCGCAACCGCTCTTTTCGCCTCTTTTTGGCCGATAATATGTTGATCTAATTCGGAAACAATTTCACGAGGGGTCATTTCAGACATAATTTTTCCTTATTTATTCGGTAATTCTTCGATAGTGAAATTTGTATTGGTAAACACGCAAATATCACCGGCAATTTTTAAAGATTTTTCCACAATTTCACGAGCTGATAAATCGGTATTTTCCACCAACGCACGGGCTGCCGATAATGCATAATTACCACCAGAACCAATGGCTAAAATCTGATCGGCTTCCGGTTGCACCACATCACCAATACCGGTAATGATTAAACTTTCTTTTTCATCCGCCACAATCAACATTGCTTCTAACTTGCGTAACGCACGATCGGTTCGCCAATCTTTCGCTAATTCCACGGCGGCTTTTAACAAATGCCCTTGATGCATTTCTAATTTACGTTCGAATAATTCAAATAAGGTGAACGCATCGGCTGTACCACCTGCGAAACCGGCTAAAACTTTGCCATTATATAAACGGCGTACTTTACGGGCATTCCCTTTCATGACGGTGTTGCCTAATGAAACCTGTCCATCGCCCCCAACAACCACTTGGCCATTACGACGTACGCTTACAATTGTTGTCATTCTTTTTATCCTTCTTTTAAGAAAAGTTATTCGTTATATGGCGTTCGATTCAGCCAAATTCAAGGGGTAATTTTTCTTTGATGCTTTATTAAACAATCATCTGAAAAAAATGTGATAAAGATCACTTTTTTAAATAGCAAACGATTGCTATTATTTCACACCCATATTTTAAAGGGATATGATTTGTTACAAGTAAAACAAACTACTTAATGAGGAAAACATGAAAAATTTACTTAAACTTTCTGCCATTGCAGTTTTAGCGGCAAGCGCAGTCTCTACTTTTGCATCAAACAAAGAACCTTACACTGAACAAGGTACGAATGCTCGTGAAATGACAGAGCAAAAGCCGATTCACTGGATCTCTGTTGAACAATTAAAAAAAGAATTGGAAGGCAAAGCACCAATTAATGTGAGCTTCGACATTGACGATACTGTCCTTTTCAGTAGCCCTTGTTTCTATCACGGCCAAGAAAAATACTCACCAGGTAAAAATGATTACTTAAAAAATCAAGATTTCTGGAATGAAGTAAATGCGGGTTGTGACCAATATTCTATTCCAAAACAAATTGCGGTGGATTTAATTAATATGCACCAAGCACGTGGTGACCAAATTTATTTCATTACCGGTCGTACAGCAGGTGATAAAGATGGTGTGACACCTGTGCTACAAAAAGCCTTTAATATTAAAGACATGCATCCTGTAGAATTCATGGGTGGTCGCAAACTTCCAACTAAATATAATAAAACACCGGGTATTATTGAGCACAAAGTAAGTATTCACTATGGTGACAGCGATGACGATATCCTAGCCGCAAAAGAAGCAGGTATTCGTGGTATTCGTTTAATGCGTGCCGCTAACTCCACTTACCAACCAATGCCAACCCTTGGTGGCTACGGCGAAGAAGTATTGATTAACTCTAACTACTAATCTTTATAAAAAAAGTGCGGTTATTTTGACCGCACTTTTCTTACCTAATTAACAATCTTAATTTTTAAAAAGTTTCTGGGAATATGCTAAAATTTTTCTGTTTCCAGGAGCCTATTTATGTCAGAACTCACCTCTAATCAATATTTAATCATCATTGCCGTGCTGGTTTTCATCAGCATTGTGATGCTTTTTCTATTAAGCCGCAGCAAACGAGATACGCAAGAATTACAACAAGATCTCAATAAAACTATCGAAGATTACAATCAATTAGCGGAGCGTTTTGATTCTTTAAGTGCTGTCAAAAATCAATTAGAACAACAAGCCGTTAAAGCACAAACTCATGCAGAAGGTTTGCAAACTCGCCTGAATGAACGTGATGAAAAAATCCAATATTTAGAAAAAGAATTGGATGAAGAACAGCTCCGTCATGATCAAATTGGCGGGCAAATCACCGCATTAAAAGAACGTTTTGGGATTGCATCCGCTCAAGCCGAAAGCTTGCAAGGTCAATTACAACAAGCTCAGGAAAATCTACTTAGAAAAGAACAAGAGCAGCAAAAAACGCAGGAAAAATTGACCGCACTCTCACAAGAATTAACAGAATTAAAAACGACGCTTTCTGAAAAAGAAAAACATTTTGCTGAACAGCAACAGCATATTGAGCAATCCAAACAACAGCTTGGTGTGGAATTCCAAAATCTGGCCAACCGTATTTTGGAAGAAAAAAGCCAATCCTTTAATCAAACCAATCAAACCGCATTGGAAATCTTGTTGAAGCCTTTCCGTGAACAAATCGAAGGCTTTCAAAAACGAGTCAATGAAATCCATTCGGAATCGGTGAAAGGCAATGCGGGTTTAGAAGCGGAAATCAAAAAGGTGTTGGAAATTGGCTTAAACATGTCGAAAGAAGCCAATAATTTAACCTCTGCACTAAAAGGTGAAAAGAAAACCTTAGGTAACTGGGGAGAAGTGCAACTTGAGCGTGCACTTCAGTTGGCTGGTTTAATTGAGAACGTGCATTACAGTGCACAAGCCCATTTTAAAGATGAGCAAGGCGGTCGAAACTATCCTGATTTTGTGCTGAATCTGCCCGATGAAAAAAACATTATCATTGATAGCAAAATGTCATTGAATGCTTATGAAAGTGCGGTCAATTCTGAGGATGAATTTGAACGTGAGCGTTTACTAAGGGAGCATATTAAAGCCCTGAAAAATCACATTGATGACTTGCACCGCAAGGATTACAGCAATTTGATTGGCATGCGCAGCCCTAATTTTGTCTTGATGTTCATCGCTGTAGAACCCGCTTATATTGAAGCCTTAAAATTAGACCCAAGTCTGTTTAATTATGGGTATGAGAAAAATGTCATTATGGTTTCACACACAACTCTCATGCCAATTTTACGCACAGTGGCAAATTTATGGCGTATCGAACGAGGTAATGCTGAGGCGAAAGAAATCGCAGAAAAAGCAGGCGAAATTTACAACCAGATTTGCTTGGTAGCAGAACGTTTGAGCAAACTGGGCAATACCCTTTCCACCGTAAGTAATCAATATAACAGTACTGTTACCGCTCTTGTGGGCCAACAAGGTTTAGTGGGGAAAGTAGAGCGATTTAAAGACTTGTCAGCGAAGGCTAACAAGAGCATGCCAAACGTTGAATTGCTCAATAATGACGTGGATTTAACGCGACTCTCCCTTATCACTACCGAGAACGGGGTAAAATAAAGCATACCTGTTGAATTTTTCTTTAAAAGCGGCTATTTTCTTGCCGCTTTTTTATTTGAATTTTTTATTTGTGGGGAATTTTATGACAACGGAACAAAAAGAAATCACGGATCCATGTGCAAAATATAACGAACAAACCAGTTTTCTAAGCAAAACAATTTTTGCAAGCCGTTGGTTACAAGTGCCTATTTACTTAGGTTTAATTGTCGTGCAAGGCATCTATGCCTACAAGTTTATGAAAAACTTGTGGTATCTCATCACCAATGTTAATGAAATGGATGCAGACACCATTATGCTCGCCGTGCTCAATCTCATTGATGTAGTGATGATTGCGAACTTATTGGTGATGGTGACATTAGGTGGTTATGAGATTTTCGTTTCAAAACTTCGTACGAAAAACCACCCCGATCAACCTGAATGGATGAGCCATGTGAATGCGACAGTACTAAAAGTGAAACTTTCTATGTCAATTATCAGTATTTCGTCCATTCACTTATTGCAAACCTTTGTGAATGCCTCAAAAATTTCTGAAAAAACGATTATGTGGGAAGTGATTATTCATTTTTCTTTCTTGATTTCAGCGATTGCCATGGCTTATACCGACAAAATTCTCTACAGTACAAGCCACAAAAACCATTAATACCAAAAGTGCGGTCAAAATTGACCGCACTTTTATTTTCTAGAACTCATCTTGATGTTTAAATTTCAATAAATCTCGACGTTCTTTTTTATTTGGACGACGATCAGGATGTGGCATTGAAAGGGCATTATTTTTTCTTGCCCACGCCATTTCTTCCCGTTTTTTCACACTCTGCGCCGTTTCTTGGTAAAGCAATTGTGCTTCAGGCGCACCACGACGTTGATCGCTCAAAGCAATCACTTCAATTTCTTTTTCATCGCTACCTTGGCGGAGTTTAATCATTGCACCAACTTCTACGGTTTTACTCACTTTAGCACGCTGACCGTTGTAATGGACTTTACCCCCTTCAATCATCGCTTTCGCGATGCTACGGGTTTTATAAAAACGTGCTGCCCAGAGCCATTTATCTAATCGTACCTCGTTATTTTCAGCCATAACTCTTCCTATTTCTCTCACTTTGCGTATGATGAGCCAATGACAAGATAATAGGGCTAATATCATGAAAAAACAACTTCCACACATTCTCTCCCTTTCCACCGTGGCAAAATCCCGTTTATTTGAAATTCAAGCTGTCGAACTCAAATTCTCCAATGGAATTGACCGCACTTATGAACGTTTCCGCCCTTTCAATCGAGATTCAGTGATGGTGATTGCGATTGATGGTGAAGATTTACTTCTTGTTCGTGAATACGCGGTAGGAACAGAACAATATGAGTTAGGCTTTGTAAAAGGTGGAATGGATATGGGAGAAACGCCCGAACAAAGTGCCAATCGAGAATTACAGGAAGAAATTGGCTTCGGCGCAAAAAAATGGACATTTTTACGTACCATGAAAATCAATCCACAAATTATGGGGCATAAAATGCACGTTTTATTAGGCGAAGATCTGTATCCAAATAAACTAGAAGGCGATGAGCCTGAACCATTAGAAATCGTGCGTTATCCTTTATCGCAACTTGATGCACTTTTGGTCAGTGATGAATTTAATGAGGCCAGAAATCTTGCTGCACTTTATTCTTTGCGCGATCATTTAAAAAAAACGCCAAAATTAATTGAATAAATTTAAATAATTTCTAATAGCAAGCGATTAACTTTAAAGAAAACTTGCATAAATATTCTTTTTTTGAGAATGTATCGCCATTTTTTGAAAAATATATATAGGAAAATCTATGTCTCATAATAATTTAAAAGAATTGACCTTCCGGGGGATGTTCCTTGGGGCGTTAATTACAGTGATCTTCACTGCATCTAACGTTTATTTGGGTCTTAAAGTGGGGATGACGTTTGCGTCCTCTATTCCTGCTGCCGTTATCTCTATGGCTGTTTTAAAATTCTTCAAGGATTCCAGTATTTTAGAAAATAACATGGTACAAACCCAAGCTTCATCAGCGGGGACGTTATCTTCTGTTATTTTCGTGCTTCCTGGCCTATTAATGATGGGTTACTGGCAAGAATTCCCATTCTGGCAAACAGTGCTCATCTGTGCTGCTGGCGGTACATTGGGCGTATTATTCACTATTCCATTACGTCGTGCAATGGTGGTGAATAGTGACTTACCTTACCCTGAAGGTGTGGCTGCTGCTGAAATCTTAAAAGCGGGTAATAATGACGAAAGCGACAGTGGTGTAAAAGATATTGCTTACGGTGGTATTTTTGCAGGAGCCGTTGCATTCTTAACCAACGCATTACGTGTCATGTCTGATAGCGCGAGCGCATGGTTCTCTAACGGCAAAGCGATTTTCCAATTACCGATGGGATTCTCTCTTGCCTTAGTGGGTGCAGGTTACTTAATTGGTATCGTAGGCGGTCTTGCTATGTTATTCGGGACATTCCTTGCTTGGGGTGTCGCGGTACCTTATTTCACTGCAACAGGCGATATGCCAACGGATGCCTCTATTGTTAGTTATGCCATGGCTGAATGGAAAACGAAAGTTCGCTTTATCGGTGTAGGTACTATCGGTATTGCAGCCATTTGGACATTATTAATCCTTTTCAAACCAATGATTGAAGGGATGGTTCATTCTTTCCGTATGTTAAAAGGCTCACAAGCTGAATCAGAACATCGTATTGATATCGACTTATCTCCAAAAACTATCATTTACATTTTATTGGCGACTGTCGTGCTAATCGTGATTTCTTTATATCACTTCGTTGCCGCAGCGCCTATTTCTGCCGAGCTTGCCGTATTATTAGTGGTGGTTTGTACGCTACTTGCGGTGTTAATTGGCTTCTTCGTTGCTGCCGCATCGGGTTATATGGCTGGACTTGTGGGCTCATCTTCTAGCCCTATTTCTGGTATCGGGATTATTTCTGTTATCGTGATTTCACTTGTTTTAGTGACCATTGGTAAAAGCAGTGGTTTATTTGAAACAGCGGACGGTCAAAAATTCTTAACCGCATTGACCTTATTCACAGCATCTATCGTTTTAACCACTGCAACCATTTCAAACGATAACTTACAAGACTTAAAAACCGGTCTTTTAGTGGAAGCAACTCCTTGGAGACAACAGGTTGCATTGATTATCGGTTGTTTCGTTGGTGCATTAGTCATTGCACCAGTATTAGAAATTCTATACCACGCTTATGGTTTCACTGGCGCATTACCACGTCCAGACATGGATCCTGCACAAGCGCTTTCAGCACCACAAGCAACCCTTATGACTACCATTTCACAAGGTATTTTCACCAACCATTTAGAATGGACTTACATTTTAACTGGTGTAGGTTTAGGTATTGTGTTGATTATTGTGGATGCATTCATGCGTAAAACCAGTGACAGCCGCTTTGCCTTACCAGTATTAGCGGTGGGGATTGGTATCTACCTTCCACCATCAATCAATATGCCGGTTGTAGTCGGTGCAGTAATGGCATGGTTTATCACCCGTCACATTAAAAACTATGCAAAACGCACTAACGATACTGAAGTGGAGAAAAAAGCAGAACGTTTCGGCACACTTTTCGCTGCGGGTTTAATTGTGGGTGAAAGCTTGATGGGCGTCATCTTAGCCTTCATTATCGCGGCATCTGTCACATCAGGTGGTTCTGAAGATCCATTAGCCTTAGGATTAGAAAATTGGGATAATATTGGCGAATTACTTGGTCTTGCCGTATTTATCTTTGGTATCTTTATTTTCGTTTCTCGTGTATTACGTGCGAAGAAATCGAAATAATGGATTTAAATAGGCTGTCCTCGGATAGCCTATTTTTCTAGGAGCTTAAGGTGTCAACGCAATCCCCTTATCTAAAAGCAATTATCATCTTCCCATTGGTTACACAGATAATCGGTAGCATTATTGCTTATGTCGCTTTCGGAATGGACTACTGCAAAGAAGGGAACTTCGATGCAGCATTATTTGGTTTCTTTCTGACATTTTGGCCACTCACCGTGCCGGCGATAATCAACGCTTACTTTGCTAAATACCGCGGCTATCTACGTCATCAGTGGAATAAAATTCTCATTTTTTCATTCATCATTCTTTTTTGTTATTGGAGTATCGGCAATCTTCTCATCGCACAAAATACCCAATATCTGACAGACCGTATATTATTCGTCTTAGAGGGTTCTTCTATCCTGGCAATCTATACGACAATCTTACTCTCCTTGTTATTACCGAAATCAAAGTAGGAAATAAACATGCAATTATCTCAATCTCTTCTCGATCAAGTACGCAGGCTCGCTAATGAAGCGGGAAAACATTTAGCGCGTTTTTACCAACAGGACGTAACAATACAAACCAAATCGGATAACACCCCCGTTACGGAAGCAGATTTATTTGTCAGCCAATTTTTAATCGAAAAACTGACCGCACTTTTCCCTGACATTCCTGTTCTTTCAGAGGAAAACTGCAATATTCCCTTTGAACAACGCCAAACTTGGCAAACTTATTGGCTAATCGATCCCCTTGATGGCACGCAGCAATTTATTGATCGCACAGATCAATTCTCCGTATTGATTACACTCGTGCAAAACCATCAACCTGTACTGGGGGTGATTCACTTCCCTATTTTGAATATTACCTATTACGCCATGAAAGGTTTTGGGGCATTTAAACAAAACGACAAAGAAATAAAAGCGTTACGTCCAAGAAAAATCGATCTTACCAAACCGTTAAAAATCGCCGTAGGTGCCACCACTTCACAAGAAAAAGTGCGGTCAATTTTAGCGAAGAATTTGTCATGTGAATTTACTGTGGTGGGTTCGAGCAGTTTGAAAAGTGGTTTGGTTGCAGAAGGGGTTGTTGATTGCTATGTTCGCCTCGGTAAAACCGGCGAATGGGACACGGCAGGCGCTGAAATTTTATTAACTGAAATCAATGGAATGATTTTCGATCCGCAGTATCATCCACTCACCTATAATCAGCGTAAAAGTTTAATTAATCCACCCTTTGTGATGGTGGCAGATAATACACAAAATTGGGCATCTGTCTTTCAATTTAATTGATTGGTTCGATTGGTAAAGTGCAGTAATATATTGCATTATTTAAAAATACTACTCGGAACAATAAGGAATAATATGCAAACTAATAATAACTGTATCGTGATTTTTGGTGCTTCCGGTGATTTAACTCACCGTAAACTCATTCCAGCACTTTATAATCTCTTCAAATTTGGTCGTTTAAACAAATTTTCTGTATTAGGTGTCGCGCGTTCAGAATTAAACGATGAGACTTTCCGTGAAAAAATGCGTGAAGCGTTACTTGAAACAGAAGAAACCACTCCAGAAACGCTAGACGCTTTTTGTAGTCATCTCTATTACCAAGCGGTAAACACATCTGATGCTGCGGATTACGGTAAATTAGTCCCACGTTTAGAAGAATTACATACTAAATATCAAACAAATGGCAACACCCTTTACTATATGTCCACGCCACCAAGCTTATATGGTGTAATTCCAGAATGCCTCGCGGCCCATGGTTTAAACGAAGAAAAAGACGGTTGGAAACGTATTATTGTCGAAAAACCTTTTGGTTACGATGAAAAAACAGCACAAGAACTCGACGTCCAAATTCATCGTTTCTTTGAAGAACATCAGATCTATCGTATCGATCATTATCTTGGTAAAGAAACCGTACAAAACTTGCTTGTTTTGCGCTTCTCGAATGGCTTATTCGAACCACTTTGGAACCGTAATTACATTGATTATGTCGAAATTACGGGTGCCGAAGCCATTGGTGTAGAAGAACGTGGTGGCTATTATGATGGTTCTGGCGCAATGCGTGACATGTTCCAAAACCACTTATTACAAGTTTTAGCCATGGTTGCCATGGAACCACCCGCAATCATCAATGCGAACTCAATGCGTGATGAAGTGGCCAAAGTCATGCATTCTTTACGTCCATTAACGCAAGATGACGTTGAGCACAACTTAGTGCTTGGTCAATATACTGCAGCGGAAATTGATGGCAAAGAAGTTAAAGGCTATTTACAGGAAAAAGGCGTTCCAGCTAACTCTCGCACTGAAACCTTTATGGCATTACGTTGCGAAATCGAAAACTGGCGTTGGGCTGGCGTACCTTTCTATGTGCGTACAGGTAAACGCTTACCGGCACGTGTGACAGAAATTGTGATTCATTTCAAAACTACACCACATCCGGTATTCAGTCAAAATGCGCCTGAGAATAAATTGATCATCCGTATTCAACCTGATGAAGCCATTTCAATGCGCTTTGGTTTGAAAAAACCAGGTGCGGGCTTTGAAGCCAAAGAAGTCTCAATGGATTTCCGTTATGCCGATTTAGCCGATGAGCAAGTGCTCACGGCTTATGAACGCTTATTGCTTGATGCGATGAAGGGCGATGCCACACTCTTTGCGCGTACGGATGCGGTGCACGCTGCATGGAAATTTGTGCAACCGATTTTGGATTACAAAGAAGCTGGTGGTCGAATCTACGAATATGAAGCGGGCACTTGGGGACCGATTGCAGCCGAAAAACTCATTGCGAAAAGTGGTCGCGTATGGCGTAAACCAAGCGGTAAAATGAAGAAAAAGGTTTAGTCATCAATATCTCGCCTTCTTCAATAAATAGAAGAAGGCTTATCACCGAATAGAGAGAAACAAA
Organism: Parahaemophilus parainfluenzae; assembly: GCF_001055095.1. Taxonomy (GTDB): domain Bacteria; phylum Pseudomonadota; class Gammaproteobacteria; order Enterobacterales; family Pasteurellaceae; genus Haemophilus_D; species Haemophilus_D parainfluenzae_Z. The sequence continues at coordinate 195,667 of NZ_JVHG01000023.1, forward strand.
CATGAACACCATCACCTTCCCAACGGCTCAACACGCTGTTGAAAAGATCGCCCAAGAATTTGTGATTTATAGCCAATTAAATCACCCTGTGCATATTTCTCTTTCTGGCGGTTCAACGCCTAAGCTGTTATTCAAAACTTTAGCCAAAGCGCCTTATACCGAACAAATCAACTGGAGAAATCTGCATTTTTGGTGGGGTGATGATCGCATGGTTCCGCCAACAGATTCAGAAAGCAACTACGGTGAAGTGCAAAAACGCTTATTTGATCATATTCAAATTCCCGCAGAAAATATCCACCGAATTCGTGGCGAAAATGAACCGCACTTTGAGTTAAAACGTTTCGAAGAAGAATTAAGTGCGGTCATTCCAAACGGTGTTTTTGATTGGATCATTTTAGGTATGGGGACTGACGGTCATACCGCTTCTCTCTTCCCACATCAAACTAATTTTGATGATGAAAACCTAGCTGTCATTGCCAAACACCCTGAAAGTGGTCAAATTCGCATTTCTAAAACAGCCAAACTCATTGAACAAGCCAAACGCATTACCTATTTAGTCACTGGCGAAAGCAAAGCAGACATTTTAAAAGAAATCCAAACGACTCCTGCAGAGAATCTGCCTTATCCCGCAGCAAAAATTAAAGCAAAAAATGGCGTGACGGAATGGTATTTGGATAAAGCGGCGGCGAAATTGCTATAACAAGTTGAGTATCAAATACCATAGGATTGCAAAATGATAGACTACAAAGTAAATGAACCAATTTCAGTTAAACAATTTATTGAATTGTTAAATAAAACAACGCTCGGGGCACGCCGTCCGTTAGAGGATGAAAAACGCGTCGCGGCAATGTTGCATCATGCGGATTTATTAGTCACCGCTTGGGATGGTGAACGATTAGTGGGTGTGGCACGTTCCGTGACGGATTTTGCCTACTGCTGTTATTTATCTGATTTAGCGGTTGATGAGCAATATCAAAAACAAGGTATCGGCTTGCAGTTAATTGAACACACTAAACAAGCCTTACATACACAAGCCAAAATTGTGCTTTTATCTGCTCCACAAGCAGTAGATTATTATCCGCATATTGGATTTACTCAACATATGAGTGCATGGACGAAGAGTTAATTTATTAGAATGATATGGAGACAAAAATGAAAAAACTGTTTGTACTACTTACTTCAACGTTGTTATTTGCTTGTTCATCTGGTCCATCTTTAGATCAGTTAGCGACACAAATGCCAAAAGATAATCGCTCAGTAATGCTTCAAGTTCCAGAAGCAGGAAACCCAGTTTCAAATGGAATGCTTGTAGCAACGATTAGAACCGCAGGTGGTACTTCAGGAAAACGACTCGTATCTCTTTTAGCTACAGATAATTTACACATTGGAATTGCAGGGAACAGTCAATCTGTGAATAAAGCAGTTGCTATGTATGGACTAAATAATGCAGAAAAGGTCGGCAAGGATGTATCTTTATACCTTGTTGGAGATAGTCAAAGTGATAAAGCAGATCTAGAAAAAGCCGCAAAAGCGAAAAATGTAGAAATGCATTACATTATGCAAAAATAAGATATAGATACATCAGATGCAGGGTGACTTTAATGTTGAATTTAGATAATAAAAAATTTGTTGCTGTTGAAAACACCGCAAATGGTGAGGTGAGTAGCCAAACAGAATTTCATTACCATCAACAAGGTAAAATGATTTGGGCCGAATATTGTGGTGGTGAAATTTTAAAAGGCTTTTTAATTGGGAAGTGGATTAACGATACTCAAATTGAATTTACGTATCAACATTTAAATCAATCTCTAGAAAATCGTTTGGGGCGTTGCTGTACAACATTTTCTTTAGAAGAAAGTAAACTCATCGGTCATGAAAAATGGCAGTGGCTAGACACGTTAGAGCAAGGCAGCTCTTTAATTAAAGAAATTTAAAAGAAGTTTTGCTACAGAATATCTGAAACAAGCTTCTTATACTTTACAATAAATACTAAATGATAGGTGCATCCGTACCTCACAAACAGGAGAAAACAATGTCAGTAAAAGGCGACATCGGTGTTATCGGCTTAGCCGTAATGGGGCAAAACCTTATTTTAAATATGAATGATCATGGCTTTAAAGTCGTGGCATATAACCGTACCACGTCAAAAGTGGATGAATTTTTACAAGGTGCGGCAAAAGGCACCAATATTATTGGCGCATATTCTTTAGAAGATTTAGCTTCTAAATTAGAAAAACCACGTAAAGTGATGTTAATGGTGCGCGCGGGTGATGTAGTGGATCAATTCATTGAAGCATTACTGCCACATTTAGAAGAAGGCGACATCATTATTGATGGGGGTAACTCAAACTATCCTGATACCAACCGTCGTGTAAAAGCATTGGCTGAAAAAGGCATCCGCTTTATCGGTTCGGGGGTTTCTGGTGGTGAAGAAGGTGCGCGTCATGGACCATCTATTATGCCGGGTGGTAACCAAGAAGCATGGCCATATGTCAAACCAATCTTCCAAGCAATCTCAGCTAAAACCGAACAAGGTGAGCCTTGCTGTGACTGGGTTGGCGGTGAAGGTGCAGGCCACTTTGTGAAAATGGTTCACAATGGTATCGAATATGGCGATATGCAATTAATCTGTGAGGCTTACCAATTCTTAAAAGAAGGTTTAGGCTTAAGCTATGAAGAAATGCAAGCGATCTTCGCAGAATGGAAAAAAACTGAACTTGATAGCTATTTAATCGATATCACGACCGATATTCTTGGTTATAAAGATGCTGATGGTGAACCATTAGTTGAAAAAATTTTAGATACGGCAGGCCAAAAAGGGACAGGTAAATGGACGGGTATCAATGCATTAGATTTTGGTATTCCATTAACCTTAATCACTGAATCCGTCTTTGCTCGTTGCGTATCTTCATTTAAAGATCAACGTGTTGCCGCTAATCAATTATTTGGCAAAACAATTCAACCGGTTGAAGGTGATAAAAAAGTGTGGATTGAAGCAGTACGTAAAGCATTATTGGCGTCAAAAATCATTTCTTACGCACAAGGCTTTATGCTGATTCGTGAAGCCTCTGAACAATTTGGCTGGAACATCAACTACGGTGCAACAGCGTTATTATGGCGTGAAGGTTGTATTATCCGTAGCCGTTTCTTAGGTAACATTCGCGATGCATATGAAGCAAATCCAGATTTAATCTTCTTGGGTTCAGATAGCTACTTCAAAGGCATTTTAGAAAACGCATTAAGTGACTGGCGTAAAGTGGTGGCAAAATCTATCGAAGTGGGCATTCCAATGCCATGTATGGCATCTGCGATTACCTTCTTAGACGGTTACACTTCAGCCCGTTTGCCAGCAAACTTATTGCAAGCACAACGTGACTACTTCGGCGCACATACTTATGAGCGTACTGACAAACCACGCGGTGAATTCTTCCACACCAACTGGACAGGTCGCGGCGGTAATACTGCATCTACTACTTATGATGTGTAAGTCTAAAAACGTATGATAAACTCACCGCACTTTGTTCACATAAAGTGCGGTTTATTTTTACCTTATTTTGGAGAAACCTATGTTACCTCAATCACGCTTAGATAAAATTTCAGAAATGGAAAACCTTCTTAATGAAGCAGAGAGTTTCTTAGCCGACGCAGAACAATTTCTTGAAAAATGGCAGGCTTTCTTACCAAAAATGAAAACCTTAGAACACTATTATTTTGATGGTGACTGGCGAGAAGATTATCAAGCTTATGAGGACGGTAAAATCCCAGAGGATATGCCTTGTGGTGTATTAAGTGAAGATTTAGTATTTAATGCGAGTACAGGACACCATGGATTGGCGATTGAATATTTGAAAGTGGTTGCGAAAGTATTAGATAATGGCCCTGCCAAGTAGACAGGGCCAAACCAAATAGAATAATTAATTGCTTACTTTTTTAGCACCAAAAGCTCCGCCATATCTATTGAAGTTATTATAAACTCCCGCAACCTCTTCAGCATTTTTGCCATAAAAACCACCAGAAACTCTTAAACTTCTAACTGAGGATGCGTCTTCATTACTAAATTTATTGCCTTTAATTTGAGCATTGAAAGGAAGATCTGCTTTACCTTTACCATCTTCAGCTGGAACTTCAAAAGCGCCAGAAATAGTCTTATCACCGAAATTGACGTCAAGTGTTGCTTTACCGGTTACAAGGTAATATTTAGCGTTGCTAAACTTGTTATCTTTATTATCTACTTCAATCAAATGTTGACCTTCATATCTTGCTGAGCCACTAGCTGGAATATTTTCTACATCAGTTTCTCTACCCTGAGCAAAAAGAATACCCTCATGCGACATCTGATCAACCACCAAACCATAACGAGCATTTTTTAGGTTATCACCAATCATTCGAGTTGTAACACCAGAGGTTGTCGACTTAGCATCTTGCAACCAACCATCATTACGAATCATATCAGATCCAACTAGTGGAATATCTTTCCCTCTTACACTTAATTTATCAATATTATTGTCTCTTTCATAAGAATCGAAGAAAATCGAATTGTTTCCTGTAAAACTCAAGCCTGTTACTTTATCTTTCTTCAATTCAACTTTTTTATTCGAAGAATTATTTGGTGCAGGGCTAGAGCTATTGCTAGAGCTATTGCTATTGCTATTGCTATCACCACTGCCACCACCACTGCCACAAGCAGCTAAAGCAACTGATAATACAGTTAATAATAAAGTATGTTTTACTTTCATAGTAGATTCCTCTTAGGGTTATTAAATAAATCCAGATTGGAATTATATCATTTTAAAACAATATATTAAATGTAACACCCTTATAAAAATACGATTAAAAATACGATAAACAATCCTATTAAATATATTTACTGAACTTTCATTCATCTCCGTTTGTCTTATAGAATACTATCAATATGGATAGTTTTATATGTTAAACACGGAGAGATCCTATGAAATTAATTGGAAAATCACTTGTTATCGCGATGACTGTTATTTCCCTTGCTGCATGTGGAAATATGAACCGTACACAAAAAAATACAACAGCTGGCGCAGCTATTGGTGGCGTAGCAGGCTATATGCTTGGTGGTAATACCGCGACCACATTAGGTGGTGCCGCATTAGGTGGCGTAATCGGTAGCCAAGTCAATAAATAGTCAAAAAAATAACCGTACTTAATTAAGTGCGGTTGTTTTTTATTATTTCTCGGCTGTTTTTTCTGCGCTAGGTTTACGGCGTTTGCCAATATTTTTCGTATCTTTATGACGCAGTTTAGCTTTTTTCTTCACCTCTGATTTTTTCTTTTCTTCACGCTTTTCTTTAATACGCGCTTTTTGCTTTTTAGACATAGATTTTACTTCCCCATCTTTCGGTGGTTTAGTACGCGGTTCTAGCCCTTCTAAAATACGTGCTTTCAACAGCTCTTCCGTGTAGCGTTTAATTTTACCGAGCAATTTGTAATCATGGGCTTCCACAAAAGAAACTGCGGTGCCTTTTTTCCCTGCACGAGCGGTACGACCAATACGGTGTAAATACGTGTCGGCACTATAAGGTAAATCAAAGTTCATGACGTGCGTCACATCATCAATATCAATCCCGCGAGCAGCCACGTCAGTAGCCACTAACACAGTAACAACACCTGATTTTAATTTATCAATGGCATTATTACGTTGCGTTTGCGCCATATCGCCTTCTAGATAAGTAGAGCGAATGCCACGCTTACGCAAGGTTTCAGAAAGCTCACGCACATCTTCGCGACGACGGACAAACACAATACCACGGCTCACTTTTTCGGTTTCAATAAAACGTGCAAGTAACTTGATTTTATGTTCATTGCTATCGGCGTGATAATACCATTGGTTGATTTTCTTACGCTCACGACGGCTTGGCTCTGCATCGATTTTTACTGGGTCATTCAATAAACGTTCTGCGAAATCAACTAATAACTCCCCTTCTAATGTCGCTGAGAAAAGGAGAGTTTGTTTACGCCAACGTGTTTCAGCCGCAATTTTCTCTGCATCTTGGCCAAAGCCCATTTGCAACATGCGATCTGCTTCATCAAAAATCAGTATTTCTACCGCACGACAATCAAAGTTCTCTTCTTTGATGTATTGTAATAAACGCCCCGGTGTTGCTACTACGATATCCTGATTTGAATTAAATACTTCCCCATGATTTTGATACGCCACACCACCGGTAATCGTAGCAATCTTCAAATGCGTGAATTGAGCCAGTTCTTCCGCTTGTTCCGCAACCTGCATCGCTAACTCACGGGTTGGCGTTAAAATTAAAATGCGAGGTGCGCCTGGCTTACGACGTGGATAATCCAATAAATGCTGAATCGCTGGCAATAAAAATGCGGCAGTTTTTCCTGTACCTGTTGGTGCAGAACCTAACACGTCACGCTCTTCCATTGCTGCCGGAATCGCTTCTAATTGGATGGCGGTTGGGCGGGTATAACCTTTCTTTTCTAAGGCCTTTAATAATTCAGGGGAAAGATCGAATTCTTCAAATGGGGATAAATTCATTATTTTGCGTTAATTTGTTAAAATTTGGGCTGATTATACCTGAAAGTGCGGTCATTTTCCGCAAGATTTTATGAGCAGCTTTACCTTCAAACAATTCCATATTAATCAACAACATTGTGCGATGAAAGTCGGCACAGATGGCATTTTACTGGGTGCTTGGGCGGATGTGTCTGATTGTCAGTATATTCTAGATATGGGGACTGGCACGGGCTTGGTTGCATTAATGCTCGCCCAACGAAGTCATGAGCATTGCCAAATTGAAGCCGTTGAACTCGATTCCCTCGCCGCTCAACAAGCGCAAGAAAACTTCAAGGCTTCGCCATGGCACAATCGTCTTCATTTAACACACCAAGATGTGCAAACCTATTGCCAACAAACTGCACATCAATTTGATTTAATTGTGGCGAATCCGCCTTATTTTGCGCAAGGTATAGAATGTAAAAATGATGAGCGAGCACTTGCTCGTTATGTTCAACAAAGCCATTTAGATTGGTTAAATTGGGCGGCGAGTTGTTTATCCGAAAAAGGAAAAATCAGTTTTGTCTTGCCTTATGAGGCGGGAAAAACATTGATAAATTCAACCGCACTTTATTGTATTAAGCAGACTAATGTCATTACAAAGACAGGGAAAGCACCACAACGAATGTTACTCACGTTTAGCCGAGAGCATTTACCACTGGTAAAAGATAGCTTGGTGATTTATAACGAAAACAATCAGTACACAGAGGAATTTATTGCATTGACGAAGGCATTTTATTTAAAAATGTAAGGGCATATGACTATGCCCTTTTCTATTGATGTGATTAATGGTTTTCCACTTTGACGAGTTTCGTCCAGTTGTAATAACCATATAATGAGTTAAGTAAGTAAGCACTATACATTAAGTACATCGCTGGCTGTTCTGCCCAAAGTAAAATAGAAAGCACATTTAAAACAATCCATAATAACCATTGCTCACGATAACGCAAAATCATCAATAATTGCGCCGCTACGGTGATAATCGTGGTTAAGCCATCTAATCCCGTAGAACTCCCGCCTGCTGCCTTTAAAGCCTGTACAAAGCAGAATGTACCAATCCCAACACTCACGAGTAAAATTGCCCAACCTTTTGGTGTTAAGGCTTTTGCAATCACACTTTCACCGCCATTATCGTTTTGCATGTGTTGTTTCCACATAAAATAACCGATAAATTGTGATGGGATATACACATAGAGCACCGTATTCATTTCACCCAGGAAATTGTTTCCCCAGGCGACATAAAAATAGGTGTAAGCAAAAATAAGCCCAAAGAAATAATTACTAATTTTTCCTTTACTCACCAATACCACACAGAGAATACCTGCAATCCCCGAAATCATGCCTAATGGTCTATCCGGTGCAAGAACATAAGCAATAATTTGTGCAGCAAGAAAAATAACTACCCATGCCACTTCAAAAGGCTTCCAACCGGATAAAAATTCTTCTTTAAGTCGTTCTGTCCAATTCATGGAACACTCCTGTTTTATAAAAAGTACGCCATTTTTACACCGCACTTTTTTAAAGTAAAGCATAGCGGGTATTTAATTTGATTATTGTGAGATAAATCACACTTTATTTTTCATACTTTTAGATGTCCCTACCTTGCTTTCCCTTATAATCAGACTACAATATCGCCCCATTTTAAGAGATTCATTAAGAGGAAGATGATGTCATTTGCAATCGGTCAACGTTGGATTAGCGAAACAGAAAATAGCCTCGGATTAGGGATAATTACTGACTTAGATTTCCGTTCAGTTACCCTTCACTTTCCCGCCACAGATGAAACCCGAATTTATGCGGTGGCACAAGCTCCCTTAACCCGAATTGTATTGAATAAAGGGGAACAACTTCATCACCAGGCTGGTTGGCAAGGTGAAGTTCTTGATGTTCAAGAAATGAATGGTCTCTTATTTTATTTAGCCAAAAATGCGCAAGGCGAAGAGATTATCGTCAATGAAAAAGAACTTTCTCCGATTATTTCCTTTAGCCAAGCGAAAGATCGCCTCTTTTCATCGCAAATTGACCGCAGTGAACATTTTGCGTTGCGTTATAAAACCCTTCTACATCAACAAGCTCAATTCCAATCGCCTTTGCGTGGATTACGAGGCAATCGTGCGGGTTTAATTCCTCATCAGCTTCATATTGCACAAGAGGTGGGAAATCGTGTTAATCCTCGCGTGCTCTTGGCAGATGAAGTAGGGTTAGGTAAAACCATTGAAGCAGGGATGATTTTGCAAAATCAGCTTTTTGCTGAAAAAGTACAACGTGTATTAATTATTGTACCGGAAACCTTGCAACATCAATGGCTTGTCGAAATGCTTCGCCGTTTTAATTTACATTTTTCATTATTTGATGAAGAACGTTGTGAAGATTTTGCCGAACAAGCGATCAATCCATTTAGCACGGAAAGTTTAATTATTTGTGCATTAGATTGGTTGAAAGCCCATCCCAATCGTGTACAACAAGCTATTGAAGCTGAATTTGACAGCTTAATTGTCGATGAAGCGCATCATTTGGCTTGGTCTGAAAATGCGCTAAGTGCCGCTTATTTATTGGTGGAACAATTAGCGAACGCTATTCCATCCGTTTTATTACTCACCGCAACGCCAGAACAACTGGGTTTGGAAAGCCATTTTGCACGCTTACGCTTGCTTGATCCTGAGCGTTTTTATGATTACCAGGCGTTCTTGAAGGAGCAAGAAAACTATCAGCCTGTTGCGGATGCTGTTCAATCTTTACTCTCAGAGAAGCCGCTAAGTGCGGTCGAAAAAAATCATATTTCTGATTTACTCAATGAACAGGATGTCGAACCATTATTCAAAGCTTTAGCCTGTCATAATGATGAGGAGAAACAAGCTGCTCGACAAGAGCTCATTCAAAATCTTATCGATCGACATGGTACAAGCCGTATTTTATTTCGCAATACACGCCAAGGTGTAAAAGGTTTTCCACATCGGGTTTATCACCAGGTAACGATTGATGCGACAGAGGCTGATGAAAAAATTCATTGGTTAATTGATTTCTTAAAATCACACCGAAATGAAAAAATCTTAGTCATTTGTAAAACAGCACAAACGGCAATTCAACTTGAGCAAATTTTAAGAGAAAAAGAAGCCATTCGCAGTGCCGTTTTCCATGAAAGAATGTCGATTATTGAACGAGATCGTGCAGCGGCTTATTTTGCAGATACTGATAATGGTGCACAAGTTTTACTGAGTTCAAGCATCGGTTCTGAAGGAAGAAACTTCCAATTTGCTTGTCATCTCGTACTCTTCGATTTACCAGAAAATCCTGACTTACTTGAGCAATGCATTGGCCGTTTAGATCGCATCGGGCAAACGAGAGACGTACAAATTTACGTACCCTGCCTAGCAGGCTCTGTACAGCAAGATTTAGCACGTTGGTATCATGAGGGCTTAAATGCTTTTGAACAAACTTGCCCTATTGGTATGGCATTGTTTGAACAATATGAAGCTTTATTAAAAGAGCGGTCAGAAAATAAAGCAGATTTTGAGCAACTCATCCTCCAAACGCAAAAACAAGCAAAAGCATTGCGTTTAGCCTTAGAGAAAGGTCGTGATCGTTTGTTAGAATTAAATTCTAATGGTGGAGAAAAGGCACAGCGACTTGCGGCAGAAATCGCTCAAACTGATAATTCACCCCAATTAGTCGATTTTGCACTGAATTTATTTGATATTATTGGTGTAGAACAAAATGATTTAGGTGAAAACAGCATTGTCATCACGCCAACAGGCACCATGCTTGTTCCTGATTTTCCAGGACTAAAAGAAGAAGGTGTCACAGTAACTTTTGACCGACAACTAGCCCTTGCTCGTGAGGAATTAGAATTTCTTACCTGGGATCATCCAATGATACGTCAAGGCATTGATTTAATCGCTTCTGGTGACATCGGCAAAGCATCGATGGCATTATTAGTTAATAAACAGCTACCTGCAGGCACTCTTTTGGTTGAATTGATTTATATGATTGAAAGCCAATCACCAAAAGGTTTGCAACTGAATCGTTTTCTTCCGCCTACGCCTGTTCGATTATTACTAGATAGCAAAGGAAATAATCTAGCCGGACAAGTTAATTTTGATACATTGCAAAATAAACTTAAGCCACTAAGCAAAGACATTGCGAATAAAATGGTCAAAATGGCTCGTCCAAATATTGAGCAATTAATTAAACTAGGCGATCGCAAAATAACTGAAATCGCACAAGCTCAAATTCAAGAAGCCAGTAGATTAGCAGATCAAACATTGAGCACTGAGCTCAATCGACTTATAGCCTTAAAAGCAGTAAATAAAAATATTCGCCAAGCGGAAATTAATGTATTAGAAAAACAACGTGTGCTTTCTCTGGAAGAGTTAAGTAAAGCAAGCTGGCGATTAGATAGCCTTCGGGTAATAGTGACAAACAAGGAATAATATGGCACTTATTGAATACCATCCACCTTTAGAACCGTATTTAGATATTATCTATCAAGATAATCATATCTGCGTGGTAAACAAGCCAAGCGGTTTACTTTCAGTCCCGGGCAATCAGCCAGAATACTATGACAGTGCAATGAGCCGGGTGAAAGAGAAATTTGGATTTTGTGAACCTGCGCACCGCTTAGATATGGCCACAAGCGGGATTATTCTATTTGCATTAAGTAAAGCAGCAGATAAAGAGTTAAAACGTCAATTTCGTGAACGTGAGCCCAAAAAATATTATCAAGCATTAGTGTGGGGACACTTAGAACAAGATAGTGGGGAAATTAATCTTCCTATGATTTGTGATTGGGAAAATCGCCCACGCCAACGCATTGATTTTGTTTTCGGCAAAAGAGCGGTCACGTTTTATGAAGTTTTAGAACGGTTACCGACTAACTGCACTCGAGTTAAACTGACTCCAATCACAGGACGTTCACATCAACTACGTTTACATACACTCGCACTAGGACATCCTATTTTAGGTGACAAATTTTATTCTCACCCACAAGCTAAAGCGATGTCACCTCGCCTATGCTTACATGCAGAAGAACTTATGATTACGCACCCCATCACAGGTGAAAAAATGACATTCAGAGCTGAAGCTGAATTCTAGAAAAAGAAATATAAAAAAGGCTCACATTAGTGAGCCTTTTCATTTTATAACAAATTATTATTCCGCTGCTGCTTCTGCAACTTCTGGACGATCAACTAACTCAATGTATGCCATTGGAGCGTTGTCACCTGCACGGAAACCACATTTTAAGATACGGGTGTAACCACCTGCACGTTGAGCAAAACGTGGACCTAATTCATTGAATAATTTCGCAACAGTTTCGATGTTACGAGTACGAGCGAATGCTAAACGACGGTTTGCAACGCTATCTTCTTTTGCTAATGTAATTAACGGTTCAACTACACGACGTAATTCTTTAGCTTTTGGTAAAGTAGTCTTGATGATTTCATGACTAACTAAAGCACTTGCTAAGTTACGGAACATCGCTTGGCGATGGCTGCTATTACGGTTTAGTTGACGACCACTCTTACGATGGCGCATGATCTTATCCTTCTCAGAAAAATCTTAACCTATGACCAAACTAGTCTTCAGCAATACTTGCTGGTGGCCAATTCTCAAGGCGCATACCAAGTGACAAGCCACGTGAAGCGAGAACGTCTTTAATTTCAGTAAGAGATTTCTTACCAAGATTAGGCGTTTTTAATAACTCAACTTCTGTACGTTGTACTAAGTCACCGATATAGTGAATTGTTTCTGCTTTCAAACAGTTAGCAGAACGAACTGTCAACTCTAAGTCATCAACAGGACGTAATAAAATCGGATCAAATTCCGGTTTTTCTTCCTTGACTTCAGGTTGACGAACATCACGCAAATCAACGAATGCATCGAGTTGCTCTGCTAAAATTGTTGCTGCACGACGAATTGCTTCTTCCGGATCAATAGTCCCGTTAGTTTCTAACTCGATAACTAGTTTATCTAAGTCAGTACGTTGTTCAACACGTGCTGCTTCAACATTGTAAGCAATACGGTCAACCGGGCTATAACAAGCGTCTACTAATAAACGACCGATTGGACGATCTTCATTTTGTGAATGAGTACGAGCAGATGCAGGTACATAACCTCTACCACGTTGAACACGAATACGCATATTAATAGATGCGTTTTCGTCTGTTAAGTGACAGATTACATGTGATGGATTAACAATCTCAACATCACCATCGTGGGTGATATCTGCTGCAACAACAGGGCCAATTCCAGATTTATTTAATGTCAGAATAACATCATCTTTATTCTGTACTTTAACCGCTAGACCTTTAAGGTTTAAAAGAACTTCAAGAATATCTTCCTGAACACCTTCTTTACTACTATATTCATGCAATACGCCATCAATTTCTACTTCAGTTACAGCACAACCTGGCATTGAAGACAGAAGGATACGACGTAATGCATTCCCTAGAGTATGACCAAAGCCACGCTCTAACGGTTCTAAGATCACCTTAGCATGAGTAGAGCTAATTTGCTCGATATCTACTAAGCGTGGTTTTAAAAATTCTGTAACAGAACCCTGCATTTTATCCTCTCTTTGCTTTTAAGCTTAACTATTATTTAGAGTAAAGCTCAACGATCAGATGTTCGTTAATGTCTGCTGATAAATCAGAACGTTCAGGAACACGTTTGAACACACCTTCCATTTTCGCAGAATCAACTTCTAACCAAGTTGGTTTTTCTCTTTGTTCTGCTAATTCTAATGATGCTTTAATACGTGCTTGTTTTTTAGATTTCTCACGAACAGCAACGACATCATTTACAGAAACTTGGAAAGATGGGATATTTACAACACGACCATTTACGACAATCGCTTTGTGGCTCACTAATTGACGAGCTTCTGCGCGAGTTGCAGCAAATCCCATGCGATAAACAACGTTATCCAATCTACCTTCTAATAATACTAGTAAGTTTTCACCAGTATTACCTTTTAAACGGTTTGCTTCTTTATAGTAGTTACGGAATTGACGCTCTAAAATACCATAGATACGACGAACTTTTTGTTTTTCACGTAATTGACTACCATAGTCAGACAAACGCGGTTTACGAGCACCGTGTTGACCTGGTGCTGTATCAATTTTACATTTTGAATCAATCGCACGCACACCTGATTTAAGGAATAAATCAGTGCCTTCACGACGGCTGAGCTTGAGTTTAGGGCCCAAATATCTTGCCATTTTCTTTCTCCAACTATCCTATTACGCCATTAAACACGACGTTTTTTCGGTGGACGACAACCGTTATGAGGAATCGGAGTCACATCAGTGATGTTCGTGATACGGAAACCCGCTGCATTTAATGCACGGATTGTTGATTCACGACCCGGACCCGGACCTTTAACCATAACTTCCAAGTTCTTTAAGCCGAATTCTTTAACGATTTCAGCACAACGTTCTGCAGCAACTTGTGCAGCGAACGGGGTAGATTTACGAGAACCACGGAAACCTGAACCACCTGCTGTAGCCCAAGCTAAAGCATTACCTTGACGGTCAGTAATGGTAACGATTGTATTATTGAAAGATGCGTGAATGTGTGCTACGCCATCTACAACTTGTTTTTTTACACGTTTACGTGCACGAACTGGTGTTTTAGCCATTCTTTATTTACCCCGACTATTTTTTGATCGGCTTACGTGGACCCTTACGGGTACGCGCATTAGTTTTAGTACGTTGACCACGTACCGGTAAACTACGACGATGACGTAAACCACGGTAACAACCTAAGTCTAAAAGACGTTTGATGTTTAGTGTTACTTCACGACGTAAGTCACCTTCAACGGTAAATTTACCAACTTCGTCACGCAGTTTGTCAATCTGCTCTTCAGACAATTCGCTGATCTTAACATCTTCAGCAATACCCGCCGCAGCACAAATGCTTTTAGAACGAGTTTTACCGATACCGTAAATTGCAGTTAAAGCGATTACAGCGTGTTTGTGATCAGGAATGTTAATGCCTGCAATACGGGCCACTATGCACTCCTATTATTTTAACTAATTTGGTATTCTGATCTTGAAAAGCCCGTTTTCAGGATACTCAAACAGAATACCAAGGACATAAATGAGTTGAGTAGTATAACTACTCAACCGGTTCTTTGCAAGAAGAAATGTTAATTAACCTTGACGTTGTTTGTGTTTAGGGTCGCTGCATAATACGCGAACAACACCTTCACGTTTAACAATTTTACAGTTACGACACATCTTCTTAACGGAAGCACGAACTTTCATTGCTTATCCTTTTTACTTAAATGAACAATTACTGTCCAAAACCTTTAAGGTTTGCTTTTTTTAACGCAGATTCATATTGAGACGACATTAAGTGACTCTGAACTTGCACGATAAAATCCATAATTACAACAACAACGATTAATAAGGAAGTACCACCGAAGTAGAATTTAACATCCCATGCTGATGTCATAATGTAAGGGACTAAACATACGAACGTTACATAAAGACCGCCAATTAATGTTAAGCGAGTCATTACTTTATCAATGTAACGAGATGTTTGTTCACCTGGTCTAATTCCTGGGATAAATGCACCAGATTTTTTTAGATTATCTGCTGTATCACGTGGATTATATTGCATTGCAGTGTAGAAGAAACTGAAGAAAATAATCGCTACCGCATAAACAAGAAGATATAAAGGTTGTCCAGGATTCAACAACATTGATAAGTCATTTAACCACTCAAACTTATCATTCTGACCAAACCATTGTGTCAATGTAGCAGGGAATAAAATAATGCTTGAAGCAAAAATTGCTGGCATTACGTTTGCCATATTAACTTTTAATGGTAAGTGAGTTGAATGACCACCTAAAATTTGACGTCCTTGTTGACGCTTAGCATATTCAACACGAATTCTACGTTGTCCACGTTCTACGAAGACAACAAAGTAAGTTACTGCAAAAACAATAGCAGCGATTAGTAGAAGAACTAAAGGATGCATTTGTCCTTGACGAGCTTGCTCAACTGTTTCGATGATTGCATGTGGCAATCCTGCAACAATACCACCAAAAACAAGAATTGAGATACCGTTACCAATACCTCTTTCAGTAATTTGCTCACCTAACCACATTAAGAACATGGTTCCGGTAACAAGGCTCACTACTGCTGTGAAGTAAAAAGTAAAACCGATATTTGGCACTAATTGTGGCAACATATTCGGTAAACCGGTAGAAATTGCGATAGCTTGGATAGTAGCAAAAACCACCGTTGCATAACGAGTATACTTGGTGATTTTTCTTTGTCCTGCTGCACCTTCTTTTTTCAATTCTGCTAAAGCAGGTGAAACCGTAGCAAGCAATTGCATTACGATAGATGCCGAGATATACGGCATGATACCTAATGCTAAAATTGATGCTCGGCTCAATGCACCACCAGAGAACATGTTTAACATATCAATGATGGTGCCTTTTTGTTGTTCAACTAATTGAGCTAGCACGGCGGCATCAATACCAGGAAGCGGAATAAAAGAACCAATACGATAAACGATAAGTGCACCTAATACAAAAAGCAATCTGCTTTTTAGTTCACCAGTACCACTATTAGTACTTCTGCTTTGATAACCTGGTTGTTTAGCCATTTGCTAATTATTCCTCAACTGAACCGCCAGCAGCTTCGATTGCTGCTTTTGCACCTTTAGTTACACGTAAACCACGTACAGTAACTGCAGATTTCACTTCACCAGCTAAGATAACTTTAGCGAATTGAATATCTTTAGTTAAAATATTTGCAGCTTTTAATGCCTCTAAAGTGACAACATTTCCTTCAACTTTTGTTAATTCGTTTAAACGAACTTCAGCAGTTACAGCTGACTTCATTGAAGTGAAACCAAATTTTGGTAAACGACGGTATAATGGCATCTGACCACCCTCGAAACCACGACGAACACCGCCGCCTGTACGAGATTTTTGACCTTTATGACCACGACCACCAGTTTTTCCTAAACCTGAACCAATACCACGACCAAGGCGTTTTGCACTGTGCTTAGCACCTTCAGCCGGAGATAGAGTATTTAAACGCATTCTCTTACTCCTCCACTTTAACCATGTATGAAACTTGGTTAATCATACCACGTACTGCCGGAGTATCGATTAACTCAACAGTATGGTGCATATGGCGAAGACCAAGACCACGCAAGGTAGCTTTGTGCTTCGGTAAACGAGCAATTGCGCTACGAACTTGAGTTACTTTAATAGTTTTAGCCATTATCAATTACCCCAAAATTTCATCAACGGTTTTGCCACGTTTAGCAGCTACCATTTCTGGTGATTTCATATTTGCTAATGCATCAATAGTTGCACGAACAACGTTGATTGGGTTGGTTGAACCATACGCTTTAGAAAGAACGTTACGTACACCAGCAACTTCTAACACTGAACGCATTGCACCACCTGCGATGATACCTGTACCTTCGCTAGCTGGTTGCATAAATACGCGAGAACCAGTGTGAACACCTTTAACTGGGTGTTGTAATGTACCTTCATTTAAAGCGACATTAATCATATTGCGACGTGCTTTTTCCATCGCTTTTTGGATCGCTGCCGGAACTTCACGAGCTTTACCATAACCAAAACCTACGCGACCGTTACCATCGCCTACTACTGTTAAAGCAGTAAAGCTCATAATACGACCACCTTTTACAGTTTTTGATACACGGTTTACTGCGATTAGCTTCTCTTGCAGTTCACCAGCTTGTTTTTCGATGTTTGACATCTCAATTTACCTCATTAGAACTGTAGACCAGCTTCACGTGCAGCGTCCGCTAAAGTTTGGACACGACCATGATATTTAAAACCGGAACGGTCAAAAGCAACGTCTTTAACGCCTTTTGCTAATGCGCGCTCAGCAACAAGTTTACCTACTACTGCTGCGGCATCTTTATTACCGGTATATTTAACTTGCTCACGAATTGCTTTTTCAACAGTTGAAGCAGCGGCAAGCACTTCTGAACCGTTTGGTGCAATAACTTGTGCGTAGATATGACGCGGAGTACGGTGAATAACTAGACGAGTTACACCTTGCTCTCTCATCATATGACGTGCACGAGCTGCACGACGGATACGAGCTGATTTCTTATCCATAGTGTTACCTTAATTATTTCTTCTTAGCCTCTTTCATACGTACTACTTCATCAGAGTAACGTACACCTTTACCTTTATAAGGTTCAGGACGGCGATAAGCACGAATATCTGCTGCAACTTGACCAATTAACTGCTTGTCAGCACCTTTTAAAACGATTTCCGTTTGTGAAGGGCATTCTGCAGTAATACCTGCTGGTAAAGTGTGCTCCACAGGGTGAGAGAAACCTAAGCTTAATGCAACTACGTTGCCTTTAACTTGAGCTCTGTAACCAACACCCACTAGTTGTAATTTCTTAGTGAAGCCTTCAGTAACACCGATAACCATTGCATTAACTAATGCACGAGCTGTACCCGATTGAGCATTCGCTTCAACAAAACCTTCACGTGGAGTGAAAGTAAATTGACCATTATCTTGTTTAACTTCAACTGAGTGATGAATTGTGCGAGATAACTCGCCATTTTTTCCTTTTACTGTTAATAGCTGACCGTCGAGTTTAACTTCAACGCCGGCAGGAATATTAACAGGTGCCTTTGCAACACGAGACATTTTCCTACCCCTCTATTAAGCTACGTAACAGATGATCTCACCGCCTAAGCCCGCTTGACGAGCTGCACGGTCAGTCATAACACCTTTAGATGTAGAAATTACAGCAACACCTAAACCACCCATAACTTTTGGTAATTCGTCTTTACGTTTGTAAATACGAAGACCAGGACGGCTTACACGTTGGATGCTTTCTACAACCGGTTTGCCTTGGAAATATTTTAAAGTAATTTCCAATTCAGGTTTTGCACCTTCTAAAACTTTAACGCTTTCGATATAACCTTCAGCAGCTAATACGTTGGCAATTGCCACTTTTAGCTTGGAAGAAGGCATATTGATTGCAACTTTGTTCGCAGCTTGACCGTTACGAATACGGGTCAACATATCTGCGATTGGATCTTGCATACTCATTGTACTTTTTCTCCGATTCCAAAATAAAGTGGTATATTACCAGCTCGCTTTTCTAAGGCCTGGGATCTCGCCGCGCATAGCAGCTTCACGAACCTTAATACGGCTTAAACCAAACTTACGTAAAACGCCGTGAGGACGTCCAGTTTGGCGGCAACGGTTACGTTGACGACTAGCGCTAGAATCACGTGGTAAAGTTTGTAATTTTAACACTGCATTCCAACGATCTTCGTCAGAGGCATTGACATCAGAAATGATTTTCTTTAATTCTGCACGTTTAGCGAAGAATTTTTCAGCCAATTTAACGCGTTTTACATCGCGTGCTTTCATTGATTGTTTTGCCATTATAACCTGCCTTATTTACGGAATGGGAAATTAAAGGCAGCAAGTAGTGCTTGACCTTCTTCATCATTCTTAGCAGTAGTTGTGATAGTGATATCTAAACCACGTACACGATCTACTTTATCGTAATCGATTTCAGGGAAGATGATTTGTTCACGCACACCCATGCTGTAGTTACCACGACCATCAAATGATTTCGCGCTTAAACCGCGGAAGTCACGAATACGTGGAACAGCAATTGTAATTAAACGTTCAAAGAACTCCCACATACGCTCACCGCGTAGTGTTACTTTACAACCGATTGGATATCCCTGACGGATTTTAAAGCCAGCAACAGATTTACGAGCTTTAGTTACTAAAGGTTTTTGACCGCTAATTGCTGCTAAGTCCGCTACTGCGTTGTCTAGCAATTTCTTATCGGTCAATGCTTCACCCACACCCATATTCAGGGTAATCTTTTCGATTCGTGGGACTTGCATGACAGATTTGTAGCCGAATTTATTTTTTAACTCGTTTACTACTTGATCTCTGTAGTAATCATGCAGTTTCGCCATCGCATTACTCCAGTTTGTTAGATAATTTCATTGTTAGATTTGAAGAAACGTACTTTTTTGCCGTCTTCGAATCTAAAACCTACACGGTCAGCTTTGTTTGTTTTTGGATTGAAAATCGCAACATTAGAAGCATCGATAGCCGCTTCTTTTTTCACTAAGCCACCAGCTTGTCCTAAAGCAGGAACTGGTTTTTCATGTTTAGTGATGATGTTGATACCTTCAACAAACACTTTACCGTTTGGTAACACTTTAGTTACCTTGCCACGCTTGCCTTTGTCTTTACCGGCAAGTACGATTACTTCATCGTTTTGACGAATTTTTGCAGCCATTTCTCACTTCTCCTTACAGTACTTCTGGTGCCAAAGAAATGATCTTCATGAATTTCTCAGAACGAAGTTCACGAGTCACCGGTCCAAAAATACGAGTACCGATTGGTTGCTCTGTGTTATTGTTTAAAATTACACAAGCGTTACCATCGAAGCGAATGACTGATCCGTCTGGGCGACGAACACCCTTCTTGGTGCGCACAACAACTGCTTTTAATACATCACCTTTTTTAACTTTACCGCGTGGAATTGCTTCTTTTACAGTAACTTTGATGATATCACCAATAGCAGCATAACGACGGTGCGATCCACCTAGAACCTTGATACACATTACGCTGCGAGCACCTGAGTTATCAGCAACATCCAGCATAGTCTGTTCTTGGATCATATTTTATGCTCCGTTAAGTTAATAATACACCCTTGCGGGACGAACCTACCCATGCCTTATAAAGATATATGGCGGATAGGTGGCGGAGTTTACCAAAATCAAGCTAGAAACGCAATTAAAATTTTATGCTTAAATTAGCGTATTTAAAGTGCGGTCAAATTTTCATGACTTTTTAGCAAGTCTTGGAAAGAAAAAAGCCAACGGCATAACCATTGGCTTTTATTTTTTAATTTGTTAATTAAGCAATAACAGCTTTCTCAACAACACGAACTAAAGTCCAAGATTTGGTTTTAGAGAGAGGACGACATTCGCGAATCTCTACTACATCACCTAATTTGGCTTCGTTGTTCTCATCGTGTACGTGTAATTTAGTTGTACGACGGATAAATTTACCGTATAACGGGTGTTTTACCTTACGCTCAATAGCAACAACGAAAGATTTTTCCATTTTGTCGCTAACAACTTTACCTTGTACGCTACGAATTTTATCAGTCATTACTCACCCGCCTTCTCAGTTAAAATAGTCTTAATGCGTGCGATATCACGACGCACTTGTTTAGCCTGATGGGTTTGTTGAAGCTGACCGGTGGCTGTTTGCATACGCAATTTGAATTGTTCACCTAAAAGGTTCACTAATTCATTATTCAGCTCTTCAACACTTTTTGTACGTAAATCTTGAGCTTTCATTACATCACCGTCTTAGTTACGAAGGTAGTCTTGATTGGCAATTTAGCAGCTGCTAATGCAAATGCTTGTCTTGCGATCTCTTCTGACACACCATCCATTTCATAAAGTACTTTACCCGGTTGGATTAAGGCTACCCAGTACTCAACGTTACCTTTACCTTTACCCATACGGACTTCTAATGGTTTTTCAGTAATTGGTTTATCTGGGAAAACACGGATCCAGATTTTACCTTGACGTTTAACTGCACGTGTCATTGCACGACGAGCCGCTTCAATTTGACGAGCGGTTAAACGACCACGACCAACTGCTTTTAACCCGAATGTACCGAAGCTAACTTCAGTACCACCCGCGATACCACGGTTACGGCCTTTGTGAACTTTACGGAATTTTGTACGTTTTGGTTGCAACATTTAGCGTTTCTCCTTACTTACGACCTTTGCCACGTGGAGCCTTTTTAGGCTTGTCGGCAGGTTGTTGTTCTGATTGCGCAACTGCAGCCATTCCACCCAAAATTTCACCTTTGAAGATCCATACTTTAACGCCGATTACGCCGTATGTAGTATGAGCTTCTGCAGTGTTATAATCGATGTCCGCACGAAGAGTATGTAGAGGTACACGACCTTCACGATACCATTCAGAACGTGCGATTTCTGCGCCACCTAAACGACCGCTAACTTCAACTTTGATACCTTTAGCACCTAAACGCATTGCGCTTTGTACCGCACGTTTCATAGCACGACGGAACATTACACGACGTTCTAATTGAGAAGCGATGCTGTCTGCAACTAATTTTGCATCTAATTCCGGTTTTTTCACTTCAGCAATGTTGATTTGAGCCGGAACGCCAGCTATTTGAGATACTGCGTTACGTAATTTTTCAACATCTTCACCTTTTTTACCGATAACGATACCAGGGCGAGCTGTGTGAATTGTTACACGAATACTTCTCGCTGGACGCTCAATAGTAATACGTGAAACCGAAGCGTTTGCTAATTCTTTAGTTAAGAATTTGCGTACTTTGAAGTCACCGTCAAGATTGTCGGCGAAATCTTGTGTATTCGCGAACCAAGTAGAGTTCCAAGGTTTTACAATACCTAGGCGAATACCATTTGGATTTACTTTTTGACCCATTGCTATTCCTCTACTTATTAACGATCTGACACAACCACAGTGATGTGGCTAGTACGTTTTAAAATACGATCTGCACGACCTTTAGCACGTGGCATAACACGTTTCATGCTAGGACCTTCGTCAACGAAGATTTTAGCAACTTTAAGATCATCGATATCTGCACCATCATTATGCTCTGCGTTAGCAATAGCAGACTCTAATACTTTTTTCACTAAAGCCGCAGCTTTTTTGTTAGTAAAAGTTAAGATTTCTAATGCTTGCGCAACTTTTTTACCACGAATTAAATCGGCAACTAAGCGAGCTTTTTGGGCAGAAGTGCGAGCGTAACGATGTTTTGCGATAGTTTCCATCTATTTACCTCTTATTTCTTAGCTTTCTTATCTGCCGCGTGACCGCGGTATGTACGAGTCGGTGCAAATTCACCTAATTTATGGCCGATCATTTCATCAGATACATAAACAGGAACGTGCTGACGACCATTATGGACTGCGATGGTCAATCCGATCATTGAAGGAATGATCATTGAACGACGGGACCAAGTTTTGATTGGTTTTTTATCCCCGCTTTCCACCGCCTTCTCTACCTTCTTCAACAAGTGTAGGTCAAGGAAAGGACCTTTCTTGAGAGAACGTGGCATGGCTTATCCTCTTATTAATTTAAATTATTTGCCACGACGACGTACGATATATTTATCAGTACGTTTGTTGTGACGAGTTTTCTTACCTTTAGTTTGAACGCCCCAAGGAGTTACTGGGTGTTTACCAAAGTTACGACCTTCACCACCACCGTGTGGGTGATCTACTGGGTTCATTGCTGTACCACGAACTGTAGGGCGAATGCCTCTCCAGCGGTTAGCACCAGCTTTACCCAATACGCGAAGCATATGTTCTGAGTTACCAACTTCACCGATTGTAGCAACACATTCAGCTAATACTTTACGCATTTCGCCTGAACGTAAACGTAAAGTTACGTAGTTGCCTTCACGAGCGATGATTTGTACATAAGCACCAGCAGAACGAGCGATTTGACCGCCTTTACCTGGTTTTAATTCAACGTTATGTACTGTTGAACCAACTGGGATATTACGCATTGGTAATGAGTTACCCACTTTAATTGGTGAGTTAACGCCAGATTGGATTTGATCGCCAACTGACAAACCTTTAGGTGCTAAGATATAACGGCGTTCACCATCTTTATAAAGCACTAAAGCAATGTTAGCTGAACGGTTTGGATCATATTCTAAACGTTCAACAACCGCTGGGATATCTAACTTGTTACGTTTGAAATCGATTAAACGGTAATGTTGTTTATGACCACCACCGATGTGGCGAGTGGTAATACGACCATAATTGTTACGACCACCAGTTTTAGATTTAGTATCTAGAAGAGGCGCGTAAGGTTTACCCTTGTATAATTCAGGGTTCACGATTTTAACAACGTGACGACGACCAGCGGAGGTCGGCTTACATTTAACGATAGCCATTCTCTAATTTCCTCCGATTACTCTGCACTGTCCACGAAGTCCAAGTTTTGGCCTTCGGCTAAAGTTACATAAGCTTTTTTCCAGTCGCTGCGACGACCCATTTTGTTACCACGGCGTTTAGTTTTACCTTTAACAACCACAGTACGAACTGAGTCAACTTTTACTTCAAATAATTGAGCAACAGCAGCAGCAATTTCAGCTTTGTTCGCATCTAAAGCAACTTTAAGTACAACAGTGTTAGATTTTTCAGCATTGTTAGTTGCTTTTTCAGAGATGTGCGGTGCACGTAGCACGCTTAGCAAACGTTCTTGACTCATGCTAGGATCTCCTCAATTTGTTTCACAGCGTCAACAGTAACAATCACTTTATCGAAAGCGATTAAGCTAACTGGATCGATACCTTGAACATCACGTACATCAACTTTATATAAGTTACGTGCCGCTAAGAATAGATTTTCATCTAAACTTGCTGTGATAATTAACGCATCTTCAACTGCTAAATCTTTTAATTTTTGTACTAATACTTTAGTTTTTGGTGCATCTAATTCGAATTTTTCAACAACAACCAAACGGTCTTGACGAACTAATTCAGAAAGAATGCTTTTGATAGCACCACGGTACATTTTCTTGTTCACTTTTTGGCTGTGATCTTGTGGTTTAGCCGCGAAGGTTGTACCACCAGAACGCCAGATTGGTGATTTGATATCACCAGAACGAGCACGACCTGTACCTTTTTGACGCCAAGGTTTTTTACCTGAACCAGACACTTCAGCACGAGTTTTTTGCGCACGAGTACCTTGACGAGCACCTGCTGCATAAGCAACAACAACTTGGTGAATCAAAGCTTCGTTAAACTCACGTCCGAAGGTAGTTTCAGAAACAGTTAGTGCGTTTGCACCTACAACTTGTAATTCCATCTCTATCTCCTAGACTTATGCTTTAACTGCCGGCTTAACGATAACATCGCCATTGATAGCACCAGGTACAGAACCTTTTACTAATAGCAATTTACGCTCAGCATCTACACGAACAACTTCAAGTGATTGAACGGTTACACGCTCAGCACCTAAATGTCCTGCCATTTTTTTACCTTTAAACACACGACCTGGAGTTTGGTTTTGACCAATAGAACCAAGTACACGATGTGATAAAGAGTTACCGTGTGTAGCATCTTGAGTACGGAAGTTCCAACGTTTAACACCACCTTGGAAACCTTTACCTTTAGAAGTACCAGTAACATCTACTTTTTTAACATCTGCAAAGATGTCAACATTGATTTCTTGACCTAAAGTGAATTCTTCACCTTCAGTACGAAATTCCCATAAACCGCGACCAGCTTCAACACCTGCTTTCACGAAATGGCCTGCTTCAGGTTTAGTTACACGATTCGCTTTTTTAGAACCAGTAGTAACTTGAACTGCAGTATAGCCATCGTTTTCAAGAGTTTTAACTTGAGTTACGCGGTTGGCTTCGATTTCGATAACGGTAACTGGTACAGAAACACCGTCTTCATTGAAGATACGGGTCATACCAACTTTACGACCGACTAAACCAATCATTGTAATAACCTCTTAATTAACCTAGGCTGATCTGCACGTCCACGCCGGCAGCCAAATCTAAACGCATTAATGCATCAACAGTTTTTTCTGTTGGCTCTACGATATCTACTAAACGTTTGTGTGTACGAATTTCGTATTGGTCACGCGCGTCTTTGTTCACGTGTGGAGAAATCAACACGGTGAAACGCTCTTTACGAGTTGGTAAAGGGATTGGACCACGAACTTGTGCACCAGTACGTTTAGCTGTTTCTACGATCTCCGCAGTAGATTGATCGATCAAACGGTGATCGAAAGCTTTTAAGCGGATACGGATTCTTTGGTTCTGCATTAGACCAGAGCTCCAATAAAATTTAGCTAATAAAAAACTAACACCAATCACAATTCTAACTTCAAAATAGAAAAGGAGGTGTAAGTTACCTGTTATATAGTCTCCAAATCGGAAACATTGTTAGTATTACATATCGTAATACTCGTTTAATAAATGATTACATTAAACGGCTTTCAATATCTGAAAGCCCGTGGATATTACACAAAAACACCTAATTATGCAAGCTTTTTGTTCAATTAATTTCCACAAATAAAAAAGTGCGGTCATTTTCTCGAGTGTTTTTCACCTGGAAAAATGACCGCACTTTATATAAATAAAATTTATAGTTTGTTATCTAACATTGCAATATGTCTTGTTGCGGCAATCCAAGCGCCAACATAGCCCATAATCAAGCAACTTACTAATAAGAAGATCAGCTCGCCCACACCTAATCCATTGAGCTCAAAGGTGACCGCAAAAATATCCGTCACATATTTCACGGCTGAAGTAAAGTAACCCACAATAAGACTACTAAATACAGCTGCGACAAATCCACCTAGCACAGCATAAATCATGCCAGTATAAAGATAAGGACGAAGAATAAATTGATCCGTTGCACCTAATAGCTTCATCACATCAATACTCGCACGACTGCTATAAACATCGGATCGAATGCTATTTCCGATAACAAGGAATACGGCTATTGTCATTAACACTGTACAGAAAATTGCCACGTGTGCGAAAAGCCACGAAAGTGCGGTCAATTTTTCCATCCAATCGTTATCTAGTCGAACTTCTTGCACACCTTTAATTTTATTTAAATTTGCGCGTAACTCAGCTCGTTTTTCTGATTCATTAAACGCTTTAGACGGTTTCACCATCACCACTGCCGGCAATGGGTTGTCATCTAAAATTTCTAACTCTTCACCAAAACCAGACCAACTTTTAAACTCTTTCAAACTGTCTTGGCGAGAAACATAATTTAACGATTCCACGCCTTCTTGCTGACGGATTTTTTCTACCACTAAGTTAGCATCTTCTTCACTTAAATTTTTGTGTAAATAGATCGTGAGTTCGCTTTCCGGATAAAATTGAGTCGTCGCTAAGTGTAAATTTTTCCATAACAAATAGCTCACCGTTGGAATCGTGAGAGATACGGCAATAACTAAAATTGTTAGCAATGTACCAAATTTACGTTTTACTAAATCGCTCAAAACAGAACGCAAAGTATAAGCAGTTTGCACGCCAAAAGAAGCATCAATACGTCTTGTCATTTTTTATCCTTAATAGCGTAAGTAGCCTTGTTCAAGTACAAGACATGGTTTTGGTTTTTGTTGAATTAAATTGATATCGTGTGTCGCAATTAACACCGTCATGCCTAAACGATTAAACTCTTCAAACAGATTAAAAATCCCTAAAGAAAGTTCATCATCAAGGTTACCTGTAGGCTCATCCGCTAATAAAAGTTGCGGTTTATGTACGATTGCACGCGCGATATCCACACGTTGTTGCTCACCACCTGAGATTTGTGGCGGCATATAATTCGCTTTACTACGTAAGCCCACACGATCTAATGCAACCAATGCGCGTGTATGTGCTTCTTTCGGGTTCATGCCAGCAATAATCGATGGCAACGCCACATTTTCTGCTACGCTACGATCCGTTAATAGACGGTAATCTTGGTGAACCATGCCAATTTGGCGGCGTAAAAATGGGATTTCATATTTAGACAAACGCGTAATATCATGACCATTAAACCAAATATTACCGGCATTCGCCTTTTCCATTCCCATGATTAATTTAAGCAAGGTACTTTTACCCGCGCCAGAATGCCCAACAAGATAAGTCATACTTCCAACAGGAAGATGAAAATTCAAGCCTTGTAAGGCCGGCTGAGTCGCACCGTGATAAGCTTTAGAGACATTTGAAAATCGAATCACTTTATTATTCCTTTTTATTCTTCATTTTCGTGAACAAATAATGCTTCAATAAATTCTTCTGCATTAAATTCGCGTAAATCTTCTATCTTTTCACCCACACCAATATAACGAATTGGTAAATTAAACTGATCTGCAATGGCGAAAATTACCCCACCTTTTGCTGTTCCATCTAATTTGGTTAATGTAATACCTGTTAACCCAACCGCCTCATTAAAGAGTTTAGCTTGGCTAATTGCATTCTGCCCTGTACCCGCATCTAAGGTAAGCATGATTTCGTGCGGCGCGGTTTCATCGTATTTTCTCATGACACGAACAATCTTCTTCAATTCATCCATGAGATTATTTTTATTTTGTAAACGACCAGCCGTATCCGCAATTAAAATATCAATATTACGTGCCGCGGCAGATTGCATCGCATCAAAAATTACAGACGCAGAATCTGAACCCGTACTTTGTGCCACAACCGGAATATTATTACGTTCTCCCCATACTTGAAGTTGTTCTACTGCAGCAGCACGGAAGGTATCCCCTGCCGCTAACATGACTGATTTTCCTTCATTTTGGAATTTGCGAGCCAATTTACCAATTGTGGTTGTTTTACCTACACCGTTTACGCCAACCATCAAAATAACATAAGGCTTTTTAGTCGTATCAATGACCAATGGTTTGGCAACCGGTTTTAGAATTTCTACCATTTCAACTTTAAGTTGTTGGTAAAGCAATTCCGCATCTTGTAACTGTTTACGACTTGCGTGCTCCGTTAAATTCTTAATGATTTTATTCGTTGTTGGCACACCAATATCGGCAATTAAAAGCTGCTCTTCCAACTCTTCAAATAAATCATCGTCAATCTTTTTACCTAAAAAGAACGCTCGGAAACCTGCACCAATATTTTGTTTAGTTTTGAGTAAGCCTTTGACTAAACGACTAAAAAAGCCACCTTCACTTGGTTTTTCTTGCGTTTCGGTATTAATATCTGAACGGAATTCATCTTTAACATCTTCAACAATTTCAGGCTCAATCTCAGCATCAACCACAGGAAGATCTTCAACGACATTATCTTGCTCAATAATGCTTTCTGTTGGCTCTTCCTCAGAAAGTGCGGTAGAAACTCCTTCTGTTTTTTCTGTCTCTTCAGCCGTTGCCTCAATCACCGGTGTATCTAAAACTGGCTCAATATTGAGCGCACTTTCAGGTGAAATCACTTCTTCTACAACAGGTTCAATATGCTCAACAATGGTATTCTCAGCTTTATCCTCTTGCAGCTGTTCCGCTAACTCCTGTAATTCTTCCTGTTCAACTTGTTCTAATTGAACGTTCTCGCTATTGTGAACAATCTCTTCCGTAGGCGAAACATCGGCAGATTCAACAGATGACTCTTCAATAGTTGGCTCAATTTTTTGTTCTTCTTGCTTTTTATTGCGACCAAAAAGAGAGGCCCAAAACCCGCCTTTTTTCTTTTCTTCTGACATAAATTCTTCTCTTAAACACAAATCTTTAAAAAATACTGCCTATTCTAGCAAAAAATCGTCTAAACTAAGCACAATTTTCACTAAAAATCTGTTTCTTTATGAAAAAAATGCAAGTTCAAAATGCCAAAGGCGAAGTTCGAATCATCGCGGGTCTTTGGCGTGGACGAAAATTACCGGTTTTAAATGCGGAAGGCTTGCGCCCTACAGGTGATCGCGTGAAAGAAACCTTATTCAACTGGTTAATGCCTTACATTGTGGATAGCCATTGTCTTGATTGCTTTGCGGGTAGTGGCTCACTTGGCTTTGAGGCTCTTTCTCGACAAGCGAAACAGGTAACGTTTTTAGAGTTGGATAAAACCGTAGCGAATCAATTAAAAAAAAATTTGCAAACGCTAAAAACGACGAATGAACAAGCTCAAGTAATCAATCAAAATAGCTTGGAGTTTTTAAAACAAGTGCAAAATCAACCGCACTTTGATGTGGTATTTTTGGATCCGCCTTTTCATTTTGGTTTAGCTGAACAAGCAATTACCCTATTAGAGGAAAAGAATTGGCTCTTACCTCATGCGTTGATTTATGTTGAAACAGAAAAAGACAAACCGCTAAGCGTGCCTGAAAATTGGCAATTACTAAAAGAAAAAACCACAGGTATGGTGAGCTACCGCCTGTATCAAAAAAATTAGGAAATCATTATGTTAGATATTGTGTTATACGAACCTGAAATTCCGCAAAATACGGGAAATATTATTCGTCTTTGTGCCAACACTGGCTTTCGTCTTCATTTAATCGAGCCGCTTGGTTTTACCTGGGATGATAAAAAATTACGTCGTTCCGGCTTGGATTATCATGAATTTGCTGAAATCAAAAAACATAAAACCTTTGAAGCCTTTTTAGAAAGTGAAAAACCGAAACGTCTTTTTGCCCTCACCACTAAAGGCTGCCCTGCGCATAGTGAAGTGCAATTTGAATTAGGGGATTATTTAATGTTTGGCCCAGAAACCCGTGGTATTCCAATGTCTATTTTAGATAAAATGCCAATGGAACAAAAAATCCGTATCCCAATGACAGCAAATAGCCGCAGTATGAACTTATCAAACTCGGTAGCTGTTGCAGTTTATGAAGCTTGGCGACAACTTGGTTACGAAGGCGCGGTGAATTTAAATCGATAAAACCAATAAAATAGCTGCTTATTTTCTAAACAAAAATAAGCAGCTTTCTTTTTGCATTTAATTTGTGATCTCGATCACATATTTATAATTTTAAGATTCCCTTTTTACCAAAACAGCAGTATAAATAAATTACATTTAGAGAGGGATCTCGATGTACCCACTTGATCTATCAAGCTCTAGTCTTTCTTGACTCTTCAAGCAAACCTTCCCCGTTGTCCTAAATAAAGAATTGGCAGTCGAATGATTTGCCCTCCATTTGTATCCCTAAAATTTAACAACTATTGCAGCAAAATTAGTTTCATCTCACATCAATAAGGAGGTTGGGTGAATGAAGTTAATTTTGAATTGGTCGAAACAGCAGTGGCTAGGCATGGATGCTTACCAAAAAAGTGCGGTCAATTTTGGCCGCACTTCCTATTTCTATCATTTGCAAATCACTAACCTTGTATTGCTATTTTCTAAATAATCCGCAATTTGTTTTGGCACATCATCAGTGAAAAGATAATCTACATCTTTAAGCTCCCCTAATCGCACAATCGCTTGTCGAGAGAATTTCGAATGGTCGGTCGCTAATAACGTTTGGCGAGAGCTTTCTATAATGGCTCGTTTAACTTGGACTTCATGGTAATCATAGTCCAACAATGAACCGTCAAGATCAATTGCACTAATTCCCAGAATTCCAAAGTCTAACCGGAATTGCGAAATAAAATTAACGGTTGCCTCACCAATAATGCCACCATCCTTACGTAAGGAACCACCCGCCATCGTAATATCAAAGGTTTCATTTTGGCGTAATAAATGAGCCGCATTGATATTATTCGTCACAATGCGTAACCGTTCATGATTTAACAAGGCACTAGCTACCGCTTCAGGCGTGGTACCAATATCAATAAATAAGGATGCACCGTTTGGAATACGTTTTGCCACTTCGCGAGCAATGGCACTTTTTTGAGAAGGGAAAAATTGTTTACGTTCAATGTAATCAGAGTTTTCTGCGGTAGAAGAAGGAGCGGCACCACCATGATGACGACGAATTAAATCTTGTTCTGCAAGGATATTCAGATCTCGTCTAATGGTCTGTGGGCTGACTTCCAGTTCGATAACCAGCTCTTCTGTACTGGCATACCCTTTTAGCTTCACAAGCTCAATTATTTTCTGATGGCGTAATGATTGCTTCATATAAATGCCTATAAATTTGAATTAGCTAAACAATTTAGCCTTAATTTTACTCTGCAGAAATCCCCAAACCAATCCTAAGATAAAGCCTGAAATGTGAGCAGCGTTTCCTATATTAATACCAAAAAGCGGACTAATAAAGCCAAATACAAGCCCTACCAGTAACATTGTAAAAAAGCCTTCTGGTAAGTCAAAACTATGCGGGTGCAATTTGTCCACCACCAACACATAACCTAACACGGCATAAACCACACCAGATAGCCCGAAAAAGGCGGGACCGGTAAAATAATTCTGTACAGCTCCACTCACTGCAGCTGAGACTAAAACTAATAATAAAAAATGGAGAGAACCAAATCGGCGTTCAATCGCGCCACCGAATAACCAAAACCACGAAAGGTTAAATAAAATATGCGGTACCGACAAATGAACAATAGCATGAGTGAAATAGCGCCATACTTCCTGATCTTCCCAAGAATAAGCCGGATAATGGAATAAATCCATAATTGGCTCTTCAAATCCGATATTCTGCAAGAGATAAATCACCGCGCAAAGTGCGGTCAAAATAAACGTAATTTTTTTCTTTCTTAATAGACGTTTCACCAATTTTCTCTCTTGAATCCCATCTGTTTCGCTACCAAATAAAGGCTGCATTTGCTATATTCCTTTTTCATTTAATTTTGTTCATCATATAAGGTTCATTATGAAAAAACAAACTATGCCGACAGGATTTAGTGGCTTCGCTTGGGGACTTGCGGCATTTTGTTTACCCATTTTACTGTGGCCTATGGCCTCTCTGCTTTCTACTGCTTTTGTGAAAAACCCTACACTGAGCGACTTTCAGATCGATCTTTTCTCGATTATCTTTTGGGTTTATCCCTTTGTTTTAGTCTTAATTGCGCGTTTACTTTATAAATTGCATCAGCATAAACCAAAACTAGCCGTAAAATTATTACTGTTAAGTGCGGTCGTTTTTTATGTCGTTTTAATCTCAGTTTGCTACATTGGGTTTAATGCTTAAAAATATAACAAACAACAAAAAAGGGAGCTTTCGCTCCCTTTTACATTATGTCCCTAATAATCAAAAATATAAAAAATTCCTACCTAGCAATCAATTATGCAAAGTATTTTTCTAAATCGTCGCTACCACCGATGTGTTTACCACCAATAAATACTTGTGGCACAGTTGAACGACCAGAAACTGCACGTACACTCACGATTGTTGCATCGTGACCTAATACGATTTCTTCAAAGCTTAAACCTTTATCGCGTAAAAGTTGTTTTGCTTTCGCACAATATGGGCAACCAGGTTTAGTGAAGATTGAGATTGATTCTTGCACTTGGTAATTTGGTGCAATGTATTTCAACATGGTATCTGCATCCGATACTTTAAATGGATCGCCTGGTTCATTTGGTTCAATAAACATTTTTTCAACTACGCCATTTTTCACAAGCATAGAATAACGCCAAGAACGTTTACCAAAACCTAAATCATCTTTTCCAACTAACATGCCCATACCTTCAGTGAAAGTACCGTTACCATCTGGAATGAATTTCACGTTATGTGCTTCTTCAGCTTCTTTCCACGCATTCATAACAAACGTATCATTTACTGATACAACTAAAATATCATCTACACCATGTTGTTTGAAAACGGGTGCGAGTTCGTTATAACGTGGTAAGTGAGAAGATGAACAAGTTGGCGTGAAAGCACCTGGTAATGAGAATACAACAACTGTTTTGTTATCAAATAATTCAGATGTAGTCACATCAACCCATTGATCACCTTGACGAGTACGAAATGTAACTTGTGGGACTTTTTTTCCTTCCATATTAGACATAATGTGTCTCCTCTGTTAGTTAAATGAATTTGCCTTAAAAACTTGATAGGCATTATAGAAAGTTTTGTGATATAGTTACAATCAATTAATTCTATCCTTTTAATTGACATATTCTATAAAGTGAGAACCCTATGAATATTCGTGATTTAGAATACTTAGTTGCCCTTTCTGAATTCAAACATTTCCGTCGTGCTGCGGATTCTTGCAATGTTAGCCAACCAACTTTAAGTGGTCAAATCCGCAAACTCGAAGATGAGTTAGGCATTATTTTACTTGAACGTACTAGCCGTAAAGTGCTCTTCACACAATCGGGTATGTTACTTGTTGAGCAAGCTCGCACTGTATTACGTGAAGTAAAATTACTTAAAGAAATGGCAAGCAATCAAGGTAAAGAAATGACCGGTCCATTACACATTGGACTCATCCCTACTGTTGGCCCTTATCTACTTCCTTACATTGTACCAACATTAAAAGAAACTTTCCCAGATTTAGAAGTTTTTCTTTACGAAGCTCAAACGCATCAACTATTAGAGCAATTAGAAACAGGTCGCTTAGATTGCGCAATTGTGGCTCGTGTACCCGAAACGGAAGCCTT
Organism: Parahaemophilus parainfluenzae; assembly: GCF_001055095.1. Taxonomy (GTDB): domain Bacteria; phylum Pseudomonadota; class Gammaproteobacteria; order Enterobacterales; family Pasteurellaceae; genus Haemophilus_D; species Haemophilus_D parainfluenzae_Z. The sequence continues at coordinate 229,242 of NZ_JVHG01000023.1, forward strand.
TATCGAAGTACCCATTTTTGATGAAAAAATGTTACTCGCTGTTTCAGAAGAACATCCATGGGCTTCAGAAAGCAAAATTGCCATGAACACCCTAAAAGGTCAAGAAATGCTCATGTTAGATGATGGGCACTGCTTACGTAATCAAGCGTTAGATTATTGTTTTACGGCAGGAGCGAAAGAGGACTCTCACTTCCAAGCGACGAGCCTAGAAACCTTACGCAATATGGTGGCAGCTAATGCAGGTATTACCTTTATGCCAGAACTTGCTGTATTAAATGAAGGTACACGTAAAGGCGTAAAATATATTCCTTGCCATTCACCAGAACCCGCTCGTACTATTGAGCTTGTTTATCGCCCAGGATCGCCATTACGTAATCGTTATGAACGCGTTGCAAATGCGATCAGTGAACAAGTTAAATCAATTTTAGCGAATAAAAAATAATTCATCATAGACTGAGGAAAACCAAATGGCAGGCGTTCGAGCAATTCAAAAAGAAAAAACCCGTCGAGCCTTGATTGACGCCGCGTTCAATCAGTTGAGTGCAGAAAAAAGCTTTTCTAATTTAAGTTTACGTGAAGTTGCGCGTGAAGCAGGCATTGCACCAACTTCTTTCTATCGCCACTTTAGCGATATGGATGAGCTCGGATTAGAAATGGTGGATGAAGCCGGCTTAACGCTTCGCCAATTAATGCGCCAAGCGCGTAAACGCATTGATGCCGGCGGCAGTGTCATCCGTGTTTCTGTTGAAACCTTTTTTGAGTTTATCACTCACAGCACCAACGTGTTCCGTTTGCTTTTACGTGAAAGTTCGGGAACCTCTCAAGCATTCCGTACCGCAGCCGCTCGTGAAATCAAACACTTTGTCGATGAATTAGCTGAGTACATTGCGAAGAAAAATCACTACTCTCAATATGTCTCTTATGTACAAGCAGAAGGCATGGTAACCATCGTATTCACGGCAGGTTCTAATGCCTTAGATATGACCAAAGCTGAACAAGATTTGTTAAAAGAACGCGTTATCTTACAGCTTCGCATGCTTGCTAAAGGTGGGGATTTTGCGGCGCATAAAGAAAAAATGATGCGAAAATAGACCGCACTTTTCGACTAAAACAAAACACCCGCATCTCTGCGGGTGTTGCTTTATCTAAAAAAGGGAATTATTTACCATCCCAAGCTTTAATCGCATCTAAACGCGCTTTCACTTTGCTACTTGAATCACCTTTGAAGTAATCTTTCGCTAAACCACCTTCAAAACCGCCGTAGTTCGGGTTAGGTAAAACGATGAATGTTTTACCAAATTTCGCTTTGTTTTGTGCCACGAAATCACGACGTTCTGCATTTTGTTTACCGTAGATTGCATCACCGAAGTCATCGAGGTTATCACCCACATAAACGACGATTTCATAACCTTGTTTTTCAATTTCTTCAAAACGTGCTGCTTTTGGTGATTTATCTTTTTTCAAGTAAAACGCTGAATCTTCAACACCATTAAAACCTAAACGTTTCATATCATCAATCGTACCTGCTTTTTCATTGCTTTCTTTACGATTAGAAACGTAGAACATTTTACCGCCGTGGGTATTTACATAGTTATTGAATTCTACTGCACCTGGTACCACACCTGATTGACGAGCTTCTACCCAACGAGTCCAGTCTTTGCCATCAAATGGTTTATTGTTTTGAACTTGCCAACCTGCATAAGGGCTGTTATCTAACATGGTTTCATCTAAATCCACCACAACGGCTTTTTTCTTACCTTTTTTCACTTTAGCGTGATCAAATGCCACTTTTGCCGCATTGTATGCTTGGTAAGAAAGGGCTTGGTATTCACCTGATTGTTGAATCCAGTTAAGACCTAATACCGCTTGTTGTTGAAGCTGAGCATCCGCTTCTGCACTTTTATTTTGAGTCGCGCAACCGGTTAAAATAAATGCTGACATCGCTGCAATAGCGGTAAGTTTTAATGTTGTTTTCATTGATTGTTCCTTCTGTTAAAAAGTCATAATGACAGACAAAAGTATAACAAGCCTATTTGGGCAGTGACTATGGGTTTATCAAACTTTATAACTAATTTGTGAGATAGATCACATTTTTCATTTTGAAGCTATCTAACAAACCCAATGAGATCATTTCAAAATCATCTTATTTTTTAACCGCACTTTTTCATCGCATTTCGCTGTATTTCACGGTAAACTATCCCTAGTTTTCAGAAATAATAGGTAATTTATGCGTCTTTTCATTGGAATTTTAGTGGGTATTCTCGTGCTATTTCAGTACGATCTTTGGTTTGGTAAAAACGGCTATTTTGACTACAAAGATGTCGAAGCTCAAATCAAAGAGAATAAAGCTGAAAATGAAAAGCTCTCACAAAGAAATCAAATGATTTCTGCCGAAATTCAAGGATTAACAAAAGGCTTTGAATCTATTGAAGAGCGTGCACGCATGAGTCATGATATGGTCAAACCAAACGAAGTGTTCTATCACATCGTCAAAGAGCATAAATAATGAGCCGCGAAATTATTGCCGTCATTCCTGCTGCGGGTGTTGGAAGCCGTATGCAAGCAAACAAACCGAAGCAATATCTGAAAATCCTAGACAAGACGATTCTGGAACATACGCTCTCAGTCATTCTATCCCACCCTGCAATCAATCACGTTATCCTTGCGGTGGGGAAAAATGATCCCTATCTTTCTGAAATTACCTTATTCCCTCATCAAAACATCACCCTCGTTGAAGGGGGGGAAACACGAGCTGAGTCAGTTCTAAATGGACTCAAAGCAATCAAAAATGACCAAGCTTGGGTATTGGTGCATGATGCGGCTAGACCTTGTTTAACACATCAAGATTTAGATAAATTGCTCCAAATCGATGATGAACAAGGTGCTATTTTAGCTATTCCAGCGGTCGATACGATTAAACGCGCAAATGAACAACAAGATATTATTAAAACGGAAGATCGCGCTGAACTCTGGCTTGCACAAACGCCTCAATTTTTCCGTTACGATCTATTAAGAAATGCACTTGAACAGGGGCTTTCTCAAGGCGCTAATATTACAGATGAGGCCTCTGCGATGGAACTCGCCGGATTTCAACCGCACTTAGTCGTAGGACGAAGTGATAATATTAAAGTCACGCGTCCAGAAGATTTAGCTTTAGCCGAATTTTATTTAACAAGGAAAACGCTATGATACGAATCGGACATGGGTTTGATGTTCATGCCTTTGGTGAAGACCGCCCTTTAATTATTGGTGGCGTTGAAGTGCCTTACCACACTGGGTTTATTGCCCATTCTGATGGTGATGTCGCCTTACATGCCTTAACAGATGCTTTATTAGGTGCAGTAGCATTAGGTGATATTGGTAAACTCTTCCCTGATACCGATATGCAATATAAGAATGCAGATAGCCGTGTTTTATTACGAGAAGCATTCCGCCAAGTACAAGCAAAAGGCTATAAGGTCGGTAATGTGGATGTGACCATTATTGCACAAGCCCCTAAAATGCGTCCGCATATCGATGCAATGCGAGCGAAAATTGCGGAAGATTTACATTGTGATATTGAGCAAGTCAATGTGAAGGCAACTACAACAGAAAAACTTGGCTTTACAGGTCGAAGTGAAGGCATTGCTTGCGAGGCTGTTGCATTATTATTAAAAGCTTAAATTTTAGGTAAAAGAAAAGGTTGGTAAAATACCAACCTTTTTTATTTAGATTAAATTCTTATTATTTTTTTAATAAATCGCGAATTTCAGTAAGTAATTCTTCTTGTGAAGGACCTTTTACTTCTTCTACTGGTTTTTTCACTTTGTTGATACCTTTGATCATCATGAAGATTGCAAATGCAATGATGATGAAATCAAAGACGTTTTGAATAAATACACCGTAGTTTAATGTTACTGCTGGGGTTTCACCTACCGCTTCTGCTAACGTGATTTTTAAATCTTTGAAATCTACGCCACCAGTTAAAATACCTAATACAGGCATTACTACGTCACCGACAAGTGAACTTACGATTTTACCAAAAGCACCACCGATGATCACACCGACTGCCATATCTACTACGTTGCCGCGCATTGCGAATTCGCGGAATTCTTTAAGAAAGCTCATAAAATTTCCTTTTGTGTTGGTTTAAAAAATTAAAAGAGTGCGTATTATAGGTTTTCAGATTAAAAAGTAAACTGTTATTTAAATAAAAAATGCACTTGGTTGGAATAATTTTTCAATTTCTGACACGGATTTCTTGTCATTAATATAAACAATCACATTATCCCCTTCTTCAATAGCAACCTGACGACGAGCAATGATTACTTCATTTTTACGTAAAATTGCAGCAATCATTGCCCCTACTGGCAGCTTAATATCGCCAATTTGTCTTCCAACCACATTGGATGTTGTCGCATCGCCATGTACAACAAGTTCAATGGCTTCCGCGGTACCATGACGCAAAGAGGCCACATTTTTGATATCCCCTTTACGCACATGTCCTAATAAAGCTGAGATTGTTGCTTGTTGTGGTGAAACCGCAATATCAATGGTTCCACCTTGAATCAAATTGATATATGCCATGCGTTGAATAAGCACCATGGCTTTTTTAGCCCCTAGGCGTTTTGCCAGTAACGCCGACATAATATTGGCTTCATCATCCGCACTTAGAGATAAAAAGACATCAACGCTCTCAATATGCTCTTCAAAAAGTAAATTTTGGTCAGAAGCATCACCATGGAAAACCAGGGTTTTAGAGAGTCTTTCAGCTAAAACTTTCGCTTTTTCTCCATCGCGCTCAATAAGTTTCACTTGATACTTATCTTCTAACTGTTTTGCCACACCTGAGGCAATATTCCCGCTGCCAACGATCATGATACGTTTGTAGGTTTTCTCAAGGCGTTGCAACTCACTCATCACCGCTTTAATGTGTTCCGTCGCACAAATAAAGGTAATTTCATCGCCCGCCTCAATAATGGTCGAACCTTGCGGACGAATTAATCTATCATTACGTAAAATCGAAATGATACGGCAATCAATGTGTGGCATATGCTCTTTAAAAGCAGATAGTGCATAGCCCACTAAGGGACCACCGTAATAGGCTTTTACAACCACAATGCTAATTCGATTATTGGCAAAATGTGCCACTTGCAACGCGCCTGGATAAGCAATTAAACGTGTAATCTCATCCGTAACTAAATTTTCGGGCGAAATCAGATGATCGATTGGTACGTTTTCATCATTAAATAATTTATCTTTCTCACGCAAATATTCCGCATTACGAATACGTGCAATACGTGTTGGGGTATTAAAAAGAGTATATCCCAACTGGCAAGCAATCATATTGATTTCATCTGATGCTGTTACTGCAACCATCAAGTCTGCATCGGCTGCGCCCGCATCACGCAAAATTTTAGGAGAAGAAGGAGAACCTTTAACCACGCGTAAATCATGCTTATCTTGCAAATTCTGCAAATGTTGAGATTCATTATCTACCAGTGTGATGTCGTTATCTTCACTCACTAAATTTGCCGCAAGTGTTGTACCTACTTGCCCGGCACCTAAGATGATTATTTTCATTCTGTTCTCTCCACAACCAAAGGTCGGATACCAATTTCAGCTGAATTTAGACCACACTTTAATGCCTCAATACGGCGACAAATAATCGATGTGACTTGTTCTGCTTCTGCCATTTTTTCGGCTGTAATCGCTGGATCTTGTTTACCCAATAACAGGCCATCGAGTAAACGTTCCGCATGCATGCCTTCACGACAAAAATGCAACACGCCTACATCTTCAAATAATGTCGCCACTTTTGCCGTTTTAGTGGTTGCAATGCCTAAGGCTCCATCTTCACCGCCGAGCTCTCGGAATAATTGATGTGTTGGAAATCCGCCACACGCTAAGAAAAAAGCTTTATTGAAAACGATATTTCCTCCGCAGGTCATGCGCATATATTGCCATGCCTGATCAAAATTAGGATGTTCTGCATAACGTTGGGCTAAATTTATCGGTTTCAATGCTAATCTCACCACCGAAGTATCTGGCTGAAAATGAAAGGTTGCCGCCGCTACTTCTAATGCTCCAGGTTCGTATGCATCATCCGCATCTAAAAATGCGACAAAATCAACCGCACTTTTAGCCGAGAGCATCGCCCCCCAATTTCGAGCCACTGCAACACCGCTATTTTTCGATATTTGCTCGACAGAAATTCTGTCTGGATATTGCGCTGCAAGCTGTAAGGCTAATGCAAATGTATTATCTGTCGACGCATCATCAATCAGCCAAAGACAGCCAAGATTACCTTGCAGCAACACAGATTCCACTGCACGAACAAGCGTTTGTTCCGCGTTATAGCAAGGAATCACGACATCAATTAAAGGCAAATTCATTTAAGCTGACCGTTTTCTCAATTTTGCATAATAGAAACCATCCCCACCATTCTCTTGTGGTAAGAATTGGATTCCAATCGTATTTTCCGTTTGTTCAAACGGCAATGGCATTAATTCTGCATCGGGTGTTTCAGCTAAAAAATGCTGGATTTGCTGACTATTCTCATCGGGAAGCACCGAGCAAGTCGCATAAAGCAAAATGCCATTAGGTTTCAATTTTGCCCAAAGCGCTTTTAGAATTTGTCCTTGCAAGGCAACCAATTGAGCAATATCCGTTTCTTGACGTAACCATTTAATATCTGGATGACGACGAATCACGCCCGTTGCTGAGCAAGGTGCATCTAATAAAATACGATCAAAAGATGCGCCACTTAAGCCTATTTCTGCAAGCCACTTTTCAGGCCCAGTCGCATCGCCACAAACCACTGTCGCTTGTTGATTTAAACGAGCAAGATTTTCTTCAACACGTTTTAAGCGATGACTCTCAACATCAAGTGCAATCACCTTCGCTTGCGGTGCCATTTCTAAAATATGTGTAGTTTTCCCACCTGGGGCCGCACAAGCATCTAAAATTAATTCATCATTTTGTGGCTCAAGTAATAAAGCTGACCATTGAGCATTAAGATCCTGAACTGTCACTGCACCTTGTTCAAAATTTGGTAATTTCGAGACAGAAAGGGGTTGTACTAAGCGCAAAGCATGTGGATTATCACATTCAAATGCAGCTATCTCTTGCTCTTCCAATAAAGTGCGGTAATTTTTCGTGTCATTTTGCTGTTGATTGACCCGTAACCACATTGGTGGCTTTTGGTTATTCGCTTCAATAATTTCACGCCAATTCGGATAAGCTTTTTTGATTTTATTCACAAACCATTCAAGATGAAGCGTTTGCCAATGCTTATCTACTACGGCAAGAATATCCTCTTGCTCCCGTAAGAATCGACGCAGCACACCATTAACTAAACCACGGAAACTATCTGATTTTAATGATTTTGTAGCATTTACTACTTCATCCACTGCAGCATGAGCGGGCACGCGCATATAAAGTAATTGGTACAACCCTACTAATAACAAGCAATGCACTATGCGGGTTTTCCCCTTCAATGGCTTATCTAATAGTTTTTTTATAATATTTTCCAAACGAGGCAATACTCGACAAATACCAAAGGTGATTTCCTGTAATAAAGGTAAATCCTGTGGTTTTACCTGTGATTGCACTTCTGGAAGTAACGTTGATAAGGACTTGCCTTGATCTAAAACCTGTAAAATCACTTGAGCAGCAATAGCGCGTACCGAAAGTGCGGTCGATTTTTCCGTTTTTTTTCGTTGAAATACCATTAGTTTAGAACCTTACCAAGCTGGAACCAATCTGCTCGACCATTGAGGAAGTCTTGCACAGACATAGGTTTCTTGCCTGCGGGCTGAAGTTGCAATAAATTTAAAACGCCTTCTTTCGTGGCAATTTGGATACCTTTTTTATCGACACTTAAAATCGTCCCAGCTGGTTTATCTACATGTGGCAACACGGCTGCAGCATAAACTTTTAAGGTTTGTTCATTACCCTGCTCATCAGTTAATTGTAGGAAACTAATCGGCCAAGGATTAAATGCTCGAATATTACGTTCAAGCTGGGCTGCCGATAGCGACCAATCTAATTTAGCCTCTTCTTTGGAAAGTTTCTCTGCATAGTTACTTTGGCTATCATCTTGTTTTTCTGCAATAAATTTCCCTTCTTCCAAATGATCCAAAACATCAATCAATGCAGCTGGCGCAATTTCAGCTAATTTATGGTAAAGCGAGGTTGAGGTTTCTTGTGCATCAATATCGCAATACACTTTGTGTAACATATCGCCAGTATCCAAACCCACATCCATTTGCATAATCGTCACACCGGTTTGTTGATCCCCTGCCCAAATAGACCGCTGAATAGGTGCGGCTCCACGCCAACGAGGTAAGAGAGAACCATGCACATTTAAACAACCTAAACGAGGCATATCCAACACTGCTTGAGGTAAAATCAAACCATAAGCTACAACAACCATTACATCAGCATTTAACGCTTTAAGCTCTGCTTGTGCTTCTTCTTTACGCAAGGATTTTGGTTGATAAACAGGAATTTGATGCTGTTCAGCTAATTGCTTTACAGGACTCGCCTGTAATTTTTTACCGCGACCAGCCGGTTTATCTGGCTGCGTATAAACAGCAATAATATTGTGATGTGAATTCAAGAGTGCAGCAAGATGCTGTGCTGCGAAGTCCGGCGTACCGGCAAAGATGATATTCAATGGTTTCATAATGTTCTACGTTATGGCGTTGATAGGAAAAGTGCGGTCATTTTATACCGCACTTTTGATTATTGTTTTGCAATCTGTTTTTTATATTTCACTAATTTTTCTTTGATACGTTGACGTTTCAACGGTGAAAGATAATCCACAAATAAAATACCGTTCAAATGATCGATCTCATGCTGAATACAAATTGCCAATAAACCATCTGCATCAAGCGTAAATTCTTTTCCATTACGGTCGAAGGCTTTTACCGTGACTTTTTCTTTACGGGGCACTAAGGCTCGGAATCCAGGAATAGATAAACAACCTTCTTCAATGCCTGTTTCACCTTCAGAAGCCAAAATTTCTGGATTGATCAACACTAATTGATTTTGTTTGTTACCTTCAATATCAATCGTAATAATACGTTGCAAGATATCTACCTGTGGAGCGGCAAGACCAATGCCTTCTTCTTGGTACATCGTATCAAACATATCATCTACAATTTTACGAATGTCATCATTGACTTCTGCAACTGGCTCACAAACAATCTTTAGGTGATCATCTGGATAAATTAATACATTAAGTGCGGTCATATTTTCTCTTGTTTTATAAAAATTACAGCGGTGATTGTATCATAGAATCAACGCTTTGCTAAAATATTGAAAATTCCATAAACAAAAACCCCAAGCTCTTCAGCTCGGGGTTCACATTCACTACCTGGCGGTGT
>NZ_JVHG01000024.1:0-155210 GCF_001055095.1 Parahaemophilus parainfluenzae
CGTATCTTTCGATACGCCTTCTTTATCTAACTTGTTACAGTTAATACATCAATTATTTGATGATTTTCGCAACAACGCCAGCACCTACTGTACGGCCACCTTCACGGATTGCGAAACGTAAACCTTGGTCCATCGCGATTGGGTGGATTAAGCTTACTGTCATTTTGATGTTATCACCAGGCATTACCATTTCCACGCCTTCTGGTAACTCGATTGTACCTGTTACGTCAGTTGTACGGAAATAGAACTGTGGACGGTAACCTTTGAAGAATGGAGTGTGACGACCACCTTCATCTTTTGATAATACGTAAACTTCTGATTCGAAATCAGTGTGTGGAGTGATTGAACCTGGTTTCGCTAATACTTGACCACGTTCGATTTCTTCACGTTTTGTACCACGTAATAATGCACCGATGTTTTCACCTGCACGACCTTCGTCAAGTAATTTACGGAACATTTCAACACCAGTTACTGTTGTTTTCGCTGTTGGTTTGATACCAACGATTTCAACTTCATCACCAGTACGGATGATACCACGCTCAACACGACCTGTTACTACTGTACCACGACCTGAAATTGAGAACACGTCTTCGATTGGAAGAAGGAACGGTTGGTCAATTGCACGCTCTGGTTCAGGGATATAAGTATCTAAGTGGTTTGCTAACTCAAGAATTTTTTCTTCCCATTCTGCAACGCCGTTTAATGCTTGTAATGCAGAACCACGTACGATTGGTGTATCATCACCTGGGAAATCATATTGAGAAAGAAGTTCACGAACTTCCATTTCTACTAATTCTAATAACTCTTCGTCATCTACCATGTCGCATTTGTTTAAGAATACGATGATGTAAGGTACACCTACTTGGCGACCTAATAAGATGTGCTCACGAGTTTGTGGCATAGGACCATCTGTTGCTGCTACTACTAAAATAGCACCGTCCATTTGTGCCGCACCGGTAATCATGTTTTTAACATAGTCCGCGTGTCCTGGGCAGTCAACGTGTGCGTAGTGACGAGTTGGAGTATCGTATTCAACGTGTGAGGTGTTGATGGTGATACCACGCGCTTTTTCTTCTGGCGCGTTATCGATTTGGTCGAATGCACGAGCTGCACCACCGTAGTGTTTTGCTAATACGGTTGTGATTGCTGCTGTTAAAGTTGTTTTACCGTGGTCAACGTGGCCGATTGTACCCACGTTTACGTGCGGTTTTGTACGTTCAAATTTTTCTTTAGACATTTGTTTAGTTTCCTAGAAAATGCTCTATAAGCCATTCGACTTATAGAGCGGATTGTTACAAAAAATTATTTTTTACGCGCTTCAATTACTGCAGCAGCAACACTTGTTGGCGCTTCAGCATATTTTAACGGTTCCATTGAGTATGATGCACGACCTTGAGTTTGTGAACGTAAGTCTGTTGCATAACCGAACATTTCAGAAAGTGGAACTTCTGCATCGATTTTCACAACGAATTCGTTCGCTTCTTGACCGTTAACCATAGCACGACGACGGCTTAAGTCACCGATTACATCACCAACATACTCAGGTGGAGTTTCTACTTCAACTTTCATGATTGGCTCAAGTAGAACTGGGTTTGCTTTAGCGAACGCTGCTTTAAATGCTAAAGAAGCCGCTAATTTAAACGCTAATTCTGATGAGTCAACATCATGGTATGAACCGAAGTGTAAACGTACACCAATATCTACTACCGGATAACCCGCTAATGGACCAGATTTAAGCTGTTCTTGGATACCTTTATCAACTGCAGGAATGTATTCACCAGGGATTACACCACCTTTGATTTCGTTTACAAATTCGTAACCAGGACCTTCTGGATCTAATGGATATAAGTCAATAACAACGTGACCATATTGACCACGACCACCAGATTGTTTTGCGTGTTTACCTTCTACATCATTAACACGAGTGCGGATAGTTTCACGGTAAGATACTTGTGGTTTACCGATATTAGCTTCCACTTTGAACTCACGTTTCATACGGTCAACGATGATGTCTAAGTGTAACTCACCCATACCAGAAATAATGGTTTCACCAGATTCTTCATCAGTGTGAACACGGAATGAAGGGTCTTCTTGAGCAAGACGACCTAATGCAAGCCCCATTTTCTCTTGGTCAGCTTTAGTTTTAGGTTCTACTGCTACAGAGATTACTGGCTCTGGGAATTCCATACGCTCAAGGATGATTGGTGCTTCGATTGCACATAATGTATCACCCGTAGTTACATCTTTTAAGCCGATTGCTGCAGCGATATCGCCCGCACGAACTTCTTTGATTTCTTCACGTTTGTTAGCGTGCATCTGTACGATACGACCAAAACGTTCACGTTTTTGACGTACAGAGTTTAATACTGTATCACCAGAGTTAATTACACCTGAGTACACACGGAAGAAGGTTAAGTTACCTACGAATGGGTCAGTTGCAATTTTGAATGCTAATGAAGAGAACGGCTCATCATCGCTTGCGTGACGTTCACCTTCAGTTTCATCTGGGTTGATACCTTTGATTGCTGGAATATCAGTTGGTGCTGGTAAGTATTCAACAACTGCATCAAGCATCGCTTGAACACCTTTGTTTTTGAATGCAGAACCACAAGTTACCAAGATGATTTCGTTTGCTAATACGCGTTGACGAAGACCTGCTTTGATTTCTTCTTCGCTTAAGTCTTCACCACCAAGATATTTTTCCATTAATTCTTCAGTTGCTTCAGCTGCTGCATCAACAAGGTTTTGACGCCATTCTTCGCACGCTGCTTGCATATCTGCTGGAATATCTTCATAAGTGAAGGTCATACCTTGGTCAGCTTCGTTCCAGTTGATCGCTTTCATTTTGATCAAATCAACAACACCAGTGAAACTTTCTTCTGCACCGATTGGAAGTTGAAGAGGAACAGCATTCGCACCTAAACGAGTTTTAAGTTGTTCAACAACACGTAAGAAGTTAGCACCAGTACGGTCCATTTTGTTTACGAACGCGATACGTGGAACTTGATATTTGTTAGCTTGACGCCATACAGTTTCAGACTGAGGTTGAACACCACCAACCGCACAGTAAACCATTACCGCACCATCAAGAACACGCATAGAACGTTCTACTTCAACAGTAAAGTCTACGTGTCCCGGAGTATCGATAACGTTGATACGGTGTTGTGGGAACTGTTGTGACATACCAGACCAGAATGCGGTAGTTGCCGCAGAGGTAATGGTAATACCACGCTCTTGTTCTTGTTCCATCCAGTCCATTGTTGCTGCACCATCGTGTACTTCACCAATTTTGTGACTTACACCAGTGTAGAATAAGATACGTTCAGTGGTAGTAGTTTTACCAGCATCAATGTGCGCACTAATACCGATATTACGATATCTTTCAATAGGGGTTGTACGAGCCATTATTATAACCTTGTTAAGTTTAATATCTGTTTATATAAGGGTAAGGCTTCATCGATGATGAAGCCCTTAAATTTTAAAAGCGTATTACCAACGGAAGTGAGCAAATGCTTTATTAGCTTCAGCCATACGGTGAACGTCTTCACGTTTTTTCACAGCTGCGCCTTTGTTATCTGATGCATCAGATAATTCATTTGCAAGACGTAAAGCCATTGATTTATCACCGCGTTTACGTGCAGCTTCAACGATCCAACGCATACCTAATGCGTTACGACGAACTGGACGTACTTCAACTGGCACTTGGTAAGTAGAACCACCAACACGACGAGATTTAACCTCAACGGTTGGGCGAACGTTTTCAAGTGCAATTTCAAATGCTTCTAAAGGTTCTTTACCTGTGCGTTCTGCAAGTTTGTCTAACGCACCGTAAACGATGGTTTCAGCAACGGATTTTTTACCGTCTACCATTAATACATTAATAAATTTTGCAAGTAACTCTGAACCGAACTTCGGATCTGGAAGAATCTTGCGTGGTTCAACACTACGACGACGTGGCATTGCGAATTTCTCCGTATATTTAATCTTCAGGATATCCAAAACTCTATAAAAATTAACCGCACTTTAAAGTGAGCTAATGTGATACTGGAGTTTCTGATTTAAATTTTTACTAATTTAGACGTTTGGCCTTACTTAACGGAGTTCCATTAAGCTTTAGGACGTTTAACGCCGTATTTAGAACGACCTTGTTTACGATCTTTAACGCCTGCACAGTCTAATGCGCCGCGTACAGTGTGGTAACGAACACCTGGTAAGTCTTTAACACGACCACCACGGATAAGCACAACACTGTGCTCTTGAAGGTTGTGACCTTCGCCGCCGATGTAAGAAGTTACTTCAAAGCCATTAGTTAAACGAATACGACATACTTTACGTAATGCTGAGTTCGGTTTTTTAGGTGTAGTTGTGTATACACGAGTGCACACACCACGTTTCTGCGGGCAAGCCTCTAATGCAGGAACGTTACTTTTTACAACCTTTTTCACACGCGGTTTGCGTACTAGCTGGTTGATAGTTGCCATTAAAAAAGCTCCAGTTTAAATGTTATTCATAATAGAATGTTGTTACAAAATCTATCTCTCTATCCAATAGACAGAAGAAATAGACGCTGAATTTTAATGGTTTCACCTCACATTGTCAATATTTAAACAGAAATAGGATCGCAAAGGATCGCTTGACAAAAAATCCAGGTGAAATAGACCGCACTTTGCCAAATCAATTGCCTGCCTGAAGCCAGGGTTTTATAATTCCAAACAGAATTATTTTATTGGCAATCATTATGTTACGTTCATTCATTTTTCATTTACGTTATTTCTATCACAAAAAGCTTCGACAAACGCATCGTATCTCTCATAAAACACTCGAATTTGTATGTTTACTGATTGGTGCGACATTTGTCGCCCTCTTTTCCTTTGGATTTGCAAAGCTAGCCGATATCGGACTTGAATTTAATGCCTATTGGTCTGCTAAATACCCTCTCGCCGTTTGGATCGTTTTACCGCTTGGTCTTGCTTTTCTCACCTGGTTTACCACCAAATACACACCTTATGTTGGCGGCAGCGGTATTCCACAAGTGATCGCCTCCATCAATATTCCTTATAATGGTTATAAAACAAAACTGGTTGAATTTCGCCAAACTATTTGGAAAATTCCGCTTACCTTCTTTGCAATGGTTATCGGTGCGTCTGTTGGACGAGAAGGCCCTTCTGTTCAAGTCGGTGCTGCTGTTATGCTGAGTTGGGGAAATTTCTGTCGTAAATATAACTTTGCTTTCCGCGGATTAAGTACGAATGAACTCGTTGCAACGGGTGCAGCAGGTGGTCTTGCTGCTGCATTTAATGCCCCTTTGGCTGGGGTAATTTTTGCCATTGAAGAATTAGGTCGAGGCGTGATGTTACGCTGGGAACGCCGAGTATTGCTTGGTGTATTAGCAGCCGGTTTTATTTTAGTGGCGATTCAAGGCAATAGCCCTTACTTTCCTGCCTATAAAGGTGCAACAGCTATTCCCTATTTATATCTTTGGCTTGCTATTTGTGGCGTAGTTTGTGGCGTACTGGGCGGTATATTTGGGCGACTTCTTGCCAAAGGATTAGCGGGACTTTCTCCACTCAAATGGCGTGATTGGATCCGCAAACACCCCATTTACATTGCCTTATTACTCGGTTTAGTGCTTGCGGCGATGGGCACCTACAGCGAAGGGCAAACTTATGGAACGGGTTATAATGTGGTCGCAAGAGCATTGGAAGGACAACTCGTTTCGCCTGAAGTGGGGATACTAAAACTCTTCGCAACGGTTACGACTTACTGGAATGGCATCGCGGGCGGAATTTTTACGCCATCTCTCACTACTGGCGCGGGTATCGGCACCATGTTATGGGAAATCAGCAACGGCATGGTTGATCAACGCTTCCTCGTCATTTTATGTATGGCGGCATTTTTAGCGGGCGGCACACAATCCCCTGTGACCGCTAGCGTAGTGGTGATGGAAATGACGGGGGCTCAACCTGTGCTGATTTGGCTCTTGATTTCCAGTATCATTGCCTCCATAATTTCGCGCCAATTTAGTCCGAAACCTTTTTACCACTTTGCGGCTGGACGTTTCCGTCAACGAATGCAGGAACAACAAACAGAAGATCTTCGCCGTAACGAGATTCAAGAGAAATAAAAAATGTCAGAAAACCAACCGCACTTTTATCGTGGCCGCTTTTCCGTTGCGCCAATGCTAGATTGGACGACACGCCATTGTCGCTATTTTCATCGTCAATTTAGTAAAAATGCGTTGCTTTATACTGAAATGGTCACAGCTCCCGCCATTATTCATGCGAAATACGATCATTTAGATTTTGATTTGCAAGAAAACCCGGTTGCCTTACAACTTGGCGGAAGCGACCCCGCACAGCTAAAACATTGTGCCAAATTAGCCGAAGAAAGAGGCTATCATGAAATTAATCTGAATGTGGGCTGCCCTTCCGATCGCGTGCAAAATGGTATGTTTGGGGCTTGTTTGATGGCAAAAGCAGATTTAGTAGCAGAATGTATTTCAGAAATGCAAAGTGTCGTGAATATTCCTGTGACCGTGAAAACGCGTATTGGCATTGATGATTTGGATAGCTATGAATTTCTCTGCGATTTTATCGAAAAAGTCCATCATGCAGGATGCCAAGAATTTATTGTTCATGCTCGAAAAGCCTGGCTTTCAGGATTAAGTCCAAAAGAGAATCGCGAGATTCCCCCTTTGGATTATGATCGTGTTTATCAATTGAAAGAAGACTTCCCGCAGTTGACCATTGCAATTAATGGCGGCATTAAAACCATCGAAGAAATGAAACATCATTTGCTATTTGTGGATGGCGTGATGGTTGGGCGTGAGGCTTATCAAAATCCATCGTTGTTAGGCTATATTGATCAAATGCTTTTTGATGCCAATGCAGATATCGTCACACCAAGACAAGCTGTGGAAGCCATGTTCCCTTATATTGAAAAACAGCTGAGCCAAGGTGTTTATTTAAATCATATCGTTCGACATATGCTTGGTACATTCCAAAACTGCAAAGGGGCAAGACAATGGCGACGCTATCTAAGTGAAAATGCCTTTAAGCAAGGTGCGGGAATTGAAGTGGTTGAAACAGCATTAAGCTTTGTGGAAATCAATTAAGCCTAAAATGAGAAGTGCGGTCAGAATTTAACAGGTTTTCTGACCGCACTTTTGTTTTCTGAGTATTTGATTAGCAATGATGTTTTTGACGATATGCCACTAAATCTTCAATCGTTAACACCGAATAACCAAATTTTTTCGCAAATTCGATAATTTCTGCAGCGCGAGCCATGGTTCCATCATCATTCGTGATTTCACAAATCACACCCGCTGGTTTAAAACCACTTAAACGCGCTAAATCAACCGAGGCTTCAGTATGACCGCGACGCGCTAAAACGCCACCTTCTGCCGCGCGTAATGGGAAAACATGCCCAGGACGGTGAAGATCTGTCGGTTTTGCCTGATCTGCAATTGCCGCTTTGATTGTGGTGACACGATCTTGCGCCGATACACCTGTCGACACACCTTCTGCCGCTTCAATCGTCACGGTAAACGCGGTTTTATTCACGCTATTGTTATGCTCAACCATCGGAGGTAAATCAAGTTGTTTGCATTGTTCATCGGTGATACATAAGCACACAATACCACTGCCATAACGAATAAGTTTTGCCATTTGTTCTGGGGTAATAGTTTCTGCTGGGAAAATTAAATCGCCTTCATTTTCACGATCTTCATCATCCAACACTAATACGCCATTACCTTGTTTGAATGCGTTTAATGCGTTAATTACCCGTTCTTCGCCGGTCGCACCAAATGCAGATAAAATTGACTGATTCATCGTAATTTCCTTTGTTGTTACGTTAAAATTAACCAGAATCAGGGCTGAGAAATGCAAATAAATAGAACGGAAGTGGGAACCCAATCCGTTTTATTCTCTTTCATCCAGACTATACTGTCGGCTTTGGAATTTCACCAAATCTGCTAACCTTAAAAGTACAAAGCGAAACAATTTTGTAAAACGCAATCAAAATTGACCGCACTTTTAAGTGCTCGTGGGCTGTCACCACCGGTAGGGAATTTCACCCTGCCCTGAGAATGCAGGTCGTAGTATAACGTAAAATGTCGCTGTAAAAAATCATTCAATGAAAAATGTTTTTATTTGCACAAAGATTGCATAAAATAGGATTATCCAGCCACCTCGCAGTGGTCATTTAGCGAAGGATACATTATGTCTAACAAACACGATAAAAAAGTGGGCGTGATTTTTGGGAAATTCTACCCTGTTCACACCGGCCATATTAATATGATTTATGAAGCATTCAGTAAAGTGGATGAGCTTCACGTGATTGTCTGTAGCGATACCGAACGCGATTTAAAGCTGTTCTATGATAGTAAAATGAAACGCATGCCGACGCTACAAGATCGCCTTCGCTGGATGCAACAAATCTTTAAATATCAAAATGATCACATTTTTATTCATCACTTAGTTGAAGATGGCATTCCAAGTTACCCAAATGGTTGGCAAGCTTGGAGTGACGCAGTAAAAAATCTATTTGAAGAAAAACAATTTACCCCGACGATGGTTTTTAGTAGTGAACCACAAGACAAAGCACCATACGAAAAATACTTGGGTCTCGAAGTTTCTTTAGTGGATCCTGACCGATCTTTCTTTAACGTATCTGCAACGAAAATTCGTACTACTCCTTTCCAATATTGGAAATTCATTCCGAAAGAAGTCCGTCCGTTCTTTGCGAAAACCATTGCCATTTTGGGTGGCGAAAGTAGCGGTAAAAGCGTGTTAGTCAGCAAACTAGCTGCCGTATTTAACACCACTTCCGCCTGGGAATATGGTCGTGAATATGTCTTCGAAAAATTAGGTGGCGATGAGCAAGCCATGCAATATTCTGACTATCCACAAATGGCATTAGGTCATCAACGCTATATTGATTATGCGGTGCGTCATGCCCATAAAGTGGCGATTATTGATACCGACTTCATTACCACGCAAGCTTTTTGTATTCAATACGAAGGTAAAGCGCATCCGTTCTTAGATTCTATGATCAAAGAATACCCATTTGATGTCACTATTTTATTGAAAAACAACACAAAATGGGTAGATGATGGCTTACGTAGTCTAGGCAGCCAAAAACAACGTCAACAATTCCAACAGTTATTGAAGAAATTGTTAGATAAATACAAAGTGCCTTACATTGAAATTGAATCACCAAGTTATCTAGACCGTTATAACCAAGTGAAATCTGTTGTGGAAAAAGTGTTAAATGATGAAGAACTTGAAGGTTTACAGCATACTAAACGCACATTGACCACCGAGAAATAACATGATTTTATTCGCAGGCGATCCGCACGGAAGTTATGAACATCTTTATCCTTTCGTGCAAGAAAATGATAACGTTGCCCTGATTATTTTGGGCGACTTGCAGCTTTCTTCGCCTGATGAATTAGATAAACTCGCACAATATTGTGATATTTGGTTTATTCACGGCAACCATGATAGCAAAACCGTCGCCGCATTTGAGGCGATTTGGGGGACACATTGGAAATCGCGTAACTTGCATAATCGTGTTGTTGAAATTCAAGGACAACGCATTGCCGGCTTAGGTGGTGTATTCCGTGGACAAATCTGGATGCCACCCAATAAACCGATGTATTTTGATCCCATCCACTATTGCCAATATAGCCCGCAAGAAAAAATTTGGCGTGGAGGTGTACCATTGCGCCATCGCACGTCTATTTTCCCTTCTGATATCGAAGCCATTGAAAATGAACAAGCCGATATTTTAATTTGCCATGAAGCACCTAAACCCCATCCCATGGGATTTCGTGTGATTAATCAACTCGCAGAAAAATTAGGGGTAAGACACGTTTTCCATGGTCATCACCACGATAATGTCGAGTACAAGACAAATTTCCCTTATAAAATCACGAATGTCGGTTTTAGAAGTGTTACTGATGCACACGGAAATTATTTATTAAAAATGATTGATGATAGAGAAAAATAACTGAGTTAGTTGTTAATTGTTTTTAATAAAAAGAAAAGTTTGAAGAGAGAAGATGGCGCACCCGAAAGGATTCGAACCTTTGACCGCTCGGTTCGTAGCCGAGTACTCTATCCAGCTGAGCTACGGGTGCGTAGTGATGTTTTATTATTCGTAACCATTTTAACTGATAGAGCCGATTTAAAATGGCGCACCCGAGAGGATTCGAACCTCTGACCGCTCGGTTCGTAGCCGAGTACTCTATCCAGCTGAGCTACGGGTGCAGAATAAATAAAACTAACAACAAATGGCGGTGAGAGAGGGATTCGAACCCTCGATGGAGTTTTTGACCCCATACTCCCTTAGCAGGGGAGCGCCTTCAGCCTACTCGGCCATCTCACCACATTCGGTGTGTGGGCGGTATAATACGTTTTTTTGAAAATATGTCAAATCATTTTTTGAAAAAGCGATGTTGGTTGCTTGATTTATCTACATTTTGCATAAATAAAGTGCGGTTGAAAAAACAAATATATTTCTCACCGCACTTTAATTTTTATCATCTCTAGCCTTTTAAAATTGCCCGCAGACGATCAAGCTGACTAGACGTTTGTTGTTGCTTCTGCTCTGCCGTTAATTTTGGCTTATCTTTTTCCCATTGCACATCATCTTGTGGCAACTCAGCCAAGAAACGACTAGGTTCTGGGCGAATTAACTCGCCAAACTGACGCCGTTCACGACAAAGAGAAAAAGTCAGCGTTTGTTGTGCTCGCGTAATGCCCACATAAGCTAGACGGCGTTCTTCTTCCACATTGTCTTCATCAATACTGGTTTGATGCGGCAAAATCCCCTCTTCCATACCAATTAAATACACATGGGGAAACTCTAAACCTTTAGAGGCATGCAGCGTCATCAATTGCACTTGATCGCTCTCGTCATCGTCTTCGCCACGTTCCATCATGTCGCGCAAGGTTAAACGAGTGACCACTTGATTTAAATTCATTGGTTCATTCACTTCATCGCCTTTGAGCATATCCTCTACCCAGCTAAATAAGGTTGCCACGTTTTTACTTTGCATTTCGGCAGCTTTCGGGCTGGTGGCATACTCATACAAATATTCTTCGTAATGCAATGAAGAAAGTAAAGAACGCACAGCCGTTTCAGGATCGGAACGTAAACTTTGATCGTTTAACTCCACAATCCAACGACCAAATTTTTGCAAAGCATCATAGGCTTTCGGTGTAACACGTTGCATGAGTTCAAACTCAAAAATCGCCTCAAATAAGCTGATATGTTTTTCCTGTGCCAACTCGCCTAGTTTTTGCAATGTTGCGGTACCAATTTCCCTTCTCGGTGTATTCACAATACGCAAGAAAGCCGCATCATCGTCTTGATTTACCACTAAACGCAGGTAAGCCATCATGTCCTTAATTTCAGCACGAGAGAAAAAAGACGTGCCACCAGAAATTTTGTACGGAATGCGGTTTTGCATCAGCACTTTTTCCAATAGACGAGATTGATGATTACCGCGATATAAAATCGCATAATCCTTAAATTTGGTTTTACGGCTAAAACGATGAGCAATTAATTCTGCCACAATCCGTTCGGCTTCATGCTCTTCATTTTTCGCTTCAATGACTTGCAGTTTTTCACCTTCGCCCAAGTTAGAAAACAGTTTTTTATCGAACACGTGCTCGTTGTTATCAATTAAAATGTTAGCACAATGCAAAATACGATGAGTGGAACGGTAATTTTGTTCTAATTTGATGACTTGCAAACGCGGAAAATCATCACGTAAGCGCACCATATTTTGCGGTCGAGCACCTCGCCAAGAATAAATGGATTGGTCGTCATCTCCTACCACCGTAAAGCAAGCTCTCTCACCAACGAGTAGTTTGATGAGTTCATATTGGCTAGTATTGGTATCTTGATATTCATCCACCAACAAATAACGGATTTTCTCCTGCCATTTTGACCGCACTTCTTCGTTCTGTTTGAAAAGCAAGGTCGGTAACATAATCAAATCATCAAAATCCAACGCATTATAAGCACGAATTTGCGCCGCATAACGCTCATAACATTTAGCAAAGGTTTGATATTTAGCATCTTTCGCTAAGGCATAAGCCTGTTTTGGCGAAACCAAATCATTCTTCCAATTGGAAATAACGGAAATTAATTCACGCAGTAAGTCTTTATCTTCCTGCAGCATATCTGCCGTCAGCTCTTTGAGTAAGGCAAGTTGATCGTGCTCATCAAACAAGGTCATATTGGATTTAAAGCCTAACGCTTTATATTCCCGTTTGATAATGTCGAAACCTAAGGTATGGAAAGTGGAAACAATCAATCCTTTGGATTTTTCTTTACCAATCGAATGGGCTACACGCTCTTTCATTTCACGAGCGGCTTTGTTGGTAAAAGTTACGGCGGCGATCTGTTTAGGTAAATAACCGCAATGTTCAATCAAATGAGCAATCTTATTGATGATCACGCGAGTTTTGCCTGAGCCTGCGCCAGCTAGCACCAAACAAGGTCCGCTGACATATTCGACAGCCTGTTGTTGTTGAGGATTGAGTTTCATATCTTAATGCAAATTAATTTGACCACGCATAAGGCAATAATGCGGTATCTAATAAAAATGACAGTGGCAAATCTAAAATAGGTAAGCCCCATTTTTGTGCCATCTCTAAATCATAAGCCGCACCCGCGTAAGGCGTGTATTTCTCCGATGGGTCAATTAATTTCACCACCGTACCACAACCCGTTAACACTAAAAATGCGGTTAAAATTAGAAGTGTTTTTTTCATTCACGACGTGCTTGTAAAGCTAAATAGACGGCTTCCGGCACCAGTTCTTTTACATTGCCATGATGCAAATAAATTTCTCGTACAATCGTGGAAGACACAAACGCCCATTTTTCTGTTGGGGGGAAGAACAAACTATCCACACCATCAGTTAATAAACGGTTTAACGCGGCCAGTTGTAATTCATATTCGAAGTCAGTCGTTGTACGCACGCCACGAATAATGGCGGTAATCTTTTTCGTTTTGATTTCATTCGCGAGTAAATCAGAGAAGCCAAATACTTCCACATTGGACAAATGAGCGACCGATTGACGCACGAGCTCAACGCGTTCTTCCAATGAGAACAATGGCTTTTTGCTCGGACTATTCGCCACCGCGACAAAAACTTTCGGAAAAATGACCGCACTTCGCGCAATGATATCTAAATGCCCGTTGGTAATCGGGTCGAACGTGCCGGGGTAAATTACGCTTGTCATTTATGGTTCTCCGAAATATTGGTTAAATAAGGATGAAGCAAATCTAAAAGTCGCTGTAATGCACCACGATTTTCAATTAACACCTCATAGCCTGCATTGCCTAAACGATGACGCGCTTCTTTTGAATTCAATAACTTATCAATAATATCTGCCAATGCTTTTTCTGTTGAGTTGATTTGCAATACACCTTGTACTTCTAGCAACGAAGTAAAGACTTCAGGGAAATTGAAAGTATACTTTCCGCTCACAACGGGTAATTTAAAGGCTAGAGGCTCTAGAGGATTATGTCCCCCATGTTTGACCAAACTTCCACCGACAAATGCAATATCAGAAATACCATACATCAACATCAATTCACCCATGGTATCGCCTAGAATCACTTGAGTATTATCTGAAGGAATCTCACCCGTTGAACGGCGGATAAAGTTAAAGTTGGCTTTTTCAATTAAATCTGCCACTGGATTAAAACGCTCAGGATGACGAGGCACCAGCAATAACAGTAAGTTTGGATGTTTTTTTAATAACAAATGATGCGCTTGTAAAATGAGTTCTTCTTCCCCTTCATGGGTGCTCGCGGCAATCCAAATTTGACGATCTTTCGCCCAGCTCTCATGAAGTGTTGCAATATCTTTGAGTAATTCATCACTGACCACAAGATCATATTTAATATTGCCGGTTAATTGCAGACGATCTTTTTCATAACCTAACTCTAAATAACGCTTTCCACTAATACTATCTTGCGGTGCAATCAAGCTGATTTGAGAAAACATTCGTTGTAGATGTTGTTTGACTTTGCCATAACGTCTCGCTGAACGTGCAGAAAGACGAGCATTGGCGACAATGAAAGGAATATGTCGATGTGCCAAACAATCAATCAAATTTGGCCAAAGTTCCGTCTCAATCACGATGAATACTTTAGGCTGAATAAAATCAATAAAACGATTGATGACACAAGGTAAATCGTAAGGCAAATAACAATGCGTCACACTTTCCCCGAACGCAGCTTTTACGCGTTCAGAGCCTGTTGGCGTGACCGTTGTAAACGTGATCGGTAAGTGAGGATAATCTTTCTGAATGCGTTTTACTAACGGTGTAGCAGCAATGACTTCACCGACTGATGCGGCATGAATGACGATCCCATCTTGCACGGGCTTAGCAAGATTCGCATAAATGCCATATCGCTCGCCTAAACGCTTGCGATAATTTGGTGCCTTGAGACTTCGTAGCAACATGAAGAACAGGACAAAAGGCTGAATCAGATACATCAGGCAGGTATAAAAAAAACGCCACATAAAATAAATTCGGTTATACTTACAAAAATTTCGGCTAGTATAGCAAAAAAAGGATCAAAATATGCCAACAATTAGCGTTGCCATGATTGTCAAAAATGAAG
The DNA here is from genome assembly GCF_001055095.1 of Parahaemophilus parainfluenzae. GTDB lineage: Bacteria > Pseudomonadota > Gammaproteobacteria > Enterobacterales > Pasteurellaceae > Haemophilus_D > Haemophilus_D parainfluenzae_Z. The sequence goes on from NZ_JVHG01000024.1 coordinate 14,658, forward strand.
CGGCAGATCTTGCTCAATGTCTTGATACGGTAAAAGATTGGGTAGATGAAATCATTATCGTCGATTCAGGCAGTACTGATAACACCCAAGAAATTGCGGAACAATATGGTGCAAAATTTTATTCGCACCCTGATTGGCCAGGTTTTGGCAAACAACGCCAACGTGCACAACAATATGTCACCAGCGATTATGTTTTGTGGTTAGATGCCGATGAACGCGTCACACCTCAACTTCGAGAATCCATTCAACAAGCGGTTCAACAAGATGCACCAAATACGGTTTATGATATCCCTCGTGTGAGTGAAGTGTTTGGACGTGAAATTCGCCATTCAGGTTGGTATCCAGATTATGTGGTACGTTTATATCGCACAAACTACGCCGGGTACAATGATTCATTGGTACATGAAAAAGTGGTTTATCCTGAAAACACAAAAGTACAAAAATTAACTGGCGATCTGGAGCATTTCACTTATAAAAGTATTCATCACTATTTGGTGAAATCTGCAGGCTACGCCAAAGCTTGGGCTGACCAACGCCAAGCCAAAGGGAAAAAAGCAACGTTATGGCAAGGTATTAGTCATGCGATTGGCTGCTTTGTCAAAATGTACATTTTAAAAGCCGGTTTCTTAGATGGAAAACAAGGTTTTCTGCTAGCGGTACTTTCGGCCCACTCCACCTTCGTGAAATATGCTGATTTGTGGGAGCGTAATCAGCATTAATCAAAAACAAAAAGTGCGGTCAAAATTAACCGCACTTTTTTTATTTCTTTAAGACAAGAAAAATTAGTTTTTCGCTGCTGCCGCTGCTTTCACGATTACTGCAAACGCAGGCGCTTTAAGTGAAGCTCCGCCCACTAACGCACCATCGATATCTGGTTGAGTGAATAATTCTGCTGCGTTAGCATCATTTACTGAACCACCGTATTGAATGATCACTTGATCTGCTACAGCTTGTGATTTTGCTGCAATATGACCACGGATAAATGCGTGAACAGCTTGTGCTTGTGCTGGAGTTGCTGATTTGCCAGTGCCGATCGCCCAAATTGGTTCATAAGCAATCACGGCACCATTAAATGCTTCTACACCTAATGCGTTGATCACTGCATCAATTTGACGTGCACATACTTCTTCAGTTTTACCCGCTTCGTTTTCAGCTTCAGTTTCACCAATACATAATACTGGTACTAAACCTGCTTCTTTTAATGCGCCAAATTTTTTTGCTACAAATTCATCGCTTTCTTTGTGGTAAGTACGACGCTCTGAGTGACCGATAATGATGTATTTTGCACCAAAATCTTTTAACATTTCAGTTGAGATATCACCAGTGAAAGCACCTTTAACATTCACATCAACGTTTTGTGCACCTAAAGCAATTTGGCTGCCTGCAAGTGCCGCTTCAGCTGTACCTAAGTACATAACAGGTGGGGCAATTGCCACATCACAACCTGTTACACCTTGTAATTCAGCTTTTAATCCTTCGATTAATTCTTTGGTAAAGGCTTTGGAACCATTTAATTTCCAGTTACCCATCACTAAAGGACGACGTGCCATTTTTGTTTCTCCATATTGAATAAATAAAAAGTGTGTTTACTATACCAAACTTTAGGCAGATTTCTTTGTGCAAAATCACATTTTGAAAATTTTTTTGGGGAAATGATGATTATTTTGTGCTAAAAAGCTACAATCTACTGTACGGAACCGATAAAAAATAACCAATTTTATAAATAAACGGAAAATAGGTCTGGTAACAATGAAAATTTTCAAAGCCGAACAATGGAATATAGAAGTGCTTGCTCCACTCTTTGAAGCCTATCGACTTGCCAACGGAATGAGTGAAAATCCTGACCGCACTTTAACCTTTCTAACAAATCGTGTGCGTTTTAATGAAAGCATGTTTTTTATTGCTGTAAACGAAAATGCACAAGCGATTGGTTTTGTTCAACTTTATCCTCGCTTATCTTCTTTACAACTACAACGCTATTGGCAATTAACTGATATTTTTGTCAAAGAAGATAAACATCAAACCGAGATTTATACAGCCCTTATTTCTAAAGCAAAAGAGTTTGTCCGTTATACACAATCTAACCGTTTAGTGGCGGAATTAAGCCAAGCGCAACAGAATATTTTAGAACGCGAAGGATTTAAGCTAAATACGAAAAAAAGTTTGTTTGAATTAACTCTCTAATGCATACGCTCCTCAATCAATATTGGGATTACTTGCGAATTGAACGCCAAGTAAGCCCACATACACTCACCAATTATCAACATCAACTGGATGCAATTTTAGCGATTTTGGCTGAAAAAGGTATTCAGCACTGGCAGCAAGTGAATCCTAGTGTGGTTCGTCTTATTTTGGCGGAAAGCCGGAAGCAAGGTTTAAAAGAAAAGAGCTTGGCATTACGCTTATCTGCTCTGCGTCAGTTTTTCAGCTATCTTGTACAACAAGGGCAAATGAAAGTGAATCCGGCAACAGGTATTTCAGCGCCGAAACAAGGCAAACATTTACCAAAAAATATTGATGCTGAACAGGTCCAAAAATTGCTTTCAAATGACAGCAAAGATCCTATTGATTTGCGTGATCGTGCCATGATGGAATTGATGTATAGCTCAGGGCTTCGCTTATCTGAATTGCAAGGCTTAAACCTCAATAGCATTAACACCCGTGTACGTGAAGTGAGAGTGATTGGTAAAGGAAACAAAGAACGTATTGTGCCTTTTGGACGCTATGCTTCTCATGCAATTCAGCAATGGTTGAAAGTACGTCCTTTATTTAATCCAAAAGATGACGCCCTTTTTGTGAGCCAACAGGGAAATCGCCTTACTCATCGCTCTATTCAAAAACGAATGGAAACCTGGGGCATTCGACAAGGATTAAACAGTCATCTCAACCCACATAAACTACGTCACTCGTTTGCCACTCACATGCTGGAAGCGAGTTCAGATTTGCGTGCCGTTCAAGAGCTTTTAGGGCACAGTAATTTATCCACCACGCAAATTTATACGCATTTAAACTTCCAACATCTTGCGGAAGTGTATGATCAAGCCCATCCTCGAGCAAAACGAAAAAAATAAGCAAAGTGCGGTCAAAAATCATCGTCTTTTTTAACCGCACTTCTAAACAAAAAGGCTACCTTTCGGTAGCCTTTATTCATTTCACTATAAACTAAATGCTTGAATATAAGGAAGTTTACCTTTCTTCAGCATGTCTTCGATACCACTTTGGTGATCATTTTCACCTAAACCGCGTAATTCAAAGGTGACACCAACGCTGTTGTCATAAACCACTTGATCATTGCGTTGATTTTGGCGACTCGTCACATAACGTCTTGCGCCAACGCCTAAAGACCAGCAGCACGAGTTATATTGCACCCCCACATATTGCTCAACCGGTTTTTTCAATGCAATATCTTGATAGTATTTTCCGACAAGCGCCCAGTTATCTGATACTTCCCATGCCGCTACAACACCAACCTGTTTAATATCTTGTTGGTAACGGTTTGCGGAAGCTCCCAAGTTTTGGTTGATATACTCTTTACTCGCATAGCGATAATTTAACTGAATCAGATTATTCTTCATCGGGTTAAATTCCAAACTGCTATTCGCCAATGAGGCTTTATCTAGCAATGTATCGTATTGGTAGCTACCGCGCCAATTCCATTTATCGCTAATTTTCCAGTTAGACTCCAAGGCCCAAGAAGAAGAGGATTTTGGCGTACGATTATTTGGATTATCATCAATTTTTGATGCCGTTAAATAATAAATTTGTCCAGCAGAGAAGTTAAAACGTTCATCAGAATTCTTATCATAAAAACGAGTTGTTCCACCAAGCGTTATTTGATTAGCTGATGAAATACGATCTAAACCACTATAACGACGATCACGGAATAATGAATAATAATCTTGTTGGACTAATGCGGAATCATAACCAAAGCCAAGATAATCATTCACTCGTTTTGAACCGATATTACTTTGATCTTTGTATGGTCGATACAAATATTGAACATGAGGCTCAAGCGTTTGTGTATAACCATCAAATAAGGTTTTGTTGCTCGCTAAAACCGTTTGTAAATCTACTTTTAATTGTGGCAATACACGATTTACTGATTTTTGTACTTCTTCTGCAGCAGAAGATGAACCTTTTTTCTGGTTATAATGGGTCGCGTAAAGTTTAGTCTCAATATTCAAGCTACCATATTTATTTGACATGGCTGTAGACAAGCTTGGTTCAACGTGGAAACGCCATGCTTTTGGCATCAAGGCACTATCATTATCAAAGCGTACTGCTTGCGAAAATAATTTAAAATCGACCCAACCGTTCGCCAAATCATTTTTGTAATAATTGAAGTCAATTTGTGGCATAGCTCGGTAAGGCCCGATATTGACTTCATCAAAAATCTGGAACTGACGTGCTGAAATCGCGAAGTTGTAATTAGGTTTATAGTAAGCAATACGTGCGTATTGATTTGCATAACCATCAGTACTGTCACCATAATCTGAATCAAAATCGGTGAAATAACGTTTATCACTTACCTTAGTGTAATCAACATTTAAACGCCAGTTTTCAAGAAAAGAGGAATTATGGTTCCAATAGAACAAATGACGCTTACGATTATCACTGGTATATTCATCATAACGATCACGTCCTAAATATTCTCCCGCAAGTTTACCTTCACCAACAGGTGTTAAATAACGGAATTCACCATTTAATTGCCAGCCACGACGAGACATATATTTTGGTGCAAATGTAGCATCGTAATTTGGTGCAATGTTCCAATAAATTGGCTGTTTATACCAATAACCATCACGGCTAGAATGACCGACTGTTGGCATTAATAAACCTGAACGGCGGCGATCACCAATCGGTAATTGTAGATAAGGAGTGTAGAACACTGGCACACCTAATACTTTAAAACGTGCATGCCAAAATTCAGCATATTCTTCTTTGATGTGCTGACGAATCTCAGAGGCATCGACCGCCCACGCATTATCATCTGGCAAACAAGAGGTAAATGTCGCGTTTTTCATTACGCGATAATTATCACCTAACTCAATTTCTTGTGCTTTACCGCGACCTTGACGTCCTACAAGTTGGTAGTCAGCATCGGTGACGTTACCGTTTTTGCTATCTAAATTAAAACTCGCATCATTACCTAATAGATTGATTTGATTATCTTTATAATCAAATCCGCCTCGCAAATAAGCCCAGCGTTGAGTTTGATTGCCCTCACCTGTTTGTTTGACTTCAACTGAATTCCCAACCAAATGACGGTTTCCTTGTTTCAAATCCACATTGCCTTGATAAATCGCCTGAGTTGGCTGATTAATCTCTGCTTTATCTGCTTCAATATAAACCGGCAAATTATTGACATCACCTTTCACGACTTCCCCTGTAAAGTGAGGCACGCTGAGTAAGCATTGAGCATGCAGATCTGCCAAACTTTGTTGACTATAAAGTGCGGTCAGAATTGAGATTGAAATTAAGGTATATTTTTTATTCATAATTCAGTTCTTATTCAGATGAAATTAGGGGGATTATACTGGAATATCATTTACAACAACAGCCATTTATATGGTCGTTAACTAACCCCATAGATTGCATAAAGGCATAACATGTGGTTTCCCCAACAAAGACAAAACCACGTTTCTTCAACGCTTTTGACATTGCTTTTGAGATTTCAGTTCTAGCGGGTACCACAGAAATATCGGGGACATCATTGATAATCGGTTGATGATTTACAAACGACCATACAAAATCACTGAAATTTTCACCGCACTTTTCCATGGCTAGATAGGCTTTGGCATTTTTTACAATGGCTTCCAGTTTTGCCCGATGGCGAATAAGTTCGACATTTTCCATACAACGATCAATATCCTGCTCGGTCATTTGCGCGATTTTGGCAGGATTAAATTGATGAAATGCTGCTCGATAGGCTTCTCGTTTTTTCAATACGGTGATCCAGGAAAGACCCGCCTGTTGCCCTTCTAAACAGATTTTTTCAAACAGCTTTTGACTATCAAATTGTGGCTTGCCCCATTCCTTATCGTGGTAGTCGATATAAATCGGAAGTTCGCCCACCCAAGGGCATCTTGTACTCATGCCATATCCTTTTTGAGTTGTTCATAGATTGCGACAAAATCGGGCATCACCCCACGCCACAAATAAAATGAATGGGCGGCTTGCGCCACCAACATACCAAAACCATCGCTGACATTATTCAGACCTAAGGATTTACAGTAGGCAATAAAAGGCGTGTCACCACCTTTGGCATATTGCATGTCATAGCAAGCTCGGGCTAATGATAAGATTGAGGCATCAACGGCGGCGGTATGCCCGCTTAATCCGGCCGAAGTTGCATTGATCACTAAATCGTAGGTTTGCGCGGGAATCGCATCCATTGCGACAGCTTCAATTGTGCCGTAAGGTTTGAACTTATCTGCCAGTTGTTGCGCTTTTTCTAGGGTGCGGTTAGCCAAGACAATCTGCTGCTGTGCTTCCAATAAGGGTAGCAATACCCCTTTGGTTGCCCCGCCGGCACCTAAAATTAAAATGCGTTGTTGTGGTTGAATCCAACCTAAGCGTTGTAAATCCGTCACTAAACCAATGCCATCGGTATTGTCCGCATAGAGTTTACCGTTAGATAATTTTTTTAGTGTGTTACAGGCTTCTGCCAGTTTCGCCCGTTCGCTATGTTCGTCAGCGAGCGCATAGGCGCGTTCTTTAAATGGTGCGGTGATATTGCAACCTTGTGCTCCTGCAGCAAAAAAGGCCTGTAATTGCTGCTCAAAATCCTCAAGGTCACCTAATTTGGCAACATATTCCATCGTTTGCTGGGTTTGCTTGGCAAATAAGCGATGAATCAACGGGGATTTACTTTGAGCAATAGGGTTGCCCCAAACGGCATAGTGCTGCATATCTTATCCTTGTCTGAATAGTTGGTTTGTGAGCAAATCGCGGATTTCCGATGGATTTTGTGCTTGGCCGACTGCTTCATCAAGCACAGGGAAATCTGCCCCAAATTGGGAACACACAGCATCTGCACTGCGGCAAGGTGATAAACCGGTTAAGTTCGCACTGGTCGAGGTGAGAGCAAAGCCTGTTTCTTCGCATAAGGCTTTGACGGCAGGATGAGTACATAAACGCACCGCAATACTATTAAATTGCCCCTTCAGAAAATGTGGGACTTCTACCTTTGCCGGCACCACCCAAGTGATTGGATGTTCATATTGTGCCTGTAAGCGTGCAAGCTGTTCGTTGGACAAACAGGAAAAATCAACAAAAGGCTGCAAAAAATGCAAGCTCGGCGCGACTAAAATAAGACCTTTTTCAATCGGACGTTGTTTTAAATCGAGCAATTTTCTGACCGCACTTTCACACAGCGGATTACAGCCCAAACCGAATACCGCTTCAGTAGGATAGGCAACGACTTCGTCTTGCATTAAACGGGCGGCAATTTGTTGTACATTCATTTTTCGTTCTCAAAAATATGTCGACAGCCTTTATTCGCGCATTGCCACACTTGCTGTTCGGCATTTTCACTTTTTAATAGCGCAAGTGGAAAATGGCATTGTGGACAAGGCATGGCATAGGGTTTTGCCGGTAAGGAAAATTTGCAATGGGGAAAGTTATCGCAGCCATAAAAGATTTTCCCCTGTCGTCCGCGACGGGCAACCAAATGTCCTTTATGGCATTCCGGGCAGTCAATGGATTGCTCATCATCCTGTTGCTCATGCACCACAAAATCACAATCGGGATAATGACTGCAACCGATGAACATGCCAAAGGCACCTTGTTTGAGTTGGAGTGGATTGCCACATTGCGGGCAGGTTTCATCAAGCTCTTTCAACACCTTATGTTCAACCTTATGCAAGGGACGCAAATAATCACAGGCGGGATATGCGGTACAACCTAAAAACAGACCTTTTTTACCCTGTTTCATTTGCAAAGGCGCGCCGCATTGTGGGCAATATTCTTCGTGTTTTGTGTGTTGGAAAAGACTTTGACTCATACGCTGTCCCTATGCTTGTAGCATTACTTCCAATTTTTCTTGGGCCGCTAACCAATCCATTTCGACTTCTTCCAATGCTTTCTTCACCTCTACTTGCTGTGCTAAAAGTGCGGTCAATTTTTCTTTATTTTCTGCGCTGTAGAGTTCGGAATCAGCCAATTGGTTTTCAATCTCCGCAAGTTTGGAAGAATGTTTATTCATTTTTTCTTCAAGTTGAGAGATTTGTTTACGAAGAGGCGCAGTTTGTTGGCGAAGTTCAGCCTCACGACGTTTTTGTTCCTTGCGGTTTTGCATGGAATTTTCATTGTCGTCGTTTTTCTCCGAGGATTTATTTTCTGGTGCGCTATTTTGTTCACTCAGCCACTTTTGATAATCCTCTAAATCGCCTTTGAATTCTTCCACTTTTTTATCGTGTACCAAATAGAATTCTTCCACGGTATTGCGTAGTAAGTGGCGATCGTGAGAAACCACCACCAAAGAGCCCTCGTAATCCACCAGCGCTTCAGTTAATGCCTGACGCATATCCAAATCCAAGTGGTTTGTTGGTTCGTCGAGCAGTAATAAGTTTGGACGTTGCCAAACAATCAGCGCAAGCACCAAACGGGCTTTTTCTCCACCGGAAAAGGATTTCACCGCTTGATTAACTTTGTCGCCATGGAACGCAAAACTCCCGAGGTAATCCCGCACCTGTTGTTCCGTTTGTTCCGGTGCGAGTTTCTGCATATGCCACAGGGCGGACTCATCTGCACGTAGCGTATCAAGCTGATGCTGAGCAAAATAACCGAGTTGTACACCTTTAGCTAGTTGCACAGTACCGGAAAGTGCCGTGAGCTCGCCGGCTAACAGTTTAATTAAGGTGGATTTCCCTGCACCATTTTTCCCGAGCAAACCAATGCGCGAACCCGGTACTAAATTCAGTTTAATTTTACTTAAAATTTCTACCGCACTTTCACCGCTGCCATAACCCGCGCTCGCCTGTTCAATCATCACCAAAGGATTTGGCAAGGATTGTGGTGGACGGAATTCAAAGGTAAAAGGATTATCCACATAAGCCGGTGCAATCAGCTCCATGCGCTCTAAGGCTTTCATGCGGCTTTGTGCTTGTTTGGCTTTGGTCGCTTTGGCTTTAAAGCGGTCGATATATTTTTGTAAATGGGAAATTTTTTGTTGTTGCTGACGATACATGGCCGTTTGTTGTGCCAATTTGGTTGCCCGTTGCACTTCAAAGGAAGAATAATCGCCCGTGTATTCGTTAAGCTTCTGATTTTCGATATGGAGAATTTTCGTCACAATCGGATCGAGAAAATCACGGTCGTGGGAAATTAATACCAAGGTGCCTTGATATTGTACTAACCAACGTTCTAACCAAATAACTGCATCCAAATCCAAATGGTTGGTCGGCTCATCCAGTAATAATAAATCCGATGGACAAAGCAATGCTTGCGCCAAATTTAAACGCATCCGCCAACCACCGGAGAAGGATTTCACCGGTTGAGCGATTTCGTCTTGGCTAAAACCCAAACCATGTAATAAGGAAGCTGCGCGAGATTGGATCGTCCAAGCATCCAAGGTTTCTAATTGCCCGTGAATGCGCGCAATCGCATGACCATCATTACGTTCATTGGCTTCGTTTAATTCCTGCTGCAAACGGCAATATTCGCGATCCCCTTGAATCACATAATCAATGGCGGGAATATCCAATGCCGGCGTTTCTTGATTCACCCAAGATACCCGCCAGTTGGATGGATAAGTGACCTCGCCGCCCTCGGGCGTTAATTCTTTTTTTAATAGGGCAAAAAGAGAAGACTTACCGCAACCATTCTTACCCACCAAGCCGACTTTTTGTTTCGGATTGATGGTCGCCGTGGCATTCTCGAGCAATTCGGTTTGCCCGCGCTTTAGGGAAATATTATTAAATACAATCATTTTTTCGAATACATCTGAATTTGTGCTTATTTTGCAATATTTTTCCTTTTCTCGGAACAGTCTATTCCAATTTTATCGATATTTCTGCCTGAAAAAAACACGTATAATGACGCTCAACAAATCAATCATGAGGAAATAAAATGAAGCTCTCTATTCTTAATCTCGCCCCTGTTCGAGAAGGGCAAACTTATTTGCAAGCCGTTGAATCGATGGTCAATCTTGCAAAACATGCTGAGAACATTGGCATTGAACGCTATTGGATTGCTGAGCATCATAATATGAAAAATTTGGTGAGTTCAGCGACCGCACTTTTAATTCAGCATACGCTAGCCAATACAAAGACCTTGCGCGTAGGGTCAGGTGGCGTGATGTTACCGAATCATTCGCCTTATGTGGTAGCCGAGCAATATGGCACACTGGAGACGCTTTATCCAAACCGTGTTGAACTCGGTTTAGGCCGTGCACCAGGAACTGATATGCAAACGGCTGCAGCACTTCGTCGTGGACGAAACAGTCTGGATTTCCCTGCGGAAATTGCGGAACTTCGAGGTTACTTTAAAGATAGCAATCCTGTTTCAGCTTATCCTTCCGCAGGCTTGAATATACCGTTTTATATTTTAGGATCTAGCACCGAAAGTGCGTACCTTGCGGCAGAGCTTGGCTTGCCTTATGCCTTTGCTTCACACTTTGCGCCACGCATGATGGAAATGGCGGTGGAGATTTATCGCAAAAACTTCAAACCCTCTACCTATCTTGCTGAGCCTTATGTCATCTTAGGTGTGAACGCTATTGTCGCTGAAACCGATAAAGAAGCGAAACAACTGGCGACAACACAAACACTATTTTTCTTAAATGTGGTCACTAACGCGCAACAAAATTTACAACCACCGATGTCGTCAGAAGAAGACGTTTGGAAAGCCCAAACGCATGCCCAAAAGAAACCACACTTTGGCCCAGTCGATTTTGAGGAAATCCCGATTTACAATCAAGAGCGTGCTGTGGTGGAACAAATGACTGCTTGTTCGCTTATCGGTAGTCCTGAAAGTGTGGAATTTCAACTCAAGCAACTGCGTGAACGAGTGCATTTTGATGAAATTATGGCTGTTAGCTATATTTTTGATGAACAAAAACAAGCTCAATCTTACACGATGTTGAAAGCGATTGTGGATAAGCAATAGCGAGACAAAAATAAAAAGTGCGGTGAATTTCACCGCACTTTAAATCAAAAAATATTAATAAGCTGTTTCTATAGGTAAACCGGCTTTCTCCCAACCAGCGAACCCGCCAATGACACTAAACACGTTTTCATAGCCTTGTTCAACGAGGAAGGTCGCCACATTTCGGCTACTTACACCATGATAACAACTCACAATAATTGGGGAGTCAAAATCCACCAGTTCTTCAAATTGTAAAAAGCTTTGGTTAGTTAAATGAAACGCCCCTTTCGCATGAGAATAGGTAAAACGTTGAGGGTCCCGAACATCAGCAAGGATGGCGCCATTTTGCACCATCTCCCAAGCTTGTTCCGGGCTAATTTCTTTAAACGACATGGTTTGTTCCCTTAGCGCGCTGTTTATACACGCCATCAAAAATAATCAGGCTCATCGCCAATACTAAACAAATGAATAACGGATAGCTGTCCGCATCCATTTCCTCTCCAATTAAAAATGAAATAATCACCATCAAAATGGTTTCAACATAACCTAAAAGGCCAAGTAAATTCATCGGCAACATATTGCTAGCAATAACATAAGCGATTAATGCCGCACCACTAATAAGCCCGAGCAATACTAACAATCCCCAAATGTTAGGATTGGACTCCTGCACAGTAGCAAAATCAGTCTGAAATGCAAAATAGAAGCTAATCGGTAATAAACTCAACATTTCCAAACAAAACGCAGCAAGATCAGTATTATTCAATGCTTTTCGTATAGAAAAATAGGTCGTATAACCCACGCATATTACGATGGCTTCCCAAGATAATCCGCCTTTTAAAATGATGTTAGAAATCACTCCTACTGCCGCAATTAATACGGCAATGAATTTCAATGTTGAAATTCGCTCTTTAAAAATGATCCGCCCCGCAGCTACCATCACAATTGGTAACAATAAATAACCGAAAGAAACACTTAAGGAACTACCATTATTGGGGGCCCACAAAAAGAGCCACATTTGATACCCCATTAATGCGCCACAAATAATATAAGAAAGGGCAAAGAGCGGTCGATTTTTAATGCGTTTTAAATGCTCTGCCAATGCCTGCTTTTGTTTAAACATGATGACGGAAAGGGCAACGAAAGGGAATGTAAACAGCATTCGATAGCCGAAAATATCCGTGCCACTGAGCGGTTTCAGTAGCGTGGAAAAATAATACATATAGCCAAATAAAAGCGAGGCTAAAAGTGAAATAAGTATGCCTCTTAACATAATAAATCCTTAGGTTAATTCTGCTTATTATTCTAGTCTAACATCTCCCAAAATGCACGAATTAGGGGGTTCGCTAAATTTCTTTTTTGCACACAAACCCCTAAATCAAACGCCTCGACGGGATTGTCTAAATTTAAACGAGACACGTCTTTTGACATAGGGTTATTATCAATTACGACATCAGGCAGCATCGCTAATCCAAAACCTAGCGCCACCATTGGCACAATACCTTCGTGCCCCGCCACTGTGGCATAAATTTTGGGATGTTTAATGTGTTTGCTACGTAGCCATTGTTCAATACGCTGGCGTGCCATTCCATCTAACGGCAAAATGAAAGGCATTTGCTGCCAATTGATGGGTTCTTCCTGTAATAATTGTGTGGCTAAACAAGCCACTCGTGGGGCAATTAATGAAAGGGAAATGTCATCAATCTTATAAAATTCCAATCCCGTCGGCAGATTATTGGGTTTTCCCGCCAAGGCAAGATCCACTTGTTCTGATTGAATAAATTGCACCGCAGAAGCTGGGTCACCTGTGGTCAGTTGAATTTCAACCTTTGGATAACGAGAACGAAATTTGGCTAACACCTGCGGCAAGTGGCTATATGAAGCGGTAACTGAACAAAATAAGCGTAACTCTCCGCTTAATTCCGCTGAATTATCTCGCAGTTGGCGCTTAAACTGCTGCCAGTTTTGCCATTCTGTTTTCGCAAATTGCAGAAATTTCTCGCCTTGTTCGGTTAAGCGCACTTGTCGATTATCACGAATAAATAAAGGTTGTTCTAATTCTTCTTCTATGCGTTGAATCTGGCGTGAAAGCGTAGACGGCGACATATGATTTTGCGTAGCGGTTTTAGCAAAATTTTGTGTATCAGCAAGATGAAGAAATATTTGGAGGTCTTGAAAGTTCATATATATCGTTAAAAGCAAATGATATTGCAAAAATTGCAACACTAAGTGCAAATAATATCACTTTACGCAACAACTAAAAACCTTATAATCCACTTCACAACAAAAAACTATATTCAAACACAACCTCATACACATTAATCAACATCATAGAAAGGATGAAAAATGGCTAACTATTTCAACACATTAAATTTACGCGAAAAATTAGATCAATTAGGTCGTTGTCGTTTTATGGATCGCAGCGAATTTGCTGACGGTTGCAACTACTTAAAAGGCAAAAAAATCGTTATCGTAGGTTGTGGCGCACAAGGTTTAAACCAAGGTTTAAATATGCGTGACTCTGGCTTAGACATTTCTTATGCATTACGTCCAGAAGCGATTGCAGAAAAACGTGCTTCATTCCAACGTGCAACAGAAAACGGCTTTAAAGTGGGCACTTACCAAGAGTTAATCCCAACTGCAGACTTAGTGATCAACTTAACACCAGACAAACAACACTCTAAAGTTGTGGCTGATGTAATGCCATTAATGAAAAAAGATTCAGCATTCGGTTACTCACACGGTTTCAACATCGTTGAAGTAGGTGAGCAAATCCGTGAAGACATCACTGTGGTGATGAGTGCACCAAAATGCCCAGGTACTGAAGTTCGTGAAGAATATAAACGTGGTTTCGGTGTGCCAACATTAATCGCAGTTCACCCAGCCAATGACCCACGTGGTGAAGGTATGGCAATTGCGAAAGCATGGGCTGCAGCAACTGGTGGTGACCGTGCAGGCGTATTAGAATCTTCATTCGTTGCAGAGGTGAAATCTGACTTAATGGGTGAACAAACCATTCTTTGCGGTATGTTACAAGCAGGTTCTATCGTATGTTACGACAAACTTGTTGCTGATGGTAAAGATCCAGCATACGCAGGCAAACTTATCCAATACGGTTGGGAAACTATTACTGAAGCATTAAAACAAGGCGGTATTACATTAATGATGGATCGCTTATCAAACAGCGCAAAATTACGTGCATTTGAGCTTGCAGAACAAATCAAAGAAAGCCTTGGTTTCTTATATTACAAACACATGGATGACATCATCAGCGGTCACTTCTCAGCAACCATGATGGCTGACTGGGCAAACGGAGATAAAGACTTATTAGCATGGCGTGAAGCAACCGGCAAAACTGCCTTTGAAAATGCACCAAAAGTAGACGGCATCAAAATTTCTGAACAAGAATACTTTGATAACGGCGTATTAATGGTAGCAATGGTGAAAGCCGGTGTTGAATTAGCCTTTGATGCAATGGTAGCAAGCGGCATCTATGAAGAATCAGCTTACTATGAATCACTTCACGAATTACCGTTAATCGCTAACACTATCGCGCGTAAACGCTTATACGAAATGAACGTGGTCATTTCTGATACTGCAGAATACGGTAACTACTTATTCTCTAACGTAGCAACCCCAATTCTTGCTAAAGAAATCATCCCAACCTTACAAAAAGGTGATTTAGGTGAACCAACACCAGCAGTTGCTATCGACAACATCACTTTACGCGATGTAAATGATGCAATCCGTAACCACCCGGTTGAATTAATCGGTCAAGAGTTACGTGGTTATATGACAGATATGAAACGTATCGCAGTTGCAGGTTAATGATTAAATCAGTAAAATTCAAGCCAACTTATTCAATAAGTTGGCTTTTTTATAATCCAAAGGAATTCATATGAAAAATAATAAAATTTTTAACCGCACTTTTAAAATAAGTTTAGTCACTGCGGCTCTTGGATTGGTAAATTCAGCGCTAGCAGATGACGTAGCTTGTAATAGTAGTGGTGTGACTATTACAGGACAAAGTGGAGCTGTGTTGAATCAATGTTCGATTAATCCAACCAGTCCAACAAATGGTCCTGAATGGGGGTCTCTCTCTGCTGTAAAAATGACAAACTCAAGCGGACAATTAAATAATGTTAATGCTTCACTATCTATTCCAGCAAATAGACACAGTTCTTTTGCAGTAATGAATATCACTAATTCCACAACTGAAATCAATGGTGGAACCTATAGTATTACTAATCCTAACAATGCAGATGCTAATGGTTATTTATTTGAGTTAAATAATTCAACGGTAACCATGCATAACTCAAAAGTCTTGATGGGTGATAACAACCAAGACTCCATATTAGAGGCATTTGCTCTGAATCAGAAGAGTAAATTAACATTAAACAATGTGAATGTAACATCAAACAATGATAGTTCTATTTTTGTATATGAAGCGGAGAATCAAGCTCGGCCAGAATTGATCGTTAATAATTCCAATGTTTCAATTCCTCAAGGTGGAATCATTACTTTAAGATCTGGGGTTGGCGAAGTTATCAACAGTCACTTCTCTGCGACCTTTAATAACTCAACAATAAATGGAGGTATGCTTGCTAGTGGTGAAAATGTTAAATTTAATGATACAGAGAGCATTACAGAAAATATCCAACTAACCTTTAATAATTCTACTGTTTCTGGAGTTACTACTACCGACCGCAATAGCGTGCTCAACTTAAACTTAAATAATAGCAATTGGACAACTAAAGCTTTCACTGATGAAGATGGCGTGGTTCAAACAACAAGCTTAACTAATTTGGCTCTTAATAATGGCGTAGTAAATCTAGCCAATGATAACTACCAAGGTATCATTGTTCGTGGTAATCTCACTGGCTCAGGCACATTCAATCTAAACACGAATATCGCTGAGAACAAAAACGATAAAATCGTTGTTAAAGGCACTGCTGAAGGTAATCATAAAATTGGTGTAACCAACCAAGGTGCAAATATTGCTAACGGAAAAGTGACACTTGTAGAAACCAATGGTGGTAATGCGGCGTTTAGCTTAACGAACCCGAATAATCGTGTAGATTTAGGGGCTTACCAATATTTCCTAACAAAAGAAGGAAATAATTGGGTATTAGCGAACTCTAAAAATGCAGTCACCCCAACTCCACCTGTTGCACCCGTTACACCAAGCAAACAAGTGGTGACTCCAAGCAAACCTGAGGTAACGCCTAGCACCCCAGTAGTAACCCCAAGTAATCCAGTAGTACCACCTGCAGTTCTACCAAGCGCACCGTTACTTTCAGACTTAGCAAATGCACAAGTTTCTCTTCGTCAAGCACAATTGCTTTTAGTGGAAGATGATTTAAGTGGCATCCATCAACGTCTAGGTGAAGTGAAAAATGGTGAAAAAGGCAATGTGTGGGTTCGTAATGTGAATTCTCGCCAAAAATTAGCCGCACTTTCTACTGGTGAGAGTGAAACTTCTGGCTTTAAACAAAACGTACATAGCGTACAAGTGGGCGCTGATGCTGCTGTAACAGATAATCTCCGTGTCGGTGGATTTGTTGGTCGTAGCCAAGCGAACGTTGATTTCAATGGTCATTACGGTGATGGCAAAGTAAGAAGCAACAGCGTGGGCTTATATGCAGCTTACCTTGCAGATAACGGTATTTATGTAGATAACATTGTGAAATACAGCCGTTTACACGCTAACTCGGATCTCACCGAAAAACGTCATTACAACGCTTATACGATTTCGAGTGAATTAGGTAAACGCTTTAGCCTTGCGAATGATTGGACAATCACTCCGCAAGCACAATTAGCGTGGACACATATTTCATCACAAGGGAATGAAGATAGCTTATCTTCTGTTTATTCTCGAATTGGTTTACGTGTAGCCAAAGGCTTTGCATTAAGTAATGGTTGGAATTTGCAGCCTTATGCAGAAGTAAATGCGATTACTAGCAAAAACCGTAGCAGCAAAATTCATTACACAAACAGCGCGCTTGATGTTGCAAGCAGCCGCGGACGTTTTGAAAGTGCGGTCGGTTTAAATGCTGGATTTGCAAATCATCGTTTTGGTTTAGAAGTAAGCCGTGCTGACGGTAAAAACTTCGATAAACCTTATGCAATTCAAGCGGTTTATCGCTATCAATGGTAATATAAAAGGGCGGAGTAAAATCCGCCCTTTTTCTCTTTTTACTAAATAAATAATATGTCGAAATCTTTCCCTTCTCGCTCATTTACAACCAAACGAACGGCAAAACCTACTCGTTCATTTAAGCCTAAAGCGAAGCTACTCACACTAGAACAAACAATCGTTGTTTTATTTAACAAACCTTTTGATGTGCTGACACAATTCACCGATGAAAATGGTCGAGCTACATTAAAAGATTTTATTGCCATTCCTAATGTGTACGCAGCAGGACGATTAGATCGTGATAGCGAAGGGCTACTGATTTTAACGAATAATGGTGAAGTGCAACATCGTTTGGCGGATCCAAAGTTTAAAACTGAAAAGACATATTTTGTGCAAGTAGAAGGTATTCCTGAAGAGTCCGACTTAGACAAGCTTCGTCAAGGTGTTGAATTAAAAGATGGAATGACAAAGCCGGCAAAAGTGCGGTTGATTTCAGAACCAGATTTTCTCTGGCCTCGCAATCCACCTATTCGTGAACGTCAAAGTATTCCAACGAGCTGGCTGGAGATCAAAATTAGTGAAGGGCGTAATCGACAAGTGCGTAGAATGACTGCACATATCGGTTTTCCGACATTACGACTCATTCGTTATCAAATGAGCCATTTAACACTTGATGGGTTAGGTAATGGCGAATATCGTCGTTTAAATGAAGAAGAAATGCGTGCGCTATTCAAACAACTTCATTTAAATAACGCACGTTAAGATTAGAAACGTTGAGCGGGTTGTGCGTTTTCAACTTGCACGAAGAAACCTTTATCATTCAAGATAATGCTGTAATCCGTAACATATTTAACGCTGTTGGTTTCCACTATCGCATTACAGCTACGAATCCCTTGTTGTGGATAAGATTGGGTTTCGCGGGCTTTCGTGATTTGTTTCACTGTCATTTGGGTATTAGTAGCTGCACCTTGTTTTTTAAAGGCATCAGATAATACCGCAAAAACTTTTGAATCATTACATCTTGGCACAACGACGGATTTTGTCACAGTATTCGCTGTTTTTTGTGCAACCGTTTCCACGCTATTTTCAGTCGCTTTTTCAACGGCTTTGGGTTCCGCTTTCTTCACTTCTGTTTTAACTGCGGGTGTTTTTTTAGCAATCATTTTTTCAGGTTTAGCTGATTCTTTAACTGCACTTTGTTTGCTTTTCGCTACTGTCTTTTTGTCTTTTACTGCCGCTTGCTTCGTTTTTTCTACTGGCTGTTTACCTTTCGTTTTTGTCGGCTCTGCTTTAGCGGCTTTATTTGTCGTTTTATTTTTTATTTTTTCTTTTTTCGTTACCGCTTTTTTCGCTTCGACAATTTTAGCGGGCTTTTTCGCTTCTGCTTTTTTGACATCCGCTTTCTTTTTAGCTGTTTTAGCTACGGCTTTAGGTGTGGTTGCTTTCTTGGCTTCCACTTTTTTAACAGCCGTTTTCACTGACTTAGTTTGAGTTGATTTTGCCGTATGATTTGGCGATGCAGCAAAGGCCAAAACAGGTAACAAAGCAAAAATCACCGCGAGTAATTTTTTCATCTGTTATTCTCCTTAAACAAAAAGTGCGGTCAACATTAACCGCACTTTGAAATCATTTATAAATTAAAGATAGTAGTGTTCTACGTAGTTTAATTTATCGTCAAGTTTTAACACTAACGGTTGACCTGTTGGGATTTCAAAATCCATGATTTCCGCATCAGAAATACCGATGATGTGTTTTGCTAATGCACGAAGTGAATTACCGTGCGCTACCACTAAAACACGTTTACCAGAAAGCATTGCTGGTGCAATTTGATCTTCCCAGAAAGGTAATGCGCGTTCTAAGGTTAATTTTAAGTTTTCTGCGTTTGGTATAACATCAGACGGAATGTTTGCATAACGACGGTCATTATGTGCAGAATTTGGATCTTTCGGATCTAAATCTGGAGGAGAAATATCGTAAGAACGACGCCAGATATGAACTTGCTCATCACCGTATTTTTCTGCTGTTTCTTTTTTATCTAAGCCTTGTAATGCACCATAGTGACGCTCATTTAAACGCCAGTTTTTCACTTGAGGAATCCATAATTGGTGAGATTCTTCTAACACGATGTTACAAGTTTTGATTGCACGAGTTAAAACAGAGGTGAAGGCGATATCAAATTCATAGCCTTTCTCGAACAATTTTTTACCCGCTGCTTTTGCTTCTTCTACACCGCGCTCAGTTAAATTCACATCACGCCAACCGGTGAATAAATTTTTTGCGTTCCACTCACTGAAACCGTGACGAATGAATACTAATTCCATAAGGATCTCCTAAGTATTAATAAAAAAATGATGGCTCTGTTATAGCAAAAAATCGGTATGTTTAAAAGTAAAAAGGCGGCATTTACTGATCTTTCGCAAAAAATCGCCTGTAAACTTTTAGCCACTCAAAAATAATGCTAGTATTTAAGCTTTACTCATCCTTTAATTCTCTCAAGTTTAGATGTATGCAGCAAAGCAATCGTAGAAAAAAAATCTTATCAAAACTGACCGCACTTTTTGCTTGCGGTCTGCTTGGCTTTTCATCTTTCGCGCAAGGCAACGATCTCAATCAAATTCAAAAACAAATTAAACAACAAGAATCGAAGATCGCCGAGCAAAAACGTGCACAAGCAAAACTCCAAGCTAGTCTTAAAGAGCAAGAAAGCAAAATTAATAGCGTTGTCGGTGAATTACGTGAAACAGAATTAAGCTTAAAAGAAATCCACAAGCAAATGGCGGAAACGGAAAAGCAAATCAAGCAATTAGAAAAGCAAGAGCGCGTGCAAAAAGCGAAGCTCGCACAGCAAATCGATGCCATTTATCGCTCAGGGGTAAATCCTTCTACCTTGGAAAGAATGCTTTCGGAAGATGCGAAAAAAGCAGAACGCATGAAAGTGTATTATCAGCACTTAAATCAAGTTCGCATCGATATGATTAACAATCTGAAAGCGACACAAGAGAATTTAGCGAAACAACGCGAAGCGATTTCAGGCCAACAAAAAAATCATCGCGAGCAGCTTTCTACGCAAAAGAAACAGCAGCAAGAATTACAAAAAGCGCAACAAGAACGTCAATCTACGTTAAATGAACTCAACAAAAACTTAACGAAAGATCAGAATAAGCTGGAAACGTTGAAAGCGAATGAAAATGCCCTTCGCCAAGAAATTCAACGTGCTGAACAAGCCGCTCGCCAACAAGAACAACGTGAGCGTGAAGCCCTTGCTCAGAAAAAACAAGAGGAAGAAAAACGTACCTCAAAACCTTATCAACCAACTGATCAAGAACGTAAGTTGATTAACAGCGCCAGTGGTTTAGGTACGGCTGCTCGTCAATACAGTCGTCCAGTTTCTGGTCCGACGTTATATTCCTTTGGTTCAATCCAAGCGGGCGAAGTACGTTGGAAAGGCATGGTTATCGGTGCACCAACGGGCACCGCGGTAAAAGCCATTGCAAGTGGTCGTGTCATTCTAGCGGGTCATCTTAATGGCTATGGTTATATGGTGATTGTGAAACACGGCGACAGCGACTTGAGCTTATATGGTTTCAACCAAGCGGTATTTGTGAAACAAGGTCAGCTGGTGTCTGCGGGACAAACTATCGCACAAGTGGGTAATACGGGAGAGCTCTCTAAACCGGCGCTTTACTTTGGTATCAGCCGTAAAGGGGTGCCTGTAAATCCGGCTGGGTGGATTAAATAATGGCAGCATTCTTTCAAAGTGCGGTCAAAAATACGATCATTTTTTCAACCGCACTTTTCTCTGCGTTTACTTCTGCACAAGGCAAACTGGCTATCGTAATTGATGACATTGGCTATCATCCGAAAGAAGATGCCGAGGTTTTAGCCATGCCAAAAGAAATCTCCGTTGCTATTATTCCAGCTGCACCCTATGCCAAAATACGCAATCAAGAAGCGAAAGCACAAAATCATGATATTCTCATCCATATGCCGATGCAGCCTGTCAGCAACATTAAAATTGAAGAGGGTGGTTTGACTTTAGGCTTGTCTGAAGCGCAAGTGAATGAGCGAGTGAAAAAAGCTAAATCTATTGTGCCCAATGCTATAGGAATGAATAATCATATGGGCAGTGCAGCCACAGCCGATGCCACATTAATGACCTATTTAATGACCGCACTTCGCGAGCAGCATTTATTCTTTTTAGATAGTCGCACAATTGGAAAATCAGTCGCGGGGAAAATAGCAAAAGAACAAGACGTACGTGTATTAGATCGCCATGTGTTTTTAGATGACAGTGATAATTTGGCAGATGTACAACGTCAATTTCAAAGTGCGATTCAATATGCGCGTAAACATGGCACAGCCATTGCTATTGGGCACCCTCGCCCAAATACCGTAGCCGTATTAAAATCAGGAATAAAGAATTTACCAGATGATATTCAATTAGTCAGCATGGGAAGCTTGTGGCGAAATGAAAAAATCTTACCACCTAAACCATTTATCTTAATTTTTAATGATATTCCTGCGCCAACCTCAGTTGCGCCATTTGAGCCAATTCCTTTATTACGGGGTGTGCCGAGATAAATAAAAAGTGCGGTCAATTTTGACCGCACTTTTTTACGTTTTGAAACTTGACTATCGACCATTTCGTTCGAAGAACAAGACAGTCGCAGCAACACGTGAATGCACGTTAAGTTTACGAAGTAAATTACGAATATGCACTTTAACTGTTTCTTCCGAAATGAAAAGTTGGCCTGCAATTTGTTTGTTGGATAAACCTGTCGCGATTAAACGTAACACATCCATTTCACGATCAGTGAGTGAGTCAATTGGATCAATCGTATGTTTACGCTCTAAAAGTAAATTTTTGATTGAATCACTTAAAATCACTTCACCTTGTGCAACACGTTTAATTTGCTCAAGTAATACATCTGGCTCAGTATCTTTCAGTAAATAGCCATCAGCACCCGCATCAATTAAGGTGAAAATATCATTTTTCGCATCAGATACGGTTAAGATTAAAATACGCGCATCAATACCTTCTGCACGTAAACCTTTGAGCGTGTCTAAACCGGAAAGACCCTTCATATTAAGATCTAAAATAATTAAATCCGGTGATTCTTGAATTGCAATGGAAATACCTTCGGTACCGCTTCCTACATCAGCGACGACTTCAAAATTCTCTTCTAATTCAACTAATTGCTTGATACCACGACGCATTAATGGATGGTCGTCGATAATTAATACTTTTAATTTTTCTTGCATAATATTCTCCAAGAGATAAGCAGGCGCACATTTTATCGCCCGAAGGCAAAAACGTCTACCGCCTTAGATTATTTCTCAATAGATTTTCGGACGAGGGATTCTATCGGGATTTTGCTTATCTTCCAATGCATAATTTGCAGATAAATGAGTTTTATCCCAAACAATGCTTGTTTTGATTTAGCTATTAGCAAGTCCTTTTGCTTTTAAATTTGAACGGCATAATACGCATGCCGCTTTCTGTCGGATGCAATTGATAAAATTGCGGATAATTAAAATTCCGTTGCACCATTTTATACGGATTTTCACAATCTTTCGAACCAAGCGACTGATAAATCTGATTTATTTCACGTACTTTATCATCTTTCGAACCTTCACATTGACGATAAATTTCGAGACGATTTTTTTCATCTAACAAATAGACGTTAAAACTATCATCCACATTATCTTCAAAAAAGAACTGTAAAAAGCCTTCACTGGCAAATAAATCAATTTCAGGTGGGTATCGGCGGGCTTCCGGAATAATTTCTTTTTCTTCCAACTGAGTCGGTAAAACGTCCTCAAAATTGACCGCACTTTCTTTTCCGCCTTCAATAGGTTGCAAACTGATCCCTTTTTCCTCAAAAAAGAATTGCCAGTTTTTCCCTGCTACACGTAAACGAGAATGGGTTGTTGGACGACTATCCCCCAATTGAATACTAATACAACGATTGACTAACGCACTCACTAAGTTTCGCAACGTACGATTGTAGTGTTTACTGTAACAGAAAACCTGTACAGAACGCGGCTGATTTACACCCTGATCAATTTTATTAGAAAGCACTTTTAAGGCAAGCAAAATCGCATTCTGCCCTTCAAAGTGTAAGGTTCGAATTTCATTCCATACGTTACGGTAAGTGAAATCAATGCTTCCGACCAAACTCTGTTCTAACTGACCAAAACTGAATAAATCACTTGGGGAAATATTGGATTTAAGTTCTTCCACTTGTGCAGTTGGGTCATTTACTAAGTTCACAGCGATAAATAGATCACGGATTTCACATTGGGACGAAAGCGCCTCATTTGTAGGCGCTTGGCCATTGGTATGCGGGAAAAATAACCGTAAATCGGCAACAAAATTACGCAAAGTCAGTTGGTCGATATTTTGACTAATTAGATGTAAACACGTTTCAGCGGTCAGCAAGCGATTAAAATAAGCCCATGCAACAACTTTATTTAAACTTTCCCCATATTCAATCACGCGTTCTTTCGAAAACATAATATGATTTGGTGGCTGATTCACCAGATACCACCCATCCTTAAAATTCTTATTACCGTGAACTTCGATAAATGTGAGATGATCTTCCGCTAAATTATGCGAAATCTGTGGATTCAGTAGCGTAATTTTACCTGGTAGCTCTTCAAATGCAGTATAAAGTTTGCGAGACAACACCGTAATATCTTGAGGAATCACGCTAGAATTAATTTTATGTTTACGCGCAAAATCCACTAGATTTCGATAACTCATCATCAAGAAGGTCACTAAATTAGTGTGACTTTCTTTCACCCGTTTGACTTTCCAATTTGGACGGTGATCCAATTCTTCAATGCGCTCTTTTGACCAACCCCATTCTTGAGCCATCATTTCCATATAAGAAATACGCCAGTTTGACGCGTGATATAACGCAAAGTCTTCGGTGGCTTTCACATAAAAACAAGAGCGTACAAAATCAAGGCGCTTAAATTCTGAATGTGCGGTCAAATATTGGCTAATTCTCTCTAGAATCGCGATATAAGGGTCAAAATGATGTGCAGCGGTACTACGACCGGAAAGTAAATCTTCTTTAAATTGACGAGCAATTAAATGGGCATTTGGGTATTCTTGGGCATAGGTTTCCAACAATAAGATTTTCATTACCGATTTATACGGTGAATCAATACCTTTATAAAGTTGCCATAAGCTCGCACCGAAATATTCGCTCGCAGAGAATTGCCCCAATCCACCAAAATCCACCCAATCATTTGGATTAAGCTCACCTTCCGCCACTAGACGTGCAACTTCCGCTTCATATTGTTTTTCATCTTCCACCCACAAGTGGAGCCACAATAATGGTTTACCCGAAAGGCGTACAGCAGAACGATAAAATTCTTCCAACAGCAACATATATTGAGCAGAACCGCTGTTTTCTTTGGTTAATGGATCGGAATAACGTTCATTACGGAAGCGTTTTTGCGTCATCAAATAAAAATGCATTTCTACATGAAATGTGGATGCCCATTGGCTAATTTTCTTCGTTTTTTCTGCCAAACGTTGCTGATCTTGTTCAGATAAATCATCTTGATGGCAGATCCAAATATCCAAATCCGAAGCTGAGGTTTGGCTAATGGAGCCAAAACTGCCCATCACATAGATACCTAAGATCGGTGCGAAAACAGCATCAGAATTGACCGCACTTTGCACGTATTCAATAAGCTCAGGATGTTCTTTTGAGAGAAAATTTTGCTGATAATTAGAAAGGATAAAATCGGCAATGCCTGCAGGGGCATCTTCCACATAACCCGGCAGAGCTGGATGATTAAGATGCAACAACAGCGGCACCAAAGAGACAATGTGTCGGAATGCATCACCAGAGCCCAATAATGCACGATCAAAACGACGTTTATCTAGAGTTTCGATACATTTTCGGGCTTGAGTGAGATCGTATTTCAAGGCTTCCTACCTATGACCATATAACTGATATTACTGTACCACTTAGCTCATCAGAAATCAAAAATTTAAATGATCTGACTTTTTGCCCTAAAAATGGTAGCATAGGGCATATTTCTATTTAAAATCAGCGGTATTTATGGCAGTACTTAAAACCTTAAAAATAGCGACTCGTCAAAGCCCTTTAGCCCTTTGGCAAGCGAATTTTGTAAAAGAACAATTAGAGAAATTTCATCCAACGCTTTCTGTTGAATTAGTTCCGATGGTGACAAAAGGCGATGTCATCCTGGATTCCCCTTTAGCTAAAATTGGTGGAAAAGGCTTATTTGTTAAAGAGTTAGAAAATGCTTTACTCGAAAAACGTGCCGATATTGCCGTCCATTCAATGAAAGACGTACCAATGGAATTTCCAGAAGGTTTAGGTTTAAGTGTGATCTGTAAACGTGAAGATCCGCGCGATGCTTTCGTCTCCAATACATACTGTTCATTAGATGAATTACCACAAGGTGCTATTGTTGGAACATCAAGCTTACGTCGTCAATGCCAATTGAAACAATTACGCCCTGATCTTGATATTCGCTCTTTACGTGGCAATGTGGGCACCCGATTAAGTAAATTAGACAATGGCGAATACGATGCCATTATTTTAGCCTCAGCCGGCTTAATTCGTTTAGGACTAGCAGAACGCATCGCCTCATTTATTGAAGTAGAACAATCTTTACCTGCAGCTGGACAAGGTGCAGTGGGCATTGAATGTCGCGTTGATGACGAAGAAGTGAAAGCGTTACTTGCTCCACTTGCAGATGCGACCACGACGACTTGTGTTTTGGCTGAGCGTGCAATGAATACCCGCTTACAAGGCGGCTGCCAAGTACCAATCGGTGGTTATGCTATTGAGCAAGATGGCAAAGTTTTCTTGCGAGCACTCGTCGGCGAAACCGATGGCTCTGCGATTATTCGCGCAGAAGGTAAAAGTGCGGTTGAAAATGCCGAAGCATTAGGTGTGAGCATTGCAGAACAACTTCTAGCACAAGGCGCAGATAAGATTCTGGCGAAGATTTATTCAGCATAGGAAATCACCATGGCCGTACTAGTCACTCGCCCAGATGAACGAGGAAAAGCCCTAGTTGACCAGCTAAATCAAGCCGGTGTAGTTGCCTTGCATTTGCCTTTGCTTTCTATTGAAGCGGGAGCCGAGTTGGCACAATTACCGACAAAACTTAATCAGCTAAAAAGTGGTGATTATGTGTTTTTGGTTTCAAAAAGTGCGGTCGATTTTGCGGATAAAACCCTGAAAGATATTGGCTTTAGCTGGCGTCAAGATTTACAATACTTTACAGTTGGACATAGAACGGCACAGCATTTTTCCTGTCAAACTGAATGTACTGTTCGTTATCCAATAACGTCGGAAAATACTGAAGGTGTATTAAATTTACCGCAAATGGCAGAATTAACAGATAAAAACTTGTTAATTTTACGTGGCAACGGTGGACGAGAATTACTGCATGAACAAGCCACACTACGCGGTGCAACTGTTGAGACAGTCGAATGTTACCAACGCACGCCGATTAGTTATAATAACGAAGAGCAAACCAGTATTTGTATTCGTTCTGGCGTACAAACCCTTGTGGTAACAAGCCTTGAAATTTTACAGGCGTTAATCGAATTTGTGCCTGAAAATGAACAAAATTGGCTAAAAAATTGCTGTTTAGTCACGGTAAGTCAACGCATTGCGGATGTCGCAGTACAACAAGGTTGGCACAATGTGGTGGTTTCCGCCGGTGCGGACAATCAAAGTTTACTTAATACCTTACTTAATGAAGTAACTCCCCTTTCTCACTAAGGAAAAGATATGGCGAAAGAGAAATTAACCCCTGAAACGACAGATGAAATCCAAGAAACAGATGCAGTGGAAATTCAAACTGAAGATCGCGAGCCTGTTGCGCCACGTACACAAACCGTTGTGAAGAAAAGTGGTACTGGATTAAGTTTATTGGCTATTCTCATTGCACTTGGCGTGGGTGGTGCAGGTTATTATTTTGGCCAACAACAAGTGGATGAATTCCAACAAAAATTGACCGCACTTGAAGCTCAAATCAATAATAAAACGGTGGTTTCAGCACCAGCTCAACCTGCTCAAGAAGTAAAATTTGATACTACACAGCTTGCTCAGTTAGAGTCTGCGAATAAAGCAACGCAAAACAAAATTGCGCAAGTAGAAGAGCTAATCAATGCCAAATCACATGAGTTAGTTGGCTTACAATCACAAATTAATAAAGTGAGCGCTCAAGCTAATGCTCAACAACCTACTGATTGGTTATTCTCAGAAGCGGATTTCTTGCTCAACAATGCATTGCGTAAATTAGTGTTAGATAATGACGTGGATACAGCAGTTTCACTCTTAAAACTCGCTGATGAAACTCTTGCTAAAGTGAATAATTCACAATCAGCAGCTATTCGTAGTGCCATTAATCAAGATCTGAAACAACTTCTCTCCGTAGCTGGCGTGGATCAAAATGCGGTTATGCAAAAATTATCGCAATTAGCCAATACGGTTGATGAATTACCGGTATTAGATGTGAATTTCGGTGATGATCAAAATGCAACAAAATTATCAGATTCCCTTTCAGATTGGGCTGAAAATGCAGAAAAAAGTGCAACCTCATTCTTAAATCACTTTATTCGCATTTCACCAAAACATGGTGCGGATCGCAAAGAATTATTAGCACCAAACCAAGATATCTACTTGCGTGAAAATATCCGTTTACGCTTACAATTAGCGATTATGGCAGTGCCTCGTCAACAAAACGAGCTTTATAAACAATCTTTAGAAGCCGTTGCATCTTGGATTCGTAGCTATTTTGATACCAATGCTGAAGTAACTCAAAGCTTCTTAAAATCAGTGGATGAATTATCTGAATTGTCCATCTATGTGGATGTACCAAGCCAATTACAAAGCTTAAGCATGCTTGATAAATACTTAAACCGTACACCTTTAGATGTGCAGAAAGTAGAAATCGAAGCAGAAAAAGCAGTGGATAATTCACCAAGAAAAGAAGAAGTAAAACCGGCACCTGAAGCGAAAGCAGAAGAGCCAAAAGCGGAAGAAAAACCCGCTGAAGCACCAGCTGCACAACCGGCAACTGAACCCCAACAATAAGGATAGATAATGTTTAGAGTTCTCTTTTTAATGATCGCCTTACTTGCCGGATTGATTGCAGGGCCTTACCTCTCCGGTCAGCAAGGTTATGTCAGAATTGAAACGGCAAACACCGTGTATGAAATGTCACTTACCACATTAGTCATTCTCTTTGTGGTCGCACTTGCAGTGATTTATACATTAGAGTGGATTGTTACCCGTTTCTTCCGTTTAAGTAGCAATACCTATAACTGGTTTTCTCGCCGTAAACGTGTGAAAGCACAACGTCAAACTCTTGAAGGCTTGATGAAAATGAATGAAGGCGATTATGCCAAGGCAGAAAAACTGATTGGTAAAAACGCGAAACATTCTGCAGAGCCAGTATTGAATCTGATTAAAGCCGCAGAAGCTGCTCAACAACGCGGTGATGAATTCAGCGCAAACCGTTATTTAATTGAGGCGACGGAGCTTGCCGGTTCAGATAATCTACTGGTCGAAATTGCCCGTACCCGTATTTTATTACAACAAAATAAATTACCGGCAGCGCGTAGTTCTGTTGATAGCTTGCTTGAAATGTCAGATCGCAACAAAGAAGTATTAAAACTTGCTGCTGAAATTTATAGCCGTTCCAAAGCTTATCAAGCACTTGATGGCATCTTAGATTTAATCGAAGGTTCTGGTTTATTCTCAGCAGAAGAATTTAAAGCACTTCAACAAGAAACTGAAAATGGCTTGTTAGATGAGAAAATGAATGAAGAAGGCGTTGAAGGTCTGCTTGCTTGGTGGGAAGCTCAACCACGCCGCCGTCGCAATGACTTAGAGTTAAAAACCGCTTTAATTCAACGTTTGATTGATTGCAACGACCATGAGTCAGCTTATGAATTCACGCTTGAAATCATGAAAAAATTGGGTGATAACACTCCAATTAGCCCTGAACTTTGCACGCAAATCACTCGTTTACAAGCAGAAGATAACAGCAAACTGCTCAAACTAGTGGAAAAACGTGCGAAACGTGCGGATGAAAGCCAACGTTGTTGTCTCAATCGTGCATTAGGCTACCTTTATGTGCGTAATAATGACTTCGCTAAAGCAGCAGAAGCATTTAAAGAAGTGACTGCTTGCCCAACTCAGCTTCAACCAAATGATGTTATGATGGCGTCTTATGTGTTTGAACAAGCTGGTGACAAAGCAGCAGCAGAAAAAATTCGTCAGGACAGTTTAAAATCAGCCATGTCAATTCAAGACAAACCGGCTGAAATACAAGATGAACCAAAAACAGACGAAGAACCAACCGCACTTATCGCAAAACGTGATTAAAATAAACAAAGACGGGGCTGAATAAAGCCCCGTTTTTTTATTATTTCATCCTCACCTATCTCATTTAAAACACATCTCTTATTACATTTCATTATAAATAATGCATTTCCATTCTTTTCTCACCGATTCAAAATTTTTTACTATATTGTCAAGCAAACGATTAAATTATAAAAAATGAATTGGGATTATATTTTAAGTGTCACCCCACGTTTTATCCACGCCACGCTGATGACGCTTCATCTCGCCTTTTGGGGCATTTTATTGTCGCTGGTGATTGGTGTGATTTGTGCTGTGATTACCACCTACAAAGTCAAATCATTAACTTGGTTAGTGAAAGGTTATATTGAGCTTTCTCGTAATACGCCTTTATTGATTCAAGTATTTTTTCTCTATTTTGGGCTGTCTAAAATTGGCCTGAAATTAGATGGGTTTACTTGCGGCATTATCGGTCTGGCATTTTTAGGTGGAAGCTATATGGCAGAAGCCTTTCGTGGTGGTCTGGAAGCGGTATCAAAAGGACAAATTGAATCAGCCTTAAGTATTGGTCTAACCCCTTTTCAAGCTTTTCGCTATGTGATTTTCCCACAAGCCTTTGCGATTGCTACCCCTGCAATTGGCGCAAATTGCTTGTTCTTAATGAAAGAAACCTCAGTGATCAGTGCCGTTGCTGTTGCGGAACTCATGTTTGTTGCAAAAGAAGTCATCGGGCTCGATTACAAAACTAATGAAGCCTTATTTTTATTAGTGGTGTTTTATTTGATCATTCTATTACCGATGTCTCTGTTCATCAGTTATTTAGAACGCCGTACTCGGAGAGCAAAATATGGGGCTTGAATTATTATTCCAAGGCAGCAACATTGAACGCTTGCTCAACGGTTTATGGGTAACAGCTGAAATTGCATTCGTTTCTGTCTTCTTCGCCTGTATTTTAGGTGTCATTTTTGGCGTAATCATGACAAGCAGAAATCCCATTATCAAAGCCATCTGCCGCTTTTATTTAGAATTTGTACGTATTATTCCATTATTAGCGTTACTTTTTCTCGCTTATTTCGGTTTAGCAAAATGGTTTGATATTCACTTAGATGGCATTTCTGTATGTATTTTGGTGTTTATTTTCTGGGGAACAGCAGAAATGGGCGATTTAGTGCGTGGTGCATTAACTTCCATTGAAAAACATCAAGTGGAATCAGCCTACGCTTTAGGTTTAACGCCGTTTCAAACCTTTGTGTATATTTTACTTCCGCAAAGTTTAAAACGTGTGACACCAAGTGCTATTAACCTCTTTACTCGCATGGTAAAAACCAGCTCTTTGGCGATGTTAATTGGTGTAGTCGAAGTGATTAAAGTCGGTCAACAAATTATCGAACATTCATTATTTAGTAATCAATCGGCAGCGCTTTGGATTTACGGTGTCATTTTCGGTTTATATTTTGTGATTTGTTACCCGCTATCCTTATTTTCCCGTTATTTAGAAACCCGTTGGGAAAGTTAATTTTTATTAGGAAAACACATGGCGTTATTAGAAATTAAAAACCTCGTTAAAAATTACGGTGATGTAGAAGCACTCAAAGGCATCAATCTTTCTATAGAGAAAGGCGAAGTTGTCGTTATTTTAGGTCCATCGGGTTGTGGTAAAAGTACTTTTTTACGCTGCCTAAATGGGCTAGAGGAAATAAAGAGCGGTCATATTTTGCTGCAAAATGCAGGCGAATTAGGCAAAGACATTCCTTGGGTCAAAGCGCGTCAACGCATTGGGATGGTATTCCAAAGTTATGAACTCTTCGCTCATTTATCAGTGATTGACAATATTTTACTCGGCCCTTTAAAAGTACAAAAACGCGATCGTGCTGAAGCTGAAAAACAAGCCGATGAGTTACTTAAACGCGTAGGTTTATATGACCGAAAAAATGCCTATCCACGTGAATTATCCGGTGGACAAAAACAGCGAATTGCCATTGTTCGTTCACTTTGCATGAACCCTGAAATTATTCTGTTCGATGAAGTAACCGCTGCCCTTGACCCTGAAATGGTACGTGAAGTACTTGATGTAATCTTAGGTCTTGCCAAAGATGGCATGACGATGCTTATCGTTACCCATGAAATGAATTTTGCCCGTCAAGTGGCTAATCGCATCGTGTTTATGGATAAAGGGCAAATTATTGAACAAGCAAAACCGGAAGATTTCTTCACGAATCCAACCACGGATCGTGCGAAAACATTCTTAAATATCTTAAATTATGAACCGAGAGGGACAAACTATGAAGAAAACATTTAAAACATTGACCGCACTTTTCGCCACTGCCACCTTAGCATTTGGTTTAACCGCATGTAATGATAAAGAACCGGCTAAAGACGGAGCAAAAACGGTTTCAAGCCTTGAGCAAATACAAAAAGATGGCAAAGTACGCATCGGTGTATTTAGCGATAAACCACCATTTGGTTATGTGGATGCACAAGGCAAAAGCCAAGGCTTTGATGTCGAAATAGGTAAAGCGATCGGTAAAGACTTATTAGGCGACGAAAACAAAGTGGAATTTGTTTTAGTGGATGCCGCAAACCGTGCTGAATACTTACTTTCTAAGAAAGTTGATATTATCTTAGCAAACTTCACTGTGACACCAGCACGTAAAGAAGTGGTCGATTTTGCTAATCCATATATGAAAGTGGCACTCGGTGTCGTTTCAAAAGATGGCTCAGTCATTACTGATCTTGAACAATTAAAAGGCAAAACTTTAATTGTAGATAAAGGCACCACGGCCGATATTTTCTTCACCAAAAACTATCCTGATGTGAAGTTATTAAAATTCGAACAAAATACAGAAACCTTTGAAGCCTTACGTGATGGTCGTGGCGATGCATTATCTAATGACAATACCTTCTTATTCGCTTGGGCAAAACAAAATCCAGGTTATACCGTGGGCGTAAAAAACTTTGGTGATCAAGATGTTATTGCACCAGCTGTTCGCAAAGATGCACCTGAATTGTTAAATTGGTTAAATAACGAAATCCAAACTCTAGGCAAAGATGGGCGTTTAAAACAAGCTTACGAAAAAACCTTATTGCCAGTTTATGGTGATACCGTCAGCGAAAGCGATATCGTGGTTGAATATAAATAATTTAACCCCATTCACTTCCCCTATAATTTCCCCACAGGGGAAGTGAAAACTCCTTTATTTTTGACCGCTCTTTGAGAGATGTGGTGTAAATCTTGCCTTTAATGGCATTCTTTCCTGAATACGTTCCCGATTAATCTGCAATGCCGCTTCTGTAGCCTCATAGTCCAACCATAAACTTGGGTCATCGGGTAATGTTTCATTCCAAATATACTGCACGTTAAAGCCTCGGGCTTTACATTCCGCATGTAATGCATCATACCGTTTCTTTAAAAATTCCAATTTATTAAAGAAAAAACGCACATGCCCTTCCCCTAATTTATATTCTGTAGGCTGTCCTTTTAAGTGATATTTACCTTTCGCTACGGCATTAGGAATACGGGTTAATTCACGATGTTCAGCTAAAAGATGCTGATCACAAAGCTCCTCAGGCGGAACAAGATTAATTCGAGTCATAAACGATACCAAAGAAAAAGAAACATAGTACGGGGCATTAAGGTATTTGTCTATACTTATGCTTGATTTCATTCTAAAACCATAGATAACTCTGATGAATAGCAGACATATCTATAAAACATTAATTTACTTAACATCAATAAATTGCCACAAATCTAAAAAAATCATCTATAAAATTTTTAAATTTGTTATAAAATAACACTAGAAACTATTTCAGAAAAACTCTAATAACTTTAATAAAAATTACATTAGGAGATAATAAATATGGACATCAAAAAATTATCAGATGAATTAGATAAACTATTTAAAGATAAAAAATATAAGGAAGCAATTGAAAAACTATATTTTACCTTGGATACTGTCAAACATGATAAAGATCTGATATATGAAAGAACTAAGGTTCTATCCTTAATTGGCTCTTGCTATCAAAAAATAGCAGAAGATACAGAAGATGAAGTAGAAAAAGAAATATTTATTCAAGAGGCAATTAATAATCATAAAGAACAGTTAGAGTTATCTAAGAAAATTAAAGATAAGGAAAAACGTATTTATGAAAAAATAGAAGTAAACATTTCTCTTGCTAATAATTATAAAGAATCACAAGAGCAAAATTCATACTCTGAGGCTGCAAGATACTACAGCAATACACTAAAATTAATACTAGAATTTGAGAAAAATGACGAAAAATTTTTAGCAACATTCAAACATAAAATATATTACAATCTTGTTTATTTATACATGATGATGGCTATAGCAAACAAGAATCCTAATTCTGCAAAAGCACAATATGAGAACGCTAAAATTAATTTATCAAATTTTAAAACATTAACATCTCAAGCTGAAGATGGAGTAAGAAGACAAAAAGCACTTCTTTCATTTTTAAAAAATTTGTATTTAGAAGCCACGCCTAAGAATGGCTATATATTTGAAAATAGATACAATGAATATTTAAGTATAAAAAAAGAGGAAATTCAAAATGAATTACCCCTAAAAGATATAGATAATTTATTAGCATCATCTATAGTAACTGTTTTAGCCATCTTAAATATCCCTCCGATTGAATCAAAACAGATTCCTCTTGCGCACTACACATCTTCAACTGTATGCAATAAGCTATTTAATATATTATCTAATGAGAATAACGAAATACCTCAGATGCGCATAGGAAGTTCCACATATATGAATGACCCTTCTGAAGGAAAAGGATTACTAGAGTTATTAAATATACCTGAATGGAAATTAGAAAATAAAACTGATTGCTCTACTTCCAATGCTTTTTTCACTTGTTTTTCCAGTAGAGTCAATGATTTAAATCAATTTCGCTTATACGGTAAAGAAGATGGTGTCGAAGCATCTGGATGCTGCTTGGTTTTTAATAAAAAAGGAAACTGGTTAAAAGAACCAAATATCTCTTCATCATTTCCTGGCATTATAGATCCTTTAGATGGAGAACAGATTGATCCCCCTATCAAAAATGAAAATTTACCTCTTTATCAAGTTGCCTATATTGCATATAAAGACGAATACATTTCTGATGAAAATTTTGATATATGGCTTCCAGATAAAAATAACCTTAAATTTGGTATCCGACTAAAATTAGTAGGAACAAATAAAAACTGGCAGAGTTTTCGTATACAAGAATTAGAAAAAGCATTACATAAACTCATTAAGTACTTTGAAAATAAAACAACCATCAAAGATGATGAGAAAACTGCCTTAGAATGTATTCGTTATTTATTTAAAGATTTTGCATTTAGAGATGAGGAAGAATTCCGTTTATTAAAAATTGTACACATAGACTCAGAAGAAATCGAATACTGTGAAATGACAAATTCGATTTATCTACCTTATGCTGATGTAAGAAATATGGTTGATGAAGTGATTTTAGGCACCAATTATGAGAAAACAAACAGCAAACGAAAAATAGAAGTATTTCAGCATCTAATGAAGAAAGAATGCTCTAATGTCAGCGTATCTCTATCATCACTACCAATTTATGCTAATTCTCCAATAGGAAAAAATTAATAAGTAATCTTCTACTAAAAAATGACCGTTTTCTTCGGTCATTTTTTATCAACTCTTCATAAGAGAAAAGATTGGTTGTCTTTCATTTGATTGATACAATGCTTCCGTTTTTCTATTAACTGGACATCTCATGAAAAAATATCTTAAAGCATTTATTCTTTTACCATTGATTATTCAAATTATCGGCACTATTGGTCTAATGTTCGCAAACAATGATGCCGATGGATTTCAATCTTCAGCGGTTACCGTCTTTATCGTGGCTGCGATACCGATTTTTCTCATTACACTTTGGGCAGCATTTCACCGTTATGCGAGTTATCACGTAAAAGCCATCGCATTAATTTCGGTACTAATTGGATTTTGTTATACCGTAGTGGCGGGGATCTTTTATGCAACGCTAGTAAATGACATGGGATTTGGCGAATGGTTACGTGCTGGAGGATTAGAAATTACCTGCTTAATGGCCGCAGGTTTAGCACTTTATTCTGTTATGGTATTACCGCTCTTGTTACCGAAAGAACGCCCGCTATAAGGCGATTTGAGGCGAATATTGAGCAGTTAAATCCACCAAATCTGTTAATGAAATTGACCGCACTTTATTGTTTTCTAGCAAAAGTGCGGTTAAATTTCGGGCTAAAACATCTTGTTCTAGCACAAAGCATTGTCCTTTGCATTGAGTAAACATTTCTCTGTACTTTACCGCTAGCAACACGCCGTCTTGCCATAAAACCACCGCATCATTTTCCGTGATGCCAGTCAAATAACGTTGAAGGTCTGTCTCAGAATAATGAGCTCGAGAAAAGGTATAAAGCATAATATTCCTTAAAACGTAAACACTTTTTCGGCTTGGCTAAGTTTATTGATCAGCGAAGTGCGGTCAATTTTTTCAGCAGAAATAATAAGTTGTTCAGTATTCAAATTGTATTGGTCGAGCGAATCGGCGCAGACAAAGCACTGTTCAATATCGTATAAATCCAACAATTTAAAGGTGCGGATAAAATCTTTTTGTAACAATAACTCAGGATTTTGCCCATCAAATAAATTCAACACGCCATCATCAATAAAAAAGACACCAATATCTTCTTCATCACAAAATGCTGTTGCCGCGAGCAAAGCATCTAATCCTTCACGAGAAATCGCGTTTCCATGTGGCGCAGTACGAAATAAAAATGCCAGCTTCATAATGTCACCACCCGATCTGCTTTTAATGCCATCGCCATAAACTCGCCTAAGCCTGTAATTTCAAAGCCATCAGCAAGATTCGTTTGATCCGTATCTTTTGCCGTAAGTGCATCCACCACACCACGACGTTGTGAAGCGGCTACACATAAATGCAAAGGAACATGATGCTGCACTGAAAAGGCTTGCCAAGCTTGCGTGAGATTAAATTCATCATTGGCAGGATAAACCAAGCCATTGCCATTACTCACACCGTCTTGGAAAAAGAAAATTTGGCTAATGACATGCCCTTTTTCGAGTAAAGCTTGGGCAAATTGATAGGCAAGAAAAGCCCCTTGTTTTCCATAAACGGGACTTTTCACAGCGAGAACATAGTTCATTACTCTTGCTCTTGTTTGATTTGACGAATATATAAATACACGGTGTGGCGAGAAATCGCGAGGCGATCAGCCACTAAATTGATCGCATCTTTAATATCAAAAATGCCTTTTTCGTAAAGTGAAATCACAATCTGACGGTTCTTATTATTGTTTGAGACTGAGCGATCTGCATTCACTTCTTCAATGGTTTTTTCTACCGTTTGAGCCACCAATTCTTCCACTGAACTTGCAAAATTGACGGAAGAGGTTTCATTTTGTTCCTGCGTTGGCATAAAGGCCTGCATAAATTGAGAAACTGGCACATCCAAATTAATATTGATACAAAGTAAACCAATAATACGCTGCTTGCTATTTCGAATGGCGATGGTCACAGACTTCATCAACACATTGCCTTTCGCACGCGTGAAATAAGGCTTAGACACACTCTCACTTTGCATATTACGCAAGGATTTCAGGGCTAAATCCGTAATCGGGGAACCCACTTGGCGATTGGTATTATGCCCATTGGCAATACAAATGGCGGAATGTTCAATGTCTTCCAAAGAGTGTAAGACGATTTCACAATGCTCGCCAATCAACGCACTCACGCCATCAACTACCGCTTTATAGGAAATCAGAATAGC
Organism: Parahaemophilus parainfluenzae; assembly: GCF_001055095.1. GTDB lineage: Bacteria > Pseudomonadota > Gammaproteobacteria > Enterobacterales > Pasteurellaceae > Haemophilus_D > Haemophilus_D parainfluenzae_Z. Next base: position 52,056 of record NZ_JVHG01000024.1, read on the forward strand.
ACGATCTTCATCAGTGAAAGGTTGTCTATCAGTTAGTATCATTTTTCAAATCTGGTAGGGAAAATGACCGCACTTTGGACAAAGTGCGGTTGAATTAAGGATTATTTTTTAGGATTAACGTCTAATACTTCAACTTCGAAGTAAAGTGTTGCATCAGGTGGAATTGAATCGCCTGCACCTTGTTTGCCATAAGCTAATTCAGGTGGAATCACTAATTCGATTTTACCGCCTTTCTTCACTAACTGAAGACCTTCAGTCCAACCTTTGATCACTTGGTTTAATTTAAACTCAACCGGTTGACCACGTTCAACAGAGCTATCAAATACTTTACCATCTGGTAATTTACCAGTGTAATGTACTTTCACAGTATCTGTTGCTTTAATCGCATCACCTTTACCTGCTTCAGTGATTTTGTAAAGTAAGCCATCTTTAGTGCTTTTTACGCCATCTTTTTTCGCAAATTCAGCGCGGTATTTATCGCCTTCTTCTTTTGCGGCTTTCGCTTGTTGTTCTACTTTTGCTTTCGCTGCAGACACTAATTGCTCTTGAATGCCATCTAAGGTTTTTTGAATTTTTTCGTCTTTACGAACATCAACTTTACCTTCTAATGCATCTTTTAAGCCATCTAAAATACGTGCATTGTCGTATTGAATCACTTCTTTTTGAGCGTCCACTAAATCTTTTACTTGGTTACCCATTAATGCACCTACAGCATAAGACGCATCACTTGCGCTTGGCGCAGTTTTATCTTCTGCAAAAACAGAACCTGAAACAACCGCACTTACCATAAGTGCAGCAAGAGAAAGCTTTTGAATTTTCAACATTTTGCTTGATCCTTTATAATAGAAATGGAATAGCGAATAGGTTAAATCGTATTGACCAAATTCACAACATTTTTTTAAAAATTAGAGAAATTTTATGCAAAATCAACAAATTTTAGAAGATCGCATTGCTGAACTTGAAATGAAAATTGCGTTTCAAGAACAACTTTTAGACGAGCTAAACCAAGCATTAGTTCAACAACAGTTTGATATGGATAAAATTCAACTTCAACTCCGCTATCTCGCCGGCAAATTAAAAGATATGCAACCTTCTAATATTGCCAGCCAAGCAGAAGAAACGCCGCCTCCGCATTATTAAAATGTAATAAAACCATATTTTATCTAAATGCGTGATCTTCATCACAAATTCATAAAAAATATTTTTATTTTATTGAAAAAATAACCAAGTGTTTTATGGTTACCTCTATAGTTGTATAGCCAAATAGAGGATGTAAAAATGGCAAAGTTAGAAATAAAAAATATTACAAAAAAATTTGGTGACTTTTACGCAGCAAATAATATTACTTTTACCGCTGAAGAAGGCGAGTTTGTCACCTTATTAGGACCAAGTGGCTGTGGTAAAACCTCCTTATTAAAATTAATCGCTGGATTTCATGTGGCTGATGAAGGTGAAATCCTTATTGGAGGAAAAAATGTTAACCATGTTCCTCCAGAAAAACGCAATACAGCCATGTGTTTCCAATCTTATGCCCTTTTCCCTCACCTCAACGTTTCTCATAATATTTGCTATGGTTTAAAGCAACGTAAAATTGATATTGAAGAACAAAAACAGCGTTTAGATCTCGCATTGAAGCAAATGGATTTAGAATTTCATAAATTGAAATTACCCAATGAGCTTTCTGGAGGCCAACAACAACGTGTCGCATTAGCCAGAGCCATGGTAACTCGTCCAGATGTGATTTTATTTGATGAGCCACTTTCTAACTTAGATGCCAAATTACGCGAAAGTGTACGTTTTGAAATTAAGCAACTCTCAAAACAATATAATTTAACTAGTATTTATGTGACTCACGATCAGGCTGAAGCCCTAACTATGTCAGATAAAATCATCGTGTTAAATAAGGGCTCTATTGAGCAAATTGGCTCTCCTCAAGATATTTATCATCATCCTAAAAACCGCTTTGTGGCAGATTTTATTGGTATTGCCAATATCACGGAAGCCAATGTGAAAAACATCGGTGAGAACCTGTATGCGGTGAGTTCTATTTTTGGCGATTTCACCGTATTTTCTGAGAAAAAACCGGAATCTGAACGAATTTATATTTGCTTTCGACCAGAAGACATTGAATTGTTACCAAACGCACAAACGGAAGCGGAAAACCAAATTACAGTAGATATCATCAACACCGCTTTTATGGGCAATATCACGGAAGTGCAAGGAATCATTAAACGTAATGATGAAGAGAAAAAATTACGTCTGCAACTAACAAAATGCCCGAATTTGAGCAATAAACTCACCTTTACGGTTCCCCGCCATGCGATTAAATTCTTGGAGTCCGTAAAATGAAAAGTCTCAAAAATGATGTAAAAGCATGGTTATTACTATGCAGTGGTTTAGGTACGATCCTATTTTTAATGGGGTCCACGTTCTACATTGTAGTCTCTCAAAGTCTTGGTTTATACAGCATGGGCGGGGAAGAAAGCCAATTTAGTTTGGAGTATTGGCAAGCCGTATTAAATAGTCCGGTATTCCAAAATTCGTATATTTATTCCGTAAAAGTGTCTTTACTAGGGGCGATTTTATCTATCATCGTGGCTTATCCCATTGCCATGTGGTTACGTAAAAAATTACCAGCCAAGGTAACAATTATAACCATCTTGCGGGCGCCTATGTTGGTACCAGGATTAGTTGCAGCCTTCTTGTTCGTCAATATGATTTCTTACCACGGTATTCTTAATGAGGTATTTGTTTATTTAGGCATTTGGGACGAACCAAAAACCTTACAAAATGATGAATTTGGTTGGGGGGTTGTGATTTTACAAATGTGGAAAAACATTCCCTTTGCTTTAATCCTTATTGGTGGAGCAGTCAATTCACTGAAAACCGATTTATTAGATGCGGCAGCTAATTTAGGTTCGAGTCCTTGGCAACGTTTTCGTTATGTGATCTTCCCACTAACCTTAGGTGCGGTACAAGTTTCCTTTATTTTGATCTTTATCGGCGCACTGGGCGATTTTGCCTTTTATAGCATCGCCGGTCCGCGTAGCACTTATTCTTTAGCGCGTTTAATGCAAATGTCCGCCTATGAATTTGAAGAGTGGAATCAAAGTGCGGTCATGGCATTAACTATTATGTTGACCTCTGCCTTCTTCACCATCCTAGTGTCATTATTGATTAAACCATTAGCCGTCAAACGTGGAGAAGTCAAATGAGTAGTTCCGTACAAATCACAACGAAAAATGGTCGATTAATCGCACGTATTTCCTTAACTTTCTTTATTCTTGCTAATTTTATTTGGTTGTTCCTACCCTTTTTAATGGCTGGTTTATGGTCATTGGTAGATCCCGCTAAACCGTGGAGTTATCCAGATATTTTCCCTCAATCATTATCTTTTGAACGTTGGAAAATTGTATGGGAAACCACGTCTTTACCTGAAGCAATGTTTAATAGCTATACCATTGCGCCTACGGTTTCTCTGATCACTATTTTACTCTCTCTCCCAACAGCTTATGCATTTGGACGTATGGAGTTTAGAGGTAAAAAATTAGCAGAATTATTAACACTGATTCCATTGGTTATTCCAGGCATGATTATTGCCCTATTCTTTAGCCGTATGTTATTGGATTTAAATATTAATAATCCATTCATTGGTATTGTTATTGGGCATGTTGTACTCACGTTACCTTATGCTATTCGGATTTTATCCGCGGGCTTTTCTTCTGTACCACAAGACCTCATTGATGCTAGCCGTGACTTAGGTGCATCTAAATTTACCGTTTTCAAAGATGTGTATATGCCGATGTTAAAACCCAGTTTTTTAGCATCAATTATTTTCTGTTTAGTGAAAAGTATTGAAGAGTTTGCTATCGCTTTCGTTATCGGCTCACCAGACTTTATTACCGTGCCAACCATTTTATATTCTTTCCTCGGTTATTCTTTTATTCGTCCGAATGCGGCCGTTGTATCGATTATTTTGTTGGTACCAAACATTATTTTGATGATGATTATCGAAAAATTGTTGAAAGGGAATTATCTCTCTCAATCCACAGGAAAAGCATAATTTTCACAAGGAGCATCTTATGCAAAAAAATATCCGTAAACTTCTATCCATTGGTCTTACCGCTGCAGCCTTAGCCGTTAGTACTTTCGCCTCGGCTTCTACTGACTTAAGTGGTAAATCTTGGAGTGAAATCGTAGAACTTGCCAAAAAAGAAGGAAAATTGACAGTTAGCGTTTGGTATTTGCAGCCGCAATTCCGTAATTTTGTCAAAGAATTTGAAAATCAATACGGTATTAAAGTCAAAGTACCTGAAGGCACCTTGGACGGTAATATCAATAAACTGATCGCTGAAAAAAATCTAGAAACCGGCAAAATGGATGTGGTTGTGTTAAATGCTGACCGTTTAGGCAACGTAGCGAAAAATGACATTCTTGTAAAACTCAATAACTTACCAAATTTCGATAAATTAAATCACCACTTACAAGGTGTTGAATTAGGTGATATGGCTGTAGGTTACTGGGGTAATCAAACCGGTCTAGCTTATGATCCTATGCGAATTAAAGAAGAGGAATTGCCACAATCTTGGGCAGACATGGAAAGCTATATTGATAAAAATCCAAAAAAATTCGGCTATTCAGATCCAAATGGTGGTAGCTCTGGTAATGCCTTCATTCAACGAGCTTTAGTGTACATCAATGGTGATTATGATTATCGTACTGATAAAATCGATGAAGCACAGATTGCTAATTGGAAAAAAACCTGGGATTGGTTTAGCAGTAAAAAAGATGCGCTAATCCGTACCGCTTCGAATGCTGATAGTTTAACCCGTTTAAACGACGGTGAGTTAGTAATTGTCTCCGCATGGCAAGATCACTTGTTCAGCTTGCAAAAACAAGGTGCAATTACTGACCGTTTAAAATTCTATGTACCAAAATTTGGGATGCCTGGCGGTGGTAATGTTGTAACCGTCGCAAAAAATGCACCGAATCCAGCCGCATCACTTGTGTTCGTGCATTGGATTACCTCACCTGAAGTACAACAGAAATTAAGCCAAGAATTCGGTGTTCGTCCACTAAATAGTGAATCTGGTTTGAAAGATACTATTTTCTTCTCAACACCATGGCGTAAAGCCGAAATGGAAGCCTTCACAAAAGAGGTTATTTCGAGATAAATAATAAACCGCACTTTAACGTGCGGTTTACTTTTATAGGCTAATAAAGTGCGGTCAGTTTTAACCACATTTACAACCAAACAAAATAAGTCATGCTGCCGATGATGGCGATACAGAATAGGTTTAGAATCAAACCGACTTTCGCCATATCAAGTTGTTTCACATTTCCTGTTGCAAATACAATAGCATTTGGCGGTGTAGCAATTGGCAACATAAATGCGCAACTTGCCCCACAAGCGATAATTGCGGCTAAAGCGATAGGCGGTAAATTCATGGATTGTGCCACTGAAATCACAATTGGCATAATCAATGCAGCACTGGCGGTATTCGATGTGAATTCTGTTAAGAAAATAATAAATGCGGTTATCACAAAACAAAGCACCCAAAGTGGTTTGGTTTGTACAAACTGAACGATGCTATCTGCCATAATTTTACTGGCGCCAGAATCTTTCATCACAATACTGAGTGTTAAACCACCTCCGAATAAAACGAGTACGCCCCATTCAACACGTTCTTGGATTTCTTTCCAGCTTGCCACACCTGAGATACAAATAAAGATCACCACACATAGTGCAATCACCGTATCAAAATTTTCGATTTTTTTCGGCAATTCAAGAAGAGAGCTAATCCATGGATTTAGAAGAGAACTGAAAAGCAGCATAATCGCCATGCCGATAAAGATCAGTAAGGTAATGATATTTTTTCGGTTAAAACTGACTTTCTCAAGTGATGGATTAAATTCCACAGAAAAGTCTGGACGTAAAATCACCCATAAAGAAAAAATCATTGAAGGTACAAGCAATACCATCACTGGGAAACCATAACCTAGCCATTCCGTGAAAGTCACTGGAATTTGAGATGCCAAAATCGCATTCGGCGCACTTCCCACTAAGGTACCAATACCACCAATACTTGCACTAAATGCCATGCCTAATAACACGAAGGCGTACAACCGATGATTTTTTTCAGCATTGATACCTTTTAACATCCCCATCGTAAGCGGCAACATCATCGCTGCTACGGCGGTGTTGTTAATCCACATAGAAAGAAATGTAGTTGCAGTAAACAGATAGGTGATAGAAAGTTTTAAGTTTCCTTTCGCCAAACGGATAATGTAATTCGCAATAATCTTATCTAGATTCTGAATTTGTAACACCGCCGCCACCACAAATCCCCCAAAGAACATATAAATAATTGGCGTAGAGAATGGTGCAAGCGCTTTTTGTGTATTAATCAAGCCTAATCCTATGGCCACAACAGGTACCATCAGGGATGTTACGGTAATATTAAAGGCTTCCGTTAACCATAAGATACCAATAAAAATGAGCAAGGCTAGCCCGCGATTCTCTTGAGCAGAAAATGGCAATATTTTGATTAACACCAACATGAAGACAAAGTCTAGCGCAAGAATAATGAGACTTTTATATTTAGAGAGAAAGGTTTGTTGAGTTTGCATATACAATCTCCTATAAAACGATAGGGGAGATTATTAATTAGCATTTAACCGAAAAAATTGAAACATATTTTTAACAAATTTGTGACACGCTTCAAACTATTTTTGTATAAACAACAAACCGCACCTAAAAGTGCGGTCTGTTTTACTTTCGTTTTTTATCGTTGCACACGTGCTTGAATACGTTCTGGCAATCTTAATCCAACGAGAGCAACAAGGACAATTGTCCAGAATAAGGTCACATACACAAGAGCTGAACCAAGTCCGACTCTTTCGCTAAGTGCGGCGGCAATCACAGGAGATACCCCTCCACCAATCGCGGCAAAGTTATAGATGAAACCAATACCTGTGCTTCGCATTTCAGCTGGGAAGAAAGTCGCCATATATTTTGGTACTAAACCCGCAATCCCTAAGTTAGTTGCAAGTAAGAAAAAGAGCAACGCGCCAAGGGCTAATACATTATTTTCTGGCAAATAGAATACAGGGAAGAGGAAGAAAAGTGATAACAATAAGCTATACACAAAGGTTTTCTTCTCACCCAATTTATCACCGATAAAGCCTGCAATTAAGGTACCAATGAGGATACCAAATCCAGCCCAGAACATCAGTGATTTCACATTTTCAGCATAGCCGTTTTCTTTGAGATAAAGTGGAAGCAGCCCTACTACCGGCCAGTTTACGGAGAAAATTGAATAACAAACTAAGAAAATAATTAAGGTAATTGGTAATTGTTTTTTAGTGAATAGGTCAGTAAGTGGAACTTTATTCACTTTACCCGCCGCTTTTGCTTGTGCCCATTCCTCACTTTCAGGTGCATGACGACGAACGTAGAGCACTAAAGCGACTGGTGCTAAACCAATGAAGAAAGCCATACGCCAACCATAAGTTTGAGACACCCAAGGAATCACTTGAGAAGCAAGAATATTACCAATGGAGAAGCCACTCACTAAGAATGCACTGGCTTTTGTACGTAAATGTTGTGGCCAGCTTTCAATGGCATAAGAGGAAGAACACGCATATTCACCAGCCATCCCCATACCGATAATCATACGGAAGATGAAAAGCCAAATATAACTGGTGGATAAACCGCACAAGAATGTGCCGACGGAATACGTCACAATGGAAACAATCATTGCTAAACGACGACCATATTTATCGGCAAAGCTACCAAAAATCGCGCCACCTAATGGACGTGCGACGAAAGCTGCAAGTAATAATGTGGATGTTTCCGTTGTGCTCATGGCGAATTCTTTTTGAATATCCAAAAGCACGTAAGTGATAAGCATATAATCGAAGCCATCAAAAACATAACCTAACCAAGCCGCAAATAACGCTTTTTTTTGCGTAGGACTGACTTCTTTATACCATGGTAATGATGTTGCCATAACAACCTCCTTCCTTGTATTTGAGAATTTTGTGGTATAGATCACAGAATTTAAAATCACTGCTAATTTCTGCTTGCATAAATAAAGATAAGACGTATGATGTCTTATGTCAATGCAAGAGAATGAGAGCTGGATCACAAATTCAGAAAATAGGTTAGAAAATGAGAACAGAAATGAAAAAAACAAGTAAAAAAGAAGCAAGTCTCGTTTTGCAGGATAAAATCAAATCGCTCATCATTAAACAAAATCTTAAATCTGGCGATTTGATGCCAACAGAAAATGAACTGATTGAACAGCTTGGTGTGAGCCGTTCCAGTTTGCGTGAAGCCATTAAATCTTTAGAGGCACTACACATTTTAGACATTCGCCATGGTGTCGGCACCTTTGTGAGTGAATCCTCTCTTGTGCCAATGATTCGCGGATTAAGCTTTCACACCCAACTGAATTTGCATAATGATCATAATCAGCTGATTAATATTTTGGATATTCGGGAAATTTTGGAATACGGTTTTGCTCCGATGGTGTTGGGAAAAATTAGCCAAGAACAAACCGCACTTTTGCAAAAATCAGTGGCCGATATGGAAAAAAATGCCCGTGAGCAAAAATTTTCCCCAAAAGATGAATACAACATTCATTTAAAACTTTATGAACCATTAAATAACCCGTTACTGATTCAATATTTAGATGCATTTTGGCAAATTTATCAACAAGTAGAAAAAGGCTTACCGCCACCAATACTTTCTCCTGAAAAATTAGCCATGCAACACCGTGAATTAATTGATGCCGTAGAAGCGCACGATTTGGTGCGCATGCAACGCGCGATCTTGCAATATTTCCAAAGTATTCGCCAACGCTTACAACAAGGAGGGCATGATGCAAACTAATGGATTAAACATCGCCTTAATCGGCTGCGGCTTTTTTGGTGTTCAACTAGCTTCCGCATTTGACAAAGCCCAAGCAAACTTAATTGCAGTGACCGATATTAACCCTTCTCTTGCACAAAAACTCGCCGACCAATACGGCAGCCAAGCCTTTTTTAGTGTAGAAGAAATGTTGGCAGAAACCAAACCTGATTTAGTGGTTATCGCCACCCCAAACTATGCCCATTATTCCCCAGCTATCTTAGCGTTAAATGCTGGCTGTCATGTCTTTATTGAAACGCCTTTTACCTTAAGTTCTTCTCAAGGCCAACATTTACGTCGCCTTGCAGAAGAAAAAGGTAAAGTCATTTTTGTGGGCCATTTAGAACGTACGTTACCTGGCATGTTAAAAGTCAAAGCGGCTTTAGAACAAGGAAAATTAGGTAGAATTACGGTCGCACGAGCCATGCGTCAGCGTTGGATTGAAAACCTACCAAATAAAGAGTGGTGGAAATTAGATGCCAATCTTACGGGCGGCGAGCTTTTCCACCTCATTCACGAACTGGATTTACTCTGTTGGTTATTAGGCGATATTGAGGCTGTTTTTGCTCAAGCGGCTAATCAAGCACATCACGATACGCCAGACAGCCGTGATGTGTTGCAGTTGCTATTACGTTTTAAAAATGGCGTATTAGGTTCGCTCGAAATGGGCACTGCTTATCGATTACACCAATGGGGCATTCAAATTCATGGTGAAAATGGTGTGATTGAAGTCAATTTCTTTACCTCAAGTGTCACATTTAATTATCTAGATGGAAAAATAGAACACGTTGATTTATTTGATGAATTTGAGGCTGATTTATCTTTACGCGAAAGTGCAAAAGGCACTCAGCAATATAATGTCACCCACGCACCTTGCCAACTTTGGTTAAGCCGAGCGGCTGAAATCGAAGTACAAAGCGTGGTAGAGCACTTAACGCAAGGAAAAACCAGCCCATTAAGTCTATGTTTAACTGAAGCCATCGAAGTTGCAGAAGCAGCGAAACAATCCATGGTAACGGAAAAACAAATCTCAGTGAAAAAATAAGGAGTTTATTATGATGCGATATGGTGTTGTTGGCGTTGGCTATTTTGGTGCAGATTTAGCCCGTTTCATGAATGAATTTGATGATGCACAGATTACCATGGTATATGACCCTGAAAATGGTGAAACCATTGCTCAAGAATTACAATGCGTAGCGGCAAAATCTCTTGAAGAATTGGTCACTTCACCTGATGTGGACTGCGTGATTGTTGCCACCCCAAACTACTTACACAAAGAACCTGTCATCCTTGCAGCAAAAAACAAAAAACATGTTTTCTGTGAAAAACCAATCGCCTTAAGTTATCAAGACTGTGACGACATGGTGCGTGCTTGCGAAGAAAATGGCGTCACCTTTATGGCTGGCCATGTGATGAACTTCTTTAACGGTGTTCACCATGCCAAAGAATTAATCAATCAAGGCGTGATCGGTAAAGTGCTTTATTGTCACACTGCACGTAACGGCTGGGAAGAACAACAACCGACTATCTCATGGAAAAAAATCCGTGAAAAATCTGGCGGCCACTTATATCACCATATTCACGAATTAGACTGCGTACAATTCATTATGGGAGGCATGCCAAAAACTGTTACCATGGCAGCCGCCAATGTTGCACACAAAGGCGAAAACTTTGGTGATGAAGACGATATGATTTTTGTCACCATGGAATATGATGATAATCGCTTCGCAGTTCTAGAATGGGGTTCCGCTTTCCGTTGGGGTGAGCATTATGTATTAATTCAAGGGGAAAAAGGTGCGATCAAACTTGATATGTACAATACCAAAGGTACCCTTCGTGTGGATGGAAAAGACACCTATTTCCTTATTCACGAAACCCAAGAAGAAGATGATGACCGTACCCGTATTTACAACAGCACAGAAATGGACGGTGCGATTCAATACGGTAAACCGGGCAAACGCACACCGCTCTGGTTGAGTTCTATCATGAAAAAAGAAATGCGTTATTTAAACGATATTCTCCATGGAATGGAACCAACTGAGGAATTTGTAAAATTACTCACCGGTGAGGCCGCTCGTGCAGCTATTGCTACTGCCGATGCATGTACCCGTTCTCGTTACGAAAACCGCAAAGTTGATTTAGCAGAAATCATCGGTAAATAAAAATAACGTAAAAATAAACCGCACTTTGGTTGAGGAATCAAAGTGCGGTTACTTTGCATGAGATATATTACTCAAGGTTAAAGAAAAAACCTAAAGCTAAAAGCTAAAGGTTTAGATCTGAAAAGACATATAGATAATATTTTGCAGAAACTACAGCTTGCAGTTCTCTATAATAAATTAAAAGGAAAAATAAATGCTATCAGCCATATTACATGGAAAAAAAACCGGTAGTGGACTAGCTGGAACTCAGCTAAAAATAGGAGAAACTCAAGGAGCAGAGGATATTTTGACATCAAGTGTTTTTGAAAGAATAGCTTATTTACCCGATGAAGTATTTAGCCGATTTATTCAAAATCTTCTTGATGGTTATGATTTTGGTCACTTATACGAAATAGAATTCTGGCCATATTGGGAAATAAATAACGCCAAAATCGAGCCCGATGTCGTCTTATTTAATCAAATGCAACAAACCATTATTATCGAAGCCAAACGATACGATAACACCCAACAACAATATGCGCATCAACTCGCTAATGAAATTCAGGCTGCTTATAACAATGAAATAAACGATCCTATTTTACTAACTGTTGGTGGAATGTATGAATATAGCGCCAAAAACAAGAAACAATTAAAGAAACAAATAGACGATATACTACAAGCTAGAAATCTTGAAATCACTTATCAATTATATGTTAAAAGCTGGCAAGATATTTATTTGACTTTAGAGCGAACTATAAAAGAAGACAAAGCTCAATCTCTACAAAGACTACTTAGCGATATTAGGGAGGCTTACAATTGGCATGATATTCGTTATAAACCTTACCAATGGCTAAACGAATTAAAAGAACAAAAGATTACTTATACTGAATACCCTCAATTAATTAAGCAAAAAAACACATGGATTCAATTAAAACCCATTAATTTAACACATGAAAAATTTCCCTCTTTTCTAGGAGAATGCTAATGAACAAAAATGATATGAGCCTTATTCTACAAGATGTCAGGAAAGCCTACCGATTGCTAGCTGATTATCAACAAAGAATTATTGAATTAATTACTTTCATAAAAAAAGAACTAGATATTGAACATTATTACCACTCAATTCCAAACTATTGCGATCCACGTTCCCTTTATAAAATTTATAATATTGAGGATGGTATTGGTTGGCGATTTTTACCAATGATGAACTTAACCTTATTACTGCATAAAACTCGTAGCATTCCAGCTGGTGAAGAATGGCAAAATCACATTAAGCCAAATGATTTAGCCTTTAGTATAGTCATAGCCTCTGATGAAGATAACGACGGAGAGCTATCCCCTATTGACAGTAAAAGTGAGATCCACATCTATATTTATCAATGCCAAAAGCATAAGAGAAAAAAGGACTGGTATAGTGATGTGTGGTGGAATATAGAATACCCAGACTTTGGAACAGTTACTCACTATCAAGATAAATCAGGTGAAATTGAATACCAAATCTATGGAGAATCTTTAGATTTATCTGAAATGTATGACGAGGAAAGTGTGAGATCGACTCTTGATGCCTTTAGAAAACGCGCTTCTGAGAAACTAAAACAAGAAATCTAAAATATACTGTAGAATACCGCACTCCTAACCGCACTTACCAAAAAAGTGCGGTTGTTTTTTTAGAATGTTTTTAAGAAACTTACGGCGATAACCGCTCTATTTCCCATTTTCCATCATTGTATAAATAACAAATTCGGTCATGTAAACGACTTGGGCGACCTTGCCAGAATTCGATGCGATCAGGAATCACAAGATAGCCACCCCAATGTGGTGGGCGTGGGACATTTAATGGGTGTTTTGCTGCAATCAGTGCCGCTTTCGCTAATAAAGATTTGTGGCTAGAAATGACCGCACTTTGCTCACTGGCCCAAGCGCCAATTCGGCTGGTGTAAGGTCGAGTCGCAAAATATTCATCTGATTGTTCAGGCGAGATTTTTTCGGCTTTGCCCTCAATACGAACAGAACGTTCTAATTCTGGCCAAAAGAATGTCAGGGCGACGAAAGGATTATGTTCTATGGCGCGACCTTTTCGACTGTGATAATTCGTGAAAAATACAAAGCCTTGTTCGTTCACTTCTTTCAACAGCACCATTCGACTTGTTGGGCGGCCGTCTGCATTGACTGTCGCAACATTAACACCTGTCGGCTCGTTTACTTTAGCCGTAATCGCTTCGTTGAGCCATTTTTCAAATTGTTTTATTGGATTGGGATCGCAATCATGCTGAGAAAGCGCCTGTTTGCAATAATCCTCACGAATATCATGTAAGTCCATTTTCTTTCTCCTTTTGCTTGAAAACAAAAAGCCCTTGCAACTGCAAGGGCTAGTATAGTCCGTTAATTATTTACCATCAACACTCACGCCATAAAACGCATCATAGCCAAATGGACTTTGTACGTAGCCTTTTACGCGAGGGCTAAGTGGTGCGAAACCAACAGAATGCGCAACTGGAATCCATGGTGCTTGATCATGGAAAATTACTTGTGCTTGTTTATAAAGCGCCGCACGTTCTTCTTTATTCGTTAAGCCAATTGCTTTATCTAATAAGGCATCAAATTCTGCATTTTTGAAACGAGCAAAGTTTGAGTTGCCAGCGTTAGCACTTGCAAGTAATGGAGAAAGGAAGTTATCTGGATCACCGTTATCGCCTGACCAACCAAAGATACCAGCCGTTAATTCGCCTGCTTTAGCACGTTTTTGATAGTCAGCCCATTCAAATGTGACTGGATTTGCTTTTACACCTACTTTCGCCCAGTCTGCCATGACGAGTTCAGCCATACGTTTTGGATTTGGGTTAGATGCACGTACCACCGGTTGAATCCAGAAGTCCGTTTCAAAACCGTTTGGATAACCTGCTTCAGCTAAAAGCTGTTTCGCTTTCTCTGGATCATACGGATAATCTTGGATTTCGTCGTTATAACTCCAAATTGTTGGTGGCAATGGATTTTTCGCTGCAGTGCCTGCACCTTGATAAACCGCTTCAATAATCGCTTTTTTGTCTACCGCATAGTTCAATGCTTGACGCACTTTCACGTTATCAAACGGTGCTTTTTCCGTATTGAATGCGATATATGCCACGTTTAAACCTTTTTGTTCCAAAAGCTGTACTTTTGGATCAGTTTTCATTTTGGCTAAATCTGCCACATTCGGGAATAAAATTAAATCACAAGAACCCGCTTGTAACTTCGCATAACGCGTAGTCGCATCTGGCACGATGCTGATGACTAAGCGGTCAAGTGGTGTACGGCCTTTCCAATAGGTTTCATTCGCCACATATTGTGCCGCTTGGTCAGTTTTGTAATCCACAAAAATAAACGGACCTGTACCCACTGGTTTGTTATCGATTGTTTCTGGTTTACCCGCTTTCAGCATCGCATCTGCATATTCAGCTGAGTAAATTGAGATAAAGTCCATCCCCAAGCTTGCTAAGAAAGTCGCATCTTTTTTATTCAAGGTGATACGAACGGTGTTGTCATCCACTTTCTCAACTGATTTTAATAAATCTGGGAATTTCATTGCTTTGAAATACGGATAAGTCCCTTTTGATACATTGTGGTAAGGGTGATTAGGATCTAACTGACGTTGGAAAGAAAAGATCACGTCATCCGCATTAAAATCACGTGTTGGCGTAAATTCTTTTGTCGTATGGAATTTCACCCCTTTACGTAAATGGAAAGTATAAGTTAAACCATCGTCACTGATCTCCCAGCTTTCAGCCAAGGCTGGCTCAAGATCTGTAGAGCCTTTTTTGAATTCAACCAAACGGTTATACACTTGTTGTGAACTCGCATTGTAAGATGTACCTTCCATTACTAATGCTGGGCTAAAGCTAAGTGGTGCTTTCGCAGTACAGTACACAAATGTGTTATTACCTGAAGGTTTTGCTGTTTCTGCTTTCGTATTTTCTTTTGCCGCAGAACCAGATTGATCACAAGCTGCTAAAAACAAACTTGCAGCAATAAGAGTTAAGGTCGCTTTTAATTTCATAAGTTTTCCTTCTTTAATCGGGCAAAACACCCAAACATGAATATAAAATTTTACCTAAGATATAAGCAAATCAAACTTTTACGAAATAAGAAAAAGATCTTTCTTATAACCAATTAGACTAAGACATTCAATATCAGCATTTTTTCCGCAAATGATCCCCGTCTGTTTTGCGTAAATAACTCAATATCCAAACTAGTGCGATCGCAAAAACAGAAGTGGTCAGAAATGTATAACTGAAAGCATGTTGTAATGCGTCGCCGTCGTTACCCATAAATTGACGATATAACGTCAAAATAATCGATGCTACAGCGATACCAAATCCGATACCCACTTGTTGCACAATACTCAGCACCGTTGAGCCTACACCGCTTTGAGCCTGTGATAGATCGCCAACGGTAAGTGTATTAATTGAGGTAAAAATCATCGACATACAGGCACCATACCACATCAGATTACATATAATCCACGTCGTTGATGATGAGGTATCAAGCCATGACATGGAAACCGTTGAGCCTGCCATTAAAAGTGACGATAAAATTAACGTGGTTTTATAACCTAAAATATTTAAGATGTGCCCAATAAAACGTTTAAATACGACAGACATTAGCGCAATGGGTGCAAGCAACCAGCCTGACTCTTCAGCTGAATAGCCAAAAGAAAGTTGGAACATTAATGGTAATAAGAACGGCACAGCCGAACCGGAAAGGCGAATAAAGATATTGGCTGCAATACCTAATCGGAATGTTCTCGTATTGAAAAGAGATAAAGGTAAAATGGCACGTTCATTACCTTTTGCATAAAAATAATAGGCCACCAATAATGCAATACCAATCGACAATGCACTATATGTAGTCATATTGTCACGGTGACTTTCGCCCAGTAAATCAAGCCCGAGCGTTAAACCAACTAAACCAAATGCAAAGAGTAAAAAGCCTGTCCAGTCTAACTTACTCGCATTGCCCTTATGATTTCCCATCACTTTAGCGGCAGCCCAGAAGCCTAACATGCCGATAGGAATATTGATTAAGAAAATCCAATGCCATGACGTATGCACCACAAGCCAACCACCTAAAATCGGGCCAAGAATCGGACCGATGAGTCCTGCTGTAGCCATTAAATTCCAGGCATTAATTAATTGATTTTTTGGTACGGTTTGAATAATCGCAAGGCGAGCGACAGGCATCATAAATGCCCCGCCAATACCTTGAAGAATCCGTGCAAGTACAAGAGTTTCGAGAGAGGTTGCCATCGCACAAGCGACTGAACCAAATACAAAGGTAAAAACAGCTGAACGGAAAACCGTAAGCGTACCAAATTTCGCTGCTGCCCAAGCAGTTAAAGGAATAAATAAGGCAACGGCAAGAGAATAGGCGATAATCGCCATTTGCATTTCAAAGACCGGGGTTTGAAGATCTGTTGCAATAGTTGGTAAGGCAGTATTTAAAATAGTCGCATCCAAGCTTTGCATAAACAAAGCCATAGAAGCCACCCAAGCCAGCCCTTTATAGTGCTGACTTTCTATTACTGCATCTTTTTCCACCATTGATAAATAAACTCTGCGATCTGTTCAATGTGATTAATATCTAATAAAGTGCGGTCTGTTTCAAGCGAATAATCTGTTGCTAAAGCCAACACGTTTTCATCTAATTCCGGCAAAGGTTTTGTCATCTCTTGTCGATGCAACAGAATCTTTGGAATAGGTTCTTGTTTAAATCCTTCCACCAAAACTAAATCTGTTAAATGACGATCAAATTGTTGGCTTAAATAGGCTAATGAAACCGGCTCTTGAGGCGTTTCTGTCATCAATGCCCAACGAGTATCACAAGCCATAATAACTTGTGCAGACCCCGCCTCTTTCATTCGCCAACTGTCTTTTCCTTCTTTATCCACATGGGCATTGTGATGGCTGTGTTTAATCACTGAAACACGTAGGCCTTTTTTAATTAATTGAGGAAGCAATTTTTCCAGCAATGTGGTTTTACCACTACCGCTGTAACCCGTGATACCAAGAAGAGGAAGGGGATTATTCATTGTAAAAACCTTTAGAAAAATGACCGTACTTGATAAAACAAAACCCCGCAGGACGGGGTTTAGCTATCAAAATCCATTAGGTGAAGAAAGTATAGCAAGGGGAAGCAAAATAGCAACTTTCTTACGTCTACTGAATTATTTTAGGAATGTTACGCCTTGCACAATTCGCTTAGCTGCTGCAATTGGAAGCTGCCCGATAAAGGTAATTTCTTTATCGCCCATGACTTCACTATAAATCGTGTATGCCCCTTGTTTCCATGTATTTTCTGTTGCGGCAGTGCTATCCGCTTTATTGATATAAAGTGTGAAAGTAAAAAGGCCGTCACTAAATAACGCATTTTCAGTTACTTCACCATCTATCACATCATGATTTTGACGAATTAAATCAAAACCTTGTGGTAACCAATCCGTTTTCCAATTGATTGAAAGCGATGACTCTTGTTTCCCTTCATTTAAAAGTGGCGGCACTGACACCTTATTAAGGTAATCAGTCAAACCACGTAGACGATCATCGATATATAATGTCACGACACGGAACTGATCAAGTAACTTGCCTTCTCGATCAAGCATATCGCCACGCAATAACAAACCATTTTCTTCATCTAAGAAAACGAGATATTGATAGCGAAAATCATCTTTTGGCACAATACGAATGGTATCGACAAATCGGCCTGCAATTCGGTCTTTTCCAAGCTTAATAAAATCATAATTCTGACTCAGCTTGCTAAAATCAGTACGAATCACTGCCGGAAGCGCATCCACAATCTCACCACTGTTAATCGTGAAAGCACGTGAACCTGGCTGGAAATAGCTGACTAAATTACCGCGCTGGATGATCTCTTGTTGCTCACCGTCTAATGTCACCAACTGTGCATACACTTTTTGCCCTTGCTTAATATGGCGATAACGGAACGAGTCCATATTTGTTGGTGTCGTTTGCACAAAAGCAATCTCATAATTTAAATCTCGCATGGCTTGCGACATTTTATTTAATGACTGGATTGGCTCTTCTGCAAATGCTGTGAAAGGCGACAAGAATAAGCCTAAAAGTGCGGTTAATTTGAGAAACGTTTTTTTCATAAATAAATCAATTGATCCATAAAAAAATTCACCACGCCTAAGGTGGTGAATTATCGATTAATTGCTGTAATTATTTCGCTTGGTTGCTACCCACATTTAAGCTGTCTGCATGCATACGACGCTGTAATTCATAGTTTTGTAACATCGTACCAATACGGCGATTTTTTTGTTCAACCTGTTCCGAAGTGGCTACATCTTTGGTCGGAGCGTTGTAACTTACTTCTTGAACTGAACTGTTAAATGGTAAGGTTTGTAAAACAGGGTTTTCTGGTGTAACCGACGTGCTTTTCGCATTAAATGATTGCACACCTACTACTGCCACTAAACACACACCTGCAGCCACGGCAATTTGTGTCATTGGTGCAAAGAATGCTTTTAATTTTTGCACGAATGGTAAGCTGTCTGCTTCTTCTGGTGTTGGTTGAGAAACAGTAATCTCTACGTGTTTTACTTCTTCTAATTCAATTAAATCAGCCATTTTCGCAGTAAAATCAGCACCTAATAATACTGGTGACTCTTTACGCATAACTGCTCTTACTGTGTGATACGCCACCCAAGACTCTTGTGAATCTTTATCCTGACAAAGTTGTTCCGTCAACTCGGCACTGACTTCTTCTCCATCCATATAGGCTGAAAGTAACTCTTTTTGCATTTTATAAACTCCGACTTTATTTTAACGTTGCATAAGCGGTTGTATTTTGTTCTCAATCACTTCCCGAGCACGGAAAATGCGAGAACGTACAGTGCCTACTGGGCAATCCATTATTTCTGCGATTTCTTCGTAACTTAACCCTTCAAGTTCACGCAAGGTAATCGCGATTCTTAAATCTTCTGGCAAACTGTGAATGGTATCAAACACCACTTTTTCCAATTCGCTAGATAACATTTCATTTTCAGGGGTATCTACATCACGTAGATGGGTTCCCACATCATAGCTTTCGGCATCTTCAGCCAAAATATCTTCGCTCGGTGGACGGCGCCCCTGTGCCGTTAAGTAATTCTTTGCCGTATTAACGGCAATTCGATATAGCCAAGTGTAGAATGCACTATCGCCCCGAAAGGATTCAATGGAACGATAGGCCTTAATAAAGGATTCTTGTACAACATCTGGAATGTCGTTATGAGAAATGTAGCGGGTTAAAAGTCCGGCTACTTTGTTTTGATAACGAGAAACCAATAAATTAAAGGCTTTTTTATCGCCTTGCTGCACTCTTTCTACCAAAGCCTGATCTGTTAGCTGTTCAGCCATATATCTCCTATGCTACGTCTAACACGCCTTCATATATTCAAGACAGCAAGCTATTGTTGCTTTATCAGACAGAGTTAAAATTGAAAAGTTCCTTATGTATAAAAAATTTCAAAAAAATTAACGGACATTCGTTTTCTGCATATCTTGGATATATTCAACCATCGCTTGCACTTCAGCATCCTCTGATTGACTGCCATTAAAAAACCACGAAAAAAGTTGTAAATCCGTGGCGGCAAGTAAACGAATAAAAATATCTTTTTTGTCGTCAGTTAATTGGTCAAAATGCGCTTTATAAAAAGGCATGATGATTTTATCCAACTCAAGCATACCTCGACGACAATCCCATTCAATGCGGAGTTTATTGTATTTATCCATAATTTCTCCCTAAATCATTGTAATTATACCTGATAAATGAAAAGTGCGGTTAAAAATTACCGCACTTTTTTAATCAAAGAATTGGCTATTCTGTCGTCTTTGGTTTAATCACCGCGTAAACCACACCGGTTAATAATGCCCCCGTTGCAATTGCACCTAAGTAGAGTAATGGTTCTGAAACAAACGGAATCACAAATAAACCACCATGTGGTGCTTGCAGAGAAATATTTAATGCCATTGAAATCGCACCGGCAGTTGCTCCACCGATCACCGAGCTAATAATCACACGCAATGGATCAGCAGCCACAAATGGCAATGCCCCTTCAGAGATAAAGCACAAGCCTAAGACAAAAGAAGCTTTACCTGCATCACGTTGATTACTGGTAAATTTACTGCGTGCAATCCAAGTTGCAATCGCCATCCCAATTGGTGGCACCATACCAGCGGCCATAGCTGCGGCCATTGGGGTGTGAACTTGAGAGGCCAACATTCCCACAGAGAACGTATAAGCTGCTTTGTTTACTGGACCGCCCATATCAATACACATCATGGCACCGATAATTGCACCCAATACCATCGCATTAACTTCACCCATGGATTTTAACCAATCGCTTAAGGTGGTCATAATTTGTGAAACCGGTGGGTTAATCACATAAATCATGGCAAGGCCAACAATCAAGGTACCAAAGAGCGGGAGAATTAAAATCGGTTTTAAGGAGGTTAAACTCGCCGGCAATTTAATGGTTGCATTTAATCCTTTCACCACATAACCTGCTAAGAAACCCGCAATGATCCCACCTAAAATCCCAGCGCCTGCTGTGGTGGCTAACATACCACCAATGAGACCTACCGCAAGCCCCGGACGGTCTGCAATAGAAAAGGCCACATAGCCAGCAAATACTGCAATCATCAAATGGAATGCGGCACCACCACCGATATCCATTAAGGCTTTTGGAATACCATGAAAAATTGTTTCATCTTTGAAGGCTTCGATACCAAACATAAAGGAAATCGCGATTAGCAAACCACCAGCAACCACCAACGGCAGCATGTGCGACACACCGGTCATCAAATGTTTATAAACACCTTTTTTCTCACCGCTTTCTTCTGATTTAGCAGAAGATTTTGCTGCGCCACCTTCATAAATTTTCGCTTCTTTAAATGCCTTATCGAATTCCTGGGCTGTTTTCTTTAACGCTAAACCGGTCGAAGTTCGATACATCGGTTTACCTTGGAATTTATCTAACGGCACATCAATATCGGCCGCAACAAAGACTAAATCTGCTGCTGCAACTTCTTCAGGGGTAATTTCATTACCTGCGCCCACTTGGCCACGCGTTTCGACTTTTACCTGCCAACCTTGTTTTTTTCCATAGGCTTCAATAGCTTCAGCAGACATAAAGGTATGCGCAACCCCTGTCGGACAAGCGGTAACCGCAACAATATTTTTGATACCAGAAACACCGCCAAATCCAACCACACTTTGAGCGGGTTGAACATAGTACACTGCTTGATTGAGTGCATTCGTCAATGTTACTTCAGGTGATGCAATCGCCGCATCTTCGTTGGCTAAAAAGACTTTTTTGCCCACAAGTTCAGCAGAGTTTGGCAAAGTAGATCCGAAAACAATCACTAAATCCGCCTCTTTGGCTTGCTCAACCACAATATGATTGGCTTTTTTCGCTGCCATGCACAATGCTTGGCGAAGTAAATAGGCTTTTGCCGCACCAATTTGCGGAGATTGAGTTAAAAACAAATTCATTACATTATCCTTCAATCACAGAAATTTTGACATTCGCCAGAATTGGCTCAAGCAAGGCGATATCGCTCACGCCCACGTTACTTTGCGAAACTGCAAAGGCAGAAACCGCACTCGCAAATGCTAAGGTTTCCGCTTGAGACAAGCCTTTTTCAATACCGTAAATTAAGCCTGCCACCATAGAATCACCAGCCCCTACGGTACTCACCACGTTTTCACATTTAGGTGGTTGAGCTTGAATAACAGCTTGATCACTCAGCCATAAAGAACCATTCGCGCCCATCGAAATAATAACGTTAGCAATGCCTTCTGTTTTAAGTTTTTTAGCCGCCGCAATAATTTCATCAAGAGAATTTAGTGGGTGACCAATCCACGCTTCCAATTCACGATGATTTGGTTTCACCAACCAAGGATGCGCTTTCAAACCAGCCGTGAGTGCGGCATTACTGCTATCTAATACGACTTTCACACCAGCTTGATGCAACTGATTAAGCCAATCCGCAAACAATTCAGGACTCACACCACGCGGTAAACTGCCACATACCGCGACAATGTCAAAGTTTTGGCAGTACGCTAATGAATCTGCTGTAAATTGCTGCCAAGCTTCTGGGGTGATTTGATAGCCTAAGAAATTTAGGTCCGTCACATCAGCTTCGGTTTCCGTAATTTTTACGTTAATGCGAGTTTTACCTGCTACGCGATGAAATTTGTCTTCCAAGCCTTGTTTTTTAAATAAAGTTTCGAAATCACCAACGTTGTCTTCACCTAAGAAACCACCAACGGCCACATCCACATTCAAGTCTTTCAACACTTTGGCAACATTAATGCCTTTTCCGGCAGGGAAAAGACCAAGGGTTTCTACGGTATTCACTTCGCCGATTTCAATACGTGACAAACGCCCGACTAAGTCGTAAGCGGCATTTAAGGTAATTGTTGCTACTTTTGCCATCACTTACTCCTTACCTTCACCTAAACCACTTTCAATGACTGCACCAATACCGTCAATCGCTTGTTGAGCTTCTTCACCGCTCGCCACAAAACGTAAGCGATGACCTTTCACGACACCGAGCGCCACAATTTTCATCAGACTTTTCGCACTGACTAATTGGGTGTCACGATCTAAGTTTTGTACCGCAACAGATGCATTGTATTTTTTCACTTCATTAACAAGCACTGCACTTGGACGAGCATGTAAACCGTGTTCATTACGAATCATAAATACCGCTTCAATAGCATCCGCTGGTAAACCTGTTTTTTCTTCGTGAATTTGTGGTGCATGCTCACTGCTCACTTCAATGGTATCCGGTTCAGCCGGTGGCAAAGCTGATACGCTTTCGCCAAGCCCGCTAGCAATGATCTTACCTAAGGCTTCAATGGCTTGTTTCGCATCATCACCTTCAGCAACAAAACGTAAGCGATGACCTTGAGTGACACCTAATGCCACAATTTTCATCAAGCTTTTTGCACTAACTGGTGCGGTTTCTCGAGTAAGATTTTGTACGGTAATCTTGGAGGCGAATTTTTTTACTTCATTAACAAGCACTGCACTTGGGCGAGCATGTAAGCCATGTTCATTACGAATAGTAAAGGTACCAATCACTGCACCTGTCGCGATTTGGTCTTCAGATTTAGCAGCTGGCGAAGCCGACACTTTACCGCCATTAAGTGCGGTCAAAATTTGCTGCGTATTACCACTTAATAAAATATTTTGTACTTCATCATCCAATAAACGCGCTAATGTCTCATTGATTTGGTCACTGACAGCCGAAATCGTCAATACACCTTTCACTGCTTTGCCATTATGATTAAAAATGGTTTTCGCACGACTGAATGCCAACGCATTTTTCACGTTACCTGATACGGCATCGGTTACCCATAAACCTTTGCCAAGTGGCAGAGCAGAATTGGAGACCACTTCAGAAACAAAGCTATTTTCAACCGCACTTTGCTGTTGTAATTTGCCTGCATTGATAGCAGTAAGTGTGAGCAAACTTTGCGTTTCAATATCTAAGCTTAATGTTTCTTCAGTCATGCTAAAAGCATCACTTTCGCCTAACAAAATAGCACGGAATTGTTCAACATCTGTTAATGTCGCTAACTGTGCTGCGGTGTCTTCATCACCTAAAACATGCGTTAATTGACGAAGTAAAGCAAGATGTTCATCAGAACGGGCAGCAATACCAATCACAACATAAGCAATATTGCCTTCTCCCCACTCAATACCTTGTGGAAATTGGAAAACTTGCACACCGGTTTTTTTCACCATTGAACGGGTTTCTAATGTACCGTGTGGAATTGCAATCCCATTGCCTAAAAAAGTGGAGGTTTGTTGTTCACGTCCAAGCATGCCTTGCAAATAGCCTTGTTCAACATTGCCAGCTTGCTCTAACGCACTTGCAGCCATTTCAATAGCTTGCAGCTTATTTGTTGCCGTAGCATTTAAATGAATGTTGCTTTCCGAAAGTTCTAACATTCTTGCTCCTTCACATTGATGATTTTAAAAAAGAAAAGCTGCTGATGAGATCGCTCATCAACAGCTCAAATTGATTATTGGCCGGTACAGGCTTTGAGTAGCATTTCGCTACCTTGGGAAATGTAAGCGTCATTTTCACCGCGCTCTTTGCCTTTTTGCAAATCACGCATTGCATCGTAGATCCCTTGTGTCACACTTGGTGAATCCACTTTTTGCCAACAATTCGCGCTTAAGCGGCTGAAGTTGGTTTGTAATGCCTCTGCATGCAACACACCACTGTAGTAAGCATACACATCAGAATCATGGCCACCTGTGTAGAGTTTATCTTGAATTTGTTTGATTGGCACAACAATACGACCGAGATACCAGTCATTTGCACCACTTGCAAAATTATCTACAAAGAAATTTTTTGTTACACGATCTTTATAGGTTGCCACAGTGGCTTCATAAGCGGCGGCATAAGATTTTTGGTCGATTTTATCTTTATCTAAATCAATGACCTTTTTGTCTTTACCCATAAACGGAATATAAGAGGTCATATCTGAAATCGAAGAACAACCCGCAAGCATTACTGCAACAAAGAATATCGAGATTTTTTTAAACATTAAATTTTCCTTATTTATAGGCGGTTAAAACCGCTGTTAATTATACTTAGAATGGGGAGTTAAGCAAGGTAACACCTAGTACTACGCTGATTCTTTGCTCACTCCGCTGTCTTTGACAATCGAAACTAAAATTTGATCAATTTTGAAGTTTTCGGTATCAATGACTTCAAATTTATATTTATCGTATACGACAAAATCGGTTTTTTTCGGAATTTTGCGTAACATATACATCATAAAGCCACTAATAGTCTCGTAATTTTC
This sequence comes from Parahaemophilus parainfluenzae, assembly GCF_001055095.1. Taxonomy (GTDB): domain Bacteria; phylum Pseudomonadota; class Gammaproteobacteria; order Enterobacterales; family Pasteurellaceae; genus Haemophilus_D; species Haemophilus_D parainfluenzae_Z. The sequence continues at coordinate 76,977 of NZ_JVHG01000024.1, forward strand.
TGAATCAGGGAAAGATTCAATATCCAAAACGCGCATCACATCTTCAAGTGGCGTTGCCCCATCAATCAACCAAGAGTTTTCATCGCGGCTAACGATTTGCTCTTCTTCGTTAGAAACCAATTCTCCCATCACAATACTCATCACATCGTTCAAGGTAATTAAGCCCATTACAAGCGCATATTCATTGACGATAATCGCAAAATCTTCCCCCGTAGATTTAAACAACTCCAATACTTCGTATAACGACAGCGTATCTGGGATAAATAACGCTTTGCGTAATAAACGGCTATCTGTTAAATCTACTACTTCTTGTTGAAGATAAAGCGTCAACAAAGTATGGGATTCCACATAACCTAAAATCTTGTCCAAACCATTATCACAGATCACTAATTTAGAATGAGAGTCAGCCGATAAGGTATTCAACACTTCCTGACGAGTAAAAGTGCGGTCTAAAAACACGATGTTTTCACGAGTCGTCATGGTTGAAGACACGGTACGCTCTTGCATTTCAAAGATGTTTTCAATCAAATAATGTTCTTGTGTTTTTAGTACGCCCGCTTCGGCACCAGCCTCCACAATCGCCACAATGTCTTCTGGAGTCATATTATCTTCGCGCTTAGTGGATATCCCCATTAAATGGAAGAAGATATTAGAAAGACCATCAAAAAACCATACAATAGGTTTTAAGAAGAAAATGAAGACTTGCATAATGCCAATAGTCCGTAACGCCACACCTTCAGGATTAATCAATGCGAGACGTTTCGGAATTAAATCGGCTAATAAAACAAATGTTGTGGTTACCATGAAAAAAGCAATCCAAGAGGAGGCTGGCTCAACCCATTCTGCCATAGTGTATTCATGTAAAAAACTCTGTAAGTGAAGACTAATGGTTGCTTCACCAATCACACCACCGAGTACGGCAACCATATTAAGTCCAATTTGTACTACAGTAATGAAACGCCCTGGCTGTTCCTGTAATTTTAAAACTTTCTCCGCTTTGATATTGCCTTCATTGGCCAACGTTTGTAGTTTAATGCGTCTTGCACCCGCGAGAGAAATCTCAGCTGATGACAAGATTGCACTGACAATAATTAATACGATTAAAATAAAAATCGCTGCAGATAAACTCATAATGTTCTCTTTATTGGCTTTAAAGTGCGGTCAATTTACCGCTGGTTTTTAAGCTAGAAATGTTATTATTAAATTGTGAGGGCGTTCTATGACGCCCCATATTTGAGAAACGCTAATTTTCGCTGTCGAACCAGCCACGTACAAATTGGATAGAAAGGAAAAGAGTAATTAATAAGAAAGCATAGAATACCCAAGATAAAATCGGATGGCTTGGTGTCACATCGCCACTGATTTCTTTCACTGCAACGGCATTGCGATATTCATCGAACATCGTCATCCGCCAACCGTAATACTTGATTTGCACTAATTTGTTTTCATTACCCAAGGCTTGAACTTGAGCCTGTAAGTTCGCTGAACCAAATTTAAAGTAGAATGGAAAACCCCAACGGGTATCTTCATTACGATACACCATGATTTTGCCATCATCATTTTGTGTATTGATAAAATACACATCGCGCGTTGGACCATCAGCCGGATTCGATTTTGTAATCGGGCCATCTTTATCCACACGTTTCACTTCCACACCGGTTACTCGCGTTACATCATAGTGTGGGAAAACGTAGTCTACCACCGCGAACATAAAGCCGTGGAAAACAAAGACTACTAAAAATAAAAAGTACTTAAAAAACTTACGCATAAAACTCCCTCATTTAAATCGATGATTTATTGTACATTAATTTTAAATAAACGCTCGAAGTTTTGTGTACTAATTTGTGCAAATTCTTCCATAGACAACCCTTTTAACGCTGCCACATACTCACACACTTCACGTGTATAGGCAGGTTGGTTCTCTTTACCACGATAAGGTACAGGTGCTAAATAAGGCGAATCCGTTTCAACTAACAAACGATCTGCCGGCACATAACGAATAGCTTCACGAATACTTTCCGCATTTTTAAAGGTTATAATGCCTGAACAAGAAATATAAAACCCTAAATCAAGTGCCTTTTTCGCAAAATCCAAGGTTTCCGTAAAACAATGAATTAATCCACCACACTTTTCTGCCTGGTGCTCACGCAACATGGCAATGGTATCTTCTGGCGCTGAACGAGTATGAATAATCACGGGTTTATCCACTTCATTAGCAATTCTGATTTGATCCGCAAAAACCGTTTGCTGCAATGCCTTATTATCTGCACTGTAATAATAATCCAAACCAATTTCGCCAATTGCGAGCACTTTTTTATCTTGGGATAAACGTAATAAACGATCGGCATCGTAAGGTTCTTCTTCAAGATCTAGTGGATGTACACCGCAAGCCAAAGACACATTCGGAAATTTTGCTAACTCAGGGTAAGCTTTTTCAAAACGGCTTAATGTTACGCCAATCGCCAATAAATGCTTCACATCTCGTGCTTGGGCTTTGGCCACAACATCAGCAATATCTTTGTGTAAATTTTCATAATCCAATGCATCTAAATGGCAATGGGAATCTACGATAAACATAATTTATTTAGTCCTTAAATACGTCGGTAATTAACTTTGTCAAACCATCTAGTAACATTAATTCCGTGTTAACGCCGTTGATAGTGAGTAAATCCGAGCGCACTTTTTGCATAATTTTATTTGCGGTTAATAACCCAAGCGCTGTTTGCTCGTCTGCAAATTGAGTTACACCTGTTTTAAGATCAAGTGTTTGCCAGCCATTTTGTATTTCGAGTTTGTATTTAATGGCATCACTTAAAAACGCTAAAATCCAATCCACTTGCTGTATGGTGCGTTCTTTTTCAAAGAAAGGCAAAATTTCCAAAGGTGAACGACGACGATAAAACAGCCAAAATTGACGTAGGAAATTTTTTCTCTGTTCAATTAATCCTTGCCGGAGTGTTTCTAATGCTAACAGTGGACGACCCAAATTCATCGCAAGTGCGGTCAATAATTCAGATGTTTCTGCCTGAAATTGAGAAGAAAGCCAAGTTAAGGCTTCTGCTTCCGTTGGCAAAGGCACATTCCACACTTGGCAACGGCTGTAAATAGTCGCTAACAACGAAGAGGAAGGCTCTGTTTGCAATAAGAAATACGTGTTCGGACGCGGCTCTTCCAAAGTTTTGAGCAATGCATTAGCTGCCGCTTCCGTAAGACGTTCTGCATCTTGAATATATACTAATTTATTGCCATTTTGTTGCGCGTGTTGGCTGACAACATCATTAATCGCCCGCACCTGATCAACACCAATGTCTTTGCCTTCTTGAGAGGCTAAAACATGAAAATCAGGGTGGCTGTGCGCTGCCATTAAGTGACAAGCATGGCAATGGCCACAAGGTGCATTATCCGGTGTTTGACACATAATGCGTTTTGTTAAAGCCTCAAACAAACCTTCAGCACCGAGACCTTGATCAGCTTTAATCAATAATGCATGATGCCCCAAACCTTCGCTAAAAGTTTGGCTAATTTTGTGATAAGTAGGCACTAACCAAGGATAAAGTTCGCTCATTTTGTTTGTGAAACCCACCAATTTTTGACCGCACTTTGAATGTCTGCTTGTACTTGTTCCAAAGGCTGACCTGCATTAACAATGGCGGCTTTCGGGTTGTTCTGCACCAATTCCAAATAACGTTGTCGGGTACGATGGAAGAAATCGAGTCCTTGTTGTTCAATGCGGTCTAATTCACCACGACCTCTAGCACGAGCAAGCCCTTCTGCAGGATCAATGTCTAAATACAGTACAAAATCAGGCTCAAAATCGCCTAATACCATATTTTTTAAATTCGCCATAAGTGTTTGGTCAAACTGACGCCCACCGCCTTGATAAGCCTGTGAAGACATATCATGTCGATCGCCAAGCACAATTTTACCTTCTGCCAATGCTGGCTTAATCACATTTTCTACCAATTGAATTCGTGCCGCATAAAGCATCAATAATTCCGCTTTATCCGTAACAAGTTCTTCTGTTTCATGTTTAATTAAATGGCGCAATTTTTCTGCTAATGGTGTACCACCCGGCTCACGAGTAAATACGATATCATTTACACCAAGGGATTTTAATGTATCCACCACCGTTTGCATGGCGGTACTTTTACCTGCACCTTCCAAGCCTTCAATCACGATAAATTTGCCTTGCATTAGTTGGCTCCTTTTTGTTGGCTACGATACCAACGTAAATATTCTTGCACTGCTTTATTATGCTCGTTCAGATTACGAGTAAATTTATGACCGCCACTTCCATCGGCAACAAAATAATAAAAGTCCGTTTTTGCTGGATGAGCCACGGCCTGCAAAGCACTCTCACTCACCATCGCAATTGGTGTTGGTGGTAGCCCCTCAATCATATAGGTATTGTAAGGGGTCATCGTTTCCAAATCTTTTTTACGAATATTGCCGGTATAACGCTCACCCATTCCATAAATCACGGTTGGGTCAGTTTGTAGTTTCATATTGGCTTTTAAACGATTAATAAATACGGAAGCGACTTGTGGGCGCTCCGCCGCAATACCCGTTTCTTTCTCCACAACAGAAGCCAAAATCAGCATCTGATATGGATCCGTTAATGGGAGATTTTCATCACGTTCATTCCACGCTTTATCTAAGGCTTTTTGTAAACGAGTAGTTGAACGCTTTAATAATTCAAGATCAGTCGAGTTAGGCGTGTAATTATAGGTATCTGGATACAACCAGCCATCCATGTTATTCCATTCGTAAACGGCTTTTGCAACGGCTGGAATATCCAATAACGCCATAATTTCTTTATCACTTTTACCTTGCAAGGTTTGTTTTAAGTGCGGTGCATTTTCAAGGTTTTTACGCCATTCCTTGAACGTTTTACCCTCAATAAACTTCACACTAAATTGCGCTTCCTTGCCGGAATTGAGCATATCCAATAAATCTTGCAACGTTTTCACGCCCGTTAAAGAATAAGTCCCCGCTTTCACTTTGTTGAGCTGCGGTTGTAATTTCAATAACCAAGGCAATAAATCGGCATGTTCAAGAATTTTTTCTTGCTCTAATAAAGCGGCGAGTTTACTGCCAGTAGTGCCTCGCTCAATTGTAAGCAATTGATCCTGCGTGACATTCACCGGCGTATGAACAAACTCAGTTAATTTTTGATAACCCCAAAAACCAACACCACCAAGAATTAGCAAGAGAATCAGTAAAAAGACAAAAAATTTTTTCATGCGTCACTCATTTTATAAAAACGACAAAAGGGGCAAAAATGCCCCCTTATTCTAACGGTTTCTGTTACTTATCGAAATATTGAATATCAGCATTTTTACGTAATGCTTTCACCCAGTCTTTGGTTGCATCTTGTAATTGGCTATTCACGATTTGTTCGTAAGCTTTTTGACGATAGGCATCTTCTGTTTTATCGCCATCACGACTACCGGTTACTTCGAGAATATGCCAACCAAATTCAGATTTAAATGGAGCAGAAATAGTACCTTGTGGGGTTGTTTCAACCATTTTTGCAAATGGACCTACATAAGCTTCTGGGAAAGCATAGCCTAAGCTTCCGCCATTCGCACCTGATAAATAATCTTTAGAATATTTTAATGCCGCATCAGCAAATGTCATTTTGCCAGAAATAATCTCGCTACGAATACGCTCTAATTCTGCTTTAGCTTGTGCATCATTCAGTAATGGGTTTAATTTTAATAAAATATGACGAACCTCATACTCTTTGCCCATCACTTTTTGCGCAGTGCCTTTTGCTTTTGCTTCATCGAGCATTTGTTTACCCAATGCATCCACTTGCTCGCGAGTCACATCCACGCTGTTTTGAATAGCATGGTTACGCACGCCCGCCATTAACATTTGGCGAGAAATTTGTTGTTTAAATGCATTTAAGGAAATGCCTTGATAATCCAATGCATCTAAGAATTGACCATAAGTTAAACCATTTTTCGCCGCAATATCTTCTACGATACGGTTTACTTCCGCTTGGTTTACTTTTATACCTGATTCTTTGATAGCTTTCTCTGTCAGCATATCATCAATAATCTTATCTAATGCTGCTCGTTGGCTACCTTTCTTGCCCATTACGGCATTCACTTGGCTTTGTAAAATTGGTGTACCATTTACGGTCGCCACAACGCGTTCTTCTGCTTGTACTTGAGAAAAAGTAAACAGACCGATCATGGCAAACAAAAGAGATTTTAACATTGATTTTTTCATTTTAGTTGTCTTAAAAAATAATAGGATAATGCTCGTTAGATTATCAATTTTATCAAAGGTTCACAATAGGCTGATCGTTATTTAGGCAATAATGCCACTTCATAACAACCATCATATTTTAATGTACGCACCTGAACTTGTTCATCGCGAGAGGTCGGCACATTTTTACCCACATAATCTGCCCGAATCGGCAATTCACGATGTCCACGATCCACTAAAATCACCAACTCAATTTTAGCTGCTCGACCAAAATCCGTTAACGCATCCATCGCGGCACGAATGGTTCTTCCGGTGAATAGAACATCATCGATCAAAATGACTTCTTTACCCTGAATATTCATATAACTGGAGGCACCACTATACACAGGAGTTGGATTTTCAGGTTCAACATACTCTAAGTCATCGCGGTAAAACGTGATATCCAATTCCATCATTGGAAGACTTACACCATTCAATTCTTCAATGCGGCGTTGAATCAATTCTGCAATTTCTGCTCCACGACGTTTTACCCCAACTAAAATCACATTATTGAAATCTTGGTGCTTTTCAATAATTTCATGGGAAATACGTGAAATGGTGCGTAAAAATCTGTCTGCATCAATAATGATTTTTTCCATTTTATCTCTCGCTTTGTTTATATCGCCTAAAGTGCGGTTAAAAAACACTGATTTTTTTGACCGCACTCTTACTGGAATATTAACCGAATTCTAGCTCTACCGCATTTTCACCGAGCAAATTCACCAATTCTGTTAGGATCTCATCTGTTGGTGTAATCGACCATTGAATCCCTAAACGCAACAACGCACGGCCTTTTGCACTTTGATAATATACGTTAATTGGTAAAGTACCGCCACTAACAGGCCCTAACATTTCTTTCAATTTCTTAATAAAACTTGGGCTAATCTGCTCCTCTGACAAACTGATTGCTAGAGATTTTGCATAACGGGAACGCGCCTCATCTAAAGTCATCAAATCCCGTACCGACATTTTTAATCCACCTGAAAAATCGTCAAAACTCACTTGACCAGATACCACCACAACCGTGTCTTTTTGCAGTTTCTCACCAAATTGGTCTAAGCTTTCCCCAAACAGGGTCAGGTCTAAACGCCCAGATCGGTCATCAATGGTTGCGATACCGATACGATTGCCTTTTTTCGTTGTTGCAAAACGCGTTGCCACCAACAAACCAGCTGCAGTGCTAATTTGCCCACGGCGGTTTGGCGTGAGATCTTTTAATCGCGTAGAGCTGTAATGAGAAAGCTCTTTTAAATAACGACTTACTGGATGACTGCTTAAATACAAACCTAGAGTTTCTCGCTCACCATCTAGAATTTGCTTTTCTGTGTAAGGTGGCGTATGGGCGTAAGCATTTTCCACTTCTTCGTGTGTTTCTGTCAGCACACCGAACATGTCGGTTTGCCCCATGGCCTCATCTTTTGCATGCTGATCAGAGGCTTTAAGTGCATCTTCTAGATTCTTAGATAACGCCGCACGATGTGGTCCTAGCTTATCAAATGCGCCCGACATAATCAGACTTTCAAAGGTACGACGATTAATTTTCTTCAAATCAACGCGAGCACATAAATCAAATAAGTCTCTGAAAATCCCACCTTCATTACGAGCGGTAATCAATGCATCAATCGGACCTTCACCCACCCCTTTAATGGCGCCGATACCATAAACAATCTCACCATTTTCATTCACACTGAAATGATGTTTCCCTACGTTGATATCCGGTGGGGTGACTTTTAAGCCCATACGTAAACATTCATCGTACAAGCCAACAATTTTATCGGTATTATCCATTTCCGAGGTCATTACTGCTGCCATAAACTCAGCAGGGAAATGGGTTTTCAGCCAAAGGGTTTGGTAAGATACCAATGCGTAAGCGGCGGAGTGCGATTTATTGAAACCATAGCCGGCAAATTTTTCCACCAAGTCGAAAATCTTCATGGAAAGCTCGCCATCAACGCCGTTTTTTTCCGCGCCTTCTTTAAACACTGAGCGCTGTTTCGCCATTTCTTCTGGCTTTTTCTTACCCATCGCACGGCGTAATAAGTCCGCACCACCAAGAGTATAGCCCGCTAGCACCTGAGCAATCTGCATAACTTGTTCTTGGTACAAAATAATACCGTAAGTTGGCTCTAAAATCGGTTTAAGGCTTTCATGTTGATAGTTTGCGTCAGGATAAGACACTTCTTCTCTACCATGCTTACGGTCAATAAAGTTATCCACCATACCCGATTGTAATGGACCTGGTCGGAATAACGCCACCAACGCGATAATATCTTCAAAACAGTCTGGTTGAAGGCGTTTAATCAAATCTTTCATCCCTCGCGATTCCAACTGGAATACTGCAGTTGTTTCAGATCGCTTCAGCAACTCAAAAGATTCGGGATCATCTAATGGAATAGCGGCAATATCGACTGGCGGTTTGCCTTCACGAGCAAGGCGGGCGTTAATCATATCCAATGCCCATTTGATAATAGTGAGTGTACGCAAACCTAAGAAGTCAAACTTCACTAAACCTGCATATTCCACATCATTTTTATCGAAGTGGGTAACGGGATGAAGCCCCTCGTTGTCACAATAAAGTGGTGCAAAGTCTGTAATCAAAGAAGGGGAAATCACCACGCCACCCGCGTGTTTACCCGCATTTCGCGTTACCCCTTCCAGCTTACGCGCCATATCAATTAGGGCTTTAACTTCTTCATCCGTATCATATGCTGTTTGTAATTGCGGTTCAGCCTCAAAAGCCTTGGCTAAGGTCATGCCGGGATCAGGTGGAATCATTTTCGAAATACGATCCACAAAGCCATAAGGGTGGCCTAATACGCGACCTACATCTCGAATTACTGCTTTTGCCGCCATGGTACCAAAAGTAATAATTTGTGATACCGCACCGCGACCATAGGTTTCTGCGACATGATCGATAACGCGATCCCGTCCATCCATACAGAAATCCACATCGAAATCGGGCATGGAAACACGCTCTGGATTGAGGAAACGCTCAAAAAGAAGATCGAATTCAAGGGGATCCAAATCGGTGATTTTTAGTGCATAAGCCACTAATGAACCCGCACCAGAACCACGTCCTGGTCCAACTGGGATATCATTGTCTTTTGACCACTGAATAAACTCCATAACGATTAAGAAGTAACCCGGGAAGCCCATTTGGTTGATCACATCGAGTTCGACTTGAAGACGCTCATCATATTCTGGTCGTCTTTCTGCCCGCACTTTTTCATCGGGGAATAAAAACGCCAACCGCTCTTCCAAACCTTCTTTGGATTTCATCACCAAATAATCTTCCGTACTCAGATCGCCTGTTGGGAATTTTGGGAGGAAATATTCGCCCAAACGCAAAGTGACATTACAGCGTTGCGCAATTAATACCGTATTTTCAAGTGCAGAAGGAATGTCCGCAAATAAGTCGCACATCTCTTCTTCTGAACGGAAATATTGTTGCTCGGTATAACGTTTTGGACGTTTCGGATCGTCAAGGGTATAGCCATCATGAATAGCAACTCGAATTTCGTGTGCCTCAAAATCATCAGGTGCGAGAAAGACAACATCGTTGGTTGCAACAAGCGGTAAATCATGTTCCTCAGCCAATTTTAATGCGGCTTGAATATAACGCTCTTCATCTGGACGCCCTGTTCTGGAAAGCGAAAGATAAAAATGGTCAGGAAAAAATTCTTGATAAAAACTGACCGCACTTTCCGCTTCGGAAATATTTTCTTTAAGGAGTTTTTTTGCGATATCGCCTTGTGTGCCACCTGATAAAACAATTACACCCTCACGGTGTTCAATCAACCATTCCTGGTCGATATAAGGCAAGTCCACATAGCCGCGTTGATAGGCTTTTGAAAGCAGTAAAGTGATGTTTTTATAGCCTTCATTGTTCTTGGCAAGTAAAGTGAGGGTGAATAATTCCTCGCCGCATAACTCACTTTTAACATGAACATCTGCGCCAATAATCGGTTTAATCCCCGAAGAAAGCGTTTCACCATAAAAACGCACCACACCACAGAAATTGGTAAAATCCGTTAATGCCAATGCAACCATATTGTTTGCAGCACACGCTTTGACTAATGGTTTTACTTTCACGATACCATCAATCATTGAAAAATCGGTGTGTGTACGAAGGTGTACAAAACGCGGTTGAGTTGACATGAATAATCCCTATGTTGATAGTTAAAACGAATAAATTAAGCTTTTTTAATATCTATTTTAGCTAAGCCTTCTTTAAAAGCGTATCCATAACGTCTTGGTATTGATGCTTCAAATCTACCATTCTCTACTGTGGTTTCATAGCTGCAAACTTTAAATTCAGGCACACGAATAAAGGAATAATCGACATTGACCATAGGCGATATTTTTGAATATAACGTCCATCTTACTTTGCACCCTTCTTCAAAAGAGGTTTTCGCATCAAAACTACTTGCTCCTTCGCAATGCGCAATTTGATAATTAGGGTAAAACTCTCCAGGGAAAGGTTTTGCATTGCAGAAATTAAATACCCTATCATGTGAGAATACATCTTGGCGAATATAGCCCCACAAGTCTTCAGCAAGGAAATCCTGATCAGCAAAATGACGAGAGTCATAACCCTTATCAACAAAACGTTGAATTCTCGCTTCCATATCAGGAACAGCGCCGGCTTTTGCTCCCCACATCCCCGCTAAAATAAGTGCGGTATGGGAGCCAGAATCACGCATCGTATGGAATAAACGACCACTTTCAATCCATTCAGCTACGGCCTCAGCTTCGCGGTGAGATACAACTGAGTCAGCATCACGGAAGATCACATACTCAGCTTCAGGATCATTAATTGCAAGAAAACGCCACATTGCACCAGGCCATTTATTCACAGGTGAAGTGACATAAACCACTTCTGCACCATTATTTTTTAATCGTTGAATCGCTTCAGGAGAAACTGAATCATCTACATAAAAACGGCATACCCAATCAGGGAATAACATCGGAGAAACTTGTGTATTTAATACAGCCGGCTCAATATATTTGGAGTTATTACCAAATAAAGAAAAGGCGATAATTCTCTTACCATTTTTAGGCGCAGACGCAGGAACCATTTCCTGTATTGGAACGGGAATAGCTTTATCTTTCAACTCAAGGGCTAAACTACCATAAAAACCTGAGCGCTCCCAATCATCTACTGCACCATAAGCATGTGCCAATAAATCTAAAGCTGGAATATATTGCGCATCTACTTTTAATGTTTTTAATTCTGCCTCAATTGCCTCTTCCCATTTTAATTGTTGCAAATAAACATAAGCAATTTTATGAGAGTATTCGGGATTATTAGGATCAAGTAAGCAAAGCGTTTCAGCCAACTTGACTGCTTCATCATATTCTTTATTTTCAAGTGAGGAAACGTAAGATCGCTCTAGCGCTTTTTGTGCGTCCATATTATTCATAATCAAAATAAATTGGTCATAATTATTACGCCGGAACTATAAAAGCACCGGCGTAACGAAATTTTATATTTAGGTTTTATTATTTTCTTGCCAATGGTGGCACAAAAGTTAAACCTAAATCCCAAGGTTGTTCAATCCAAGTATTTTGTGGAATATCAATCACATAATCATCCACTAACTCAGCACCTGCAGGTTTTGCGAATACTGTGACAAATTTTGCTTTCGGATACATTTCACGAATTGCACGAGCGGTATTGCCGGTATCTACTAAATCGTCTACCACGATCATTCCTTCACCATCACCACCTGCGCGGTGTAACACTTTTAATGCACCTTGTTCATCGTGATCATAACTCGCAATACACACGGTTTCTACGAAACGAATATTTAATTCGCGAGCAAGTACCGCTGCTGGGAACAAACCACCACGGCTTACTGCGATGATACCTTTCCACTGAGTGGCAGGAAGTAAACGTTCCGCTAATTTGCGGGCATGCATTTGGAACATATCCCAAGTCACAACATATTTTTCGCTCATAACAAATACCTTAAACTTTGTCGCTAAATAAAAAAATTGCGGAATTTTAACCTGAAATGGCGTTTTATGCTATGATTTCCGCAAAAATTTTAATGAAAAAAGGAGTTCATTATGTCAGAAATTACCACATTACAACCGCAATTACTTTGGAAATGGTTTGATCAAATTTGTGCGATTCCACATCCTTCTCATCACGAAGATGCGCTCGCAACCTTTATTGTCAACTGGGCGAAAGAAAAACAATTTTTTGCCGAGCGTGATGAAGCCGGTAATGTATTAATTCGTAAACCTGCCACAGCTGGTATGGAAAAAAGCCAACCTGTTGTGTTACAAGCACATTTAGATATGGTTCCGCAAGCGAATGAAGGCAATCCACATAACTTCGTTCAAGACCCAATTCGCCCTTATATTGATGGGGATTGGGTAAAAGCACAAGGTACCACACTTGGCGCAGATAACGGTATCGGTTTAGCCTCTACCTTAGCGGTATTAGAAAGTACCGATATTGCACATCCACCACTTGAAGTGTTACTCACCATGACTGAAGAAACCGGAATGGATGGTGCCGTACACCTTCGCCGTAACTGGTTAAAATCAGAAATCTTAATTAATACCGATACTGAAGAAATCGGTGAAATCTATATTGGTTGTGCTGGTGGGGTAAATGCTAATGTTGAACTACCTGTTCACCGTGAAACCAATTCATTCAACCATACTTTGCAAATTAACTTAAAAGGTTTGCGGGGCGGTCACTCTGGTTGTGATATTCACACCACACGCGCGAATGCAATTAAAGTATTGGCGCGTTTATTAGCAAAACTTTCACAAAATCAACTGCACTTTGTCCTTGCAGAAATTCACGGAGGCTCAATTCGTAATGCGATTCCACGTGAAGCGGCTGCAACCATTTGCTTCAATCATGATGTAGAAAGCGTAAAAAGTGCGGTTAAAAATTTTGAAGTTTTATTGAAAGAAGAGCTTACTATCGCTGAACCAAACTTAACCTTAACCGCTGAGCAAGTTGAAAATCCACAACAAACCTTCACACTTGAAACCACCAAAAAAGTGATTAATTTGCTGAATGTCTTACCAAATGGCGTCATCCGAAACAGCGATGTGATTAAAAATGTCGTGGAAAGCTCATTAAGTATTGGTGTGTTAAAAACCCTTGAAGATAAAATCGAAGGTACCATTCTTATTCGCTCATTGATTGAAAGCGGTAAAGAATATGTAGAAGAAACCTTAACTTCACTCGCCAAACTCACGGGTGCAACAGTTGAATTTTCAGGTTCTTACCCAGGTTGGAAACCAGTAAATGACACAGCAATTTTAGCCTTAATGAAAAAACATTATGCAGAAGTGCTTGGCAAAGAGCCTGAGATTAAAGTAATTCATGCAGGGCTTGAATGTGGCTTGTTGAAAGAACATTATCCGAATATTGAGATGATTTCTGTGGGGCCAACTATTCGCAATGCGCATTCGCCTGATGAAAAAGTCCAAATCTCAACAGTACAAACGTACTGGGAATTACTTACTAAAGTCTTAGCGGATATTAAATAATCTACAAATAAAAAGGGCTAAATATTACATTTAGCCCTTTATTTTTTTATCTTTTATAAACTACGTAATGCTTCGATACGTTTTTCAAGTGGAGGATGACTCATAAAGAGTTCGCTACGTTTGCCGTTAATCATAAAGGCATTAAGTGAACCTTCCATCTCTTGCGGCTCATGAATTTGTTGTAAACGTTGCAATGCTGCAATCATTTTTTCTTTACCAACAAGTTGTGCAGAACCTGCATCTGCGCGGTATTCACGATAGCGTGAGAACCACATCGCGATAATGCTCGCTAAAATACCAAATACAATTTCTAACACCATTGAAACTAAGAAGTAAATGCCTGAGCTGCGGCTTTCTTCATCACCATTACGGGAACTTGCCACCACATTGGCAATCACTCGAGATAAGAAAATCACAAAGGTATTCAATACGCCTTGTAATAAAGTCATCGTCACCATATCGCCGTTCGCGATGTGTGAGACCTCGTGAGCCAATACCGCCTCAGCCTCTTCTTCCGTCATGGAGTTTAGTAAACCCGTACTAATCGCCACTAAAGAATTATTTTTAGTCGCACCTGTAGCAAAAGCATTCGCATCATTAGAATGGTAAATCGCCACATCTGGCATTGGAATACCTGCTTGTTGCGCTTGACGACGTACAGTTTCTACTAACCAACGTTCCGCTTGATTACGCGGTTCAGTAATCACTTCTGCTCCCACAGAGCGCAATGCCATGGTTTTTGATAAAAATAACGAAATCAATGATCCGGCAAAACCGAAAAGCATTGCCATAATTAAAATGCCACCTGTACTATTTCCTGCAATACCAGTCACATTTAAAATAATCCCTAACACAAGCATCACAGCAAAGTTAGTGGCTAAAAATAAAAGGATTCGCATCATAATAAAGTTCCTCAATAAAATAGAAAGTAAACACTGCAATAATGGAGAATTTTTTGCAAAATTCAAGGTTAAACAAATAATTTATTGTAAATCTTCTAAGGTATTAAAATTTACAAATCGTCCTTCTTGTTCGTCAAATTGGACAGCAACCGCGCCATTTTTGTTCATAAATTGTAATAAACGACGTTCGCCTTCGTTTAAATAAGCGCGTAACTTCTCTTTAAGCTGAACGGACATTAAACAAAATGTCGGGTGTTCACGCTCTTTATCTTTTGCATAAGCCATTAAAGTGTGGTCATTTTTAACCGCACTTTTTAGTTTTTCTAATAAGTTTTGCGGAAAATACGGGCTATCACAAGGCACAAAAAGCACAAAATCCGTTTTAGCTTGTTCGAGTGCTGTCAACATACCACTCAATGGCCCCTGAAAATCAGGCAATTCATCTGAAAATACAGGAAAACCCCATTGTGCATATTCCGCATGGTGACGATTAGCATTGATAGAAATATCAACCACTTGAGGTTGTAAGCGTTCAATCACATGGCTAATTAATGGTTTATTTTGTAAAAGCTGCAAGCCTTTATCCGCCCCATTCATTCTCCGTGCTTTTCCACCCGCTAAAATAACCGCACTTATTGTGTATTCCATATTTTCTTATTGCCTTATTTGAAGTATGATCTAGCCTTATTTTTCTCCATTTAAAAGGAAATAGCAATGAAATGTAAGCGTTTAAATGAAGTATTGGAACTTTTACAACCTTATTGGTCTAAAGACCCAGATCTGAGCTTGTTACAAATTTTGCAAAAAATTGCTGATGAAGCAGGTTTTGATAAACCCGTAGCAGAATTATCTGATGAAGTGATTATTTATCATTTAAAAATGCACGGCACAGATAAACTTGAGCCAATCCCAGGCATCAAAAAAGATTATGAAGAAGATTTTAAAACCGCATTGTTAAAAGCGCGCGGAATTATTAAATAAGGAAAACAAATGAAAAAAGTTTTATTTTTACTCGGTGCTTTATTTTCATTTAACGCATTCGCAGCTAATCTAGAAGAAGGTAAACAATACGTTCAAGTGGGCCAAACCGCTTCGGCACAGCCTGAAGTGATTGAATTTTTCTCTTTCTACTGCCCGCATTGCTATGCCTTTGAAATGGAATACCACATTCCAAAACAAGTTGCAGAAAGCTTACCAAAAGGCACTGAATTTAAACAATATCACGTTAATTTCTTAGGTCGTCAATCTGAAAACCTCACTCGTGCATGGGCATTAGCGATGGCACTTGGTGCAGAAAGCAAGGTGAAAGCGCCTTTATTTGAAGCCGCACAGCAAGATAAATTAAGCTCAATGGACGATATTCGTAAAATCTTCATTGATAACGGCGTGACTGCTGAACAATTTGATAACAACATCAATAGCTTTGCTGTAAACGGTTTAGTGAACAAACAAGTGAATGCGGCTGAGCAGTTTAAAGTACATGGCGTACCTGATTTCTATGTCAATGGCAAATATCGTGTGAACCCTGAAGGCTTAAATTACGATGATTTCGTCAAAGATTATGTAGAAACCGTGAAAGGTTTATTGCAAAAATAAAAAAAAATTGGTTTAATGCCTGCCGTTTTTAAATATAAAGAAGAGAGATGATTATGGCTGCTAGTTTCAGTGTTACTCGTCGTTTTTTTGACGACAAAAACTACCCACGCGGATTTTCCCGTCATGGTGATTATACAATCAAAGAATCCCAAGTATTAGAGCAATATGGTCAAGCGTTTAAAGCATTAGATTCAGGCGAGCGCAAGCCGGCGACAAAAGAAGAAAAAGAATTTGTTGCTTTTTGCCGTGGTGAACGTGCACCGGAAACTTTCTTCGAAAAAACCTGGAATAAATATCGTACTCGCATTAACACAACAAAACGTGTTTACACCTTATCAGGTGATGTGAGCGAAGCGGCTTCTAGCGGCGAAGATTATTCTGGCGAATAATACATTTTAAAAGGCAGGCAGAAGCTTGCCTTTTACTTTTTTACTCAATCCCCATGCTTGCCAAGGGCTGTGGGATATTTATCATTCAAACGTAAACATCAATGCAACTACCCATTTCCCAATATACCGAACTCCTGCAAAAAAAGATTGAAAAACTGACCGCACTTTTGCAGCCCTTTAACGCCCCAGAAATAGCCGTGTTTGATTCGCCAACTAGCCATTATAGGATGCGTGCAGAATTTCGTATTTGGCATGATAAAGGCGATTTTTATCACATCATGTTTGATCAAAGCACCTTGCAGCGTTATCGAGTGGATGAGTTCCCGATTGCCAGCGAACTGATCAATCGCATGATAAAAGCCTTACTACCGTTGTTAAAAACTCAGGAAGTACTTCATAAAAAACTGTTTCAAATTGATTATTTGAGCACGCTTAGCAATAAGATTATTGTAAGCCTGCTTTACCACAAGCAACTTACGGAAGAATGGCAAAGCGCTGCTATACGCTTAAAAGAAGAATTACAACAACTTGGTTTTGATGTGCAGCTGATTGGTCGTGCAAGTAAACAAAAAATCTGTTTAGCGCAGGATTTTGTCGATGAAGTATTACCGGTGAAAGGGCGTAATTATGTTTATCGCCAAGTGGAAAACAGCTTTACCCAGCCTAATGCAGCTGTAAATTGCAAGATGTTGGAATGGGCGATTGATTGCACTCAAGGTTCTCAAGGGGATTTATTAGAGCTGTACTGCGGTAACGGCAATTTCTCTATCGCCCTTGCACAAAACTTCCGTAAAGTGCTTGCTACCGAAATCGCCAAGCCATCCGTGGCTGCCGCACAATTTAATATTGCGGAAAATGGTATAGATAATCTGCAGATTATTCGTATGTCCGCAGAAGAATTTACCCAAGCCATGAATGGCGTACGTGAGTTTAATCGCTTAAAAAGCATTGATTTAAAAGCCTATCAATGCAATACGATTTTTGTTGACCCACCACGAGCAGGGCTTGACCCTGACACGGTAAAGCTGGTGCAGAATTACGATCGTATTTTGTATATTTCCTGCAATCCACATACCCTTTGTGAGAATTTGCAAACCCTAAGCCAAACCCACCGAATTGAAAAAGCGGCGTTGTTTGATCAATTTCCTTACACAGATCATATGGAAAGCGGCGTATGGCTGGTGAGAAAATAAAAATTCAACTGCTTGCCGAAGCGGGAACATTGTCAGAATTGACCGCACTTTGTTCCCCTCTTGGTATCGAGCATTGTACTGAAAGTCTGCTTGCATTGGTGCGAACTGAAACCCATCTTGCCTTGCGTAAACTAGATGAGCCTAAATTGGGCGATGTGTTTGTGGATTTTGTTGCCGGTGCGATGGCTCATCGTCGTAAATTCGGTGGTGGACGTGGCGAAGCTGTTGCCAAAGCTGTAGGCATTAAGGGCACAGAATTGCCGAGCGTAATTGATGCCACAGCAGGACTTGGTCGAGATGCCTTTGTTTTAGCTTCTATCGGTTGCCAAGTACGCTTAGTAGAACGCCATCCCGTGGTGTATTTATTATTACAGGATGGGCTCAACCGAGCCTATCAAGATGCAGAAATAGGCGAAATGATGCAACAAAATATGCGTTTACTAGATGTTCATCATATTGCCGAACTTAATCCACAAATCGATAGTGCCGATGTGGTGTATTTGGATCCAATGTATCCACATAAACAAAAATCCGCCCTAGTTAAAAAAGAAATGCGTGTATTCCAATATTTAGTTGGTGCCGATTTGGATGCCGATGAGCTCTTGACACCTGCGTTACAATTAGCCCGTAAACGCGTGGTGGTAAAACGTCCTGATTATGCGGAATTTTTAGCGCAAAAAGCGCCCCATGTCAGTCGTGAAACTAAAAATCACCGCTTTGATATTTATATGGGAGAAGCACAATGCTAAAAGAAAGTGCAGTTGTGATGAGCTATGATGCAGAAACGGGTCTTGCTAAAGTGAAATGTCAATCACAAAGCGCCTGTGGAGCTTGTTCAGCTAGAGAAGCCTGTGGAACAGCTTCCCTTTCTGAGCTTAACGGAAAACGAGGCGAACATATCTTCACATTAGAAACCATCACGCCACTGCGCACAGGCCAAATGGTAGAAATCGGTCTAGAAGAAAAATCCATGCTTTTCTCCGCACTGTTAATGTATATCGTGCCACTTTTCACGCTATTAGTTGCAACATTACTTTCTAGCTATATCAGTGAAAATGAGCTCATCCGTGCAATTTTAATCTTTATTTTGACCGCACTTTCCTTTGTCATGGTTAAACGATATACCCACAAACTCGGCCAACAAACGGAATTTCAGCCTGTTTTGCTGAGAGTTTTATCCTAAATAAAAAGAGCGGTTAAAAACAAATTAATTTTCAACCGCGCTTTTATACTTTAAGTTTATTGCAACTCGAAAGGCCTACATGAAGATGTAGGCTTCTCTTTTTTAATTTGTTTGTGATTTTTTAAGGTCAAATTTGTAAGAAACAAAACCATACAATGTCCAACCGATAAAGGTCACAATTGAACCATATAACATCGCTTGTTCACCAGCTGCATAAAGCGCATAGATACTATAGAGTGAACCAATAAAGGCAACAAAGACGGTTGTTTTATATTTTTGTGGCGCAACATTCTCTGCTTTCAATAACACGGCAAGTGCTGCCATTGAGAGCAAGTATGGAATAACGTTTGTTACTACCGCTAAGTCCACCAACACATTGAATTGTTTATTTAATGATGGGCTGATTGTCATTAAAGAGAGTAAAGTTTGTAAGGCAGTTATGGTAATCATACCAACAACAGGCGCATCTTTACTGGTAACTTTTTTGAAGAATGCTGGGAAATAACCTTCTTCTGCTGAAGATTTGAATACTTGAGCAATAGTGAACTGCCAGCCTAATAATGAACCGAAGCAAGACATCACCATTAAGCCCATGATGACTTTACCGATTGTTTCATTAAACATATGAGCAAAGGCTAAACCGAATGGCGCTGTTGAATTAGCGAGTTCAAGGTTAGGTACAATACCTGCAATCACGTTAGTTGAAACGATATAAATTACCGCTGCCCCTAAAGTACCACCAAGTACTGCGATTGGTACGTTTTTCTCTGGGTTTTCAACGGCATCTGCGTTCGCACAAGCTGATTCTAACCCTAAGAACGCCCATAATGTCATTGAAATAGATACACCGATCGCTTCAAAAGTAGGTACGTTATGTGGGTTCCAAGAGTTTACATACATTGAACCATCAAACCATTTCCAACCGATGATAGAAATACCGACCACAGGAATAATTACGCCCCAAATGGTGAATGAACTGATGTGACCAGTGATTCTTGCACCACCAAAGTTAAGAACGGTTGCAAGCCAAAGGGTGAAGATTGTCCACAATGCGATAGAAAGTGGAGAAAGGGTTGCACCGAGAAGCTCTGAACCATAACCTACAGCAGAAATTGCGATTGCTGTATTCGCAATAACTAATGATACACCGTAAGTGTAGTTTGCCATGAAGTTACCGGCTTTACCGAAAGAGTATTCCGCATAACCGCCCATACCACCAGATTTTTTACTAAACATACCGCATTGTGCGAATGCATAAGCTAAGGCTGTTGAACCAACGGCTGTTACAAGCCAAGAAACGATGGAAATAGTCCCAATTTCGGCTAATTTGGTCGGTAACATAATGATACCGGAACCCATCATATTAACCATGGTAAGAATGGTGAGTTGTACCACACCAATTTTATTACTTTTAGCACTCATAATTTATACTCCTACAAGTGCGGTCAAAAATCAGATGTTTTTAACCGCACTTTTTTTGTTTGTGCTGAGAGGGTTATGAGGAAGAACCTCATAACCTCACTTTATTAATAGTCAGTTAAAACATAGCCATATGCACGAGTACGTCCATCAGGGTCTTTTTGTAAGTAAACCCCTTGGATTTCAGGTGCGAAGCCAGGTAATGTGTTAATACCTTCTTCTAATGCAAGGAAGTATTTTTGTGCAGTTGAACTCCATCTTTCTCCTGGAACCACACATAACACACCTGGAGGATAAGGTAACGCACCTTCCGCAGCCACACGACCAACAATGTCTGTTAATGGAACAAGTTCAACTTTGTTACGAACGAATTCAATATTCGCATCGTGTGGATTTAACGCATATTCCGGTAATGTTGCCTTGCGGAATAGGTCTTTTTGAAGTTGTTTTACATTACGACTTACATAAAGGTCATGCATTTCTTGGCATAATTGGCGGATGGTATAGCCTTTGTAACGGTCTTCATTGTTTTTATACACAGTTGGCAATACATCTTTTAATAAAGAGTCTTGTTTAATGTGTTTTTCAAACAAGGCGATTTGAGCGACCAAAGTTTGCATTTTGGTGAGGGTTTCTGCCGGAGTGAGCAAGAATAAGATTGAGTTCAAATCACATTTTTCCGGAATAATACCGTTTTCACGTAAGTAGTTAGCAAGAATAGTTGCTGGTACACCAAATTTTTCATATTCGCCAGTTTCTAAGCTGATACCTGGAGTGGTAAGCAAGAATTTACATGGGTCAACGAAGTATTGTTCATCAGCATAGCCTTCAAATTTATGCCATGTATCTGTTGGGTGGAATTTGAAGAATTCGAGATTAGTTGCGATTTCTTCTGTGTCATAATCTTGCCATTTTTTACCTTTAATTGTGGTTGGAATAAATGGACGAATTAATTCACAGTGATTTAATACTAATTTACGTGCTTCGATACCGACTTTCACACATTCATGCCATAAACGACGACCTGCTTCACTACCTTGAATTTTCGCATTCACATCTAATGCCGCAAATAATGGATAGAAAGGACTGGTTGATGCATGTAACATAAAGGCATTATTGAAACGTTTGTGGTTTACATAACGATCTTGACCTTTAATGTGTTTATCTTTTTTGTGAATTTGTGAAGTTTGTGAGAAACCTGCTTGTTGTTTATGAACAGATTGAGTCACTAAAATACCAGGATCATTTTCATTTAATTCAAGCAATAATGGAGAGCAGTCTTTCATCATTGGAATGAATTGTTCATAACCTACCCATGCAGAGTCGAATAAGATGTAGTCACAAAGATGACCAATTTTATCTACCACTTGACGAGCGTTATAAATTGTACCGTCATAAGTACCTAATTGAATAACCGCTAAACGGAATGGACGTTTTTGATTTAATTTTTCAGGTGCAACTTCTTTGATTAATGATTTCAAATAATCTTCTTCGAAGCAGTGACTGTCGATACCACCAATGAAACCAAATGGGTTACGTGCAGTTTCTAAGTAAATTGGGGTTGCACCCGCTTGAATTAATGCACCATGGTGGTTTGATTTATGGTTATTACGGTCAAATAATACTAAATCGCCCGGAGCAAGTACTGCGTTTAACGCAACTTTGTTTGAAGAAGATGTACCATTTAATACGAAATAAGTTTTATCTGCATTGAATACTTGAGCCGCATATTTTTGTGCATCACAAGCTGCACCTTCGTGAATTAACAAGTCACCTAATTTCACGTCAGCATTACAAATATCTGAACGGAAAATGTTTTCACCGTAGAAGTCATAAAGGAAACGACCTGCTGGGTGTTTACGATAGTATTGACCACCTTGGTGTCCTGGGCAGTCAAAAGCAATATTACCCATTTCTACATATTCACTTAACATTTTGAAGAATGGAGGCAACATTTTATCTTCATAAAATTTCGCTGCGGTTTCGATTTGACGACTATAAAGCTTAATGTCATAACCATTTAAATCTTGAATATGATAAATAGCATCATAGAATTTCGGATCAACTTGTTCTTCTTCAGTTTGAACAACAAATACTGGAATACCAAAGTTTGTCGCCTGAATACGTTCAAGGTATTCACCCACATCTCCTGAAGTCAACACAATAGCGGCAACATCAGTAAAGTCTGTTTTGTCAATTTCAACTAATTCTCTATTTGTAGAGAAATATTGTTCAACTTTTGGACTATATGCAATTTTTAAGTTTGGCATAATAAACTCCTTTTATTTATTTTTTGACGTAAAGTTACCCTGCATTATTAATTTTAATAACGCACTAGATTTATTTAGAATAAAACAACCCGCTCTAGTTTTTAATATAAAAAACCAAAGTAAGAATTTTTTTATTTTAAATTAAATAAGATTAGGTTAATTTCAAAAAATATTTCTTGTCTGTTCTAGACAATACAAAAATATTCAGAAATTAATCTGTGGAGACTCTCTAAACAGAGAGAACAACTCTGCTTAGAGAGCCGTGTTGGATGGTTTGTTTTGAGAAGCAAATAGTGAGTATGAGAAGCAAGAGCGATGCGACGGCATCATAATATGGCGTGTTCGACGGATATGCGCCATCAAAGAACGACCTTTTATCGGATTAAACCGTAAAAGTCTCAACACTTTTGTATGGACGTATCTGTGTATATATGTACGAAGTAGCATAGAAAAATTCCCTCTTTCTATCTAAACTAACCTTTGTTGGGTACATTCTCTGCTTGTGTAAATATCATGTCAATAATATTTTTCAAAAAATGTGATCATTATCAAAAAATAAATTTAATTTTTCACATAAAAAAATAAAACCACAAAAGTATGGAAATAAATTATTCTTAAAATAGATGATTAATAAATGTACTCATTTATCGAGATCTTTCCTAAGCCAAACTCGCTACCATGACTGCTTTAATCGTATGCATACGGTTTTCTGCTTGATCAAATGCAATATTCATCGGCGATTCAAACACCTCTTCAGTCACTTCAATGCCGTTTGCTAATTCAGGATACTTTTCAGCAATTTGGAGACCCACTTTGGTTTCGCTATTATGGAATGCAGGTAAACAGTGCATGAATTTTACTTTTGGATTACCTGTACGCTTCATGAGTTCTGGCGTTACTTGATAAGGAAGCAATAACTTAATACGTTCTCCCCAAGCCTCTAATGGCTCACCCATTGAGACCCAAACATCAGTATGCACAAAATCAACGCCGCTTACAGCTTTATCGATATCTTCCGTTACAGTAATCCGCGCACCGCTTTCTTTAGCAAAACCTTTACACATTTCAATAAAACTGGCTTCAGGTAATAGGGCCTCAGGGCCGCAAATTCGCACATCCATCCCGAGTTTTGATCCAATTAGTAAAAGAGAATTCCCCATGTTATTGCGTGCGTCACCAATATACACATAACTTATTTGATGAAGTGGCTTGTCACAATGCTCAATCATCGTGAGAACATCCGCAAGCATTTGTGTAGGATGAAACTCATCCGTTAAACCATTAAACACCGGCACACCAGCATAATCTGCAAGTTCTTGGACGGTACTTTGTTTAAAGCCTCGATACTCAATCGCATCATACATTCGTCCGAGGACTCTCGCGGTGTCTTTCATGCTTTCTTTATGTCCAATTTGAGAAGAGTTTGGATCGATATAAGTCACTCGAGCACCTTGATCATAAGCTGCAACTTCAAAAGCACAACGAGTACGAGTTGAGGTTTTTTCAAAAATAAGTGCGATATTTTTACCTTGAAGCTGAGGTTGTTCAGTTCCAGCATATTTAGCACGTTTCAAATCACGTGATAAATCTAACAAATAATTAATTTCGCGTTCTGAATGATGAACAAGACTTAATAGGTGTCTATTTTTAAGATTAAAAGCCATAGCGATCTCCTTATCGGATGCCATCAATAAATGCAGGCTACCTTACTGTGAATGACTTAATTTTTAGTGGATTGGATAGCCTATTTTTGTCCCAAATGCGGAGTTTTGCAACTGAATTCAATCCTTTATTTTGTGATGCTCATCACACTTCATCCCAGAACTTTATATTGCGCTTTCTTTATATATAAAAGAGATTTAAAATCCCGTCGATTCTCACACAACAGGAGCACATATGATCAACAGAAGAGATTTCATCCAACTTGGCGCAAGCAGTATTTTAGCGTTAAGTGCGAGCCGCTTTGCTTTTGCAAAAAGCGACACACAAGTCGATTTACGTATTGTGGCAACGACCGATATTCACAGTTTTTTGACTGACTTCGATTACTACAAAGATGCACCGACTGAGAAATTCGGTTTTACCCGTGCTGCAAGCTTGATTCGTCAAGCGCGTCAAGAGGTGAAAAACAGCGTTTTAGTTGATAACGGTGACTTAATTCAAGGTAACCCAATTGCTGACTATCAAGCAGCGAAAGGTTATAAAGAAGGCAAACCAAACCCTGCTGTAGATTGCTTAAATGCGATGCACTATGAAGTGGGCACATTAGGTAACCACGAATTTAACTATGGCTTAGACTATTTAGCCGATGCGATTAAACAAGCGAAATTCCCTATCATCAATGCCAACGTAGTGAAAGTTGGTACCGAAGAGCCCTATTTCACACCTTATGTGATTCAAACCAAAGAAGTGGTCGATAGCCAAGGTAAAAAGCACAAACTAAACATTGGTTATATCGGTTTTGTGCCACCACAAATTATGGTGTGGGATAAAGCGAACCTACAAGGAAAAGTAGAAACGCGCGATATCGTGAAAACCGCACAAAAATATGTGCCAGAAATGAAACAAAAAGGTGCAGATATTATCGTTGCTCTTGCGCACACAGGCCCATCTGACGAACCATATCAAGAAGGTGCAGAAAACTCAGCATTCTACCTTGCTGATGTACCACACATTGACGCGATTGTGTTTGGGCACTCTCACCGTTTATTCCCGAATAAAGAGTTCGCCAAATCACCAAATGCAGATATTGCTAAAGGTACCGTGAAAGGTGTTCCTGAAAGTATGGCGGGCTACTGGGCAAACAACATCAGTGTGATCGACTTAACCCTTGCTCAACACAATGGCAAATGGTTAGTGGCTGATGGTAAAGCGGCTCTTCGCCCAATTTACGATGCAGAAAACAAAAAAGCAACCACAGAAAGTGATGTCGAATTGACCGCACTTTTAAAACCTGTGCATGAAGCCACCCGTGAATTCGTGGCACAGCCAATCGGTAAAGCGACAGATAACATGTATAGCTACTTAGCCCTAGTGCAAGATGACCCAACCATTCAAATTGTGAACCAAGCACAAAAAGCTTACGTTGAAAAAGTAGCACCAAGTGTTGCAGCAATGGCGGGCTTACCAATTTTAAGTGCGGGCGCACCATTTAAAGCAGGCGGACGTAAAAATGACCCAACGGGCTATACTGAAGTTAACAAAGGTGAATTAACGTTCCGTAATGCAGCAGATTTATACCTCTATCCAAATACCTTAGTTGTTGTCAAAGCAACCGGTGAAGAACTGAAAGAGTGGTTAGAATGTAGCGCAGGTATGTTCAAACAAATCGATCCTACCAGCGACAAACCACAATCTTTACTTGATTGGGACGGTTTCCGTACTTATAACTACGATGTGATTGACGGCGTAAATTATGAATTCGACCTCACTCAACCACCGCGTTATGACGGCGAATGTAAATTGATTAACCCGAATTCACACCGTGTGGTGAATTTAACCTACCAAGGTAAACCGGTTGATCCAAAAGCAGAATTCTTAATTGCGACTAATAACTATCGTGCTTACGGTAATAAATTCCCAGGCACAGGCGATGCGCACATTGTTTACGCTTCTCCAGATGAAAACCGCCAAATTCTTGCGGATTACATCAAAGCAGAAAGCGAAAAAAATGGCCATGTAAACCCAAGTGCGGATAAAAACTGGCGCTTTGCACCGATTAAAGGTAACGATAAATTAGATGTGCGTTTTGAAACCTCACCAAGCGAACAAGCGGCAAAATTCATTCAAGACAATGCGCAATACCCAATGAAGAAAGTCGGCACCGATGAAGTGGGCTTTGCGGTATATCAAATTGATTTATCGAAATAACAAAAAAGGGCGTGCTCAGCACGCCCTACTTATTTCAAAGTGCGGTCAATTTTGACCTTATTTTTCTTCTTTTGGAAGTCTGATTAAGGAAAAGATCAAGCCGCCCCAAATTACTAAAAGCGCCACAATCATCATTGTAATTGCAATACTTGTCATCTTTATTCTCCTTTTTCTTCAAGCTTGAAGTTGTCTTCATTTTTCCATTTTAAACGAGAAAGAATGAACGAAACAACCACTAGCGAAATTGCCATACCCCAACCAAAGATATTTACAAACCAGCTTGGATAGCCTTCATAACCTTCTGTAAATACTTTCGCACCTTCACTCAATAACATAAAGGCGAGAATACCGGTGGTGATGACAATGCATAAACGCCATAGGAAACCGACTTTGAATGAAGAGCTTTGATTTAAGTGGTTGCCTAATAAGCCTAATTTTTCATTTGCTACAATCACAATTAATGAAACAAATGCCACTGCTACAATACCGAAGTAGTTCACGAATTTATCTAATACATCAAGCATTGGTAAGCCGGTTGTCGTACCAAATAAAATGACTGATACCACCATCATTGGTAAACCAACAACAAAGGTCGCTTTTGCTCGACGTAAACGGAGTTTATCTTGAATCGCTGAAATGATTACTTCAATAACAGAGATAAATGAGGTTAATGCCGCAAAGGTTAATGAACCGAAGAATAACACCCCTAATACTTCACCGAATGGTGCTTTGTTAATAATAGTTGGGAATGCAAAGAAGGCTAAACCAATACCACCTTTTGCTACTTCGCTCACTTCTACACCTTGCGCAGTTGCGATGAAACCTAATGCCGCAAATACACCGATACCAGCAAGCACTTCAAAACTTGAGTTCGCAAAACCAACAACCAAACCGCTACCTGTTAAATCTGAATCTTTTTTCAAGTACGATGCATATGTAATCATAATCCCGAAACAGATGGAAAGAGAGAAGAAGATTTGACCGTAAGCCGCAATCCACACACTCGGATTAGAGAGTTTTGACCAGTCTGGTGTAAATAGTGCGTTTAAGCCTTTTTCTGCACCTGGTAAGAATAAAGAATAAACGACCAACGCCACAAACATCACCACTAAAACAGGCATTAAGATATCTGAAGATTTAGAAATCCCTTTTTGAATACCTAAAGAAAGTACGCCTAACGCCACTAACCATACAGCAATTAATGGGCCAGTTACCATGCCGACAAACTCGAAGCTCACGCCGTTACTGATCTCACCCATTTTTAAGAATTCGTGTAGGAAGAAATCAATCGGCTGGTCGCCCCAAGCTGAATTAAGTGAGAAATAGGTATAGCTTGCCGCCCAACCTAATACTACCGCGTAGTAAAGACCGATGATGACATTCACCATTACTTGCCACCAACCAAACACTTCAAAGTGTGGGTTAAAGCGACGATAAGAAAGCGGTGCACCACCACGATGGCGATGACCGATTGCGTAATCTAAGAAAAGCAATGGAATACCAGCTGTTAAAAGTGCAATAAGGTAAGGGATAATAAATGCACCGCCACCGTTTTCATAAGTGGTATAAGGGAAACGCCAGATGTTTCCTAAGCCAACAGCGGATCCAATCGCCGCCATAATAAATGCTTTCCGACCAGAAAAGGTCTCACGCTTTGCGTTTGACTGCGTCATATTAAGTTCCTTTTGAATGAAGAAAGATTTCAATATAATGAATTCTAAAACCGAGTCAAGAATTTGATTTAAAGTGCGGTTAAAAATAATGAATTTTTTTAAAAAATCACTGTCTAAAGGCCGAATTTAATCTCTATTAACAACCAAAAGGAAACATTTATGGATCTCAACAGCATTTTAAATCAAGTTTTAGATGTGGCTAAAAACTCTGCAAGCAAACTTGAAACCGGCAACCAAACAATCGACTCTCTCACCAAAGTAGGCGGTGGTGCAGCATTAGGCGGTATTTTATCAATGATTTTAGGCCGCAGCGGTGGCGCAAGTTTAGCAAAATTAGGCTCACTTGCTGTATTAGGTAATCTTGCTTACCAAGCATACCAAAACTATCAAAAATCCCAACAAAATAGCCAACCAAACATTTCAGAAAATGCGTTTGATGTATTAAATTCATCAAGCCATGTCGATGCGGGTGAATTAATTTTACGTACTATGATCGCCGCAGCGGCAGCAGACGGTGAAATCACTGAAGATGAAAAACAAACTATCGCAAACGAAGCGGGTAACAACCCTGAATTAGCGCAATGGCTTGAACAAGAAATCCAAAATCCAATTTCTATCAATGAAATTGCACGTCTTGTAGGTAACGATACTGCACTTGCAAGCAATGTATACTTAGCGGCTCGTTTAGTAAGCAAAGATTTATCTCGCAAAGAAATCATTTTCTTAGCAGATTTAGCTCAAGCGTTAGGTTTAGATGATGCGCTTGTTGAACAATTAGAAAAACAAGCAGGCTTCTAATTTTGTGTGTAGAAAACATTACGTTTTCTGACCGCACTTCTTATCAAAAAACACGATAATCTTAGTTATCGTGTTTTTTTCATTTGTTTTTTCGCGAAAACCTAACCAAAGGCGAAAAATTCCGCTACAATGCAAAACTTCAATATTCATAAAATTATTTAATAATCATAAAAACGGGAAGCAACATGACAGGCGCACAACTCATTATCGAATGTTTAAAAGCGCACGGTGTAACCGATCTTTTCGGCTACCCAGGCGGGGCAATCATGCCAACCTATGATGCCATCTATGACTCAGGTCTTGACCATCTCCTTTGTCGTAATGAACAAGGTGCTGCAATAGCCGCGATTGGTTATGCGCGCTCTACAGGCAAAGTCGGCGTTTGTGTGGCAACCTCTGGCCCGGGTGCAACCAATTTAATTACCGGTTTAGGCGATGCCTTTGCTGATTCTGTGCCAATCGTGGCATTTACTGGCCAAGTGGCCGCCCCTCTTATCGGTACCGATGCTTTCCAAGAAGCTGATGTTTTAGGTTTATCTCTTGCTTGCACCAAGCACAGCTACATTGTGCAATCCATCGAAGAACTCCCCGAAATTATTGCCTCTGCTTTTCAAATTGCACAAAGTGGCAGACCTGGTCCAGTTCTCATCGATGTACCTCGCAACATCCAAGTGAGCGATGTACCTGAACATATCAAACCCATTGTCAAACCAGTCGTAAAACCAACCGCACTTTCAGAATTAAAATTAGCTGAAGCAAAACAATTATTGGCACAAGCGAAAAAACCAGTGCTTTATGTAGGTGGTGGTGTAGGTATGGCGAAAGCCACACAAGCGGTCAAAAAATTCCTACAAATCACCAAAATGCCATCCGTTTCAACATTGAAAGGTTTAGGCTCAATTGACCCAACCGATCCCGTTTATATGGGCATGATTGGTATGCATGGCACAAGAGCAGCAAATATTGCCGTACAAGAATGTGATTTATTGTTAGTATGCGGTGCGCGTTTTGATGACCGTGTGACCGGTAAATTAGACAGTTTTGCACCACACGCGAAGGTCATTCATTGTGATATTGATGCAGCAGAAATCAACAAACTTCGTGTGGCAAATGTTGCCCTTCAAGGTGATTTAATTCAAGCCTTAGAGGCTTTAAGTATCCCGCTTGCAATTGACGATTGGCGAGCACACATTCAAGCATTGAAAGCGAAACTCGATTTCACTTATATTGACAATGTAGGCAACCGACCTATTGACCCTTGGTCGTTGCTCAACACGCTTTCTCAGCGTAAACCTCAAAATGCGGTGATTTGCACCGATGTGGGCCAACACCAAATGTGGTCTGCACAACATATGCGTCATTTTGCACCAGAAAACTATATTACCTCCGCGGGTTTCGGCACCATGGGATTTGGTTTACCTGCAGCGGTAGGCGCGAAAAAAGCACGCCCTCATGATGAAGTGATTTTAGTGACGGGTGATGGTTCATTGATGATGAACATTCAGGAATTAGGCTCTATCAAACGCGGCAAATTACCGGTAAAAATTTTGCTGTTAGATAACCAACGCCTTGGCATGGTGCGTCAATGGCAAGACCTTTTCTGGAACAAACGCCGTTCTGAAACCATTTTAGAAGATAACCCTGATTTCGTGATGTTGGCAAAAGCCTTTGATATTCCAGCTGAACGCATTGAGCGTACTGATGAGGTGGATGCAGCACTTAATCGCTTATTAAATAGCGAAACCGCTTATTTACTACAAGTATGCATTCCACCGGAGGAATGCGTATGGCCATTAGTTCCACCGGGTGCGTGTAATGCTGATATGTTGGAGGAAATTTAAGATGAACCACTATACTTTTGAATTGACTACTCAACATCGCCCAGAGGTTTTAGAACGCGTATTACGTGTTATTCGTTTACGTGGCTTTACCGTGACCAATATGGATATGGCATTGGTAGACACCCAAGTACAGTTAAAAATCACTGTAAAATCTGACCGCACTTTTGATTTGTTGGTAAATCAGTTGGCGAAATTGCCGGATGTTATGGAAATAAAATAATGAAAAATATATGTTTGTTATTGGAGCTACTTATTACTTTCGTACTATTTGGATGCACTTCATTACAAGATAAAGAACTATCTTCTCAAAAAGAAGTAATACACTCTTTCTTTATAGCAGAAGACAACATTTATGCTATAGGGCAACTTAATAGTTATCACTTTGCCGGTTCAAAATATAGTGAAACTGGAGATTTAATTCGTATCTTACAATCACCTTACGTAAAAAACATATCATCTGTGAAAATTCATTCTATCGCTAAAGATGTTGAAAAAAACAAAGTGAAAGCTACATTAACATTATATTTTAATGATAAAGAGCTTACTCAAAAGCAATCTAATGAGCTCTATGGACAAAAATATTACTATATGCAGGAACATAATATATTTTTTATAATGGAATATGGTGAAATTGTTGATATTAAAAACAAAAATGAGATTTTGAAAAAAGCCAAATTGATTAAACCTTTAGAAACTAAGTACTTAGAATATCGTCAAGAAAAAAGATTCAGTGCTGAAGCAACAGAGGATAACGTTACAGTAGCTGGACGAGCATCAGCGGCAATGATTATTTTTGTACCGTTAGCAATTATCTCATTACCTTTTTATGCAATTCAGTCTTTATCTGGAAAATAAAAATAAACCCTAAAAATTTACTTGGAGAGATTATTTATGCCAAAACTACGTTCGGCGACCAGTACACAAGGTCGTAATATGGCGGGTGCACGTGCCTTATGGCGTGCAACAGGGATGAAAGAAAATGACTTTGGTAAACCGATTATTGCGGTGGTGAACTCATTCACCCAATTTGTACCAGGGCATGTTCATTTAAAAGACATGGGTCAACTAGTCGCGGCTGAAATTGAAAAAGCCGGCGGCGTGGCAAAAGAATTTAACACCATCGCAGTAGATGATGGGATCGCGATGGGTCACGGAGGCATGCTTTATTCCTTACCGAGCCGTGATTTAATCGCGGACAGCGTGGAATATATGGTTAATGCTCACTGTGCTGATGCGATGGTGTGTATTTCCAACTGTGACAAAATCACCCCGGGAATGTTGATGGCAGCAATGCGTTTAAACATTCCAACCATATTCGTTTCAGGTGGTCCGATGGAAGCGGGTAAAACCAAACTTTCCGACCAGCTCATCAAATTAGACTTAATTGATGCCATGATCCAAAGCGCTGATGTGAATGTCAGCGACAAAGATGTTGATGCCATTGAGCGCAGTGCTTGCCCTACTTGTGGTTCTTGCTCAGGGATGTTTACTGCTAACTCAATGAACTGCTTAACCGAAGCCTTAGGTTTATCTTTACCTGGCAATGGCTCGATGTTGGCGACCCATGCTGACCGTAAAGAATTATTCTTACAAGCAGGTCGTCAAATTGTTGAACTTTGCAAACGCTATTACGAGCAAGACGATGAAAGCGTATTACCACGTTCAATCGGCACCTTTGAAGCCTTTGAAAATGCAATGAGTTTAGATATTGCGATGGGTGGTTCAAGTAATACCGTTTTACACTTATTAGCGGCTGCTCAAGAAGCGGGTGTAGATTTCAAAATGGCGGATATTGACCGCTTATCACGCGTTGTGCCTTGCTTAAGCAAAATTGCACCAAACACCAATAAATACCACATGGAAGATGTACACCGTGCAGGTGGGATTATGGGATTATTAGGTGAATTAGATCGCGCAGGATTAATCCACCGTAACACCAAAACTGTGTTAGGTATGACTTTAGAAGAGCAATTAAATCAATACGATATCATTCGTAATAAAGATGAAGAACTACACAAATTCTTCCGTGCAGGTCCTGCAGGTATTCGCACCACGCAAGCCTTTTCACAAGATTGCCGTTGGGATAGCGTAGATGATGACCGTGTAGGCGGTTGTATTCGTAATAAAGAAAATGCGATATCTCAAGAAGGCGGCTTAGCTGTATTATTTGGTAACATCGCAAAAGACGGTTGTATAGTAAAAACTGCAGGTGTGGATGAGTCTATCTGGAAATTCACCGGTCGTGCAATCGTATTTGAAAGCCAAGAAGATGCGGTAGCCGGTATTTTAGGTGGCAAAGTGAAAGAAGGCCATGTGGTAGTCATCCGCTATGAAGGTCCAAAAGGTGGCCCTGGTATGCAAGAAATGTTGTATCCAACCAGCTACTTAAAATCCATGGGCTTAGGTAAGAAATGTGCCTTATTAACAGATGGTCGCTTCTCTGGCGGTACATCTGGTTTATCTATCGGTCACGCTTCTCCTGAAGCAGCTTCTGGCGGTGCGATCGGCTTAGTACATGATGATGATATTATCGAAATCGATATTCCAAATCGCGCGATTAATCTCAAAATCAGCGATGAAGAATTAGCAAAACGCCGTACCGAGCAAGATGCCAAAGGCTGGCAACCAGCTAACCGTGAACGTGAAGTGTCTTTTGCATTAAAAGTATTTGGCCACTTCGCCACTTCTGCGGATAAAGGTGCCGTTCGTGATAAAACACTTTTAAAATAGTGTATGATTCTCCCTCTCTTTTATGAGAGGGAGAAATAAAACAAAGAAAAAATTACCCGCACTTCATCATAAACAACAAATATCATGAAAAACCTACTCACCAATCCTCAACCCTCTCAATCGGATTACATTAACGCGATTGTTAAACTTGGCTCCAGAGTATATGAAGCCGCTACTGTAACCCCGCTACAAAAAATGGAAAAATTATCCGAGCGACTACATAATAATATTTGGATTAAGCGTGAAGACCGCCAGCCAGTAAATAGCTTTAAGCTTCGTGGTGCTTATGCAATGATTTCCAGCCTTTCTGATGAACAAAAACAGGCTGGTGTCATTGCTGCTTCCGCGGGTAATCATGCTCAGGGTGTTGCTTTATCAGCAAAACAGCTTGGATTAAAAGCATTAATTGTTATGCCACAAAATACACCGAGCATTAAAGTGGATGCCGTTCGTGGTTTTGGTGGTGAAGTGTTGTTACACGGAGCCAATTTTGATGAAGCAAAAGCTAAAGCTATTGAGCTTTCAAAATCTAAACATATGACATTTATTCCGCCGTTTGATCATCCATTGGTTATCGCCGGTCAAGGCACATTGGCGATGGAAATGTTGCAACAAGTTGCCGATTTAGATTATGTCTTTGTGCAAGTCGGAGGCGGTGGTCTCGCCGCTGGCGTAGCCATTTTACTCAAACAATTCATGCCGGAAATCAAAGTCATTGGTGTCGAGTCCAAAGATTCAGCTTGTTTGAATGCCGCCTTAGAAAAAGGAGAACCTACAGATCTAGCACATGTTGGGCTATTTGCCGATGGCGTAGCAGTAAAACGTATTGGTGATGAAACATTCCGTTTATGTCAAAAATATTTAGACGGTATGGTATTAGTAGACAGCGATGAAGTTTGTGCGGCAATGAAAGATTTATTCGAAAACGTGCGTGCTGTTGCTGAGCCATCTGGTGCCTTAGGATTAGCTGGTTTGAAGAAATATGTGAAACAAAACAATCTGGAAGGCAAAAATATGGCGGCAATTCTATCTGGCGCTAACCTTAACTTCCATACATTGCGTTATGTTTCAGAACGTTGTGAAATTGGTGAAAACCGTGAGGCTTTATTGGCGGTAACGATGTCTGAACAACCAGGCAGCTTCTTAAAATTTGCCCATGTCATCGGCAACCGTGCAGTAACAGAATTCAGTTATCGTTATGCAGATAATCAAAAAGCCTGTATTTTCGTTGGTGTGCGCACGGCTAATGAAGCTGAAAAATCGGAAATTATTGCTGATTTAACGAAAAATGGCTTTGATGTAGAAGATATGTCTGATGATGATATTGCGAAAACTCACGTGCGTTATTTAATGGGTGGACGAGTTTCTAGTCATCATGAAAGACTTTATAGCTTTGAATTTCCAGAACAAAAAGGCGCTTTACTTAAATTCTTAGAAATTTTGGGTAAACGTTGGAATATTTCATTATTCCATTATCGTGCGCATGGAGCCGATTACGGTAATATTCTTGCAGCTTTCCAATTAGGCGAAAAAGATAACGCAGAATTTGAAAAAGCTTTAGCTGAACTCGGCTATGTTTATGAAGATGTGAGTGAAAGTAAAGCGTATCGATATTTCTTACGATAAAAAACAAAAAGAGCGGTCAAAATAACCGCTCTTTTTTATTATCATTAACTTATCGTTTTGATTTAACGAGTTTTTCAGTAAGTTCGTAAGCACGAAGTTTCGCTAACTCTTTAGAAAGTTTAGCTACAAGTAAATCATGATCCACATCAACAGCGTGATTCACAATATTTTCTTCAGCTTTGCGTTTTGCTTTAAGAATACGATCTGCATCTAACTCGCTACCGCGAATTGCAACATCGGCAAGCACAGTCACTACTTTAGGTTGAACTTCTAAGAAGCCGCCTGAAACATAGATAACTTCTTCTTTGCCATCTTCAAGGGTGAATTTAACAATCCCCGGCTTAATAGCCGTCATTAAAGGGGTGTGGTTTGGTAAAATACCAAGTTCACCTTCCACACCTGTTGCTTGGACTTGTTTCACAGCACCTTCAAAGATTTTTCGCTCTGCGCTGACTATTATTAGGTTAAATGTCGCCATTTTTGTTCTCCTTCAAATGACTTGAAGCGATTACATATTTTTGGCTTTTTCTAGCGCTTCGTCGATTGTACCGACCATGTAGAACGCTTGTTCTGGAATATGGTCGTATTCGCCGTCTAAAATACCTTTAAAGCCGCGGATAGTTTCTTTTAAAGAAACGTATTTACCTGGTGTACCGTTGAATACTTCAGCAACGAAGAACGGTTGTGATAAGAAACGTTCAATTTTACGTGCACGTGCTACCACTAATTTATCTTCTTCAGATAACTCGTCCATACCAAGAATTGCGATGATATCTTTCAATTCTTTATAGCGTTGTAAGATACCTTGTACGCCACGTGCTACATCATAGTGCTCTTGACCGATAACAAGTGGGTCTAATTGGCGTGAAGTTGAATCTAATGGGTCAACCGCAGGGTAAATACCTAAAGACGCAATTTGACGACTTAATACAACTGTTGAGTCTAAGTGCGCAAAAGTTGTTGCCGGAGATGGGTCAGTTAAGTCATCCGCAGGTACGTATACCGCTTGTACAGAGGTGATAGAACCTGTTTTGGTTGAAGTGATACGTTCTTGTAGTACACCCATTTCTTCTGCTAAGGTTGGTTGGTAACCTACCGCAGATGGCATACGACCTAATAACGCAGATACTTCAGTACCAGCAAGGGTATAACGATAGATATTATCCACAAAGAATAATACATCACGACCTTCATCACGGAATTTTTCAGCCATAGTTAAACCGGTTAACGCAACACGTAAACGGTTACCTGGTGGCTCATTCATTTGTCCGTAAACTAATGATACTTTATCCAATACGTTAGAATCTTTCATTTCATGATAGAAGTCGTTACCTTCACGAGTACGTTCACCTACACCCGCAAATACAGAGTAACCTGAGTGCTCGATCGCGATGTTACGGATTAATTCCATCATGTTAACGGTTTTACCTACACCCGCACCACCGAATAGACCAACTTTACCACCTTTTGCGAATGGACAAATTAAGTCGATAACTTTGATACCAGTTTCTAGTAATTCCGTACTGTTAGATTGTTCTTCATAGCTTGGTGCTGGACGATGGATAGACCAATTTTCTTCCGCGCCAATATCACCTTGCTCATCGATTGGTTCACCCAATACGTTCATAATACGACCTAACGTTTTTGTACCTACTGGAACTTGAATTGGGTTACCAGTGTTTTCTACTTTTAAGCCACGTTTTAAGCCATCAGATGTACCTAATGCGATACAGCGAACTGTGCCGCCACCTAATTGTTGTTGAACTTCAAGGGTTAAACCTGATTCAACTTTTAATGCATCGTAAACTTTTGGTACTGCATCTTGTGGGAATTCAACGTCAATCACCGCACCGATGATTTGTACAATTTTTCCTGCTGACATTACCGTTCCTCTTTTATTAAATCGCTGCCGCGCCGGCGACGATTTCGTTTAATTCATTTGTAATACTTGCTTGACGGGCTTTATTGTAAACTAATCGCAAGTCATTGATTAAATTACCTGCATTATCAGTTGCCGCTTTCATTGCTACCATTCTAGCAGCTTGCTCGGAAGCAAGGTTATCTACCACAGATTGATACACTTGTGATTCCAAATAACGAGTAAGCAAACTGTCTAATAAGACTTTTGGCTCTGGCTCGTAAAGGTAATCCCAGGTGCTTTGTCTTTGCTCTAAATTATCGGTTTCTAATGCCGGTAATGGTATTAATTGTTGATAAACGGGTTTTTGTGCCATTGTATTAACGAATTTATTGTAGGCAATATAAACTGCATCTACTTCGCCGTCTTTATAGACATCAAACATGTCGTTTGCGACCCCGATTAAATCTTCCATTGCCGGATTATCACCCAAACCGGAAAGTTGTGCACGAACAGGTAATCCTAATGAGCGGAAAAAGCTGATACCTTTTGAGCCAATTAAGCCCAATTCAACAGTAACACCTTTATCTTTCCATTGTTTGATTTCTGTCATCACAGTTTTAAACAAGTTAATGTTCAAACCGCCACACATTCCGCGGTCAGTCGAGACCACTAAGATCCCGACTCTTTTTACTTCGCGTTGAATTAAAAATGGGTGTTTATAACCAACAGTTGCTTTAGAGACGTGGCTGATAACATTTCGTATTGTTTCAGAATACGGACGAGAAGCCGACATACGATCCTGCGTTTTACGCATTTTCGAGGTCGCCACCATTTCCATTGCCTTTGTAATTTTTTGTGTACTTTGTACACTGGCAATTTTGGTTTTTATCTCTTTTGCACCTGCCATCTTATTTCTCCGTTACTTTTACCACGCGCTGTTGGCTTTAAAGTTATCCAAAATCGATTTCAATGATGCTTTAACTTCATCATTGTAATTACCGGTTTTGGTCAATTCAGCCATAAACTCGCTGTGGTTACGGCGAGCATAATCTAAAAGTGCGGCTTCAAAACTTGCAATTTTTTGCAATTCCACATCTTCTAAATAGCCAAACTCAACCGCGAAAAGCAACACAGATTGGTCTGCTACGCTAAGCGGTACATATTGTTTTTGTTTCAATAATTCAGTAACTTTTTCACCGTGAGAAAGTTGTTTACGGGTTGCATCATCAAGGTCAGATGCGAACTGAGCAAACGCCGCTAATTCACGATATTGAGCCAATGCAGTACGGATACCACCAGCTAATTTTTTCACTACTTTAGTTTGTGCAGAACCACCCACACGAGATACCGAAATACCAGGGTTTACCGCAGGACGAATACCAGCATTAAATAAGTTAGATTCTAAGAAAATCTGACCATCGGTAATCGAAATTACGTTAGTTGGAACGAATGCTGAAACGTCACCCGCTTGAGTTTCAATAATAGGAAGAGCGGTTAAAGAACCTGTTTTTCCTTTTACTGCGCCTTGAGTAAATTTCTCTACGTATTCTTCATTTACGCGTGCTGCACGTTCAAGTAAACGTGAGTGTAAGTAGAATACGTCACCTGGATATGCTTCACGACCCGGTGGACGACGTAATAATAATGAAATTTGACGATAAGCAACAGCTTGTTTTGATAAGTCATCGTAAACGATTAACGCATCTTCACCGCGATCACGGAAATATTCACCCATTGCACAACCTGAGTAAGGTGCAAGGTATTGTAATGCCGCTGATTCAGACGCTGACGCTGCAACAACGATAGTGTTTTCAAGTGCACCGTGTTCTTCTAATTTACGTACTACGTTTGCGATAGTTGAAGCTTTTTGGCCGATCGCAACATAGATACATTTAATACCTGAATCACGTTGGTTGATGATTGCGTCGATTGCTAATGCTGTTTTACCTGTTTGACGGTCACCGATGATTAACTCACGTTGACCACGACCGATTGGCACCATTGAGTCAACCGCTTTATAACCAGTTTGTACTGGTTGATCAACAGATTTACGATCGATAACACCTGGCGCAATAACTTCAACAGGAGAGAAACCATCGTTTTCAATTTCGCCTTTGCCATCGATTGGTTGACCAAGTGTGTTTACCACGCGACCTAGTAAACCACGACCAACTGGTACTTCAAGGATACGACCAGTACATTGTACTTCCATACCTTCCGCTAAGTCTGCGTAAGGACCCATTACTACCGCACCAACAGAATCACGTTCAAGGTTAAGTGCCATTGCGTAACGGTTGCCTGGCAAGGCGATCATTTCACCTTGCATTACATCGCTTAAACCGTGAACACGAATAATCCCATCACTTACAGAAACGATTGTCCCTGTATTACGGGCTTCGCTCACCACGTCGAATTGAGCGATGCGTTTTTTAATCAATTCACTAATTTCAGTTGAATTTAGTTGCATCTTGTATTCCTCTTATAATTGCAACTCGTTTGCGAGACGAGCAAGTTGCCCACGGCTACTTCCGTCAATCACAAAGTCTTCAGTACGAATAACCACACCGGCAATCAGTGAGCTATCTACGTTGCAATTTAATTTTACTTTGCGAGCTAATCTCTTTTCCATTGCAGCTGCAATTTTTTCGATTTGTGTTGCATTCAATGGTTGTGCGGAAGTTACTTCAACTTCTGCAATAGCTTGGTGTTCTTCTACATAATGTTTAAATTCTTCAAACACGGTAGAAATCGCACTCAAACGCTTATTTTCAGCCATTAACCGAATAAGATTTTGCCCATATTGATCCAATTGTTCGCCACAAATAGAAATTACTGTATTAGCTAATTTCTGTGCAGAAAGAGAACTACTTAAGTAAGCTTTTACCGCTTCATCTTCAGCTACGGCAGCAGCGAAACCTAACATTTCAGTCCATTTTTCGACCGCACTTTGTTCAATGGCAAAGTCGAATGCAGCTTTTGCATAAGGGCGAGCTATTGTAGTTAATTCTGACATAAGCTAAGCCTCTTATAACTCTGCAACTAATTTATCAATAATGTCATTGTTTGCCGCTTCGTCAATAGAACGACCCACAATTTTCTCAGCACCAGCCACTGCTAATGAAGCCACTTTAACACGTAATTCTTCTTGAACAC
The DNA here is from genome assembly GCF_001055095.1 of Parahaemophilus parainfluenzae. GTDB lineage: Bacteria > Pseudomonadota > Gammaproteobacteria > Enterobacterales > Pasteurellaceae > Haemophilus_D > Haemophilus_D parainfluenzae_Z. The sequence goes on from NZ_JVHG01000024.1 coordinate 117,260, forward strand.
GTTTACGTTCTGCTTCTACTTCAGCATAACCTTGAGCAATAATTTTTGCTTTCAGTTCTTCGGCTTCTGCCTTCACTTCGTCTAACACTTCATTGCGACGTTTATTCGCAGCATCTAAAATCTCTTGAGCTTGTACTTTTGCAGATAAAAGTTCTTGTTCCACAAGATTTTTAGTATCTGCTTGCTCTTTTTTCGCTGCTTCAGCTGACGCTAACGCGTTCGCAATTTGGCTCTGACGTTCCTCAATTGCTTTAATAATTGGTGGCCATACATATTTAACACAAAACCATACAAAGATGATAAATGCTATAGTTTGGCCAATTAATGTTGCATTAATATTCACAACATACCCCCTTCTTTAATAGGCTGTTTGTTGTTTATTAACCTAATAATGAGGCAAATGGGTTTGCAAATGCAAAGTACAAGCCGATACCAACTGCAATCATAGCAATCGCATCCAATAGACCTGCAACGATAAACATTTTTGTAAGTAGTGAGTTAGCTAATTCAGGTTGGCGAGCTGCAGATTCTAGGTATTTACCACCTAAAAGACCGAAGCCAATTGCAGTACCTAAAGCAGCAAAAGCAAGCATAATCGCAGATGCAATAATTGTTGCACTAATTACAGTTTCCATAAGATTTCTCCAAGTTGAGTTAAGGCTTTCGCCCGGTTTGTTAATAAAAAAGTTAATTAATGTTCGGCTTTGTTATAAGCGATACTGAGATAAACAACAGTTAACATCATGAAAACAAAGGCTTGCAACGTTATAACCAAAATATGGAATATAGCCCAAACTAAATGCAATGGCACTCCCATAGCAGCAACGAAAGCATTAGCTGAATACATCACTGCGATAAGAATGAAAATCAACTCACCAGCATACATATTACCGAACAAACGTAAAGCAAGAGAGACTGGTTTTGAAATTAAAGTAACAGACTCTAATAGTAAGTTTACGGGAATAAAAGCCCAATGATTAAAAGGATGTAACGTATATTCTTTAACCAATCCTGTAATACCTTTAGATTTCACGGTATAAAACAGAATTAGAATAAATACAGAAATAGACATTGCGAAGGTCATGTTCATATCTGTAGTAGGCACGGCACGTACAGGAATATGATGATCTCCGCTAATTAAAGCAAAAAGTTGAGGGATGTAATCAACAGGTACAAGGTCAATTGCATTCATGATAAACACCCAAACGAAGATAGTTAATGCTAATGGCGCAATAACCCCTCGTTTTCCATGATAGTTTTCACGAACGACACCATCTATCCATTCTACAGCCATTTCAACTGCACACTGCAATTTTCCTGGAACACCGGTTGTCGTTTTTTTAGCTACTTTATAAAAAATACCAATAAAAACTAAACCGCAAACGATAGAAAAGAAAAATGTATCTAAATTAAAGGTCCAAAATCCTTCCCCTGTGGTTAGGTAAGTCAAATGGTGCTGGATATACTCAATCGAGGTTTGTCCTGACATAATAAATACCCTGTATAAAAAATAATAAAATGGATGCTGTTTTATCTAAACAAAAAAGGAAGCAAATTATTCAATAATAATGCCACCATAAAACCGCTAAAAAACAGTAAAAAATTAGTAATTTCAAACCATTTAAAAAAGGTTATAACCAACAAAATAGTGAATAGAAACTTAACTACTTCAGCAAGATAAAATGCCTTTAATTTTGTTGAAAAATCTTGTTTGCGAAAAAAAACAATATAAGCAAAAGCACAAAATGGTACAAAAGCACTGATAAATCCTAAACTGAAATCTACCGCACTTTCACCTTGCCAAATTGCAAGGAATACCCCAAAAACAACAAGACAAACCGACTCAATGATTATCGCCTTTTGATATCGATTTTTAGCCTGTGTTAAAACCTTAGACATTATCTTATTTTTTTAAAATACAAAAACCATCTAATTATACCCGTGCTACAAAGAGTTTCAACTTTTAAACCACTAAAAAATGTTAAACAAATCACACTTTTAAAAAAATATTCACAAAATCGTCACAAAAAAAGTGTGTTTTATCGTAAAACGATTAAATGTCGTTCACCTACAAGCTCAGGAACATGTAAAGTTATTACGTCTTTTACTTCGAATTTTTTGTCTAATTCTTGAACTTCATCTTCGTGATAAATGCCTTTCAAGGCATAAAAATATCCATCTTTCTTTAGCAAATGATGACACCAATCTGTCATATCTTTTAACGAAGCAAATGCACGACTTAGTACACCGTCGAATTTTTGTTCAGGTTGGTATTCCTCAACGCGGCTAAGAATGGGTTCTACATTTGTTAGTCCTAACTCACGTACTGCATTTCGAATAAAGCTAATACGCTTACCTAAACTATCTAACAAGACAAATTGCTTGGTAGGATTAATAATGGCTAAAGGCAGGCCTGGCAAGCCTGGACCCGTTCCCACATCAATAAAACGATCCCCTTGTAAATAAGGACTAACAACAATACTATCCAAGATATGTTTCACTAACATTTCCTGTGGATCACGCACAGAGGTTAAGTTATAGGCTTTATTCCATTTATTGAGTAATTGTACTAACTGGATCAGTTGATCTTTTTGTTGATCTGTTAATTGGATTTCAGCTTGAGTCAGTAAATTTTCGAGTTTTGCTTTCATTTTTCTATCTATCTTGTCTGTTTGTCGTCATTCTACTTGAAAGTGCGGTTAAAATCCTTAGTGTTTTTATTTCAGCAAAAATTTAACCTACTAATTACATCTTTTTAATTTGTAATATAAAAAAGTGCGATGAAAATTCACCGCACTTTTGCTTTCAATACCTGAGAAGTTTACTCCCCACGTTTTAGCATGCCTTGTTTTTTCAAATTCACCAGAATAATTGAAATTGCCGCAGGAGTAATGCCTGAAATTCGGCTCGCTTGACCAATGGAAACTGGACGATGCTGTTCCAACTTCGCACGTACTTCATTAGATAAACCGGAAACTTTGCTGTAATCAAAGTTAGCCGGGATAGCTGTATTTTCGTGGCGTTTTTGTTTTTCAATTTCTTCTTGTTGATGCTCAATATAGCCTTGATACTTAATGGCAATTTCCACTTGTTCTACGGCTTCTCGGTCTTCCATTGCCGGTTTGTATGGCGTTAAAGAAGTCAAAATATCGTAAGTTATTTCCGGACGGCGTAATAAATCTTCACCGTTGGCTTCACGCACAAGTGGGCTGCCAAGCACTTTATTGGCTTCTTCTAAATATTCAGAACGCGGATGCAACCAAATGCTGCGTAAGCGTTGGCGTTCCTGTTCAATATTTTCCATTTTTTGATTAAAGCGTGCCCAACGAGCTTCATCTATTAAGCCTAATTCATGGGCTATTGGCGTTAAACGAATGTCCGCATTATCTTCACGTAATAACAAACGGTATTCTGCACGAGAAGTAAATACGCGATACGGTTCTTTGGTACCAAGCGTGCAAAGGTCATCCACCAATACGCCACTATAGGATTGATCGCGGCGTGGATACCATGCCTCTTTTTCTTGTACATAAAGACCTGCGTTAATCCCCGCCAATAATCCTTGTGCCGCTGCTTCTTCATAACCGGTTGTACCATTAATTTGACCCGCAAAGAATAAACCCGAAATCAATTTAGTTTCTAACGTTGGTTTTAAGTCACGCGGATCAAAATAATCATATTCAATGGCATAACCTGGTTTAATAATGCGAGCTTTTTCCAAACCTTTCATCGAATTCACAATGCCCATTTGCACGTCAAACGGTAAACTGGTAGAAATCCCGTTTGGATACACTTCATTACTGGTTAAGCCTTCTGGTTCCAAATAAATTTGATGTGAATTACGATCTGCAAAACGCATCACTTTATCTTCAATAGATGGACAATAACGCGGACCAATCCCTTCAATTACACCGGTATACATTGGACTGCGATCCAAGTTATTACGGATCACTTCATGAGTTTGTTCATTGGTGTGGGTGATATAACAAGGAATTTGTTGAGGGTGATCATCCACTGATCCCATAAAAGAGAATACCGGTAATACGGCATCACCATGTTGTTTAGCCAATATATCGAAATTGATCGTGCGTGCATCAATACGTGGTGGTGTACCGGTTTTTAAACGATCTACACGTAAATTCAGATCACGTAAACGATGAGAAAGTGTAACAGATGCTGGATCACCTGCGCGACCGCCTTCATAATGTTCTAAACCAATATGGATCTTACCCGCTAAGAAAGTACCGGCAGTTAAAATGACCGATTTAGCACGAAATTTAAGTCCCATTTTGGTTTCCACACCACAAACGCGATTTTGCTCAATTAAAATATCCGTTACTTCTTGTTGGAAAATATCTAAATTTGGTTGATTTTCTAGTGCGATGCGTACGGCTTGACGATATAAAACACGGTCAGCTTGAGCACGAGTTGCACGTACAGCAGGTCCTTTGCTGCTGTTTAAAGTACGAAATTGAATCCCCGCCTTATCTGCAGCATGCGCCATTAACCCGCCCATGGCATCCACTTCTTTCACTAAATGGCCTTTACCAATACCACCAATAGCGGGGTTACATGACATTTGTCCAAGGGTATCAACATTATGTGTCAATAATAGGGTTTTTAATCCCATGCGTGCCGGAGCCAACGCGGCTTCTGTACCGGCATGACCGCCACCCACAACGATCACATCATAATTTTCGGTGTAAAACATATCTCTCTCTTCGTCTTCAATTTGATCTTCGATCTAAAAATAGGCGCTATTCTACTGAAAATTACGTGTGCTTGAAAGTAAGAATTCAATCTGTGATGAGATAAGATCGAGAGGTTATAAAGATAAGATCTATTTATATATAAAGATCTTATTATTGTTACTATTAGGATCCTTTCACCTTGTAAATAAGATCCTTTTCCTTTTTTAAATGAAGAAGTTAGATCGTTTTAGACTATGTTGAAATGTCGTCAGTTTGAAGGCTTTTTCTTGTGGATAACCTTTAATTTTATCCACAGTTAAAACAATCATCATATTTACTCAGTGGAAAAAAACAAGTTTTTGACAGGTTTTATTAAAGTTATCCACAGGTGATTTTTTTAGATAATGGATAAAGAAAAAGCGATAACTCAAATTATCGCTTTATTATGACTAAAGTGCATTTATAAATTGTGGTAGCCAATCTTCAGCAAATTGTTCTTGATCATCAACATGCAAGACATCGATTTTTAAACTGTTGCAAATTTTGACCGCACTTTTTTCACTTAATTGTGTTTCAACTTTATTCACGGCATGACAGAATGTATCGTAATCTGAATTGCCTAAGCCTACAACGGCAAAGCGGAGAGAAGAGAAATCTTTATCTGATGCCGCAATTTGTTCAAAGAGTGGTTTCAAATTATCAGGCAATTCACCTGCACCATGTGTTGAAGTGACAATCAACCAAATATTTTCATCAATCACATCATCAAGTTCTGGTCCGTGGAAAAGTGCGGTAGAAAAATTTTGTGTTTTTAACACCTCTTCTAAATGCTCTGCCACATATTCAGCGCCGCCTAATGTGCTGCCTGAAATCACGCAAATATTCATATTGTTTCCTAATAAGAAAAAAGGCTTAGATTTTCTAAGCCTTTATAGTCATTATACGTTGTCGAATTTACCCAATAATGAACGAATATGTTCTTGCCAGTTGCGGTGTTCATTTTTAAGTTGCTCATTTTCATGTTGCAACGCTTCTACCGCTTGTTGAGATTGATTTTTTTGTTCTTTTAATTCTTCTACTTCAAGTTGAAGTAATTGAATGGTTTCTACTGCTTGTCTAATTTTTTCTTCAAGCTGATCTAAAATTTCTAAAGACATAGTGATTTCCTTTTTTAAAATAAGTCCGAAACGGCTTTATTCTACCCACTTAATCCTATTTTTAAAAGCCTCTTGTCAAAATTTATTATGCAAACGTTTGCTTAGTGATAAAATAGCGAGACTTTTTGCATTGGGAGAGAAAAATGAATCGTGCATTAGCTATTGAATTTTCAAGAGTAACTGAAGCAGCTGCATTAGCGGCTTATACTTGGCTTGGACGTGGTAATAAAAATGCGGCAGATGAGGCGGCGGTCAAAGCCATGCGTTATATGCTGAATTTAATCCATATGGACGGTGAAATTGTGATTGGTGAAGGAGAAATTGACGAAGCACCAATGCTTTATATTGGCGAAAAAGTGGGGTCAGGTAATGGTGAGCTCGTTTCTATTGCGGTTGATCCGATTGATGGTACAAGAATGACCGCTATGGGCCAATCAAACGCCATTTCAGTATTGGCTGCTGGTGGTAAACGTACTTTTTTAAAAGCACCTGATATGTATATGGAAAAATTGGTTGTTGGCCCTGAAGTGAAAGGTATGATCGATTTAAGTTTACCGATTGAACAAAATCTTCGCCGTGTAGCTTCTCGTTTAGGTAAATCCTTATCGGATTTAACGGTGATGGTACTCGCTAAACCACGTCATGATGAAGTGATTAATCAAATGCATAATCTAGGTATTCGCGTGATGGCCATTCCAGATGGTGATGTGGCCGCTTCAGTTTTATGTTGTTTACCGGATGCTGAAGTGGATATGGTTTATGGCATTGGCGGTGCTCCTGAAGGTGTGGCAGCTGCCGCTGCAATTCGTGCATTAGGTGGGGATATGCAAGCTCGCCTGATTCCTCGTAATGAAGTGAAAGGCGATACAGAAGAAAATCGTAAAATTGCCGCTGAAGAAGTTCAACGTTGTGAAGCCTTAGGTGTGAAGGTCAATGAAATCTTAAAATTAGAAGATTTAGTACGTGATGATAACCTTGTTTTTGCTGCAACGGGAATTACGCATGGTGAATTGCTCAAAGGAATTTCTCGCCGTGGCAACTTGGCAACCACAGAAACCTTATTAATTCGTGGTAAATCACGCACCATTCGTAAAATCCAATCCATCCATTATCTCGATAGAAAAGATTCTGAAATCTATGAGATTTTAAGAAATTAGTGAAAATAAAAGAGCGGTCATAAAAAACAATGAATTTTTTGACCGCTCTTTTTATTTCTTATAGCATTTTCTTCAATTGATACAAATAAGCTAAGGCTTGTTTTGGGCTTAATTCATCTGGATCAAGTTGCTCAATGGCTTCGCGTAAAGCATCTGGTTCGGCTTCAAAAGCTAATTCACCTTGATGTTGATTTAACGCTCTTAAATGTTGAATTTGTTGATCACCATTTTGTGCTGACAGTTTTTCTAACTGATGCAATTTTTGCTTCGCCAGTTTAATGACGGATTGAGGCACACCAGCCAGTGCGGCAACAGCAAGACCATAACTTTTACTTGCTGCACCGTCTTGAACAGCGTGCATAAAGGCGATGGTATTGTTATGTTCTAATGCATCTAAATGAATATTAGCAATACCTTCAATTTGTTCTGGCAGCGCAGTGAGTTCAAAATAATGGGTCGCAAATAACGTAAGTGAACGAGTTTTTTTCGCCAACCATTCAGCACAAGCCCAAGCTAAAGAAAGCCCATCATAAGTAGACGTACCTCGTCCAATTTCATCAATCAGAACCAAACTTTGTGAAGTGGCTTGGTGAAGAATATTTGCCATTTCTGTCATTTCTACCATAAATGTAGAACGACCCGAGGCTAAATCATCAGAGGCACCAATTCGAGTGAAAATGCGATCAATTTGCCCGATAACTGCACTATCAGCCGGCACAAAACTGCCTATATAAGCCATTAACGTAATTAAAGCTGTTTGACGCATATAGGTACTTTTACCACCCATATTTGGGCCAGTAATAATCAGTAAATGACGCTGTTGATTGAGATTAACAGGGTTAGCAATAAAGGGGGCTTTTAAGACTTGCTCCACTACAGGATGACGACCATTTTCAATTCTTACACCAATTTCATCGCTAAATTGTGGTGTAACATAATTTAAGGTTTCTGCTCGCTCTGCCAAGTTAACTAACACATCCAATTCCGACAATGCCAAGCTCGCTAACTGTAATTGACCTAAATGTGGCAACAATAAATCAAATAATTCATCATAAAGTTGCTTTTCTAAAGCAAGCGCCGCGCCTTTTGATTTTAAAACCTTATCTTCGTATTCTTTTAATTCAGGAATAATGTAGCGTTCGGCATTTTTTAAGGTTTGACGGCGAACATAATGAATCGGTGCTTTATGAGCTTGTCCTTGGCTAATTTGAATGTAATAACCATGCACCGCATTAAAGCCAATTTTTAAGGTATCAATACCTGTGCTTTCTCGTTCGCGTTGTTCTAAATTTTCTAAATATTGTGTTGCGCCAGCGGAAAGAGTTCGCCATTCATCTAATTCGGCATTATAGCCTTCAGCAATGACTCCACCATCGCGAATTAATAACGGAGGAGTTTCAATAATTGCTTTTTGAAGTAGCTCGATTTGCGCTGAAAAATCCTCAATTTGCGCAGAAAGTGCGGTCAAATTTGATGATGTTTTTATATGAATCAGCGATTTTATTGGTTCAATTTGTTCTAATGCGGTACGTAAACGTGTGAGATCGCGAGGACGTGCAGAACGCAGTGCTACACGGGCAAGAATACGTTCCATATCGCCCACTTGTTGCAAATAAGGCTGCAATTCGTGATACAAATCTTGCTCAATAATTTCACCAATCGTTTTTTGGCGTTTTAATAGAATGTCTGTTTGACGGATAGGCTGATGGATCCAACGTTTTAATAAACGGCTACCCATTGGTGTAACACATTTATCTAATACCGAAGCCAGCGTGTTTTCTGTACCACCCGCAAGATTTTGAGTGAGTTCTAAATTTCGGCGTGTTGCAGCATCTAATTGAATATTATCGTTATTTTGAATAACACTGATGCTTTGAATGTGTGGCAGAGAAGCACGTTGTGTTTCTTTTGCATATTGCAATAAACAGCCTGCTGCTGCCAAGCCAAGAGGTGATTTTTCCACACCAAATGCACGTAAATCTTTCGTACCAAATTGACGATTAAGTTCTGAAATCGCCGTACTGAGTTCAAATTCCCAAATAGGACGACGACGTAGGCCTTTATAATGTTCGATAATGGCCATTTCGGCAAAATCTTCACAATAAAGTAATTCTACGGGATTAATACGCTGTAATTCAGCTTGCAAGGCTTCTTTTGAATGAGGTTCACAAAGCTGAAAGCGTCCAGATGTCATGTCTAATGTGGCTAAACCAAATTTTTCTTTTTCCTGATAAATCGCCACAATTAAGTTATCTTGGCGTTCTGGTAAAAGCGCTTCATCACTTACCGTACCTGGTGTCACAATTCGCACAATTTTGCGTTCAACCGGCCCTTTTGATGTGGCGGGATCACCCACTTGCTCACAAATGGCTACAGGTTCACCTAATTGCACTAATTTTGCTAAATAGCCTTCTACCGCATGATAAGGCACGCCAGCCATGGGTATTGGATTACCTGCTGATTGTCCACGTTTAGTTAAAGAAATATCTAACAACGCTGCTGCTTTTTTTGCATCATCATAAAAAAGTTCATAAAAATCCCCCATTCGATAAAATAACAAAATGTCAGGATTTTCTGCTTTTAACTTGATATATTGCTGCATCATTGGCGTATGCTGTTGGAAATTTTCTTCGGAAATCATCTAATTACCTGCTTTGAAACTTAATAAAGATAGGTTTTGTGGCAGTTATTTTAGGAGCCAAAAAGGGAAAAAGCTAGATAAAAAAGAGCGGTGAATATTTGTTGATATTTTTTCACCGCTCTTTAGGCTGATATTTATCCTTTAAAGGCAGGCAAGTAGTTAAACATTGCTAAAAAATGGAAAATAGCGACAAAAACACCAAATAATGCAATAAAGATTATTAAGCCATTTCCACCACAAACTCGGAATGTTGTTGCTGAATTTATTTTACGGGATTTATAAGCGAGAATAGCTGGAATTATACAGGTCCAAATTGTTGCTACTGCGCCAGCATACCCAATGGCTTTTAAGAAACCCAATGGAAATAAGATTGACATAATTAATGGAGGTAGGAAAGTCACAGCCCATGACTTTGTTCGTCCAATTTTACAATTATCAAATTTAAATAAATCAGCCAAATAATCAAATACTCCTAATCCCACGCCAATAAAAGATGACAAAATTGCAGCGATAGAAAAGGCATTAATCATTTGTTTAACCGTGTTAGATTCTATTACCCCGCCTAAAGCGTTAAGCAATATATCTAGATTTCCATCACTAGCTATTACCGGTGCAAATTGATCGCGAGGCAAATTTCCGAAAATTGAAAAAATCCAAAGTAAATAAAGCGTAAGAGCAATTGCTGTTCCACCTAAAATGGCGTATTTAGCTTTTTTCTCTTCCCCATAGTAGGCTCGCATCGTACAAACAGAATGATGGTAACCAAAAGATGTTAACGCAACAGGAAACATCCCTACCGCATATTTTGCATAGTTTGTATCTTTTCCACCTATATCTAATAAAGTATCTAAACTAATATTAGTTGCTAATCCATAAGTACTAAAAATAAAAGTAAACCCCATGAATACAATCAATAAAACAGATATTCTGTCTACAATGCGAGTGGAATGCCAAACAAAGAAGGAAAAGACTAATACAAATACAGTGGAACAAATTGCCAATGTAGATGAACCAAAATCAATCCACGGTTTAATAAGGTTTTCTAGTATACCGCCAGATGCAGTGGTATAAGCATAAAGCAAAATACCCCCGACAAAATACACCGCAAGATTATTAATAGAATTGATGGTTGAACCTAGCATATCTTTAGTTACGGTACTAAATGATGCTCTTAAATCATAAGTGGAATAGGCCTCAAGTAATAACCAGCCAGATAATGTCATGACTATCATCGTTAAGCAAATTGCTAATGCTGACCATAATGTCCAAGCTCCAACACCAGATGTTGGTAAACCAAGCATTCCAGCTCCAACGCAAACACTAGCAATAATACATGCGCCACCAAAAATGGAAGGTTGTTTTTTCATAGAACATCCTTATCAATAACAAATTATTGAGTTAGCTGTTTATAAAAAATGCAGTTCAAAATGAACTGCATTTTTCGTTATATTATTCAACTTCTTTTAAACGAGCCGTAAAGTGGCGGAGAACTTTTGGTTCATAAGTAAAAGTTAAACCTTTAATATTCTCTGCATTTTCTTTCACTTTTTGGAATGCCTCAATAATGAAATCCATATGAGTTTGTGTATAAGTTGCACGTGGTACAGTTAAGCGTAAAAGCTCTGCCGGACATGGTAGTTGTTTACCCGTCTTCGGATCTCGTCCTAATAAAAATGAGCCAATTTCTACCGCTCTTATACCTGCAACTTTATAAAGTTCGCAAGAAAGTGCTTGTGCTGGGAATTGATCGGCTGGAATATGTGGTAATAATTTACCCGCATCTACGAACGCTGCGTGACCACCTGGTTGTTGGCAAGGTACACCAATTTTTTCTAAGCCAGCAACCAAATATTCAATTTGCGCGATACGATAAGCTAGCCATTCTTGGCGCATACCATCATGCAAGCCAACAGCCAAGCGTTCCATTGCGCCACCTTCTAAACCACCATAAGTAGGGAACCCTTCTTGCACAACACAAAGCGTTCTACATTCGTGATAGACATCCTCCATTGATTTATCTTTAAACGCTAAAATACCCCCCATTGGTACCATAGCATCTTTTTTGGCGGACATCGCTAAACCGTCAGCATAACGATAGCTTTCGTAAGTAATTTGTTCAATAGTCCAGTCTTTATAAGCTTCTTCACGTTGTTGAACAAAATAGGCATTTTCTGCAAAACGAGCTGAATCCATGATGACTGGAATATCGTATTTACGTGCAATCTCATACATGCCTTTTAAGTTTGCAATAGAAACTGGCTGCCCACCCGCAGAGTTACAAGTAATGGTACATACAATGTAAGGTACATTATGTGCTCCTGCCTCTTGAATGCCTTTTTCTAATTTTTCTAAATCGAAATTACCCTTAAATGGATGTTTTGCTGTTGTATCAAATGCCTCTTTTATATAAACATTGCGAACCGTTGCCCCATTAATTTGGCTATGTCCTTGTGTTGTATCAAAGAAATAGTTAGAGAAAACCACCATTTTGCTACGATCTAAACCTTTTTCACGTTCACGTTTAGCAATCAATACCGGAATATAAATTTGTTCAGCACCACGGCCTTGGTGAGTAGGGATTGTATATTCATAACCAAAAATATCTTTCACTGCTTTAGCTAGCGCATAATAACTGCGACTGCCACTATAGGCTTCATCGCCACGTAACATTGCAGCTTGCATATCTTGTGTAACAGCGCCAGTACCGCTATCGGTGAGTAAGTCAATGAAAATATCTTCACTATCCAATAAAAATGGATTCATGCCTGATTTTAAGATCGCTTGTTCACGATACTCACGAGTAGTTCTTTTTACTGGTTCAATAACACGAATGCGGAAAGGTTCAGGTAAATGTTTAAAATTTTCCATAGAAAAATCCCCCAAAATTAATTTTCTTGGTTTAAATAAAAAATTTATTTTCTAAAATGAAAATACTTTGATAATTAATAAGAAAGGATTAATGAATTATGGGGAAATAAAAAGACAATCTTGGATCGATAATAACCCAAGTTTGGTTAGGAGATAGCAAGTTCAGCATATTAAAATCCTTTTAATAGAAGATAAACTTAATACAACTTAACACTTGCTTCCAACTGCGAAGCACCATCAGAATAATCTAAAAATCAAAATTGTCATCTTTTATTTTATCATTTTGTGATATTCGTCACAAAATATTTAAAGATAAAGTACTAATCTTTTATTAGTAATATACTATATTCTAAATATATACACTTAATAAATAATTTTTATTCAGTTTATTTTTGTTGGTAATAGCTATTAGTAATAATTTAATTTTCTACATCCACACTCAAAACTTCATCTTCTGTTTTTAACAGCGTATAGACATCTTTTAGCATTTCATTATCAATGTTGTAGCATCGGACTTGCAAGCGAACTTCGCCACTCGCTTGGTCTTTGACTGAGATATTTTCAATGCGGTAATCATGTTTCAGTAATAAATCCGTCACTTTACTGATGCCGTTAGCGGAGCTCAGTTGAATGGCTAAACGAGTACGTTTTTTATAGGTTTTACGACGAACATAACGTTGCACAATCGGGCTGATACGGATAGCGATTAAAATCATTAAAGTGGCAATAATGGCATCAAAAATAAAGCCTGCACCTGTTGCCACACCGATAGCCGCCGCTGCCCAAATAATGGCAGCTGTGGTTAAGCCTGAAATGGCATCATTTTTCTTGTGTAAAATTACTCCTGCACCTAAGAAACCAATGCCACTGATTACTTGTGCGGCAAGTCGCATAGGGTCAGTTCGAATATTATCTGAAACTTGTGCATAATGTTCTGCAGCTTGAATGGAGACAATCGTCAGTACACAAGTTGTCACCGCAATAATGGCACAGGTTTTGACCCCAACCGGTTTGTGTTTAAGTTCACGTTCTAAACCAATAATCCCGCCAAGTACAAGTGCGAGTAGCATTTTCCCTAGGATAAGTAAATAAGCCGTCTGTTCAAGAGCGGTCGAAAAAAGAAAAGAATTTTCCATGTTAATAATAAATATGAGTAAATAAAAAACGGGCGTTATTCTACCTGAAAAAAGGACTTTAATGGGCAAATTTACAATCAATTTACCTTTAATTTATCGCCTTTCTGCTTGAAATTGAGTAAAATCTAAAATTTTGAAAGATGATGATAGCTGAGAATAAATTTATGCAAAAATCAACGCCGAATATTGGCTTTGTAAGTTTAGGTTGTCCTAAAAATTTAGTGGATTCCGAACGTATTCTGACCGAATTACGTACTGACGGGTATAACATTGTGCCAAGTTATGAAAATGTGGACTTGGTCATTGTGAATACCTGTGGTTTTATTGATAGCGCCGTGCAGGAATCTCTAGAAGCCATTGGAGAGGCGTTGGAAGAAAACGGACGTGTGATTGTGACCGGCTGTTTAGGGGCGAAGGAAGATCAAATTCGCCAAGTTCACCCAAAAGTATTGGAAGTGAGCGGTCCGCACAGTTATGAAGCAGTAATGGCACAAGTACACAAGTACGTTCCGAAACCAGAGCATAATCCTTATACCAGTCTTGTACCAAAACAAGGGGTGAAATTAACACCAAAACACTATGCTTATTTGAAAATCTCAGAAGGCTGTGATCATCGTTGTACATTCTGTATAATCCCTTCATTACGTGGGGATTTAGAAAGCCGCTCTATCACGCAAGTATTGGATGAAGCAAAACGTCTTGCTGATGCGGGTGTGAAAGAATTGTTGGTTGTTTCACAAGATACTTCTGCTTATGCGATGGATACACAACGCAAAGAAGGTGGCGTGAAAACCGCTTTTTGGAATGGCATGCCAATAAAAAATGACTTAATGACCTTGTGTAAACAGCTTGGTAAATTAGGTATTTGGGTACGTTTACATTACGTTTATCCTTATCCGCACGTGGATGATTTAATTCCATTAATGGCGGAAGGTTTATTGTTGCCTTATTTGGATATTCCATTGCAACACGCAAGTCCAAAAATTTTAAAAGCGATGAAAAGACCAGGAAAAATTGACCGCACTTTAGAGCGTATCAAGCAATGGCGTGAGATTTGTCCGGATTTAACCTTGCGTTCAACTTTCATTGTAGGATTCCCAGGTGAAACAGAAGAAGACTTCCAAATGTTATTGGATTTCTTAAAAGAAGCACAACTTGATCGCGTGGGCTGTTTCAAGTTTAGCCCGGTAGAGGGAGCACCAGCTACCGAAATGGCCGACCAAGTGCCTGAAGATGTAAAAGAAGAACGTTTTCACCGCTTTATGCAATTACAACAAGAAATTTCGGCTGAACGATTAAAACAAAAAATTGGCCAAACGCTTGATGTAATCGTGGATGAAATTGATGACGAAGGTATTATCGGCCGTACAAAAGCTGATGCACCAGAAGTTGATGGCTTAGTTTATATTGAAAATCTAAGTGGCGCGCCTGTGAAAGTAGGCGAGTTTATTAAAGTAACCATTACCCATTCAGATGAATATGATCTGTGGGGAACCTGTTAATTATTAATCTTATTTATTTTTTACCAAAGGAATTTAGAAATGGCAGAAACACAAAAACAACCCAGTGTTATCCGTTTTGAACAAGAAGTTGCAGCAAAAAATTATGAAGCAGCTTGCGTAGAATTGCTCGATATTTTAAGCAAAATCGATACTAATTTTGGTGGTATAGAAGGTATTCAAATTGATTATCCTAGTCAATTAAACGATGAATTAGTACAAGAGAAAGTCGAGCATTTTTGTACCCGTGTAGCGGTAGCAATGAGTGAGTTATTTTCTGATCCTAAATTAGATATTTCTGAAGGTGGGGCGCAACGTTTCTTTACCTTACAACGTTGGATTAACATGATTTTCGCATCATCGCCATTTGTGAATGCGGATCATGTTTTGCAAGCTTATAACCGCAATCCAGATAAAACCAATTTATCCGATTTCCATTTAGACAATACGAGATCATCATTAATTAAATTCTGTATTTTCTATCTGCCAGAATCTAATGTGAATGTTAATCTTGATGCTTTATGGAATTTAGATCCAGAGTTATGCGCATCGCTTTGTTTTGCGTTGCAATCACCACGTTTTATTGGTACAGAACAATCGTTTTCTAAGCGTGGTACGCTTTTACAATGGTTCCCTGAAAAATTAGCGACAATTGAAAACTTAAATAATGTACCGAGTGCAATTTCACACGATGTGTATATGCATTGCAGCTACGATATTGCTGAAAATAAACATTGGGTGAAAAAAGCATTAAACCAAGTCATCCGTCGTCATTTATTGCAAGGTGGATGGACAGATCGTGATGTCACGAAATTAGGTGAGCGTAATGGCAAACCCGTCATGGTGGTGTTATTGGAGCATTTCCATTCATCTCATTCAATTTACCGTACGCATTCCACTTCAATGATTGCTGCACGTGAGCGTTTTCATTTAATTGGTGTGGGTAATGAAGCTGTAGATGCAGCAGGCCAAGCGGTGTTTGATGAATTCCATTTATTAAAAGGTGATAATATTTTTGGTAAATTGAATGAATTAAAAGATATTTGTGAAAAAAATGGTGCAGCCGTTCTTTATATGCCAAGTATTGGGATGGATTTAACCACCATTTTTACAAGTAACACCCGTCTTGCAGCGGTTCAAGTAATTGCTTTAGGCCATCCGGCTACGACACATTCTGATTTTATTGAATATGTGATTGTAGAAGATGATTATGTGGGTTCTGAGAAATGCTTTAGTGAGCAATTATTGCGTTTACCGAAAGATGCCTTACCTTATGTGCCTTCAGCACTTGCACCGCAACACATAGAATATCGCTTACGTGAAAATCCTGAAGTGGTGAATATTGGTATTGCTTCTACCACAATGAAGCTTAACCCATATTTCTTGGCGGCATTAAAGGCTATTCGTGATCGTGCTAATGTGAAAGTTCATTTCCACTTTGCATTAGGTCAATCTAGTGGTGTGACACATCCTTATGTTGAGCGTTTTATTAAATCTTATTTAGGCAATGATGCGACAGCTCATCCACATGCACCTTATGATCAATATCTTCGTATTTTGCATAACTGCGATATGATGGTAAACCCATTCCCATTCGGTAACACGAATGGCATTATTGATATGGTGACATTAGGTTTAGTGGGTGTATGTAAAACCGGTGCAGAAGTTCATGAACATATTGATGAAGGTTTGTTTAAACGTTTAGGTTTACCAGAATGGTTAATTGCGAATACGGTAGATGAATATGTTGAACGTGCAGTTCGTTTAGCAGAAAATCATCAAGAACGTTTAGCACTTCGCCGTCATATCATTGAGAATAATGGCCTCCAAACCTTATTTACAGGCGATCCAAGCCCAATGGGTAAAGTATTACTTGAAAAATTTGAGGAATGGAAAGCGGCAAATTTAGCTGAAAAGCCAAAGAAAAAAGCAACTAAATCTGCAACCACAAAAGAGAAGACCACCAAGTCTACCACAACAAAGAAAAGTGCGGTCAAATCTGAAGGTAAATCTGAGCCGAAAAAAACGGTAAAGAAAACCACGAAAAAAGCAGATAAATAATTAATAAATCCCCGAAAGGGGATTTTTTATTGAGAAAAATTAAACAAAGACTCATTTTTTCTAAAAAAACTTGATTTTGTGGCGTAAAGCCTGTAATTAATAGACCCATTCAACACAACATAAAATAAGGAAAAATTCATGAAAAACGTCGGTTTTATCGGTTGGCGCGGAATGGTCGGTTCCGTATTAATGGATCGTATGGTGCAAGAGCAAGATTTTGCCAATATTAATCCAGTTTTCTTCACCACTTCTCAAGCAGGTCAAAAAGCCCCTGTATTTGCAGGCAAAGAGGCAGGTGAACTTAAAAATGCATTCGACATTGAAGAACTTAAAAAATTAGACATTATCGTGACCTGCCAAGGTGGCGACTATACCAATGAAGTTTATCCAAAATTAAAAGCAACAGGTTGGGACGGTTATTGGGTTGATGCGGCGTCTGCACTACGCATGAAAGATGATGCAATTATCGTGCTTGATCCAGTAAACCAACACGTGATTTCTGAAGGTTTGAAAAAAGGCATTAAAACTTTCGTGGGTGGTAACTGTACCGTGAGCTTAATGTTAATGGCTATCGGTGGTTTATTTGAAAAAGATTTAGTGGAATGGGTGTCTGTTGCAACTTATCAAGCGGCTTCAGGTGCAGGCGCAAAAAATATGCGTGAATTGATTTCACAAATGGGCTTGTTAGAGCAAGCGGTTTCAAGCGAATTAAAAGACCCCGCTTCATCAATTTTAGATATTGAACGTAAAGTGACAGCAGAAATGCGTTCTGATAGCTTCCCAACAGATAACTTCGGTGCAGCATTAGGTGGTAGCTTAATCCCTTGGATTGACAAACTTCTTCCTGAAACTGGACAAACTAAAGAAGAATGGAAAGGCTATGCAGAAACCAACAAAATCTTAGGTTTAAGCGACAATCCAATTCCAGTAGATGGTTTATGCGTACGTATCGGTGCATTACGTTGTCATAGCCAAGCGTTCACCATCAAACTGAAAAAAGACTTACCGTTAGAAGAAATCGAACAAATTTTAGCGTCTCACAATGAATGGGTGAAAGTAATTCCAAACGACAAAGAAACCACATTACGTGAATTAACCCCAGCTAAAGTAACAGGTACATTAAGCGTACCAGTTGGTCGTTTACGTAAATTGGCAATGGGTCCAGAATACTTAGCGGCATTCACTGTAGGTGACCAATTATTATGGGGTGCTGCAGAGCCAGTTCGCCGTATCTTAAAACAATTGGTGGCATAAGTTTTATTTTCACGACAAAGGGCGTATTTACTACGCCCTTTTCATTACTACAAAAGATAATATGCTACGATCTATCTTTGTTTTTATTACAATTTCTTTAATGACATTTCTTTTGCAATATTGGTTTGTCTCACGCCTTGGTTATCCTGAAACCTTTGCAACAACATGCCAAGATTACACGGGTGAATTCTTATCTGAGGCACGTTGTGAATATACGTTTAATATATTATTTACAACGATAACTGTTGCGTTTTTAGCATTGTTTCCTTTTATTATTTCTCATAAATTATCTTGCTTTATTATCGGTTGTTTGTGGCTTGGGCTTTTATGGTTATTGGGTTCAGTTTTTATTACCTTTGATAGTACTGATTTAGGAAATACGCTTGAGCTTTCAAGTTTATTTCACTATGCTTGGATCGAATTAAAAATACCTTATATCATCATATCTGTTATTACTATCCCTACACTATTTTTTGTTAAAAAATTATGATCAGAGAACCTCATTTTCATCAATTTGCTCTTGCAGAGTTATTGCCTTTTTTTGAGCAATTTCCGACGCAATATCTTTCTGGCGAACGAAATATCAAATTAGCTTATCGTCATTTGGTTCAGCCTGAAAGTGCGGTCAGAAAATTGATGATTTTGGTCAATGGTCGAGCAGAAAATATGCTGAAATGGACTGAGTTGGCTTATGACTTTTACCAACAAGGTTATGATGTTTTGCTTTTCGATCATCGAGGACAAGGCTATTCACAGCGTATTATTCCTCAAAAAGGGCATTTAGATGAGTTTCGTTTTTATACCGATGATATGGCAAAAATCATTGAAAAAACGACCGCACTTTATGCTTATCAAGCGCAATATATTCTCGCGCACTCCCTCGGTGCGTTGATTTCCACCTATTATCTAGCCAATTACGATCACCATATTAAAAAGGCTGTGCTTTCTTCGCCTTTCTTTGGTGTTCCAATGAAACATCCATTACGAGATGAACTCATCATTGCAACGATGATGGCATTTGGTCAAGGTCATCGCTATGTTTTTGGTAAAGGACATTACAAACCGGCAGATTTAAACTTTAATGAACTTAGCCATTCTAAAACGCGAATGAAATGGATGAACCGTATTAATCGAAAACGTGCTGCTATTCACTTAGGCGGTCCGACTTTCCGCTGGGTACATTTGTGTTTAAATGCAATAAAAGCACTCCCTAAAATCATTCCAAGAGTAGAAACACCTGTGCTTATTTTAAAAGCGGAAAAAGAAAAAATTGTGGATAACAAAAATCTTGAAAAATTGACCGCACTTTTTCCGCATGCAGAATCCATGCTTGTACCTCAAGCAAAACATGAAATTCTTTTTGAAAAGGATAACGTGAGAAAAGCCGTACTTGAACACGTGAATCAATTTCTTCATTCTTAAAGTTGTTTTTTAATCTGCATCAAGTTTTCATCAAATTTTATTAAAAACATCGCTTAAACCTTTACTCGTACTAAATAAGTGGTATCTTTATAACCGCTTATTTAATCGATTGCGTCACGGTCGTTATACGTGATGAATTATTTTTTGTTCATTTATCTAGGAGTTATCCTATGGAAAGTAAAATTCCAGCAGTAGAAGTCAAACTTGGCTTTAAATGGCAGGGGCTGCTGATTGCCGTCATCGTTGGTTTAGGGATTTGGTTAATCCCGACACCAGAAGGTCTATCCGCTAAAGCATGGGGAATGCTGGCACTGTTTGTCGCAACCATTGTCGCTATTATCGCTAAAGCAATGCCTATGGGTGCTGCAACACTCGTTGCCTTGGTGATCAGTGGATTAACTGGGCTTACACCAATTTCGCCAAAACAAGGTGATGTTGGTATGTTATCTGGCTTTGCAAACGGCACAATTTGGTTGATTGCTATTGCTATGTTTTTATCTCGCGCGGTGATTAAAACCGGTTTAGGTAAACGTATCGCGCTGTACTTCGTTGGTCGTTTTGGTAAAAAAATGATGGGTGTGGCCTATGGTATGGCGTTGGCTGATGTTGTTATCGGTCCGGGTATTCCTTCGGCTTCTGCGCGTGGTGGCGGTATTATGTACCCAATTATGCAATCTATTGCTGATGCGTATGAATCCAAACCGGGTCCAACTGCTCGTCGTGCAGGTGCATTCTTAGCGATTGTTGTCTCTCAAATTGATACGATTATTTGTACCATGTTCTTAACTGCGATGGCGGGTAACCCGTTAATTGCAGAACTCGCGAAAAGCCAAGGTGTAGAAATCACTTGGATGACATGGTTCTTAGGGGCGATCGTACCAGGTATTGTGAGCTTAATCGTCTTGCCTTATTTCGTGTATTTAATTTATCCGCCAGAATTAAAAGATACGCCTAAAATGGCAGAAATGGCACGTGAAGAATTAAAAAGCATGGGCCCAATGAGCAAAGCGGAATGGATTCTTGCCCTAGACTTTATCCTTCTTTTATTCCTTTGGACAGTGGGTGATTTAGTCTTCCATATCCCTGCAACAATTTCAGCGTTTATCGGTTTAGTGATTTTATTATTAACCAATATTATGAGCTGGAAAAATATCGTAGCAGAAACCACCGCATGGGATACGATGTTCTGGTTTGCGGTATTGGTGATGATGGCAAATGCACTTAATAAATACGGTGCAATCACTTGGATTTCTACCCACATTTCTTCATCTGTGGGTGGTTTCAGCTGGCCAATTGCCTTTACTATTTTAGTGTTGGTGTATTTCTATACCCGCTATTTCTTTGCTTCAGCCATGGCGCATATTTCCGCAATGTATCTCGCTTTCGTGGCTGCGGCTATTGCTGTGGGTACACCACCAATCATTGCTGCAATTGGTTTAGGTTACACCTCAACATTATCCATGAGTTTAACGCAATACGCAGGTGGTCCTGGCCCAGCTTTATACGGTTCAGGTTATAACTCAACCGGTCAATGGTGGGGCGTGAGCTTTATTGTTTCCATCCTTTCATTAGTGATTTGGTTCGGTGTGGGTGGATTATGGATGAAACTCCTTGGTTGGTGGTAATCCTTATTAATTCATAAATAATCCCTAAAAAAATGACCGCACTTTGATTTGTATCTCAAAAGTGCGGTCATTTTTATCTGTATTTTGGCTTAATCATCCCAGTCATCATCCCAATCACGGTGTTTTCTGTGGTGATGATGGTGTTTTTTATGATGGCGATATTCTCTGTCATCGTAGTCTCCGCCCTTGTTCACTTGACTACCGATTACGCCACCCAATGCTGCGCCGCCGAGTGTTGTGGCAATATCTCCACCTAATAAACCACCGGCTACGCCGCCGATTGCTGCACCTGTTGCAGTATGACGTTGTTGTCTGTCCATTTCACAAGCGGTTAAGCTTCCTGCTAATGCAACAATCACTAACCCTTTCATCAATTTAGATTTCATAAATCTACTCCTCTATTTTTGTCGGGATTGCTTGCCTAAGCACTTATGCAATCCGGCGTGTAAAAGCATTCCTTTTACGATTGCTTTGACTATGTGGAAAATTAGTTAGTTCAAATGGCTTGTTCAATTGGTTTAAGAATGAGCAATTTTTGGTATGATTGTTGAGAGGTTTAATTAGTGATTCAGTCAGATGTTGTAAAATCTATTTTAACTAATTGAAGTTAGGGATTAATAATGTTTGGTATTTTCTTTAAAGATAAAGGCGTGTCTATTAATAATGAAAATGGAATGCATGTTTTGGCCTCGATCTCTTTGGGTGAATATGTAGAAGAATTGCATATTCCAATAGACTACTGGGGCATTGAAGAATATAAAAAGAGCTGGGCTACATCCATAGCTGATGGGATAGAAAAAAAGAAACATTCAGTACTTATTACATCTATGCATAAGCCAGAATCTTTAAATTTTATTTCTGCATGGATTATTTATTATGATGGGGAAAATTCTTATGTTCAAAATAAGATAATATTTGTAGATGATTTCCCAGAATTTGATGCGTCTAAAATCAATGAATATGTAAATGAACGAGAGGTCTTAAATGAAGATGGTTTTAAGATATCTGAATGGATAGTAAAAACAAAAGATATAATTGACTTTTACAATGATATTATTAACTTGGCAAGATAGAATGTATGAATCCTTGATTCATGCGACGAAGGATAGCAAAAATAATGGAGAATAAGTAATGATGAATATATTTGCTATTCTTAAAAAGGCTTTTTTTTCTTCAATTATTATGACAGTGTTACTTTCTATAATGATGTATTTAAGAGGATATCCTGCAGAAATTTCATTTGTTATAAAGTATATATTCCATTTTTTCTTCTTTTCTATGATATTAGTTATATCTTTTGGAAACTATCTAAAAAAAGAAGAAAAAAACATTGCTAATAAAATAAAGAAAAAAAGGGGAAGAAATGGGAATTAATGATGCTTTTTTTAGGCATCTCTTAGAAGAAAGGCTTCGTCTTGAAAGTAATGGTCTTCCCACTTATCAAGAGGGCTTAGGGATGAATTTTATTATTAGGTGCAATGGTAATGCCAATGAGGTAATGAGATTAGCAAGAGATGTGTTATTAAAGGTCAATTATCAATATGATTTATATACTAAGTCTAAATGGGACGATGTAGAAGCTTGGAAAAAAATATTACCAATAAAATTTATTAATGGTTTTAAAAAAGTTAAAAGCCGTTTTGATATTTTTGGTTTTTTTTGTAGAAAAAGAGAGGACGATTGGACTTTTGATAACTGGATATTTCTTATGGATCCTATAGATAGAAGCTGGTTTTGGTGGGGAGCAACTATTTTAGATGAAGACCACTTTTTATTTGCAACTAAAGTTCTAGATGATCCATTTTTATCGGGAACATTAAGATGGTTATTTATAGGATGTGGTGCTATTGAGGTTATAGAAGAGGGGGATTTTTAGTAAGGTGGAGTATGTGAATAATTTATTATTGGCACTCCCAGATAGGCGTGTCTCCTGACGCGTGCTTGTATCTATCTAAAAAACTATACATCTGAAGAAGTTATTGAAGTATTGATAATTTAAGTGCGGTCAATTTTCAAAGAGTTTTAAAACCTCTCAAAATTGACCGCACTTTTGTATTTTTGATACTTCTTCTGCCGAACTATCACTCTCTCATGGCAATTCTGCCTGCAACACCATTCCTATGCCCGCTTGTTCTGTTGAGAAAATTGGATAGTCCAACCTGGCTTGTTTAATTGCTCTAAAAATCAGAAAGCTTATAAATTTGATACAAAATTATCAAATAAAAATATTTTTTCACGAATTTGATAAAAATTTATTGATTTGTGACTTTGATCACAGTATTGCAGAAAAAAATTCAGTACTATGCTTGCAACTCGATGATAGATGTTTTTGATAACGGGTTAATAATCGTTTGGACTTAAACCTAACATAAATAGGAGATTTATTATGGCATACTATCCAGCAGAACCGTTCCGTATTAAAAGTGTTGAACCTGTTTCAATCTTACCAAAAGCAGAACGTGAAAAAGCGATGAAAGCGGCAGGCTTCAATACCTTCTTACTTGACTCAAAAGATGTTTATATCGACCTTTTAACCGATAGCGGTACGAATGCAATGAGTGACCGTCAATGGGCCGGTATTATGATGGGTGATGAAGCTTATGCAGGTAGCCGCAACTTCTACCATTTACAAGAAACAGTTCAAGACTTATTTGGTTTCAAATATATTGTGCCAACTCACCAAGGTCGTGGTGCTGAAAATATTCTTTCTCGTATCGCGATTAAACCGGGTCAATACGTACCAGGCAATATGTATTTCACTACTACACGTTTCCACCAAGAAGCCAATGGCGGTATTTTCTACGATATCATTCGTGATGAAGCGCATGATGCAACATTAGATATCCCATTCAAAGGTAATATTGATGTTAAAAAATTAGAAAAATTAATTAACGAAAAAGGTGCTGAAAATATTGCTTATGTGTGCTTGGCGGTAACAGTAAACTTAGCGGGTGGTCAACCGGTTTCTATCGCAAACATGAAAGCTGTTCGTGAATTAACCGCAAAACACGGCATTAAAGTGTTCTACGATGCAACTCGTTGTATTGAAAATGCTTATTTCATTAAAGAACAAGAACCAGGCTATCAAGATCGTTCAATCAAATCTATCGTTCAAGAAATGTTCAGCTATGCAGATGGTTGTACAATGAGTGGTAAAAAAGACTGCTTAACCAATATCGGTGGTTTCTTATGTATGAATGATGAAGAATTATTCATGAAAGCGAAAGAATTGGTTGTGGTGTTCGAAGGTATGCCATCTTACGGTGGTATGGCTGGTCGTGATATGGAAGCAATGGCGATCGGTTTGAAAGAAGCAACTCAGGAAGAGTACATTGAACACCGTGTTAAACAAGTACGTTACCTCGGTGAAAAATTAAAAGCAGCAGGTGTACCGATTGTAGAACCAATTGGTGGTCATGCGGTGTTCTTAGATGCACGTCGTTTCTGTCCACATTTGAAACAAGAAGAAGACTTCCCGGCACAAGCATTAGCGGCAGCAATCTATGTTGAATGCGGTGTGCGTACAATGGAACGTGGTATTATTTCAGCTGGTCGTGATATCAAAACTGGCGAAAACCATCATCCAAAACTTGAAACTGTACGTATTACTATTCCGCGTCGTGTTTACACCTATGCACACATGGATTTAGTTGCTGATGGTATTATCCACTTATTCAAACATAAAGAGGATATTAAAGGGCTTCGTTTCGTGTATGAACCAAAACAATTACGTTTCTTCACTGCACGTTTTGAACAAAAATAGGCCTACCGCCCTTACCTCAGTAACGGGGTAAGGGCTTTTTGTATCTAAACAATATTTGGTTAATGAGAAAAATGCGAAAACATTCTAATGACATTGTGGTTTGATGTATTGTCAAATAAGGAAGTGACTAGCCTTTCTACGATAATCGGAAAGGAGAAAACTCATGAATAAAACATTGGGAAGTACCTTGATTACCTCAGGGACGATGATTGGGGCAGGGATGCTTGCCATGCCTCTCACCTCTGCAGGAATAGGTTTCACGTTTACAGTTGTTCTACTTGTTCTTTTATGGATTCTGCTCACCTATAGCGCATTATTATTTGTTGAGGTTTACCAAACTGCTGAACATGATGCTGGTATTGGCACGCTTGCCGCACAGTATTTTGGTCGACCAGGACGAATTGTCGCAACCAGCGTATTAATGATTTTCCTTTATGCGTTACTTTCCGCCTATGTAACCGGTGGTGGTGCAATTCTTGCTTCAACTTTACCTGATTTTGCGACACCTGATCTCAAAATGAAAGGTTCTATCCTAGCATTTACGATCTTCTTTGGTATCTTCGTAGCAATTGGCACAAGCTTTGTGGATGCCTTAAATCGCTTCTTATTTATCGCGATGATTGCAGCGCTATTCATTGTGCTTGGATTGATGATTCCAGAAATTAAAATCGATAACTTAATGGCCATGCCAATTGATAAAGCGCTATTGATTTCGGCTAGTCCAGTTTTCTTTACCGCTTTTGGTTTCCACGGCTCAATTCCTTGCTTAAATAAATACTTAGAAGGTGATGTAAAAGCCTTAAGATTTTCTATTATTGTGGGCTCTGCAATCACATTAGTGGGTTATCTTTTATGGCAATTTTCTACTCACGGCGTGTTAAGTCAAAGCCGATTCTTAGAAATCCTTAATCAAGATCCAACATTAAATGGATTGATTGAAGCCGTTCGAGTGATTACAGGCAGCACCATCATTGCGGCTGTCGTGAAAATCTTCTCTGCCTTAGCACTGATTACCTCATTCTTAGGGGTCGCACTAGGCTTACTAGAATGTATTGACGACTTGTTAAAACGTGTATTCAATTTTTCTGCAAACCGTTTAAGTTTAGGTTTCTTAACGTTCCTTCCGCCATTGCTCTTTGCATTCTTCTATCCAGAAGGCTTCATCCTTGCATTAGGTTATGCAGGACAAATGTTTGCTTTCTATGCAGTGGTATTGCCAGCAGCATTGGTTTGGAAAGCTCGCCATCAACATCCAAACTTACCTTATCGTGTGCCGGGTGGTTCAGGGGTCCTACTCTTTGTCTCAATTCTAGGGATTATTATCGTGAGTATCCCATTCCTAATTAAATTAGGTATATTGCCTGAAGTAGTGGGCTAATAACACGATTAAAATAAAAAAGTGCGGTTAAAAATCAGTGTGTTTTTAATCGCACTTTTTTATGCTTTCTCTTTGATCGCTTTGAGATAGCGATATACGCTAGGTTCTGAGATTTTCAAATATTTAGCGACCATCGGAATGGCACCCTTGATATTGAAAATACCCTTATCAAATAAGACTTGAACGGCGTTTTCCCGCTGTCTTAAGCTGAGTGGTTTATCGGAATGTAATAGGGTGAAATCAAGGTATTCACAAAGGATATCTTCGATGGAGTTTTCGAGTTTTTCTTTATTAATTATTTCGGCTTCTTCTACTTCGGCAAAGGCAGCATCAATACCTAAAATATTGACGAAGTTTCCAAGGTTTTCCAGTGAAATTAATTTGGTCATCACATCAACTAACTCAGAGGTGTCATGATTAATACAAAGGATACCTTCTAATTTATCCCCATTTTTAATGAAATAAGTTGCACCTCGAATGACCTTTTCGGAATCTGCCACCGCTTTGTAGTTAAAGATAAAATCCTTATCTAAATACACTTTATCCTGCAACAAACTTGAAGCAAAAGAGCTAAGTGGAGAGGAAAGAGTCCGCCCGCTAACGTGGCTATTCGCAATGGCTTCCATATGAGCCTTATTCTTATCAAAAGAATGAAATACGACTTCGTATTTAGGGCCGAGAACATTTCCCAAAAAATGGGTTAGGCCAATAAAATATTTCTTTTGTACGTTATTCATACCAACTTAATCTCATTAATTTCAGCTTGCTATAGGTATTCTATAACCGCTTATTTTTTATAGCAAATATATTGTAAAAAACGGCAGGTTATCTGTGGTGTTTTACTTTAAGTGAATCTTATAACGCTTAGAGGATATGGTTAGACAATACTTCTGTGATATTCTTTGGCGCTGGGATTTGTATCTTATTCAGTTGATGGTAAGCAATTTAAAAGAATCATGAAAAATACTCAGAGGGAAGTAGAATTGCGGATGTCCCTTCTAATGGCATCTTAGGTGGGAAAGTATTAAGAGGAGAATATATTTTAGAGGTGCCTAAACAGCATAATCCTATTCCATCTAAGATATTAGATAAGGCTAATGAATTGAAAATAATTATTCGTGATAGTGAAGGTAATGTTTATTAATTTACAAGAGGTTGTTGTATGGAGAAATATTTTTACAGTAAAGGATGGTCATTTGTTAAAAAAAAATCTTGGGGGGAGTTTTCTGTCGAAGATGCCTTAAGGAGACATGGAAAGGAGGAATATACTGTTTTAATCAATTCTTCTAGTAGACCTGATTCCTATATTGTTATTGGGAAAGATTATGTCATTGTGTACTTTTTAGATGATAATCTTAATGAGGTTTTATCATATGAATTTAAATTTAGTAAATTAACAACTGATAAATTATTTTTATCTTTTATTACATCTAAAAAATATGGGGTAGGTAAGGCTCCTATTATTATACATCAATTTAAAATTTTAGAGGATGGACACGTTTTTTCAGAAAGAATGGACTATGAGTCTAATATTGTTGATAGTTATGAGGTTATTATAAATACTAATTCTAATTATTATAATTATCCTAAGTTTGGATGCTATGAGGAGTTCCTAAAGTTGGATCGATATTTTGATAGTTGGTAATTAGCGTGTTAAGAAATAAAGCCTAGATAATCTGGGTTTTATTTGAGGTTATATGGGCTATTATAGTTCATTAATGATAAATTGCGGTCAATTTTAAAAGAGTTTTAAAACCTCTCAAAATCCATCCCGCATTTTTGTATTAAAAATATTAGTTTATAGAATTTTAAAACAACTTTTGATATTATATGGAAAATTTATCAACAACTTAATCTCTGCAGTATAATGAAGAACTTATCTCGCTCTTTTCTTTCTAGTTTATTATTTATTTCCTCTTTCGCTTTGGCAGCACCTAGCTCACCAAATGTAAATGTAGAAAAACAAATCGATGCCAAACAACAGAGGCAACAAGCGGAACAAGATGCAGCGATTTTAGCGCAGCAAACGCAATCCGCAAATGTACGCTTGGAGGGTGAAAAAGAAGCCTCACTTGGCTTTCCACAAAATGAAGCACAATGTTTTCCTATCAATCAATTGGTACTGACCGATTATCAAGCTGAAGAAGAAAATTCATCAGCGTCTTCTCTTAAATTAATCCAACCAAGCCGATTCTCTTGGGTGTTAAAGTCAGTTTATGCTGAGCGTGATTTTGCGCTGCCTGCTTGTATTGGCTCAGAGGGGATTAATGTCTTACTTCGCCGTATCCAAAATCGTTTAATTGATTTTGGTTATGTCACGACCCGCGTGGTGGTGGAGCCGCAGGATTTGCGTTCAGGCATGCTCGTACTCACCGTGATTCCAGGTAAAGTAGGTCGTATTCAATTACAAGACCAAAGTGCAATTCCGTTTGCCACCCGTGGCACCTTATGGTTTGCCATGCCAATGGCGCAGGGGGATATATTAAATATTCGCAATATTGAACAAGGTTTAGAAAACTTAAAACGTGTACCGAGTGCTGATGCGAATATGGAGCTTGTGCCAACAGATGCGGTAGGTGAAACAGACGTGGTGATTGCTTATAAGCAAAGCTTACCTTTCCATTTAACCTTGGGACTAGATGACTCAGGCAGTAAAGCTACGGGTCGCTTACAGGGCTCAGCCACGTTTTCCTGGGATAATGTGCTAACACTTAATGATATGTTCTATATCAGTGGTACACGCAGCTTTAAACGTAATAGCGATGATGCGGAAGGCGATTATGGCAGTAAAAATGTCAGCCTCTATTATTCTATTCCTTGGAAGAACTATCTCTTAACCCTTTCTGGTTCAAAATATTCTTATCACCAAACGGTGGCGGGCGCGTTTGAGTCTTATACCTATTCGGGTGAAAGCCAACAAATGAAAGCCAATTTAAGTCGCTTATTATCTCGTGGAAGTCTTCATAAAACCTATGTGAATGCCGCGTTATGGACGAAAAAATCCCATAACTATATCAATGACACCGAAATTGAAGTGCAGCGTCGTCGAACAGCCGGTTGGGAAGTGGGCTTAAATCACACTCAATATATTGGCGAAACAGTGTTACAACTGTTTGCGAACTATAAACGTGGTACGGGTGGGAATAAAGCCTTACCTGCTCCGGAAGAGGAATTTGGTGAAGGGACTTCCCGTATGCAGATTTTTACTGCAGGCATTGATTTTACCTATCCTTTCACTATCGGTAATCAGCCTTTCCGTTTTAACACCAGTTGGAATGGACAATGGAACGGCACACCTTTAACACAACAAGATAAATTTAGTATTGGTGGTCGTTATACCGTGCGAGGGTTTGATGGTGAGCTATCACTTTCCGGTGAAAAAGGTTGGTTATGGCGAAATGAGTTGGGTTGGGATATTGCCAATAAAGGACATGAGCTTTATTTAGGGATTGACCGAGGTAAAGTGCGCTCCAGCCAAGAAGAGCTTCAAATTGGTGATAGCTTAATGGGTGGTGCAATTGGACTTCGTGGTAAATTATGGGGCATTAACTATGATTATTTTGTGGGCGTCCCAATTAAAAAACCGGAAGGATTTAGAACCAGTCATGTGACAACCGGATTTAATGTGAGCTACCGTTTTTAATGCTCACGCTTTTAGATGAATAAATTGATTAAAACCAAACAGAATTTAAAACTTTAAAGGAAATTAAAAAATGAATAAACGTCATTATAAAGTGATTTTTAGCCGTGTATTAAACCAGCTTGTCGTGGTATCTGAGCTGGCAAAATCTCAAGGTAAAGCACAAAGTGAAAATGTGAGCTCAGAACAAGAAAAAACAGGACTATTTTCAAGTACACTTTCACTTAATCCTATTCATTTTAGCTTAATGTTAGCATTGGGCTTTGTCTTCTTATCCCCTTCTGTTCATGCAGAAGATATGGCCATTCGTGCAGATAAATCTGCACCGGGTAATCAACAACCCACAGTACTTCAAACCGGCAATGGTTTACCGCAAGTAAATATTCAAACACCAAGCGCAGGTGGGGTATCACGTAACCAATATTCACAATTTGATGTGGCAGAGAAAGGCGCCGTGTTAAACAATGCTCGTAAAGCGGCCCAAACACAAATGGCGGGCTGGGTGCAAGGTAACCCGAATCTTGCTCGCGGTGAAGCGAAAGTCATTCTTAACGAGGTGAACTCCGCTAATCCAAGCCGTTTAAAAGGTTATGTGGAAGTTGCAGGTAAAAAAGCGGATGTGGTGATTGCCAACCCAAGTGGTATCCAATGTGATGGCTGTGGTGTGATTAATGCGGGACGCACCACGCTGACAACGGGTAAAGCGGAAGTTGAAAATGGTGAGTTGAAAGGCTATCGCGTAAAAGGCGGTAAAGTGACTGTTGGTCAAAAAGGCATGGATAACAGCCAATCTGATTACACCGATATTATCGCGGAGAAAGCCGAAATCAAAGGTGGGGTTTGGTCGAAGAAAGGGATTAAAGTTACCACAGGTAAAAACAACGTTGACCGCACTAACGATTCAGTTGTGTACGTGGGTGATAAAAACACCGATAACACTGACCGCACTTCAGACACGCAAAGTGAAAACCAAAGCTACAGTGTGGATGTGAGCCAATTAGGTGGGATGTATGCTGAAAAAATCCATTTAGTGGATAACGGCCAAGGCCTTGGTGTGCGTAATGCGGGACACATTGGTGCATCTGCGGGTGATGTGAAGATTGATAGCCAAGGGAAAATTGTCAATAGTGGTACTATCAGTTCGACACAACAAGCTGAGCTCAGCGCAAAGAAAACGATTGAAAATACCGGGAAAATTGAGACTAAGCAAGGTAATGTATCATTACGTTCTCAAGCTAATGTAGCACAACATGGTTCGATTGTTTCGCGTCAGGGTGGGATCTCAGTTCAAGCTAAGGATAATCTCACTCAAACAGGTGAAACTGTAGTGAAGGGTAATGTTACTTACCAAGCGAAGAATATTGAAGCTAGTAAAGGTGCGTTAATCGCTGCAGGTGTAACTGCTCAAGAAACTACACAAGGTGAGAGTCGTTCATTAGATAGTCAAAGTGCCCAAGGTGCTAGCATTATGCTCTCAGCTGAAAATTCTGTTTCATCTAAAGCTCAGCATCTAGCTAGTGGCCAAATTAATGCTAAAGCAGGTACCCTTGATTTATCTGAAAGTCAATCAACAGCTGATAGTATTGCTTTCCAATCTACTTACTCACCTTTAAATTTGAAGCAAGCAACATTATACAGTGAGGGGAATACTACATTAATCAGTCCAGACGCTATTCTAGCGGAGAATACTAACCTAAATGCAGGGCATTTTCTGATAGATACTGCACAACTTAATAATAAGAAGAGTAGCTGGATTCAACGTGGTAAAGAAGCCTTTTCACTGAATTTAAAGAAAGGGTTAGATAATACTCAAGGGAAAATCGCTGCTGAAGGGTTGATCTCTATTCAAAGTCCGTTAATTCAAAATAATCAAGGTGTGATTTGGTCAAATCAAGGTGTGAAACTTAACACAAATGCCGGACATATAGAGTCTCAATCTGGTTATTTATTTGGAAAAAATAGTCTTGATATTAGTACTTCAACCTTGAATAACCAAAAAGGTGAAATATTAGGTGGACAGGTTTTATTGGCTTCACAGCAAGTTAATAATGAGGAAGGAAAGTTAATTGCCGGAAATCGCGCAGATTTATCAGTTAATCAATTTAATAATCAGCATGGTATTGTTTATAGCCAAGATGAACTATCATTAAAAACAGAAAATTTACACAACCAAGATGGCATTATTTCATCTGTTTCTCGTGCGACATTGCTTGCAAATGATTTAAATAACCTTAAAGGAGTGATTCAGGGAGAGTCTGATTTAACGATTCAAACCAAAAATTTGAATAACACACAAGGTGATATTTCAGCGAAAACAGCAGCGATTTCTTTTGCTGCAATAAATAATGCACAAGGTGTAATTTCGTCTCAGAATTTAACATTATCTGGTACAAATTTAAATAACAAAGGTGGCATTGTTCAAAGTGTGAATTCAACATTAAATTTGACCACGATGGATAACCAGGCTGAAGGTGATAAAGGCTCTTTAGTTAGTGCAACAAATCGTTTAGTGTTAAATGTTACAAATGTAAATAATAAAAATACAAAAGCTAAGCAAGATACCCCTACTCAAGGTATTCAAACAGCTAATTTAGTAATGAATGCAGAGCATATTGAAAACCAATCTGGTGGTATTTATGCAGGAAAATCAGCAAATATTACGGTTAATCAATCTCTTGATAATCAACAAGGTGAGATTTTATCAACTGGTCGAGTTGATATTGTAAATCCAGATTTGACCTTAGTTGTAAATAATGCACTAGGAAAAATTGAATCAGTGATTGGCACAACATTACAAGCCAAAACATTAGCGGATGAAGGTTCGATTAGAACAAAAGGTGATTTAGGCATTGAGTTAAATGATAGCTTTACGCTTAATAAAGCCTTTGGTGTAGGTAATAATCTTACTTTTAAAACAAAAGGTGATTTTGTTAATAATTCTAACCTTGTGGTAGGTAATTCAGCATCAGTTGAAGGCGCGACTATTCAAAATAATGCTAATGCGGAAATTTCCTCGATAAACACTCGTATTCAAGCCAAGAAACTGGATAACTTTGGTTTAATAGATGGTGACACCACAGTGATTAAAGCCAATGATGTCAATAATATCGGTACTGCACGTATTTATGGTAGTCATCTTGCCATTCAAGCAAATAATTTAAATAATCTTGAGAACTCTGACGGAACAGCAGCGACTATCGCTGCTCGCGAGAGACTTGATTTAGGTGTTGGTAATCTAGTAAACCGTAATCATTCACTTATTATGAGTTTAGGTGATATCTATATTGGTGGGAAGTTGAATGAAAATAATCAAGCTACTGGTTATGCAAATAGTATTGATAACGGTAGTGCGACAATTGAAGCTTTAGGAAGTGGTTGGATTAAGACACATCATCTTTTAAACCAAGATTTACACCTAAGATTAGGTAAAAAAGTAGAAAAAGAATGGATTAATGAATATTCGTTAGGAAGTGATTCACATCGTTATCGTGGTGGTGTTGACGGCTACTATAACTTGAATAATGGTAGTCGTAATCCAAATTCATATTTCCAGTTAAACAATGGGACTCGTATTGAAGGGTTTGGTTGGAAAGAATGGCGTTATACTAGAACAACAACTACTTCAACAATAGAACATCAGGATCCAGCAAAAATATTAATTGGTGGAGAGTTACACCTTTCAGGTGAAGATCTGAATAATAACCAAAGTCAAATTTTTGTAGGCCAAAAATTATTACTTGACGATAAGGTCTTTACTCAATCAACAAATGAACGTTTAAGTGGTGCAATTTCAAAATTAAATAATGATGATATACACGGTACGATTAATATCACTGATGAAGGTCTATTCGTTCAAGAATATAAAGTGAAACGCAAACGTGGTAGAAAGGGACATAAGCACTATCATTATTATAGTAATTTTACGGATGTTCATCCAACCCAAGATTTTAGTTTTGGTTTGAAATTATTGACAATTGGTGAACCTGTCGAAAAAACAGGGACAACTGTTAATGGTAAATCTGATTTTCAAGGAGTATCTCTTGAACAGAAAACACCTTTAAAAACAGATCTCAATGCAAATCGTGTTGATTTAGCAGCGCTTACCTCTGGTTTGGTAAAAAATAAAGATAATCTTGGTATAAAAACACACTTACCGGATATTTCATTACCACAGGCAAGTCTTTATAAAATTAACCCAGCAGCATCAGGACAGTTTTTAGTTGAAACAGATCCACGTTTTACACAGAAATCAAAATGGCTAAGTTCTGATTATATGTTTAAGCAATTACGCAATGATCCTCAAAATTTGCTTAAACGTTTAGGTGATGGTTTCTATGAGCAACGCTTGGTGAATGAGCAAGTTAATAAGCTGACAGGAAGACGTTTCCTTGATGGGTATTTATCAGATTATGATCAATATAAAGCTCTGATGGATAATGGGGCACAATATGCTAAGCGTTTAAATTTGATTCCAGGCGTAGCATTAACATCAGAACAGATGAAAGAACTAACATCTGATATGGTGTGGATGGTTAAACGTGAAGTTACACTCAAAGATGGTAGTAAAGCAGAGGTATTGGTACCACAAGTTTATATTGTTGGGCGTAATACGGATATTGACAGTCGTGGTGCAGTGATTTCTGCAAATGATGTGATTATCAATACGCAAGGCGATATGAAAAATAGTGGTGTGATTGCAGGTCGTAACCTTACCCACTTAAGTGCCAATAATATTGAAAACTTGGGTGGAAAACTGCAAGGCAGAGAACTTTATTTGTTTGCGAAAAATCGCCTAGATAATTTAGGGGGTGAACTTAACGCTACAGAAAATTTGGTTGGTCATGCGAAAAATATCAACATTTCCAGCACACTTTCTGAAACAGCAGATAATGAACACTTTAAGCATAAAACGATTAATCGTGTTGGTGCAATTAATGTAGGAGAGAAAAATAATCCAGGGCAGTTGTTATTACAAGCCACGGAAGATATTACCTTCAAAGGTGCACAGATTAATGTGAAAGGGAATGCGGATATTCAAGCTGGCAATACGCTTAATGTTGGTACGGTAGAAACTGAAAATAAACAATATTTTGTAAAAGACAGTAATAACTATTATAAACTCAACCAGAATAATGAGATTGGGTCAGAATTTAATATTGAAGGCGATGCTCGTTTTGTTGGTAAAAATGCTATTGAAATGCGCGGGGCTTCTGCGGTCAGTAATGGCACAATGAGCGTGCTTTCAGAAGGTGATATTAATATTCATGAAAGTCGTCAGCAAGAACGTTTATCAGAGGCAACAAAATGGACTAAGCATGGTGTATTCCAATCAAAAGGCGAAACTCGTCGTCATAATCATAATTATGATATTGCAGAGGGCTCAACCTTAGATGCAGATAAAATTTATATTCATTCGAATAATGGTAATGTCGATATTCAGGGTTCAAATGCTGTAGCTGAAAATGGATTGGTTATTAAAGCAAATAATATTGATATACACGAGGCAGAGAACCGAGTTTACTCCGATGATTATTACAGCAAAAAAAGATCTGGAGCGCTTAGTGGTGGTATTGGTATTACCTTTGGTTCTCAAAAGCAAACCGCAGAAAGTGACGAAACGAAGCGTTATGCACAAAGTAGCCAAGTGGGCAGCTTAAACGGCAATACGACGATGATTGCTAAAGACACTTATACTCAAACAGCGAGTGCAGTGAGTGCCATTAAAGGCGATGTGAATATTCTGGCGAAAAAAGCTGATATTAAAGCGGCAGATGACAAATATGAAACCAATACCAAACAAAAATTTGAGCAAAAAGGTTTAACTATTGCTATTACCTCCCCTGTTATTTCTGCTATTCAAGCAGTACAAGGTGCAGTGCAATCAACTAGACAAGTAGGTGAAAGTAAGCATGGTCGTGTGAATGCTATGGCAGCAGCTAATGCTGGTTTTGATGCTTATCGGGCAGCTGATAGCGTAATGAAAGCTGGCGACTCTATTCAAAAAGCAATGAGTAATAGCGATGTGGATTCCGTAGTAGGGGTGCAAATCACTTACGGCCAACAAAAGAGCGAATCACGTACTCATACTGAAGGAAAAACCGCAGCCCAATCTCAAGTTAATGCGGGCGGCAAAGTGAATATTATGGCGACAGGCGCAGGAAAGGATTCCAACATTAATATTGAAGGTTCAGACATCTCAGGCAAGCAAGGCACGACTTTGATGGCAGACAATCAAGTAAACATCAAAGCAGCAGAACAAAACCATCAAGAACGAAGCACTAATAAATCGAGTGGTTTTAATGCAGGGGTAGCCATTAAAGTGAGTAATGGTGCGGCTGCTGGGGTTACTTTAGGTGGTAATTACGGAAAAGGCTATGGCAATGGTGATGAAACCACTTATGTCGCAAGCCATGTAGGTGATAGCCAAAGTAAAACAGTGATTCATGCAGGTGGTGATGCCAATATTATTGGTAGCCAAGTAAAAGGCAAACGAGTAGAACTTAATGCTGAAAACTTGAATATTGAGAGTTTGCAAGATAAATCTCGCTACCATGGTAAACAGATGAATATGCAAGGTAGTGTGACAGTAGGCTATGGTTTTGCCGCAGGTGGTAGTTTCAATAAATCGAAAATCAATGCTGATCATGCAAGCGTGAATGAACAGGCAGGAATTTATGCCGGAGATGAAGGCTATGATATTAATGTTAATAAGCATACCGATCTTAAAGGTGCATTGATTACCTCTACACAAAAGGCAGAAGCAGATGGTAAAAATCATTTTAGCACTGGTAGCCTGACTCATTCAGATATTGAAAATCACTCAAATTATAGTGGCAGCAGTTTTGGTGTAAGTGGCAGTGTGTCAGCTAACTTTGAAACACCATTTGGCGAAAATGGTGCAGCTCAAAGTACAAAACAAGCCACAGATAAAGATGGTAATCTGCTTTATACCGATAAAAATGGCAACACAACTGTTAATTCTAAAGGAGTAGATGGACAAGAGAACACCAAGAAATTGGCTGAAGGCAAGGAATCTCTCCAATTCTCCTATGGCATGGGCTATGGTAAAGATTCCGATAGCCAATCTAGCACAACAAAAAGTGGTATTAATACACAAAATATCATAATTAAAGATGAAGCAGAGCAATTAAAACGTACAGGCAAAACGGTACAAGATAAAATTGCTGCGATAAAAACAGATATCACTACAGAGAGTGCACAAAGTCAAAGTGGTAAATTAGAGAATCGTTTTAATAAAGATGATGTTCAAAAAGAACTTGATTTCCAACGTGAGGTGACAGAGAAATTTGGACCAAATGTCGCGGAAGCAGGAAGTTTGCTTGCTAATAAATTTGGCGAAGAAGCGAAAGCGAAGCGTCATGAAGCCGCAATTGCGTTAGAAGAAGCAGAAAAAGCCAAGGCAGAAAACAACAACGAAACTAACCGCGCTTTAGTCAAACAAGCACGAGATAATTTTGAGACAGCGAGTCGCGAAGCTAAAGAATGGGAAACGGGTGGAAGTCAACGTCTTGTCATTGATTCGGCATTAAATGTTATCAGCACCGCTTTAGCCGGCAGACCGGCAGCGGAAGTGGTGGCTTCAGGATTATCACCTGCGGTGAATAACCAAATTAAGAAAGCGACCACAGATGCAAAAGG
>NZ_JVHG01000025.1:0-217328 GCF_001055095.1 Parahaemophilus parainfluenzae
CCCGAAGCCAGACTTGAACTGGCACGCCTCGAAAGGCGAGGGATTTTAAATCCCTTGTGTACATCATTTAAGTTTGAAAACTATTTGTTTAGACCAATTCCGTGTACCTAGCCAATACACCATGATCTACCCACTAACGCTCTGTGGATAGGTTAGATCTTACACAAAAATACTAGTTTGTAAAGCCTGAATGTACTAATTTTAAAAATATTTTTATAAGGATGAATAAGCTGAGAATGAGCGATTTAAACTTATTTTGCAAGGAACACCCTTAGATGCTCCTTGCATACCTATCTAAAGTAATTCTGTATATTCTCTTATTGAATCAATATTATCTTCAATATAACTCAATGTAACTTTGACATCTTTATGTCCTAGTAATTGTTTGGCTATATATAGGTTTTCAGGTTTTTTCATTAGATTTGTTGCTGCTGTATGCCTAAATCTGTGAGGGGAGCTAATAATTCCCGTATATTTTGAAATAACTTTGAAGATATAGCTCACCTGGTCATTGGTCATTTTTTCTCCCTTTCGTTTAACAGCATTTGAAAATAAATTAATGTTAAATAGTTGAGATTCTACAGGCTGATTCAATTTACTTAGTTCAGTTAATAATTTCTTTAGATAAGGATAAAGCGTAGTTGATATAGGAAGTATATGATACTCGTGATTTTTATTTATCTCAGATGGAATATGAATAACTTGATTCAGCAAATCTACATCTTTAATCCTTAATTTATTTAACTGAGAGCGTCGAATTGCCGTATAGCGGAAAGTCATAATTATGGTTTTAGTAAACCATAATGGGCGAAGAATAGAAGGAAGATGCTTTGATTCAGTGATTCCAAAGCTAAGTTTTTTTAAATCCGAAGAAGTATATACTTTCCTTTTCTTCTTTCCTTCTCTAATGAACAAACCATCGAAAGGGTTCTTTGTAAATGGGAGGAGTTGTTTTTCAATTCCAAATTTGAAAATAGTCTTTAGCTGACGAATATAGCTGTTCCAAGTCACTTCAATGATAGATTGTCCAACAACTCTCTTTCTCCATTGGAGTATTAATGAGTCTGATATTTCATCAGGATATTGAATACTACAATTTTTCTGTAATTGTCTAATTGCTTTTTCATAGCTTTTAATAGTATCTATACGTAAATGACGGTATAAAAAAAATTACTAAGTAACATATCAAATGTGGTTCTATTCACTTTCATTTTCCTCAATAAGTGATAAATGCAAATTATCAATTGGAATTCTATTACCGAAAAAATAATCGGTTTTATCAATCAAATACCCAATCAATTGAGAGGTTCTTCTTGGGCCAATAACCTTACAGCGCCAAAAATTAATACTATCATTGTTTGATTGACGGTATTTCTTGTGTAATTTAAGGTCTTGGAAACTATATTGCAAATTTTCGATATCTTTTTTAGTAAAGTTGGTAATGCCCTTACTATTGAAAAAGAGCTGAAAGATTCCAGGTGTTACAAGGAAAAGTTTGCCTTTGACTATATGTAATTTAGCATTTGAATTATTAATAGTTAGGGTATTCCCGATAATTCCGGATTTTAGCCATTCAACAAAAATCTCTCCTGAGACAGCCTCAGTTTCCTTTGTATCATCACCCACTGTTATAGATGGGGTAGAGGCGATTTTA
Organism: Parahaemophilus parainfluenzae; assembly: GCF_001055095.1. Lineage (GTDB taxonomy): Bacteria > Pseudomonadota > Gammaproteobacteria > Enterobacterales > Pasteurellaceae > Haemophilus_D > Haemophilus_D parainfluenzae_Z. The sequence goes on from NZ_JVHG01000025.1 coordinate 1,655, forward strand.
TTTATTTCGTTTTCTTGAGATGGTTTTTTATCAGTAGAGTCTTGAGATTCTTCTACAGGTGAAAATAAATTCATTACCAAATCAGTCATATCCGTCTCGGTTTCTGAGTTTTGGGTATTGATTTGAGTGTTTTGAGAGGATATATTTTCAGACAAATCCGGTTTATTCAGTGCGCCTGTTATTGCAGGAAGCAGCATTTCAGATTCCATAATCACTGAATTTTCTTCTTTAGTATCTTCAGCTGAATTTAATTGTTCTTCATTTTCAATATCGACTCGACCTAAAAATATACCTGGTCTGTCATTAAGATTTTCCCAAGCTACTTCCGGTTTAATTCTGAGTAAAGAAAATGCTTTAGGTGGGCACCAGCCTGAATCAGCTTTAATTCGACAATGCCAAATTGCTGTACCATCATTTGTACTTTCAATAATCCCCAGCGATTGCATTTCACTAAATAATTTAGGATTGTCAGCTGGAGCTGATATGCCTTGCTCCAATAAATAAGCTCGAATTTGGTCTGCAGTGGGTTTGCTCATTAACCATAGTGCATCCTCTGTAAGCCAGCCATCTGAAGGGCCTTTAGGTGTATTAATTTTAAATTTATGTTGCAGTAAATGACGTAAAGCCATTAGTAGTTGTTTTGCAAATGACGTTATAGGTTTCTGAGTCAGTTTTGATACGTCTCCACCTAGTGCAAGAGTTACACTATTTTGGTCTGCTTTTTGTACTATTTCAGATAATAAACCAGCTTTATCTTTATGATCAGCCATGGCATACATTAAAGCCGAAAAAGCTTCTGGGTATTCTGCTAACCATGCAAATGCTTCTTTAGGAATTAAATAGTTTGCAAGAAAACTACCCATAACCGGGTGAAGATCATAATCTCGTCCTTTAATATATTTGAATTTATAAGGTTGAGTTGGTATTCCTAACCAAGGAAACCAACGAGAACCATCTTTTAATTGTATATCTATATCAACAATAACTTTGCCAATGTCATGAACCAATGCAGCATAAATAACAGCTGCAGTCCAAGCATCACGTTGCTTAGATTGTTCTTCCGGAGCAGCATTTTGTGGCAATACATAACTTTGTCGTAATTTAGCTGAAAATGAAAGAACTTCTAGGCCATGATCAAGCATACCACCTAAATGTGAGTGATGATGTGATTCTGAGGCAGGTAATAATTGAACCATTTCAGCGTAGCGCTCGATAGGTTTTTTATAGAGCTCATTAAACATATCTTGCGTCATTGATACTTGTTGCCAAAGTAAATTTAAGTATTTTTGGCGTAATTCAGTTTCGAGTAATTCGGATGCTGGGAAGGGAGTAATCCAGCCATCATTATCTATTTTTGATACTGAAAAACTGAGATTTTGTAGGTTTGTTATATCAGGTTGGGAGTGTTTTTTCCCTCTGATTTTATGGAATATAGATGAAAGCATAACTTATAACCTTTTTTGTGAAAGAATATTTATTTATATATTGAACTCAATAAATAAATAATTCTAAATCGAAGATAGATATTAAAGCCATTTTGAAAGCCTTTTGGCCTTTTCAGGTAAGACCTTTCCTTTGGAAAGGTTACCTTTATTACATTACCCTTAATCCTTTTGAGACTCCTTTAACCTTTTTGATTTAGTTGCTATACATTTCATCCTGGCTATCATAATCGCTATATTCATCACCATATTCATTCTCTGATTCAGTTTCTCCCTCATTTAATTCTGATTCAAGTATTCTTCGTTCTTCATCACCTAAAAATTTCCAGTAGTTACAAATCAACTCCTTTTCGCCATATTTTTCCCATACTCCTGGATAAAAGTATTCTGCTTCAACGTGACAAATCCCTCCTTCGTGAGGGTCTCTTATATTAGCTATAGATTCAAGGCTTTGAGTTGCAATAATACACGTGATATAGAGTAGATGGCGTTTCATAGTTGGGTCAGTATTTTAAAAATGACTAATTCTAAACATCCTATCCAATACTAAGTAGCTTTATTTAGAAACTCTCCTGAAGATAAAAATAAATTATCAATGATGATACAGAGCTAAATCTATATTATTTGTCTAGAAACTTTGATTTTGGTTTTTAGACAGTCTAAAAACTAGAGAAGGGTAAGATTTTAGACTGGCAATATTAGGTAGTCTAAAAAGTATTAAGTTTTGATAAGGGAGGATACAAGTGTTTTATGTAATAACATTTTTAATCTTATGGTGCGGTTTTGGACTCTATTTACTAGATACCGAAAAGAACCCTAAGAGAGTGAATCTAGACGATGTAAAAGATAAATTAAGAAAGTTTTGAATTTTGAACAAAGGAGTATTTATGAAAGGCTATGAAATTGAACTTGAGGACAAAGGACAGGATTTCACAAAGTTAAGAACAGATGAACAAGGTATAGTGATAGCAGCCGAACCATATCAAACAGATGTATGGAAAGGGGCTTTAATTCCTATTTCTCAACAAAAAATAGGTGATTTATGTATGATTCATCATTTACCGCATATTGAATATGGTTATCTGAAATACAAAGTGTTAGCCATTAAAGAGATTAACTATTAAGTTTTGCACATATATAGGAGAAGATTTATGGATCAAGAAGAAGCTATCACAGGCATTAGAAAAATCAATATAAGTTTAGCTGAACGAGAGTTTAAAGCTAAACCAATCTATGCTTATGATGTATTTATAAGTGAAAAAGAATATGCGGAAATGTTGGCAAATGAGAAGAAAAGTTTGCGTAATTGGGCTTTGCAAATTTGGCACTATATTTTGTATTTTGCAAGACTTGCCTACAAATCAGTTAGTATTGCATTAAGCATTATTTTTGTAATGTTGTTTTTTTCATTTATAACAAATGACCCTGTAAAGGCAATAGATGTAGATCAGCTAATTCTTCTAATCAGAAACCTTACCCCTTTAATGTCTATATTTGCTTGCGTTATCTTGTTGTTATCCAATCCTAGCTTAAGACACCCTAAAAATATATTTATGATTGAGGTATTGAAGAAACTTTATGTAAAGGCTCAAGAAAACAATAATTTTTAACTTTTTGAATAGGAAAATCTAAAATGAGAAACCGAGTTTTTGTATGTTTTAATAGCTTCGATCTACTAACTGATTTTATAAATATTTCGGACGATATTATTTTTAGAGATGAAGAATCTCTAAGACGATACATTGAAAGTCGTACAAAAAATAATTATGTAATTCTGTCTGAAAATGATGTGGCTCACGAAATTTATGTTAAAAAAGAAATAGATAATAAGATTGGAACAAACTATATAGTTTATCCTGTCTATATTAGTTAAGTTTTAAGTTTTGACTATAAGGATAGAATGAAAATGATAGAACAACTAAAAAATGCAATCATAAATTTAGGAGCGATTATTACTTCTTGCTCTTTGGCGTATTCTTTAACATCAGAGAAATTAGGATATGCAATGATTCCAGTATTACTGATCCTATTTTTTGCATTCCTGCCTCTTTTATTGAGACTATTCACTTTTGGTTTTTATGGGACTTTTAAAGTAAACGATGATAAGTAAATTTTGAGTTTTTAATAAAGGAGTTAATTATGGACTATGATTATCAAAAAGGTTTTGAAGAAGGTTATAGAATGATTATGGGGGCATCCGCATTGCTACCTCTAGCCCCTATTCAACCATTGACACCGCTTGGAAGCACTCCATTTAGAGAGGGTTTAAAAGCTGGTATAAATTTAGCTAAAAGAAATAACCAACAGTCATTTAATAACATTTTTAAGTAATTTTTAGAGAAAAGATGGCATTAATAGGCTTCGCTAGAGTATCAACTCAACAGCAGGATTTGAGTGAACAGATTCAAGCATTAAAAGAATACGGCTGCAAAAAAATTTTCTCAGGGAAACATTCCGGTAAAGCTGAGAAAAATAAAGCACAATTGGATGAACTACTGGATTATATCCGAGAGGGTGATGTCGTTGCAGTAACTAAGCTTGATCGCTTAGGAAGGAGTCTTGCTCAGTGTTTGAATACGCTTGAACTATTTAAGAATAAAAATATTGGTTTTGTTGCAATACAACAAGGAATAGATACCCGAACCCAAAACAATCCCATGGGGATGGCACTAATTCAATTGTTAGGTATTTTTGCTGAATTGGAAAGGAGTTTTATTGTTGAGCGTACTCAGGAAGGGAAGCGAACAAAACTTGCTTCGGGTCATAAAAATGCTTTAGGCGGCCGTCCACCGAAAGTAACAGATAAAATACGCAAAAAGATTTATGCGGATTTTAAAGCTGGTGATTCTATTTCAACAGTAATGAAACGATATGATTTATCTAAATCAACGGTGGCAAGAATAAAAGGTATTTATAATAGGGAAATACTTAATTGTAGAGAAAAAGCCTAATAATTTTGAATTATTAGGCTTCTTATATAATTAATTCTTTATGTTATCGTAGTGTTCAATAGCTGCTTCAAGAACTCTAGCCAATCCTTGTCGTTCAGGGCCATTTCGGCCATCAATTCCTTCTCCACCTGGACGCTCAAATTTAGAGAAATCATAAAAAGTTCTTACAATTTCTTCTAATAAGTTAGCTCTATTAAGAGGGGTATCGTTTTCAGTATTTCTTAACCATTCTTCAATGATTTTCTTTATATCCATGATAATCTCCTTGCTAGTAATACTGCGCTAGGTATTTTACATGTATAAGTAGAATGGTCAATTTAAATAATTAGTTAAACTTAATTTAAGTGAGAATTTCATAAATATGTGTGAACTTCACTAATTGTTTTTTTGTCTAAGTATGTAATATGGTAATAAATACCATTTCTGATAATGTTAAATGCAATGTGAGGTTATCATGGCAAATTTTATAGAGCTTGAAGTTGTAAAGACTATTGAAAATGACTCAGGTGAGTTGGCAGGGATTAAGTGGGAATGTATTTATGTAAATATAGATAGTATATCTTATTATAAATCAGCTAATGAGGTACTGCGTCCATATAATAAAAGAGAATTACTATTTCATAACTATAAGAATACTGATGAAAGTGGGGCTATTAATTATTATTTATCTAGATCAAAACAACAAAATGCGTTTTTGAAAGGTGATTTTGAGGATTTCATGAAAAAACATGGATTACGTGCACCTTCAATCTTTGATGATGATGCTCATCTATCAGTTGATGCTGTTGAAATTTACTTCAAGCCAGGTACTAATCCGTTGGGTGTTAATGAAAGTGTCTTAGTTTCATCTTGTGGGCGTCAGGTTTTAACAAAACTCACCTTAAAGTAGGTATTTAGTTTACTGTCACTGGATGTATTTAGCGTATGAAAACTCTGTACCATAGAACAACAAAAAAAGCATTAAAACAAATAATAAGCAGTGGAGTAATTAAAGCTCAATATCCCCAACATATTGGACGTTGTAGTGTGAATAAGATCTCTAATAAAATTTTAAAAGCTTGCTGTAGTTGGTTATTAAAAAAAGTTGAAAGTAATAAAGAAGTTTTATGGCTACTAGATGAAAATGAAAAGTTTGCTGGCTCTCATGCTAATTGTGTTATAGAGATTCATATGGATGATTCTGATTATGAAGAATATGTTCATAAACCTCGTTCTCTCTCTGGGCTGATTTCTTGCATAAGAGGCAAATTATCTCAGACTGAGGTATTATGCATAAATAAAAATTTGATTATCAAGAGTCTCAAATACAAGGATAATAATCAAGAATACCTCATCGTTGAAGTTACTATACAAGATTCTTAAAATATAGGCTTTCTTAAATAAAATACACTTACTCTGAATGAGTAAGTGTATTTTTCTAATAAAACATAGGTTCATTTTCCCAATCAATGTCAAGCGGGGGATCTTCTACTGGTTCAGGTTCAATAACTTGATATTCTGCTTCAGTATAGGAATCTGCACTCTCCAATTTTTTGTTCCAATTTCCCATTATGTGAGCTGGTGTGTATAAATGGTAATTCACCTCATCTTTAAGGGTGTTACCGATAATGACTTCTCCCGGTATATGTAAGAGTGTCATTTGTATATAACACATTAATGCTGCAGTAAAATCCAAATCTCTTGCTTGAACCCACATTTGTTGCTGAGGGTTGAAGTCCTCTTCGCGCAAATAATTATAAGCCTCAATAATCATTACGCCGGAGCCACAAGTTGGCTCTTGCAATGTCAAAAACCCACGTTTTTTAATTAAACTATGACAATCTGATAGAGTTACGGCTGCCATAAAGTGGGCAATGTGACCAGGCGTGAAATATTGAGCTTTATATTGATCACCTAAATCCAACGACATGAACACTGATCCTAGGAAATCATAGGTTTTATGCTCCAAAGCCTCAACAATAATGTTGAAAAGGCGACTGAGAGCTTGTTTTTCATCTTCATTATAATGCCCGCCAGCTGTCTGATAACGTTGTCTCAACGATTCATCTGCTTGTGCACCATATATAATGAGATAGAATTCCAGGGCAAAGATTGTAATAAAGTCGTAAAACACTTCTGAGCGTCGATATTGTGGTGCTATCGATTTAAAAAGTGCGGTAAATTTTTTCTCGAAATCCATAGATTACTCCTAAAATAACGGGAGCAATCCCCTTTGAGGATTACTCCCCAAAGGGTGGTTTATGAGAACTCTAACAAAAAACGTTAGAATAGTTTAATAGAAGCTAAGCCGCTAATTTTGCTTCTTCATTCGATGTTAATTCGAGAGCATTTAACAAGAATTGTGTTGCTTCACGTGCTTGAGAAGATGCTCGGAAAATAGCTTTTTTATCGGCTTTTAATGCGTTAATCCAATGTTCAATATACGCTGCATTTTGTGAAATATTATTGCAAACATTCACGTGCGCACAGGTAAAGGCGCTTGTGAGTTCAGCTATTAATTCTTCAAATGCATATTGTTCAGAACCAAATTTATCAAATTTAGCTACACCGTCACGATTTAACCGGTCTTTATGCCCGGTGGCGTGACCGCATTCATGCAGTAGAGTTGCATAGTAGTCGTCAGCTGTATTGAATTTTTTGAAATCCGGCATCACAATGCAATCTTTTCTTGGCATATAACAAGCACGATCTTGTGCCTTGTTATACAGCTGCATACCCATTTTATTAGGTAATACATCTAAATCCGGACGAACTTGCATTTCTGAAGATTTTTCCGGTTCAGGAAATTCCTCATAGTATTTTTCTAAACCTTCACACTGTTCAATATTAAACACGTGATGGCCACGAATAAATACAGATGACTTCATTTTCGGATCACCGTTTTCATCAAGTACAACATTTCCGCTATCGTCTTTTTCTTCAAACATATTTTGTTTATAGAAAATAATAACCGTACTTTTTTCACCTGTGCGAACTTGACCACCTAGATGATTTGCCCCTTGAAAAGTTACCCACTTGCGTTGAGTAAAGTTTTTTCTAATGGCGCTCATCCAAAGCAGAAGTACATTGATCCCGGAGTATTGACGACCACTTTCACCGTTGCATGGAATAGCCATTTGTGGCCATCCACTATCCCAAGGTTTTTGCCATGGCATCACACCTTGTTCTAATGCTTCGAGAATTTGGTCTGTAATTTGTTGGTATAAATCTTTGGCAGGTTGAGTTCTTTTTTTCATGGTTGTTCTCCAATAAAAAAAGGGAACAACCCCCCCGAATGGGAAATTGCTCCCAGTCGGGTAAAAGAAAACCTTGAACACGCCAATGGCATGATCAAGGTTTGTTGTAAAGGTTGCAGGTATTAATTCAGTTATGAATTAACACCAAGGGAATGTGTTTTCTTGCTTTGTGCTTTTTGCTCTTGTTGGCGTTTTAATGATCGCACGCCAATAAAAGCAACTGTTCCCATAAAAAACAGTACAAAGACAATTGCAAAGAGGAACCCATTCCAGTTTAACGTAATATTCATACGTTACGCTCCGTCTGTCTCCATTAAGTTGTTGCAATATTTAGCTAACAACACTCCACAGAACCAAGCTATTCCGCCAAATATCATAATGATAATGGCAAGAAGTAGCGGAATATTGTCATTCTGAACAAACATTGCGACAAACGCAATACCTAAGATGTAAGTGCCGATTTTACGAAAATCTTCAGAAACCAGCAGCATTGTTTTTTTGTCCCAATTGGAACTAACAAGCTTGAGTAAACGCTTAATCATGTTTACCCCCTTACACTTAACAAATCTTTACGGTTTGCGTATGGCGAAACTGTAAAGAAGTGATATTTCTGTCCGTATTGACTAGGGATATTCACCATAATACGAGTAGAAGATACATCTTTTCCTCGATTTTCCCAGGCATTTAATGCTTGAGTGCGAACTTCCTCTATTAGAGATTCTGAGTCATTATGTTTGGCTAAATAAGCTAAACAACTGTTATGTAATGTCACTTTCATAAGTTTTCTCCTACAGCAAGGGAAACCTTTACCTCTAAGGGTAAAAATTCCCCTTAGGGTTGAAAATGAATAGCTTATGCAATGTTAATGCATAAGGTAGTAAAGAGTACCCACTGTACCAACAATACCGACAATCAAAAATAAAATGCTAAATAACGTTGTTCGTTTTAACCACGTTCTTTGCACATCATCAATAATTGCCTCATATTCTTCCGCTTGGCTATCTAGCATCATTTGTAATTCGCAAAGCCGACGAGCTTCTTCGTCTTCAATGCTTTGATTGATACCAGATGTCACTTGTTTGTATTTATCGGTTGCTTTGTTTTTAGCTGCAACGAAAAAACGGCCCAAGTGTTTTCCCACACGAAATGAAAATGTTGGAGTTTCAAGAGGGTTACTTGATGGAACATCATAGTGTTCCAATTGAGTGGATGAGGACATAGTCATTCTCCTAATGTGAAATAAAAAATTCCTTGGAAAAATGACATGCCCGAAGGGAATCATTTTCCCTCGGAAGGTCTTTAAGGTGGCATTCCTACGATTGCGTAGAGTATCCTTTCAGAATGCTGGATAACATTTTGGCTATGATTCTACTTGCACTAAGGCAAGGCGTTGCTTCTCAAGAATCGTGCAACTTATAAGAGCTGTTTGCACAGCGACTTATCAAGTCCAATCATACTTAATAAGGCTGTCGAATCTCTATTAAAAATTGTTTTTTGGAAATGGAGAATTTATCTCAAAATCAAAAAGAATTTTTTATATATTCCCCCCTGTCATTTCGTTAATGTTTCAACTATCCAATTTCATCGTAAGGGATGGTTATGTCTATAAAAAAATCACTGTTTCTTTTCGGTTTGTTACCACTATCAGTGTTCGCCCAGGGGCCTAATCCCATAATTACTGTTTATTCAACACAAGATTATCCAATTCTTCATGCAGAGCTTGCAAGCCAGGTGTATTTACTTGATCAAGTTGAGCAATGGGAAAATTTGATTAGTCAGCGATTGAGTGCGAATCCTAGTGTAGCAGCTCAGCAAGCATCTCAGATTTTTCAGTCTGCTGAATGGAAACAGTCTGAAGAGCAATTAAAGCGTTCTTATCAGGGCCTTATAAGTGGTTGGCAAAATGGAATCAAGAAGGTGCCTGCAGTTTTATTTCAATATCCGGGAAAAGAGGATAGTGTCATATATGGTGAAACCAATATTGCTCAGGCATTAAGTTTATGGCAACGAGAGATTACAAAAGAGGGGACAAGATGAAATTGAAAAAAATGACATTATCCGGGCTTTGTATTGCAATTGCGTTGACCAGTATTCCAGGGCAAGCTTCGGAGTCCGGTCAATCTTCTTTAAACACTGCATCGATTATGGCATCAAGCGCTTCCACAAGTTGTTTAGATTATAAGGTCGTTGGCACTTGTTTTTGGTTATTTTGTACAAAATTCGGCTGTAAAATCCGGACATCTACGAAAATAAAACACTATATTCCCGAGGTAGTGGTTTCAAGTTATAACCATCAGGCTCAAAATCCTTGGGTGGAAATGAATTTCCTTAGCAATGGGGTAAAAGGTGGAGATTATCAATCACCACACAAAGACTACACGCAAGCAACATTTAAAAATGTTGATGTAATCGGTCATCCGCAGGGGGCGATTAGTCAAATGCTTAATAGTACAGGGTATTACTGCAAAAGTCAGACAACGCCTTTTGTGCCTTATTACTTGAGTGGTTTGGACTTTTTAGCATGGCGATTTGGTGTTCCGGAAATGGTTTATCCTGAAGCGCTTATTCCAGGTATGAGAGAAATTAGAGCGAATGGCGATACTTGGGGGAATATTTATCCAAGAGCGGGTACGGTAACGCAGGTGCATGATTATAAAGCCTCAGCTGTAACAGCGCATCGAGTAGCAGATGTTGTGACAAATACTTTTCAACCACATGTATATATACCGATTGCGAAAAAAGATAATCAATCAAATGGTGAGTGGTTTCCTCCACCGGTGAAGGAAGGGGATGCTAAGACACATAAATGGCAACAGCTTCACCCGGTTACTTCACAGTCTTGTGCTATTTTCCCTGATAACCCGCCAAGCATGCTATCTGAAAATGGTAGTTATGCCTGGGCATTATGGCGTCCTTACAAGTGCTGTAAAAAACGCGGACAAACATTTTTGTATAGTATTGATTGGTCTAATTAATAAAGGAATTGAGTATGAAATTAAATCATGCACTGAAAGCATCTTATATTGCTATATCGTGCGCAATCTTATCCTCAACCATGCCAGTATCAGCTTCTAATAGTAATCCGTTTGGATTTAATAAAGCCGATTCTATTTTGTCTGATATGGTGTTTTATCAAATTGGGGGCGGTGTAGGTTATATGGCTCCCCCGAGTCGAGGTACGATTCCTGCAGCTGAATTTGGGATTGGTTGGAAAGCTAACTTGATGTGCGGTAATTTTGACATTAAGACGAGTATTAAAAATCAGTTAAATGGTTTAACTGAAGGATTTAAAGATCTTTATAGTAACGTTATCGAATCAGCCACAGGAGCTGTGGCGAGTTTACCTGCAATGGTTATTCAACGAGCAAATCCTCAGTTATACGATATTCTTACGAATGGTTTATATCAAGGTAAAATTGATTTTAATAGCTTAAAAACCAGCTGTGAAGAAATGTCTAAGAAGCTTGCAGACGCAACTTTAAATGGTCGTTGGTCTCAAAGTTCGGATATGGAATCCTTTAAAGACATTACTTCAACTGAACCAGATGCTACTCGAGCTAAAAAGAGACTTGAGGAATCTCAAGGTAAGGAAGGTAAAGAGTGGGTCGGGGGTAAAAAACGCGGTGGCCAAGGACAAGAACCAATCAAAATTGTTGAGGATGTTGCAAAAGCTGGCTACAACATGCAAAACAAGCGTAATGTATTAGAATCAGGTCGAATCTCCGGTAGTAGTTGTAGCGGATTACTTTGTCAAACTTGGGATAATCCTAAAGATATGACAGATTGGTTAACGAATGTGATCGGTGAGAAGCAATTAACTACTTGTAAAACAGATTGTGGTACTGCTAGTAGCTCTCGAGCTGGTGTTGGTTTAACACCTGAAATTGAAAAAGAAAATATTAAGACGGTAACTCAATTACAAAAAGCGCTTAACATGAGCACTCCTTCCGTTGAAGTACTTGCAGAATTAAGTTCTACAACAGTTCCTGTAACTCGTGGCTTAATTGAGTCTTTACGAGAAGATCCCGATGCTCAAGTATTAGGGCAGCGTTTAGCCAGTGAAATTGCTGTAGCTAAAACAATGGAGAAAATGCTTCTTGCACGTCGAGCTGTTTTAACGGGTATGCGTGAGCCAAATGTGGCCAACAATAAAGATGCTCAAGAAGAGTTAGAAAAGATCCTCACTTTAATTGACCGAGAAATAGGTCAAATTAGAATGGAGATTGATCTACAAAAATCACTTACCGGGAATTCCGCAGTTGCAATCCTACAAAATAAAGAGCTACGTGAATATAACACTGGAACCGGAAATGTTACACGTGACAGTGTAGATAAACGGATTAGCGATTTAGCTAATGGTACGAATAGCAATGCTGCTGAATTGGCAGATGCTGACAATATCAATATTCCTCGTAACAATGTCACTTTAGAAGTGCCTCAGATGTCAAACTCCCTGTCTTACACCGGGACTGGCGGTACATCCGGAAATAGTAGAGGTAACACTTCTTATTCATCAGTTCCAGCAATTAAAGGGACTGCACTTGATCAAGCTACAGGGTTGTTGAAAAAATTTGAAGGGTTTAGTGATAAAGCATATTGGGATGTCAATGCTTATCGCACCGGATATGGTTCAGATACTATCACAAAAGCGGATGGTACAATTGTCAAAGTAACGAAAGATACTGTAGTTAGTCGTGCTGACGCAGAGCGTGATTTAGCACGTCGCACACAAGAGTTTGCAAATAGAGCAAGAAATAACGTATCATCTTCAACATGGGATAAGTTACCACCAAATGCTCAAGCTGCATTAACATCTTATGCCTATAACTACGGGTCATTAACAAAAGATGTGATTGCCGCAGCCCAAGCTTCTGCGCAATCAGGCGATATGAACGCACTAGCAAATGCAGTAAGAAATCGTCAAAACAACAATAATGGTGTAAATGCTAAACGTCGTAATCAAGAAGCTGATTACATTTTAGGAAAATAAATAAAGGATATTTTTATGAAAAAATTACTCACTATTGGAGCGGTAGCTATGTTTGCAACGCCAGCTTTTGCAGCTAATAATATTTTTTCTTGTACAGCAGAGAACGGAAGCCCGGTATCTGTAACAAAAAATGGTTCAGATTATGAATTCACTTATGGTCAGGTTTCTTTTAAAAATCCGGTAAAACAAGTTTTTGCTAATCAGGATTCTTATGTAGCTACTGGTTCAGGATTTATTACTAGCTCATTAGAAATGAGAAATAATGGTACAAGTTATACGATTCAATTTGTGCAACCACACAATAGTAACAGTATTGAAGAGCCAATGCTTTATATCACCAATGGCAGTAAAATGGATACGGTGAGCTGTAAAGCGGGTAGTGCAACTCAAAACTTTGAACGTCGCAGTATGAAAGCTTCATAAGCGTAAATAGAGATAAAATAAGCGGGATTTTCCCGCTTATTTTTTTAGTTATATTAACTACTTTTAAAAACTTGTATTAAATCCTTTAAGATCTCCTGTTCACACGTATTTCCATTAATGATATTTAGTTCATCGTCCAGATGACTAAGCATTTCATCAATTCCTAATTCATTAATTGCTATTTCATTTAAACTAATAAGCCATTCTTTAAAACGAGCTTTCATATCCCCCCCTATTTGAGCTATTTATTTGCGTTGTGTTATCAAGATACATTGAGGAGATAGATAAATCAGTAAAATGAGTAAAATTTGCGACGTGGATCGCAAAAATTACATTTTTCCTGCTTAAAACGAGGTTTTAATAAAAGAATAATAAGAGTACAATGAGAGTAAGTCAGAGTATTTTTGATAGGAGAGAGAATATGGATGCTCAAAAATTTGGCCATTCTGTCGGACAATTTTTTAAGAAAATTGACCGCACTTTGTCATTTCTCCCAGGAAAGCCTCGTAAAGCTGTTGTGACAGCTGCGGCTCTTGCTGCGAGTCCAATTTTGGCTGGAGTTGTAATTTCTAAAGCTAAATCCTTTAAAGAGACTGATTATGACAGTGGTGCTGAGAATAAATCCATAATGAATACGCTGTTAGAATTTGAAGAACATGAGGATGGCTATCGAGATGGCCCTGAGGGGGTTGGTTTTTATTCTTTTGGAACAAGAATTGATGTTGAGGATGACGTAGATACATTTGAACACATGAATGAGTTTTATGAGATAAAATAAAGGGGGAATATAAATTCCCCTTTTATTATTTTAACTTGCTTTGAATTAACTCTCCGCCTTTTCCCCCTGCTGAACTAGCATGATTTGAACCTTGTTTTAACGCTTGAGACATCGCCCCGCCCATATTAATACCAGCCCAAGACATAGCGCCAAACCATAATGTTGGTAAGAATATAAACATACTTCCCATCACAAAATTAGAGATAATATCGTCTTGCGCATTCTCTAAAAAATTAATATTAAATGAGTTATGAGACGGTGAGCTGTACATAATCTCAATCATATATGAGTCTAACCATCGTGCCAATTCCCACCAAAATGTGGTTGTAATAAGTGCAAAATATACAAAGCTTAGTGTCACTACAGCTTTAATTGAAAAACCACTTAAAATCGTAATGACTGGAATTAAAACTATCAGAGCCATAATCATAAAGGATTGAACCATTGGTAAGGCTTGTCGCATTGCATCGAGACCAGGAAATATCGCTAAACTTCCTACTGCAGTTCCTACAGTTGAGGTGAGTCGAGTGATGGCATTCCAAAATCCAAATTCAACACTACCACCGTAACCTTGATACATTTTTCCTTTTGAAACATCTATGTTTTCAGAACGTAAAAGTGTTCTCAATAAAGCTTCATCTTGGTTGTCGATAGAATTAAAGAAATCACTCACCTGGGCAGATAAGTTTTGACGCATATCTGTAAGTAGGCGAGATTTTAATCCAGCTCCACCTTCATCCCACCATTGATCACAGCTTGGGAAACCGCCTTTCCCCGAATTAGGCAATGCCGCATCTCGATTTGCATCATAAGGGAACGTGCTAATAGGTTGTTGAGCTCTAAAACGAGGGTAGAGTTCGCTGTTATTAATAAGCAATTTACCACCTAACCAGGATGTTTCTCGGATTTGTGCCGGACTCAAGGCAATTTGGCTTGTTTGTAATTTTTGACGAGCCGGGATATAGCATTGTTGCACAAATTGCTGTACTTCAGTTAATAATGCTGGGTTAGTGATTTTTTGATGTTGCACTTCAAATCTAACTTGACGTAAATCACGCTGGCAAGGCAATACTGCAGTCATACCATAAGTTAGACCTTTATCCACTTTGTGCATCAACATCCACCAAATAGGAATTCGGGCTTGTCTGTCTCCAAATGTTGTCGTAAATGGCGCATAGCCTGATTTATCCGGGGAAGCAGGAACTTTATAGCCACATTGAATAGATGAACGTTCATTGTATTCAAGGTTATTCAATGATACCGGGATAAGAGGGGCTAATGTCAAAACAACGATAAGCATTGCTGGAAGGAGTTCGATTGTGAGCCAGCGGATTAATAAATCCCCTTTCTCACCTTCATCATCCCCTTGTTTAGCTACGTCACGCCAAATTTTAAAGATCATTCCGATAAGCGGAAGAAGCCATAACCCTGTTCCAACAAATAACGCAAAAACTCCGTTATTAAGCAACCAACCAAGTAGAGTCAGGAAATATTCAAGATAACTGTCAACTGAGAATGTCATATTTCCCCCTAAGCTAAAGTAATCTGTGTAATCGCTTCAGCAAAAATTAAAATCATCACAATTAACCATTTTGCTTTTGCTGGCATAGAAGATGGTTGGCGACGAGAAATGGAATAGACCATCAACATAATCGCACCATATAGTAATAATCGTATTGCAAACCATATCCACTGCGTTTTAATAAACCAAGCACGAATATCAACATTCTGAAGATATTGAGTTGCAAAGATGCCAATTGCAGTAAGGGCTAAAAATAAAAATAAAAGGATAGCAATAAAACGGAGTACATTTTTAAGCCATCCTCTTGATTGTGGCTTTTCACCTTGAGACATCAGCACTCCTTACTCATTACCCACAGTCTTATCCCCAAAAACTGGGGATAAGTCAGCAGGGGATTCCCAAATTGCAGCTAATTTCCAAAGCAAATATTGAATTAACCAATATGCATCAACGTGATCGGTTAATTCCACATTAAGTCTAGCTGGCCAGTTTTCGGAAGAAAACACAGGTAATTGGAAACGCCCGGAGATATTAAATAATAAATGCACTTCACCTTTATCTCCTTTAGCGTGTACTTTCCAACTTGATTGAGTAAATACACGCTGAGGAAATGCGCTTAATTGGCAGTTTGAACCAATTTTTGTCTTAATTTTTGCAATGAAATGCAGCACGTAGGCTTTCACCTCATCAGAGGTAAAAGCAAGTGATTGGATGCGAGGCCCAATGTCAAAAATACGATGAAAAGTCATATTAGGATTAGGCTGCGATTGAGTTAAGTTCGTCATTGACTGCAATCCCCCGTTTTTTGTCTAAGTCTTTAGCAACCATCAATGCCGCATCTAACTCAGTACAGTTATGTTCCATCATTAATTGTTTACGTTGTGCTTTCTCGTGTTTTTCAGTCATCCCTAGCGCTAAGTAAAGACTAGGTGGGACAACACGGAATAAGGCTTCCATATTGGTTGCGAGCACCACACCTTCAGTATATTTCTTATCTGCTTTTTTCGCAGATAACAACATCATTTTCTGAGCTTCGGATAAACGACGGAAACGGTTCACCTGTTCAACTTCATCATTAGAAAGGTTAAGCAATTCCCACCATTCAACCATACTGAGTAATTTATCAGACTCATCAGGGAAGTCAGCCATATTTTGTGTAGCCAACCATAACCAAATACCCAATTTACGCCACATTTTAGAACCTTTAACCAGGAACTTCGCTAGAAGTGGATTTACGGTAATGATATGCGACTCATCCGTAATGTTCACGATAGGGCGGAAACTGTGTTGATATTTTTCACCTAAGGAGTTGATATGGTTAATTAGGGAAATATACGAAATCGCTAATTCTGCTTCATAACCATCACGTGCAAACATCGCCAAATCGACAAGTGTAATATCAGCCTCTGGCCAAATTTCCCCTTCACGGTTAAAGAATCGACCATTTACCCCGGTACAGAAAATATCCATTGCTTCGGCCATATCAGCAAGGCGAGATGCGCGCTCAGGACGAATATCCGGGCGACGGCTTAATTCCTCAAGTGCGGCTTTTACATCCCCGGTTAAAACTTGACGAGGTGGGGTCTCTTGTGAAGTTTTCTCTGCAGCTAATAAAATAGCCTGGCGAATAGCCGAGCGGTCAGCACGGCTCATTTTCTCATCTTCCTTCGCTTCTCCCCCGGTGATCATTAAGCGAGCGGTTAATTCCATTTCCGCAAGTAAGTCTCGTTGTTCCTCGCCTTCATCTTCATTATCGTCATCATCTTGAACTTCAAGATCGATATCCATTTCCAATAAACGATGCGCTTCAGAGAAGAGCGGTAAAGCGATGTTACTACTTGGCTCAAGAGATACCCGGTTAACCGTTAAACCGTAACGCTCCGCATAATCTGAAAACAATCCAAAAGAGTTACCTGCTTCTACAATAAACAAGCGAGGACGGTGCACAGCCATCAGTTGCGCCATTTGTGCGGTTAATGTTGCCGATTTACCTGAACCTGTAGGGCCTAAAATGAGCTTATGCGCATTTTTAGTCCGGTCTTTAGGGTTTAGTGGGTCAAAATCTAATGGGCTTCCACCGCGGTTAAAATAGGTGATTCCTGGGTGTCCCGTTCCTGTCTCACGGCCAAATACAGGTAACATATTCGCAATGTGTTGCACCCAATAATATTTGGTATAAAAACGAGATTTTGCATCTAATTGAGGATTAAAATTCATCGGTAGCCAGCGTAAATAGCTATTAAGAGGCGCAACTTCGTTGCCTTCTTTTACCGGCACTAAATTATTACTGAGTAAAACCGTTCTTAATTCTCTTGAGCGAATGCGTAGCTCTTGATCGTCTTTCCCTCTTACATAGAAAACCATGCCAGCTTGATAAAGCTTGTGTCCGTCTTTTAAATATTCAGTTACTGTGAGGGCATCTTGTTTTAAATAGATAGACTCATAGTTATTACCGACAGCTCGACTACTTAATTTGTCTAAATGCGCCTGTAATTTATCTTGAGGATGAATGACTACAGTGATAGCCATAATGGTTGATTCCGGCAATAAATCAAATAGTGCATTAATATTACGACCTCGAGTGACTTCGCCTGTCATGTGGCCAACATCTGGCTGCTTACGAATATTATCAACTACAATGACTTCGTGAGGTTGCTCATTAAAATACCAATAGCCATTTTTACTTTCCGGTGGCGTAAAAAAGAGATTTTCACTAAAATCTTGGTCTTGTAATGGTAGAGCAGAGTCATCCTTAGAGAGTGATAAAAGATCATAGCAAGCTTTATCATCGAGTCCGTTAAAATAGCGTGATGGATTTGGATTAAACCATTCTAATAACCAACGATGAATTTGAGTTTCATTTTGGCGTTCCATGGTTAATCCTGCTGTGATAAAAGCACTTTGAACACGATCACAAGCTGTATTTAATTTCTCGATTGTATCTGTCTCATTATTTCCAGCATAACGATAAATAACCATGCGTGTTTTACGCACTTTTCCAGCCCATGCCGTATTTGTTACCCGGTCATCAACAAAAAGCCCACCTGGTTTACCTACTGCTTTTAAGTGACGCTCCATTTCACCAAGCCACTGTTCTGTAAACTCACTACCGCTCGCTTCAGGTGAAGTGGTTTTAATGTACTGTCTCAGATTCTCAACATAACCGCTTAAATCCTTGTCATCCTGGCAATAGAATTGTACAACGTAAGGATTGGTATCAAGTTCATCGAAACTATCCTGTAAGGCATCTTTAACCAATGTGCGAACGCGATTAAGATAGTCGCTGCTTCTTCCCTCAGTTCCTATAGGCTTAATATCAAATACCGCACCTGCACTTTTAGCATCATCAAAAAGCATTACGCCTTCTTCTTCCAAATATTCCGCATAAGGAAGATTGGAGATAAAAGAGGGATCGCGCCCATAAAGCATTTTAACATGTTGCTCTCTGGTCATTTTTCTATTACGCATAACAGGAGTGATTTCAATCGTCTCTTCTACGTTATTGGTATCATCCTGCTGTGCTTCTTCCGGTGCAATGGATGTTAGGATAGGTTCCTTTTTAGGTTGAGGCTTATCACCCTTTTTAGCAGGGAAGAAAGCCTCTAACACGTCTTGGAATAATGCCATCGTTTCTTACCTCATCTAGTACATTCTTGTACGCTCACCCGGTTGGGCATATTGCACACGTCCATAAAATGGAATTACTGAAGAATAACCTGGTACAGGCATTTGCTCTGAGGAATCAGTTAAGTGCGGATAAACATACATCACTAAATCAGGGTTTGGTAAACGAGGGAAAAGGTTTTTCACCTCGTTTTCTGCTGTACGGGTATAAGTTTGTTGTTCACGAGATGAAACGTAATTTGGTGCATCAATAAGACGGCCATTCGGTGTCCGATAAGATGTAATATTGCTATCATTACCACCTTTATTCCAAATATCTTTCATCGTTGCATCGCCTGTTGGCAATAAATCACCTTGAGAAGTTGAGCAGCCAGTCAAAACACTACTTGCGGCTAAAATCACGCCCATCATCATTAAAACTTTCATTATTGCTCCTTAATCCAAGTTAGATTGTCTTGAGGCTTGTCCGTATTTCACTTTTCTAGACATGCGGTCATAATCAATATCAATTTGTTTTTCGATGTGTACAGCCACTTCTTTACCCGGTGGAACATATACCGCATCAAACATTTGGCCATAACGCTGGCGGAACCAGTCTGCAGTTTCTCTCAAACCGCCACCTAACGCTTGACCAAGAATATACTTACCGTTATTACCCGTTACCGCACCAATTACTGCACCGCCATCAACCACTGTTGTTGATTGAGATGATGATAAGCCTTGTGCAGCTGCGGAAGCCCCCGTTAAGAAAAAGTTGGTTGTTAGATATTCCGGAGCATTCGTTCTGCGTTCTCCAGGAATGCAAGGCACACCGTGCGGATCAGATAACCAGCCAATTTTATTGTTAGAATCATCCGTTGAAACAATGCGCCCATCGCTAAACACAAAAGTTAAGCTTTTCACATCACCACGAACACAAGATAGCGTCCAGTCACCGCTTGCTGTTCCAGAGACAATTGCGCCTTCAATATCCGGCAGTTCAATACCATTTGCAATTAAGTTATCTCGACCAATAAGCAATTTAAACGGATAAGGCTCGGTCACATTATTATCAATCGGCACACGCCCAACAAGCGCAGTCATAGCAACAGAATTAGTTAAAGTAGAGTTAGCTGCAATTGTGAAAAATGGTGTAGCGGTATTAAATATTGCATTATTACCTGTACTAGATTGCAATCCATCATTAGATTTTCGGATGTCATTCACATTGTTATCGAAGGTTTTGGGAAAACCGATTCCTGCACCATTTACACCAATACCTTGTAGAGCATTCCCTTGGCTGTCTGTAGTTGGCATATCACTAGGGTTCACCCAATTAATTCCCCCTCGAGTTTCAACCTGAGGGCCAGTTGTTGCTCCGTTTATTGGTAGAGGAGCATTGGGATTTGCCTGGGCATTTCCATTCCCTACAACTTGATTACCAGCTTGTACAACCTGATCTTTTAACGCATTAATCTCATTAATTAACGCCCCTGTTTCTGCTTGTACCGCCTGTTGAATTTGATAATCCGTATTATTTGCTTGATTTTTTAACTGCTCATTCTCTTTTACCAAGCGGTCATTTTGTAAAATCACTTCATCAAAGCGTTTGTTATTTTCCTTCACTTTACCAATAAGTGTTCTCACCGTATCTTTAGATGTATCACCCTCAAGCCCCATTGAGCGTAGCTCTTCCGGTGATAAATCTTTGAGAGAGAGATCTAAAGCATCTTCTTTTTTGGTTTCTGCTGTAGTTGTTGAGCTACTACCGGAGAAAAGAAATCCAGCCATCAGCGTCACGACAAGCGCGGTAATCCCACCAATAACATAGAACGCTTTATTTGCTTTCATTTGCATTGTTCTCTCCTTATTTCGTTTGAGTTGTCACTGTTGTGGTGACTTTTTTCAATTTTTTCGGTTTATATGAATTTGACTGAGGGATAACAGAATGATTAGGTGAACCTTCTGTCACAAGATATAACGTTGTGGTATCTTCAGGTGTACCATGCCCCCCAAGCCAATTATGCTGAAATGTTGCTGCATAGAATCGACCTTGAAGCTCTCGAGGATCTAAATCAATGCGAGATTGCCCCTGGTTTTGCAAGCGAATCGCAGTGACAACATATCCATCAAGTTGCCAGCTGAGTAATGGAGTAGCTCGCACAGGCAATGCAGGTAAGAGCGTTTTAAGCGGTGTAGGAAGGCGATGTGAAACTTGGCGCACACCTTCCAAAGGCTCAACTGAACGTAAAGGCGCATAAAACATTTGTGCGGCATAACGTGTTAATGCAGCTGGAGCGGGGAGTGCCGGACGCGCATTTGGTATTGGTTCGTTATATGCATTTGCATCTTGGCCATAAGCAGTTGTTTGTTTTTCAACTTTATTTTCATAAACAAAACGAATTGGCTCACTTGCATTGGCAACAGAATGCTTCGCTTGCACATCAAGTAAGATTATTTCTCCGGTTGCAACATCCATAAGCTGTAAGCGTGTTTTTGGGAAATCTGCAGTTGCTTTTAAATAAACCGCACCGCCAGTTGATTGAATGCGAAGCTTGCTATCTAATTCAGGTGGATAACCTACTTTTACATTTTTATCTACGAATAGAATACGTTCTTTTTCGATTTGTAAGTCAATAGGTAACGGTTTGCGCGCCCATTTCATTAACACATCGGCAGATGCCGTCATTGGTGAAAAGATAAAAGCCGCGCTCAGTAACAAAGTGAGTTTTTTCATTATTGGTTATCCCCTTCTCTAAATTCTTTTGCTTCTAAACGTAATGGAATTGAGCTGTAGCAGTTAAATCCCAATCCCCAAGGATTGTTCTGTAAATCTGTTTCCATGCGCACGATATTGACCGGGAAGCGGGTTAAAACACGTTTTACTGGTTCATCTTTGAAATACTCATCTACACTTAAATCAAGATTAACCGTCCAGCTATCGGGGCTATGAACAATCACACTATTATCTTTAAATCCACGTCCCACAATTTCATAAACACCACGTGCACGTTCCCGTAATTCACCGTTAGATAAACGGTCATAGTAGTCTTTCTTCAAAAATTCTTGGCAACTTGGCGTAATAAAGGCTTTATTTCTTTCAATATTTAATTTGTATTCTTCCTCGCCATTCTCCATCCAGCGGTTTAACTGCTGGAAGGTTTGATAAGCAAAGGCATAAACAGTTGATTTTGGCACTTTCCACCAAGGGCGTTGACTTCCCGCACGTAAATCCGGTGGGTTATAAATCATTAACCGACTTGGCGCGGTAAAAATAATGGCACATAGCACCAAACAAATCACAAGCAATGCACCGATAGCAATTCGCCCGGTCATGATTTCGCGATTTTTTTGATGAACAATCCCTTTTAAGTTACTCATAATAAACTCTCTTATTTTTTAACTCGGCGAATAGACCAAGTGCCTTGACGGGAGATAAAGCGATTCCCCCCTAATATTCCATCTAATTTAACCTCAATCATTCGATTCAAGTAGGCTTCCGGCTTACCTCGTTTAAGGCGCGCAATAATCACTTTGCCAATCACCACAGAAAGAATGCAAAACAACATGGCGAGAGACGGAATTAACAACCAAAAATCAAAGCCTAAGGCAAAACAACAAAGGAGGCCAAGCACTGCACCTAAGATAAATCCCATTGCTGCAGCCAACATAAATTCACTTACAGATAACCCGCCATACACACTCGATTCACGATTTAATCGAGTAGGAAGAAAGGGGATCGTTTGCTCTTTATCACTTGACATCTTGACCTCACAGAGATAATTAAAACAGACCGATAGCCAATTTCACCAACCAGAGGCTGAAGAAAATTAAAATGAAACCAAGAATAAGAGCGATAATAAATGGGCCCCATCCTTTTTTGTCATTTTCGTCAGTCGCTGCGTTATAGGTTTTAATTAATGCTTTAACCACTGTCATGATTGACCATGCTGCAAATAAAATTGCAAACAGGGTTGCCAATGATTTAGCAACAAGATAGATAATTTCCATCGGGTCTTTGGTATTGCTATCTACGCCTGGGATTTTAAAATCAGGGATTTTAGAGGCATTGATACCATTACCACCGCCTGTAGCAAATGCATTTTCAACGGATAACCAAAGTAAAGTTACTACCGCAAGAAAACGACTTGAAACATTCTGAAAGAAGGATTTAATCAACTTCATGAGATGTCCTTATGGTTTATTAAATAAAAAAGCTGACAACACATATAATTAATGCTGCGCCCCATAGAATCAGTTTAAAGAATGACCAAATGTCACCATCATTCACCATGCCTTTGTAGCCATGATTAGTTGACCACATATACGCAAGTAGTAATACGGCAATCAAAATAATGGCCAACATGATTTTCAGTTTTAGCGGATCTAAACCACTTACAGCATAAAAGCTGTCTAACGGTGAAACAGAAGGGAAATTAGCGTTACTCATGTCCTATTGACTCCGAAGATTAAGATAATCTTCTTTTAAGTTACGAATAGCTTTAGGATTTCTAGGAATAGCCCGGGAAGGGTTAATATATTGTTTAATCCCTGCCTGTACCGTAGCAATATCTTGATGTGCTGAAGCGTAATCAAAATATTCTCGACTTTTCGCAGAAACCTTTGCACTTGCAGCTGCTCGCTGTAATGAGAGTTTTGCTGCATCCAACTGTTTAATTGCTTGCGCTAAATGCTCTTGCTCTGTTGCTTGAGCACTTATAGCGCCAAACAATAACCCTATTGCTAGAGATAAACTGAAAATATTTTTAGTCACGGAGAACTCCTTACTTGAAACAGATTCCAAGCAAAGAGTGCCAAAGAAGAGAGGGAAATTTAATGAGAAACTCTTTTTAAATTCAAAACAGTTTTTAGTGATAAAAAAGGGCGCTTATTCTTGGAAAAATAAGCACCCATAATGACAACATAGAGGAATATTAAAGGTATTTTTTAAAGCTCGCTGCCGTTACACAGATGGATAGTCCAAATAGAAATGCAGCTGGCACCAAAATTATATTCGGGTAAATAGAAATTGGGATAGAAAGATACAATACCCATGCCGACAACATAATCGGGCCAATTAATCGACGTGCATGATGATAAAGAAAACTAGATTCTCTGCCCGCACCAAATTTGCGACGGTCACGCATCATTAACCCTTCAGTAAAGCCCGCAAATGCGGCTAACAAAAAGAGTGGGGAAGTAAAAACAATCACTACAAGTCGAATAACAAAGGTGATAAAAACATAAATCACTGACTCAATATAAGCTCGCCCATAATGATACACCCACAAACCTACGCCACTATGCTCACGAGGGTTGGCTAACCAATCTTTTACACCTGTTTTCACAAAAAGCCATTCATGTAATGACAAAATAAGACCTTCAGCCAGCTCTTTTGGAGAATGATAGAAAAGACCTCTCGTTAGACTATCAGAAAGCCATCCAAGCTCAGTTAGCATCATTTTTTGACTGTGTAAATGACCTTCTTCAGGCCATAAAAATGCAATACCTAACCATTCAAGAATAATACTCAAAATCAGGGAACCCAATAAGGCGGCTAATACCGCATTAATGTAGTAAAAAAGACCCTTTTTCTTTTTTTTGACTTGTTGTTCTGCCATTACTGTAATGTTCCCGCTGGAGATAATTTACAGTGAAAGAAAAGATAACCTTTTACTTCACCGTCTAAAAAAATTTGAATTGCCTGGATGCCATTTTCAGATTTTTTTACATCATTAGCCGTCCAAAGTGAGATGCCTTTATTTGCATACTTTTTCGCAAATTCATGTGTGGTATAACGCTGATTATTCCAATCTTCCAAATAAGGTAAAAAGTAATCAAGTAATTCATCAGCGTTTTCCAGCCCACAAGAACAGCTAGTGACTGAATTGAAATCTACGCTCATATCCGGAATATCAAGCAAGTTCATATCCGGCTGATTAATTATCTGTGTCATCAAAATCATCCTCATCTGTATCATCATTCTGATCAATATCTTCATCTTCCATATCTTCAGCAACTGGAGCTTCAACATCCCCGAAAAGCATTTCTTCTCCTGCGTGTGAAGGCGCTCGATTTAATGACATTGACTGAAAAGCGGTTGCTATATCTTGACTTGGCGCATAATCAGAAAATGCAGATTGCCACCAATTTGGAGAAATATGGTAGTTTTTGCGCATATAAGCCGTCAATTCTTGAAGTGATTCCGGCATCACATCATCTTTATCAACCGCAGGTAAAGGCATTCTTAATTTATAAAGCGTACTTCCTTCAAGAAGAGCAAATGCCTGACCTTTTGGTAGATTTGTAATATGTGCTGGCGATAACATTGGCACCATTTTTTCAGAAATACGTTCACCAGTATTAGACGTAAACGCCTTGCCATCATCCGGATTGCTGTTATCTGTCGTACTTGATGTCACCATGCTTTGATAAATTGTGACATCGTTGAGCTGACGCGTTAAAAACTCTGCAGTGGCCGGCTCTTTTACCCGGAACATTAAAAGTGTATTGAAGTTACCTGTTGTTTGTCCCGTTTTCGCTTTACTTCCAATACGAGCTTCAATATCTGAAAGTGTTTGAGTATAGGCTGTTACCTGCATTCCCGCACCACGACCTTTATTGATCAGTGGAATGAATTCATCCCCCATTAATTCATTAAACTCATCGCAATGAAGGTTGATTTTAGGCGGTTTGCTTTTAGTTTTAAATGCATCCGGCAACCCCTCATCTACGCCAAATTTATAAATATGACCAGCCATTGATACCAAATCAGCAAACATACTATTACCCACAGCTGCAGCGACAGTCGCATCAGATAGCGCGTCTAAACCAACGTAAACAATCCCTCTTTTACGAATAATAGATTCCCAATCAAAGATAGGGCGCTCATCATGAATATCAGTGTAATCAGGCGAGAGAAGCTCTGCAGTTTTACCTGTAGTGAGTTTTTCAAGTAACGGTAAAAGCGATGCCACAATTTTATCAAAATAGGTTTTATCGTAACGTACCGCACTTGATAATCCTTCAAGCACTGGGTCAAAAATCTTATTTTCTAAAATGTATTGGTTAATAACAGCAATCAGCGGTCTATCTTTCATCGAGAACGGTAAATTTTTTACATCTAAGTTAGCCGCAACCGAAGCCAACGTTGGCCATATTTTCTTATCGACAGCATCGAAATGAAGTTTGGCGTAGTCTAAGAAAAGTGCATCAATATTTTGTACAAAACGCGAGATTTGCACATAGTCCGGGCGTTTTCCCATTTCAACCAATGCACGGGAGACAATATTCACAAAACGCCACGCAAACTCTTTAAATGCTGCACTATTTCCAGCTCCACTTAATTGCCCGGAAATACGTCCTGCCACCTCTGAAATTCGACCAAATCGACCAACCGGGTTATAACGAGCAGATATTTCAGGATGGCCTAGGTGAAATACATAAAATTCATTTTCACGCCCAGCACGTTTCGCTTCTGCATACATTCGCTTTAACATGTCTGGGTCGCCTTTCGGATCGAAAAAGACAACCACTTCACGCTCTTCAGGTGTTTTACCTCGATGTATATCTTGTGTGACAAGCACTTCAGCAAAACGCGTTTTCCCTACGCCAGTTGTACCAAATACTAAGGTATGACCGCCACGGTCGCCTAACGGAAGCATAATATCGCGTTCATTCGGCTCCACACCATGCATCACCGGAATGCCGCCAACTGGCGGTAGCGGTCTGACTGGATTTAATGGAGAGTCCATTGAAGTGAGTCTAGATAACCAATTATCATGCACTTTTTCATAATCACGAGCGGCTTTAAACCACTTCCCATTTTTCCAATAAATTTGCCCATTTGCAGAGAAACAGTCATAAAGACGTTGCGTATGCTTTGGCTCCCATTCAAAGCCTCGTCCTAAGAACAAGGCTTTTTTACTTACTGGAATTTGACGACTGGTCAAAGCATAGTGAGGGAGTCTGCGTAAATTTCGGTGATAGCGTACAATTTCCATGCCTTGACGAAAACGCATAACCCCCATACCTGCGAAAGCGGCCCCTAATCCATATCCAATAAGAGGATTTAATGCGAGCGACCAAGGCGCACCGCAACAAACAAAAGCACAAGTACCATGGACGGCAGCTGGAAAAAATTCAACAGGCGGTCTAAGTAAACCTTCTAATACATGTTTTTGACTCATTGCGACAATCCTTCTGAAGTCAATAAAGCAGGGTAGTGAGCAAGATTCAATCTTGAAGCTAAATCATCCCCTGGCGTTGGCATTAAGGTTAAATCCGGTGCTAATTGGCGTAACTCGCTTAATTCGTTTGTTGTTTTAACGCTTACTACAAGTCCCATTGCACCAATTTTTTTAAGGTAATTATAATTAGCGTGTAGCCAATTTTTAGATAAGTTATCTGCTCCAATAAGAAAAATAGGCAACATTCCAGGAAGATTCATTCTGACAGGTTGTATTTGGCCCGGTGTCATTCTATGTGAGATAACAGGCAAAATATCCGCTTCGGTTAATGTTGAAGGGACACTGTTAGGGTAGGCTTGAACCATTGATTCGTCCGGTTGTAATGCTTCATAAAAACGGACTGCGCTTTCCCCGCCAAAATCACCAATAACTTTTAATTCAGCTTGCGCCTGAGCTACTGCACCTAAGCAGACCAAAGAGAGGAAAAAGGATTTGTACTGCATAATTCTGTTCTCGTATTAATTGGTTGGATTTTGCCAACGAATAGCTTGTTGATTTGTTTGATTTGACGCTGGCTCAACCCAACGCATAGCGGTTTCTGTTGGAGAAACCCAATGTAAATTGGCTGGTAATGGTTTATTCTCAATTTGATAACGTGGTGATACTGAAGGGCGCTGGAAGTTAGCTATTTGTTTACTGACATTAAAACGCTCACTTTGATAAACAAGAAAGCCTTGTACCGACATTCCTTTTTTCATCCCGTTACGCTTCATATTTAGAATATCTTCACGTGTTGCTCTACCTTGTAGCGCTCGATGTAAACCATCTATACCGATATTATGAGCAAGATATAAATTTTCATGGGATGGTTTTATGCCTCGCTCAAAAAACTGATTAATATGCCATCTCGCATAAAGTGCGGTTGCTAAAGTGTTTATCCGATTATTTTTGCGCGGGTCAAAAGGCGTATCTCGATTATAACGGGTGATCAGCGTCATCCCTAAAGCACGTCCCTCATCTGTTGTGGCAAGCCAATTCCAGGTGCCCCGGGTAAATTGCCCCACACCGGTTGCCCCGGTTGGGGAAACATTTCCATACCACCCATCTTCAATTTTTACTAACCCACGTAGCATCGCTTCATCGACCTGGTAGCGATTAGATGCATCTTTAATATAGCCATCAATATCAGTTCCAAAGCCATTAAATGCAACGGAGTGAGTCGCAACGCCAAGACCGATTAAGCTAAATACGATTTTTAATAGACGATTTGTTGCCATTGCCCATCCTGTTGAATTTGGAATGCAGCAGGCATTTTGCCATCTGCATACTGTAACCAGGCTCCATTATCATGATTAAGGGTAATTAATTTTCTATTCACTTTATTTGGGTCGATGTTATGTTTTTTCGCCCAATTATAGATTTGCTCATTATTCTTCACGCCAACAAAATAAATATCTATAGGCGTTTTATCATTCACATATTGCAATACACGATCAGCATTCGCTTCACATTTGTCACAATTTTCTAGGCGAGTAAAATAAATCACCCGTCCAAACCGCTCTGAAATATGAGGTTCAACCTTAAATGGTTGCTCATTTGGATACATTTCAGCAAATACGCGATCATAAGTGCGTTGGAACTGCAGCTCTCGCTCCATGCGGTCGTGCATTTTTTTTGCCAGTAGTCGAGCATAACGCTCTCTTTCCTGCTCATTTCGAGACTCCACACCAAGCGAGGTTAAAGGGTCAAGACCTGGCGACCATATACCACGAGCACCTTGATTTAGCTCTTGGTAGCGTTGCCATTCTTGCTCAGTTAAACCCCACTCTTGAGACTTAGCTAATAACTCTTGTTGATTTAATTTATTTGTCACCAAGTTTTGTTGATTGAGGGATTGAGTAGCAAGTGTATTAGCCGCAGTGACTTCAGCAAATACAGCAGTAGAAAACATCCCTAATATCATCGCTACATAGGATATTTTTTTGACATGATTCATTGCTTATTCCTCGATGATTTCTGTTGTGGTTGTTGTCGTTGTTGTGGTTTCTACTTTCGGCTTTTCCCCTGTAGCACGTTCCGGTACAGCTGGGCGTAATTTAAAACAAACGGTACGAGAAACGTCATTGATAGTAATTTCATAAGCCGGCCCCGCTAACATTTGAAGGGCATCACGTAAAGCCATCGGGCCAAATTGATAATGTACTTTTGGTAATGGACGGGAATAAAGCGTAGAAAGTGTTGGTTCATTCTGACCAAAGCCATGACAAAGTGAAAGGCCTGTATCTTTTAATGTGGTACGTAATCCTTGTTCAACAGTTGCGGTCAAGGCACGTTTCTTTTTGCCTAACATATTGACGGAGACACTTTGGTCAAGAAGGTATTTTTGACCTTCTTCCGGAGAAAAATTAATTAAAGTATAACGACCTTCACGTAACACTTCTGTACGTTCAGGTTGATAGTCTGTGTAAATATCCGGACGGACTATGCGATCTTCCGGTTGTAAGACTTGATGTTGACCTTGTTGAATACTTGGATTTTCTAATGCTTGTTGTTCATCGGCTGTTTGTCTGTGCGCACAACCTGAAAGCACAACCAATGCAAACGTGGTTAATAGAATTTTTTTCATGATGAGGCTCCAATTAAGGTATTTAAATAATGTCTTAATATGGATAACTCTCAACTGAATTTGAATAATTTATTCTTCTTGAAGTAAAGATAGAAAAATTAGCTGATAAAAATATATTTTATTCCAACAATAATTGTTAAGTGCACTGGGTAAAAAAGATAAAAGAAAAGCTTAGGCATTCGAGAGATTGAGATATTACATTGACGAAGGCCTTTAGGGTGAAGAATAAATATCATTGTACCGACCACAACAGTTACAACACTGATTGTTTCAACAATAGTTTCCCCGAAATTATCAATAAAACTGTGATTGACGAAAAGTGCGAGCAATACACAGGTTAGCATCGTAATAAGACGAAATTGAGTATCTTTTGTTTGCAAAAATAGGTAACAACCAATGCAATATAAAAGCCCAGGTAAACCATAATCAGAGAGTGCGGAAAGAATAATAAAAAAGCCCAATCCAAAAAACATGACCCAGCTATTTAAGTCTTGACGGTTTTTATATACCCATATTACCCCGATTACAGACAAAAACTGAAATAGGACATTTAAACGGTCATAATTAGGCTCGAAAAGCGTAAAACTGATTTCAGATAAAAATGCGGTTGCTATCATCCAAGTGAAATAACTTTTAAAGTTCACGTTATCTCGAGATAAATTAAGCGCGATGATAAATCCAAACGCCACGTAGGAAAATCGACCAATCACCCGGCACCAGGATAGAGCAGGGTAAGCATTTGAAAAGGCTACACCAATATGATCGATAATCATTGTAATGAGTGCTAACCATTTTAGACATTCAGTTTGAGAAGAGGTTAAATAAGGCATCGTTATACTATTAAAAAGAGTTTTATTTATCATACCCTAAAAAGGAAAAGCCTATCTACTTTATGTAGATAGGCTTTCAAGGTAAATAGATTAATATTCATATCCGAGCATAATCGTTGTAGAACTACGATCTGCTTCAGTGATGATAAAAACACTTTCTCCATCAACAAAATGCTGGCTCACAATGCGTTTATCCTTCTCTACGGCATGATCGTTTTCAATCCAATCTTCAACGCTGGTAGCACCCCAATCATAACTTAATTGTTTTTCAATTAAGCGATGAATGGTTGGCATTCCCAATAACTGTTTAGCGCAGATAGTACACGAAACATCCCCTAACTTAAGTGGTGTTCTTTTTGATTGATATATATCCCAATCAAAGTGTCCTCTTTGCTCATCTTCACTTTCATCAGAAAAAGAAATCTTAGTTGTTCGATTCCCGTCATCATCTACTGAAGTAGAGAGTTGAATGGTGTCTTTACCATTATCTGCTTGATAGAAATTCATAACAATTTCTGCAAGCGGATGTGGCGGTTTTTCAATCCAATCTTTATTCCCCAGCATGATAATGCAGCCATTTTGATGCCACGAGATGACCTCATTGATCTTTTCGGTAGTTAATTCCGCTAAGATACGACGAGAGACGAAGATTTTTCCAAGTTCTAAAATACGATTTTCCTTACACATAAGTGTTTCTCCTAAATTTTTAAAATGTAAAAAGTAAAGGGGATAACACTGCCATTGAGGGTGTTATCCCCCAATGGGTGAAAGGTTGTTAGCTAAATAAGATGATTATCAGTAAAGCAAAAAGATGCTGAACCAGAAACGATAAAGTGATCAAGTAATTTAATATCCATTAATTCACAAGCTTCCTTTAATCTCTTGGTTATATATTTATCAGCATCACTAGGCTCAACATTTCCAGTTGGATGATTGTGCCCAATGATAATTGCTGATGCATTTAGCTTTAATGCCTGTCGAATAATCTCCCGAATCGACACAGAAATTTCTGAAACAGATCCTTGAAACATCACCTCAGATTTAATCAATCTGTGCATTCTATCCAAGAAAAGTACCACGAAATTTTCTCTTTCTTCATTCCCTATAATGGTTTGAAAATAGAGTTTAGCTATTGATGGCTCAGTAAATTCCTGTGCACCTTGGTAAAAGGGCTTTTCTTCCATCACTTTAGTTAAAATAACCTGTGCCTGTTCTAAAATAGCTTGTTGTTGCTCGTTTAATTTAAACATTCGATATTCCTTCTTAAATAGGGAATATCGCCCATAAGGGATATATCCCCTATGGGTGAAAGTGCGGTCAAATTAACACACACTTTAATGGTACATGGTTTTAATAGAGTCCACTTTATTTAAAAAGTCTGACTTGCTACAAATAAAATCACCTTCGATATAAAAATGAGTAGAAATGGCATTAATATCATAGTTGATATTAATATCTATCTCTCCTTCGTCTAACTCAACCAAACGCCAAAACAACTGTTTAAGCGCCTCAAGTATAAGTTTTTGATAGATATTGCCGAAATGAGGCACATCATTGTATTGACGTGCAACTTCCCAAACTTCATCTTCAGTGATATTACAATTAAAAGCATTCAAAATACTCTCCCAATCAGCGAGTGTAGGAGAAGTATCTTCAGTATAGTTAAAAGACATATTTACGCCCAAAGCACTTCGGCTAGTTTTACTTTTTTCTCAAGCTCATTGACTGCTTTTTTAGCATAAGTGAGAGAAAAAGCATGTGTTCGCAATTCAGGTTTATCTTTAAGCTCTTGGTGTTTTTCTTTGGCTTTTTCCAATTCAAACTTAAAGAACTCAAGACTTTCCGGCATGGATAAATCAATTTTCCCTGCCATCTGTTCCCAATAAGCGATTTTACCGTCATAACTTTCTGCTTTACGCATTTCTTCAACAGACTTATCCATGCGTCTTGCATTACGTTCAATCAAGGCTCTATGACGTTTTTCGCTATGATGACCGATTTTAATCGGTTCACCCAAGCGAAGAAATTCACGACCTTCATTAGCAGCTTCACAATATTGCTCACTGCGCTTTAATGCATTACTCGCCGCGTTTTGATAACGCTCAGCTTTTTTTTCTGCACGAACTTGACTGTTTACACCATCACAACGAGTGAAGGAATAAAAATACGCATCCTCAGATGTTTTTACGAGATTATGAATCTCTACCTCAGTCTCTTTACCATATTTACTGGTTAAGATGATAATGTCACCTTTTTGGTGAGCATCCGGACATTTAGCAACAAAAACATTAGGGCAAAATTTAGCGTAAGTATTCATAGGTTTCTCCTCAAATAGAAATAAAAAAGGAGAAACCACCCATAAGGGGAATTTCCCCTTCAGGGTAAAGAAAAAGCCAACAAATTTTGTTGTTGGCTTTCATCGGTTTATAGGTTAGTCATTTCCTTGCTCATCTTGGCGTTTTGCTTGATATTTCAACTCACCATCAACTTTAATAAAGTTAATACGGTAGAGTCGTCCTTTAATCGACACGCCAGTATCACCTTTTTTGTGATATTCACTGTCTTTTGAATAAGTGAATGTGTCATACCACAAATCACTCATTACAAAGGAAACTAAGACTTTTTTCTTAGCTTCAACAGCTTCTTGACAGCGTTTGATTAAATTTACAGTTTCTTCACCGGATACGTTCATATCAAAAAAACGATATTCCGGAGAATCGGAAGAACCTGTAAGAGCAGCAATTCGACAAGCCCAAAATGCATCTCCTTTTTTCGGCTTGATTTCGCGAATATCGCTTAAATAACCAATGCCAGAAGTATGAAGATTGAAATATTTTGGTTGTGCGTTTTGAGTAGACATAATGTTTCTCCTAAGTAGTAAAAAAGCGGAGAAACATCCTTACCCAACACGGGAAAAATGTTTCCCGCCAAGGGTTAAATTGTGATTAAACTAGAATAAGTAATCTTATTTTAGGTTAAGGGTAGTTTAAGGTGGCACACCTACGAATTATTCGTAGATTCTCCTTTCAGTGTGCTGGAAAAAATTTTGGCTATGATTCTACTTGCGCTAAGGCAAGGCGTTGCTTCTCAAGAATCGTGCAACTTCTTAAAGGCTGTTTTCACAGCACCTTAAAAACTGTTGTTATTAAAATCTAAAGCAAACTTTAAATGTATAAAAAATTAAAAATTCTATTTGGAGATATTTTAGCCAGAAGAAAAGGTCACCCAGTTTCCTGAATGACCTTATAGTTTTGACTATAGATTGATTAAATAAAAATTAAGTAGGCCAAACTAATTTGATTCATAAAAATACTGATACGTTCGTTACCATATACGGATTTTTACGGCTCGCCTTATCCGATTACTTTGTGGCCATCAATCGGTTATATCTGTGGCATCAAATTGACACAAAGGGCACCCATTGTTTCACCGGTGGGCTCCGGTAAGGAGAAAGTAGCAAGCCATTGCGAATTTTCAAAATGCACTTTGCAATACACTTTAAAAATCCGCAATGGCCAGCGATTTGAAAAGTCGAGAGTAAATTGGGGCGTTACTCCATCATTACTCTGATTAACTAGGTGGCACACCTCACAAGGAGCGTTAATCAATGTGAGAAATTCCTTTCAGCGTGCTGGAATCATTTTTGGCTAGTGTGAATTGATAACCGACAATTCACGAACGGTCTTACGAAGGCTTTAGTATAGCACTATTTTTGAGGACTCGCCATTCACAGGCGCTTAAATCCTAGTTCAATAAGCTTCGTAAAGATGAAATTTGCTCACTCACACTTTTACTCGATGTTTTCTTAGAACTTTTCGCGCCCTTAGTATTCTTTTTGCTATCAAAATTTTCAATATGTTGGCAATTGGGATAAGCAGAACACCCAAAAAAAGCCCCATTTTTACCATTTCTTTTAATCATTGGTGCACCGCACTTAGGACATTTACGAATTTCAATATTCCCCAAACTCATTCCCTTTTTAAGGCAATCAGCCATCAAATGCCGCACAAAGACTTCTTGTTTTTGCATAAACACTTCTAGCGAAAGCGTTCTTTCAGCAATTTGATTAAGCGCTTGCTCCCAAAGTGCGGTTAAACCAGGATCTTTTAACATCTGAGGTAAATTATCAATTAGCGTCATTGCTTCATCTGTCGCTAATAGTGATTTACCTTTCTTTTTCAAGAAACCTTTATCAATCAAACCTTGAATCGTTCCAGCCCGGGTAGCTTCTGTACCAAGCCCTTCTGTTTCTCGTAAGCGTTGTTTTAAACGCTCATCAGTTACAAAGCGAGCGGCATTTTTCATTGCGGTGAGCAATGTACCTTCCGTAAAGTGATTAGGTGGTGATGTTTGTAAGGTTTTTATTTCTGAATCAGAAATCTGACAGACTTGTCCTTGCTTTAACGTCGGCAAGGCTTGAGGTGCGTCATCATCTTCATCAAGTGATTTGCCAAATAGAATTTTCCAACCTGGAGCAATAAGCACATTCCCACGTGCACTTAATATATGTTGACCGCACTTCAAAATAATTTGTGTCTTATCTGTTTCAGAAACAGGTAAGAATTGAGCTAAATAACGACGACGTATGAGATCATAGAGCTTTAATTCTTCATCAGACATTTTGCTAATATCAGCTTTAATCATAGTCGGAATAATGCCATGGTGAGCAGTAATTTTTTTATCATTCCAAACTCGTGATTTTTGATTAAGGTTTAACATACCTGCAAGGGGTTGTAATCGATTATCGGATTGCAATAAACATTGGATAATTTTAGGGGCTTCAGCAAACTGAGACTCCGGTAAATAACCACAATCTGTTCTAGGATAGGTTGTCGCTTTGTGAGTCTCATAGAGTGATTGAGCTATATCCAATACCCTTTGCGCACCCAGTCCATAAAGGCGGTTAGCTTCTGATTGTAAGTCACTTAATGCAAAGCAAAGTGGAGCATTTTGTCTTTCACGTTTAGTTTCAACTGATTCCACTTTCGCTTGGCCCAATTGACGAATTTGCTGATTTGCTGCTTGTATAACTTGGGCAGACAAACAAAGTCCATCAGGATCACAATATTGCTCCGGAATAACATATTGCGTAGCAAAATGCTGATTTCCATCAGAAAGCATTACTCGCAAAGCAAAATGTTGCTTAGGAATGAAGTTTTTTATCTCACGGTCACGATTAACAACCAGGCTTAATGTTGGAGTTTGTACCCGCCCAACACTTAAAGGTTTCCCTTGATACCCTTGTTGTTGCGCTAATAAGGTATAGAGACGAGAGAAATTCATACCAATAAGCCAATCTGCTCGACTACGTGCAAGTCCTGCATAGTAAAGAGGGAGAGTCTCCTCATTATCTTTAAGCGCACCCAAGGCTTTACGAATACTGGCATCATCTAGTGCAGACAACCAAAGGCGTTTTATTTGCCCTCGAAATCCTGCTAAATCCAGCAATTCTCTTGCTATAGTTTCGCCCTCTCTATCAATATCGGTTGCAATGACAACAAGTTTAGCTTGTTTGATAAGTTTCATGACGACATTGAACTGTTTTTTTGTTTCTTTTTTAGGTGAAAGTCCCCATTTACCCGGGATAATTGGCAAGGTCTCAAATGCCCACTTTTTAAAGGCAGGATCATATTCTTCAGGATTAAACTGTTCTACTAGATGACCAATTCCCCAGGTAACTGTAAGCTGACCGTCAGGTGTTGATAAACAACCCTCACCACGCTTTGTCGCACCTAATACTTTTGCAATATCATTGCCTTGTGATGGTTTTTCGCATAAAAATAATTTCATGATGTTTTCTCTCATTGATATTTGAGAGATATTTTCGATGTAATAAGATAAACCACAATTAGGAATTCTTTTTAAATTGAGGAGTAAATCATGATAAAACTGACCCCTTCATCAATTGGAGTGATGGTTGATACGCTTAGATATTCAGGTCGAGATAAATATATTATTTTTAGAATGAAAACGAGAGAGCAAAAAGTCGTGTATATGCGTTATCCACAGCATATTGAATATATGGCTAATCAAGAGAACATGATTGTCATCGTAGATGCTCAAAAGTTTCTTCCTTTATGGCAGCGATCACCGTATGAGGTAGATAAAAATACATGTGCGGGCGATGAGTCAACATGGAGAAAAGATTATAAATTTCATCATGCTGAAAAGGGATTTGCTAACAGTATAGATTCTCCGGTTCCACTTGCAGATGTGAATGTTCATATTAAAGATGGAGAAATAAGCTGTAGTCTTAATGATGGTATGACAAGAACGCTTTGGTTGCTTGCAAATGGTGTAAAGGAGTTTCCTATTTTGGTTAGAAACCATAAAGAGAAAGCTAAAATTCTGTCAAAGTATGCAAGCCCATTATCTTCACTTCATTTTGAGCCACTTAATTTATATTTTGCTATTACAGGAGAAAAATACCCCTTGTAACCAAGGGGTAAACGCTTGAGATATTAAACAATATGAGGAAAAGGAAAAGTTTGGATGGTTCTCAAAAAACAAATTTGTTTCGTTATCTATCATACAAAATAATCATTATTATCGGTATCGAAATTTAAAAATAACTGAAATAAAAAAAGCCCCACTAAGGTTGGGGCAAAGGAGAATGAGGTATTGATTACCTACACTATGTTTATGTTGTCGTATTATTTAATTGCTTTTATCACTTCTGATTTAACAAATTGAGCAAAATCAGATTCATTTGAGGATGCAATCCAGGAAATTCTAACCTTGCCATCCTCTTTTGCAAGCGTTATGTCAATTTTTCGACCGCCAACATAGCTATTTGCCATGTGATAATAGACCCCAGGAGTCGCTTCATGAGCATGTCCTTCTTCATCTAAAAGCGATTCGTAACGTTGACGCTCATACCCGGATAATCCACTTAATGCTTCCTCCCGTGTTTTGAATTTTAAATTACGTTTAATTTTTACGTAAAGAGAGTCAATATTTTTAGATGATGTAATTGAATCCTCTACGTTATAGCGATGAGAACGAGAACTTTGAGTGTAAGCCACACCGGAAGAACTAGAGGAACTATTCCCCCCGCCAAGAACACTGCTGAGCTGACCTGCAACATTACCAACCGCATCATTCAATGAGTTTAATTCAGCACAACCACTTAAAGCAGCGACGGCAGATAAAACAAAAATTATTTTTTTCATCACGATTAACCTTAATTATATTGAGTTCAGAATGGTATTGAATCATCAAAAGCATTTGCCGACGCATCTTGTTGTGGCATTGGCTGAGAATTATTTGCACCATCTGCACTTTGAGGGCGAGTACCTAACATTTGCATTACATCACCTTGGATTTCCGTGGTATAACGATCTTGCCCGTTTTGATCTTGCCATTTACGAGTACGCAAGCGTCCTTCAATATAAACTTGCGCTCCTTTCTTGAGATATTGGCCGCAAATTTCAGCTAATTTGCGATAAAAAACGATTCGATGCCATTCAGTCACTTCACGACGTTCACCGGTGTTTTTATCCGTCCAAGCTTCGCTAGTTGCTACACTGATATTTGCAACTGCCTCACCATTCGGCATGCTTCGCATTTCAGGATCATTACCTAAATGTCCCACGATAATTACTTTATTAATTCCAGCCATATTGATTTCTCCTAAATCACAAAATTAACTGTCAAGATTGTGCATTTTTTACATCTAATCCTTAAGGGTAAATTCAGTAAAAAACACAGAGATTTTTTAACACAACCACGAAAGGCAAAGGCTTTTTTTCGTTAAGGTAAGGGGCTTGTCCCCTTACCTTTAAAAGGCCTTTTAGTGAGCCGATCACAAACTATATAAATTAGCCGATTACAAACTAGAAGATCCAACGTTCACAAATGTGAATGTTATAAATGATCTTCTATCTCTTTAATTTTATCTACCGCACTTGATACCTGTCTCATCATAAAATTTAGTACGGAGACCTGCAGATTAATCAAAATGCGTTCTTTCTCAGCTGAGACAAGTTTTTGTCGTAAGTCTGAAGATAACTGAGGATTATTAAATACCGGATTTAACACAGCATCACCAGTCTTAGAGGCTTGAAAACTGCGCCAGCGTAAAAACGTCCCACCGGATGATGAAGCTTTATCTCGGATCATGTGAATAGGTAATACACTAAGTTCACTTTTACGAACGTTCTGCAACATTTCATTCTGCTGCAACATTAAAACTTCACGGACTGTAGCAAGGGATTCAGCTAGTAATTCATACTGTTGCACTGAGTCTAACTCACTGAATAACTGTTTCAGTGAGTCATTAAGTGGGGTTGTGCGTCCTAATTGTTTATACATATCAGAAGGAATGAGCACGTTATCCATAATCCCAATCTCCATTATTCAGTTTTATTTGCTGTAATTTTGACTTCAACAGAGCCATTATCATCTGATTCAGTAAGTGATGATTTTTTAATTGTTGGAGCAAATGTTGCACGTGTTGTACCGGAAAGCACATCAGGCGTTAAGGTATATTTCATACGTTTTACAGCAGCTTGATAGCGAGCGTTATTTTCAAGCGCATCTTGGCGTGTAATACCGGAATTTCGGTAATTCTCAAGCACACCAAATGCACGACGAATTAATTTAGCACCGGATTCTAACCAATCATACGCATCATCTTTTGTAAGTAATGCAATATGTGAAGCGGTCATCACTGTACGAGCTAACGAATCAAAATCAGCCAAAAGATACAATAATTGATAACCCAGCTGAGTATTCACAAAAATAGGGTATTGAATCGGAGCAATATTGGCGCAACGCTCAATTTGAAAGTTTTCAGGGATTTTCTCACTGTAGAGATTAACCATTCTCCAGGTCATATCTTGCATTTCTTTACGAAACCCTAATACTTTTTGTTCAAAACGAAGAAGATAATCATCAGCATAAGGATCATCTTGTTCGGCAGCTTGCTGAATTTGACTCAATAGAGATAGAGCATTAGGAATACTGAGAATTGATGATGTAACGACTTCCCCGGCTTCATTTTTAACTAAGTCACGACCATTCCAAAGACGTGTTGCATACTGAGTATGAAGCGTAAATGTAATCTCACTGCGTAACGGCCCAAGTTGTTGGTTGTATGTTGTTGTCATGTTATGTCACCTTTTATCATTTGGTTAAAATTTGTACTTTGTAAAGTCCCTTTACACTGGTTAAATTTTGTTCACTGTGCAGTCCCCGCACACTGGTTAAATTTTGTTCACTGTGCGGTCCCCGCACACTGGTTAAATTTTGTTCACTGTGCAACCCTAGCACAGTGGTTGAATTTTGTACTTTGTCCAGCCCCTGGACAGTGATTAAATTTTGTACTTTGTAGAACCCTTCTACACTGTTCACTTTTTGTATAGCTAATTTAATTGCAAATTGAAGCCTTAAACTGTCGAATGCGATCAGCTCTCGCTTTTCTCTCTTCTTCAGATTGCACTCGCATTGGTTTTATTGCTTTATCTGCTTTCACATTATTAACTAAGCTAGTTTCATCATGTTGTGATAACCGATTTTTTGATGACAATGATTGTGCTTGTGTAGCCAAAAATTGTTCATACAAATACGGTTTAAATTCACCACGGTGTGCACGTTGGATTAATGTCACTACATAGCCTTGTGGTTTTTTCACTTCACCTTTTATCACACGCTGTTCAAGCTCAAATAAAATCGCTTTACAGATCCCTAAATCAAGTCCACGCATCGCTTGCATAATTGCTGTTTTTTCCAATGATGAAAACTGAATATTAGTCGGCCAGTCAATTTCATCCGCATTACCAGTACAGTACGTATTTATATAAATACTAGTACTTGTACTGTACTGTGAAAAACCTGAGTTCCCTTTTGGAACTAAGCCTGAAATCAATGACTTATCGTTGTTTTGGGTACTGAGTTCCCTTTTGGAACTCTGTTTGATTTTGCTGAGTTCCATTTTGGAACTAAGGTGATTTTTACTGAGTTCCCCTGTTTTTTCACAGAGTTCCTTATTGGAACTTAGTAGGTTTTCTTGAATAAATGTTGATTCTTCTTGCTCTGAAATATCCATTTTTGGACGTTTTTGATAGTCTTGAAGGCGAGCTCGCATCCAGTCAATGTGAGAAATATAATGCCACTGAGTATTATCTGAGAGCAGATTTTCTACAATATGGTTTGCTACACCTCGCACAAAGTTATCTCGATGCTGAATAGATTTTTCAAGAAGTGCGATGTAATCATGGTTTAATTGAATCGTATCAATGATTGGCATAGGTTCATCATGAAGGATGTAAAAATTACCCAATACTTGACCTTGTTCATTACGTACTGTTTCACAAAGTGTTAGCCAGCGAGTTAATCTAAGTAATAATAATGTTTGGCTAACAAGTTTGCGCGAGAGTTCTGCTTCATCATAAGGTTTATCTGAAAGTAATTTTGCAAGCACTTCGTATGATGGGAACATGCCTGATTGAAATTCTCTTGCTTTATATTTTATAAGTTGCCATGCCAATTTTGCTCTTGATGTTAAATAAGGATCAAATAGCAAACGGGTTGGAACTGTTTCATGCTGGTTGCCAAAAAAGAGCAACCCATGCTCTTGTAATTTTGTTTCCATAATTTAATTCTCTCTGAGAATATTTCATTTTTATTGTTGCAATGTGCTTAAACATCTTTACAATAGCCAATGAACTTTCTCAAGTTCCTTACTAACGATAT
Source organism: Parahaemophilus parainfluenzae (assembly GCF_001055095.1). Taxonomy (GTDB): domain Bacteria; phylum Pseudomonadota; class Gammaproteobacteria; order Enterobacterales; family Pasteurellaceae; genus Haemophilus_D; species Haemophilus_D parainfluenzae_Z. The sequence goes on from NZ_JVHG01000025.1 coordinate 42,940, forward strand.
GAATAACGCCCAACTTAACGTAACGCACTAGGTTGGGCGTTATGTTTTTTAAGCTGCATTCCAGCGGCTAACAAGTTTCCAGATTTCAGTTAAATTAATACCGGTTTCTTCAGCAATTAAAATTAACAGCTCTAGTCCTTCTGTTGATTCAATTGTTTGAACATCACCTTTATGCTCTTGCCATAAGTCCCAAATTAATTTTTCTTCCTCTTCGGTTGCTGCTGGCTTACGTCCCATTGGTTCTTGTTTTCCAAGTAGGCTACGACGAGCAGATACTTTTGAAGTGGTTAAGCCGAAGTAGGAATTGAGCATTTGGATGGATGCACCTAACATTAATGCGCGATCAATAAGGCGACGTTCTTGTGACGACATGCGTACTCGAGCCACTAATCGCCAAAATGCATCGTGATTAATTTCAACTTTGGCAAAGGGAGCTTTGGTGTTAGCCAGTTCATAAACTTCCTCTGTGCTGAGTTTTTCAATTTCTTGCAATTCTTGTTTTGAGAAACCATAGTTCCGGCAAACATTGATATTGCCTTCTTGTAAATTAACCAAAATCTCATTCAATACCACTTGGTTTAAATTGCTGAACATGCTCATTATGCATCTCCTTCTGAACGAATATAGCGAACGAGGCGAATTAAACGGAATAATTTAACTAGCGTGGTATCATCAATTTCTTGAGTATTGAGTAAATATTCCGGTAATAAGGTGAAAGATGTCTGTGGGTGCACATCTGTTTGTAATAAATTTAAGAAGTCATAACACATCTGTGCTACACCGCTCACATCTTTATCTAATGGTTTTACGCGGTAAGTGTAATCAACAGGCTCTTTTACGACGTGTTCAATGTAATCAGTTAATCCAACACTTTCCGCAATGTCGAGTGCTAGTGAATAAGCTTCTACTTTATGCTGACGACCAGGATAAATTTTCCAAATATCATCAACTGGTTGACGGCCTACGCAAGCAAAGCCTAATCCATTTTCTTCTGCACGTTGTTGGCGTTGCTCCTGAATGCTCATGCCAGGAGTAATGCCAAATTGTTGAGTTAAATTTTTAGCAAAATCAAAAGAAAGCCCTTCTGAATTAGCATTAGTTTCATCAAACTCTTCATCCTCTGTTTTATTATCTGCTTCATCCTCAAATGAAGGAGAAATTTCAACACTTGCTTGCTTTAATCCTGGCGCAGGTATTGATTTTTTTTCAGTAGTGGTCATTTGTGGAGTAGTGACTACACTAGGTTGAGATAATGTATCTAATGCGGTTTCTTGTGGATGTGGCGTATTAAACGTTTGAACATCTTGAATGCTTTCTTGTACGCTTTGTTGTATTTCGTGTTGTTTTTGCGCCATTTTCTTGAATTTTTGCTCATCGAGATCAATTTCAAGATAAAGCACTTCATAACTCACACGGTCACCTAACATAGATGACATTTCATCAATAAGGTGATCTTGGAAGGTTTTAATGTGGAATGGCTGATCATCGTTACAACGAGATAAGCTATTTCCCCAAATTTCATCAAAGGATACATCTAATTCAAATTGATAATTTTGCCAAATGGCTAAGGCGTTATTACGAATCGCAAGCAATTTATCAATTGGCGCATGTCCCAGCCCATTAAATAGCACATCAGGAATGTATGGATATAGGAAATTAATACAGCGTTCCATTTTTGCTACTGTTGTATTAGCAATAATGTATCCATCATTTTCTAACTCACTTGAAAGCTCGCGAGAAGAAAGGGATTTTCCTAACTTTTGCTCATAGTATTCTTTCGCTTGCTGAATTCCTAACGCCTTCTCAATAAAGGTTAAATCTGCACGTGTATCATTTTCAATTAAATGACCAATAAGCAAATCTAATTCCGCTTCTACGCTATCAGCACTTTCACCTTTCCAAGGTTTATATAAGCATTCAATAGACCAAAAACGTTGATCTTGAGTCTCTGTAAATAGTTCTTTTAATGCTTGAATACGAGTATTCCCACCGTCAGCAATGATATAGAAAGGTTCACCAGGTCGTTGAGTGATATTGGGTTTGTGATCAAGACCACGACGACGAATTGACTCTTTAATCATTTCAAAGTTAGGATTACGTGTCTTACGAGGGTTGTGTTCATAAGGGCGTAATTTATCTAACGTAACGGTAATGTATTTAGATTGCGCAGGATAATGTGTTGCTGTTGTTGTTTGATAAGCAGCAGACTGATTATTAATAGGTTGAACATTTAATCCTTTCGCAATCGCGTCTAATTGACTTTGTTGTTTTTTATTTTTAGCAATAAATGGATTATTCATAATATCTATCCTGTGTCGTTAAATTCTCAAAAATGCTGTATTGACCTTGAAACAGTGTTTTTACTGTGGCTAACGGGCCATTACGCTGTTTACCAATGATGATTTCCGCAATGCCTTTATCTTCTGTGTCAGGGTTATAGATTTCATCTCTATAAAGATGAATGATGACATCAGCATCTTGTTCAAGAGAGCCGGAGTCACGTAAGTCGGCATTGATTGGACGCTTATTAGCTCGATTTTCTAAACCTCGGTTTAGTTGAGATAATGCATAAATTGGGCATCCAGTTTCTTTGGCTAATTTCTTTAAATCATTGGATATTTCGGCAAGTTCTAAATTGCGATTTTCAGTTTTACTTCCGGTTCTCATTAGTTGGATGTAATCAATGAAAATCGCTTTAGGTTTGCCGTATAGACGAGTGTTTTTACGTACTTTGGCGCGTAAACGATGAGGTGTTAAAGAAGCTTCATCATCAATTAACAAACGACCTTTCCAGTCTTTTTTAATTGTCCCCATTGCATTAGCAAGTCGAGTCCATTCTTCCTCTTCAAGCTCAGTCGCTTGACGAATAGATTGCAAGCTGACGCGAGAGCGCATTGCCATAAAACGTTCTAATAGTTGATCAGCTGGCATTTCTTGACTGTAAAATTGGATAGGGCTGTCAGGAAATTTATCTAACGTACTTGCGGCAATCGTTTGTGCAAAGGTTGTTTTACCCATTGCTGGACGAGCTGCAATAATGATAAGTTCTCCTGGTTGACCGCCTGTTGTTGCTCTATCTAATTCAATAATGCCTGTTGGTGTTCCACTAACTGGATCGGCATTAATAGAGGACGTTTCCATGCGAGAAAGGATTCGCTCGAAACTGGCATTAAGATCAGCAACACCATCCGTCTCTTGTTCGATGACAATATTGGTATATTGCTTATCAACACTTTCCTCAAAAGAAGTTAATTCAATCTCATCTTTTGAAGATTGCATTTCAGTTACAATAAACTGGCCCAGAGTCAAAAAACGACGTTGTTTGCTATAACGAGAAATAATCTCAGCATACGCAGTGATATTAGATGCAGAAGGGGTATTGTGAATAATGTCAGCTAAGTATGCTAATCCCCCTATCTGATCAATCAGTTTTTTATCTTTGAAATACTGCTCCAAAGTTAAAATATCAGCGGGTTTTCCTTGTGTTAATAGATGGCTAACACCTTCAAACAATGCTTTATGAGCTGAGACATAAAAATCATCAGAGCGCAGTAAAGTTGCGATCTCATCAAATTTGTCATTATCAATAATGAGAGCACCAATGACCGCACTTTCCGCTTCAATAGAAGCAATAAGTTTATCAGTCATATTAGCCTTCCTTTTTCATTGGTTTATCAAAAAGTGTTTTAAATTGAGGGAGTAACAAGCAACACAGTTCTTTGATAACAGGATATTCAGCTTGGCTATGGCGATAAACTGGCAATGAATAAGTTGCAGCTTCTCTATATGCCACATGCGCAGGGATTGAAAAATCAAGGAAGGTTTTGCTTTCATCAAAATTGGTTTCAAATAGGACATGCAATTGATTGAGTACAAATTTCACGTCATTAGTATTATCAACGCAATTTGCGATAGCTTTGAGAGGTGGTAATTTGAAGCCAAATGATTCAAAGGTTTCTAAATCTTGATACATTCCGATAGTTCCACGGATAAATTCTTTCGCAGAAAGAATGTGTGGAAGAATAGGGCAGAATAGGATGTCAGCTGCTAAGACAGACATATCGACAGTAATGTCTCTAGTACCTCGAGTATCAACCACAATAACATCATAATTATCAATGTTTTTAATTAAGTGACTAAATCGAATTGCACCATCAGGGGCATTACGTAGAGTTTGACTTACATTGTTCGATGGGTCATTTGATTGAATTAAATCCAAATTTGGAATGGATGTTTTTGAAATGATATGGGAAGGTTCAATATCACGACGGGTTAAAAACTCATAAATACCACCGGGAGCTTCTTCAGTTAAAGCATAATAAGAGCTTAAGGTTGGTTGAGTATCAGTATCAATAAGAAGAGTTCTTAAACCGTGATCAGCGCAGAACGCCCCAATATTGGCAGCATTTGTACTTTTTGCAGAACCGCCTTTAGTACAAGCGACAGTAATAATATAAGGTTTTTTAGAAATAGAAGAGAAGTCCATAATTCCTCACCTAACGATAATTAAAAATTAAAGTTAAGTATTGGACTAGGTACTGATTATTGGTTTGGAATTAGATGGTGCCCGAAGCCAGACTTGAACTGGCACGCCTCGAAAGGCGAGGGATTTTAAATCCCTTGTGTCTACCGATTCCACCACTCGGGCATCGAGTGATTAACTAACTGCGTGGTTATGGAGGCGTGTCCCGGAGTCGAACCGAGCTACATGGATTTGCAATCCAGTGCATAACCGCTTTGCTAACACGCCGTTAGTTTGGAGCGGGAAACGAGGCTCGAACTCGCGACCCCGACCTTGGCAAGGTCGTGCTCTACCAACTGAGCTATTCCCGCATACGCTGTTAGTGCGGTGAATTTTACGGAAATTTTAAATTCTGTCAATCGAAGATCTGAAAAAAAAATTCAAATGTTGAAAAAATCTTCGTTTCGGTTGAAATTACAGCAAAATTTGACACAAGAATATAATTTTAGCTTAGTTTTCAATTTCTACTTTTATCGTGATTGGGTTTGTGACAAAATTGGAGCGTTTTGTTCGCCATTAAATCAAGAAAAGCGCGGTCAAATTTTTGCATGTTTTAGAGGTAAATTATGACACAACAATATTCTATCGATACATTATTAGCCCAAGCGGGAAATCGCAGTGATGAGCGCACTGGTGCAGTTTCTACGCCAATTTATCTTTCAACAGCTTATGGCCATCATGGGATTGGCGAAAGTACCGGATTTGATTATACGCGTACGAAAAACCCAACACGTAGTGTTTTGGAAGATACCGTAGCAAAATTAGAAAATGGTGATCGTGGTTTTGCTTTTGCTTCAGGTATGGCAGCAATTCAAGTGCTGATGAATTTATTTAAAGGCCCAGATGAATGGATTGTGTCAAGTGATGTATATGGTGGGACTTATCGTTTATTGGATTTTGCCTATAAAAATAACAACAGCGTAAAACCCGTTTATGTGAATACCGCTTCTTTAGCTGAAATTGAAGCCGCTATTACAGATAATACAAAAGCGATTTTTATTGAAACCCCATCAAATCCATTAATGGAAGAGTGTGATGTATCAGAAATTGCGAAATTAGCGAAAAAACACGATTTATTAATGATTGTGGATAATACCTTCTTAACTCCAGTGCTATCGCGTCCATTAGATTTAGGCGCGGATATTGTCATTCATAGCGGTACAAAATATATTGCGGGTCATAATGATAGTTTAGTGGGCTTAATTATTGCGAAAGGGCAGGAGCTTTGTGATCGTATCGCTTATATTCAAAATGGTGCGGGTGCCGTACTTTCGCCATTTGATTCTTGGTTAACCGTGCGTGGTATGAAAACCCTTTCATTACGAATGAAACGCCATCAAGATAATGCGAAGGCGATTGCAGAATTTTTACGCGAACAGCCACAAATTGATAGTGTGTTATATCCAAACAAAGGCGGTATGCTTTCTTTCCGTTTGAAAGATGAAAATTGGGTGAATACTTTCTTAAAATCAATCAAATTGATTACCTTTGCGGAAAGCTTAGGCGGTACAGAAAGCTTTATTACCTATCCCGCAACCCAAACCCATATGGATATTCCAGAAGCAGAACGTGTTGCTCGTGGTATTACAAACACATTATTGCGTTTTTCTGTTGGTTTAGAAGATGTGGAAGACATCAAAGCCGATTTATTACAGGCCTTTACACAACTTAAATAATTAGTTTTTACCAATCGGACTAATCTGTGCAATTCAATATGCCTTGTGCTATTATGCACAACATCAATTAACGTTAGGTGTTGATTCGTCAGCACCTTATTAAATAAGGAAACAAAAATGAGCGAAGTATTACATATTAATGATGCAGATTTTGAAACTGCCGTTGTGCAATCAGATATCCCTGTATTAGTGGATTTTTGGGCTCCTTGGTGTGGCCCTTGCAAAATGATTGCGCCAATTTTAGATGAAATCGCACCTGAATTCGCAGGTAAAGCAAAAATCGTTAAAATCAACGTAGATGACAACCAATTAGTTGCAGGTCAATTTGGTGTACGTAGTATCCCAACTTTACTACTTTTCAAAAATGGCCAACTTGTTGCAACACAAGTCGGTGCGTTACCAAAAAATCAATTAGCAGCGTTTATTAATCAACACCTATAATTGAGTTATCAAATATAAAGAGCGGTCAAAAATAGCGATGTTTTTGACCGCTCTTATTTTTTCTCTCGCCAATAAGTAGCAAAACGAGGTTTTCCAGAATTAGTTAATCCTCGATATTTGTAGGTAATCGTGCTACCAATAGGCGGTGGATTTTCGCGCTCACTCAGATTAAATCCTGAACCAATTTTGAATTTTCCACGATGGTTTTCACAGGTGAGCGATCCGAGTATATTCTCAAATTGTCCTTTCCCTTTGTGATGTGCTATCACGGTGCATTCTTCATCATAAGTATTTTTTAACTTTAAAATTTGTGTACTGCGTTTTCTTTCGTAAGGCGCATTAGGATTACGTAACACAACACCTTCACCTTTTTTCCTTTCAATTTCATGTAAATACTCGAATAAATGCGTTTTATCTCGTATTGGAATTTGCGGAATAATCTTGATATAAGATGTAGGGTGATCTTTCAAATAATCTTCTAAGTTTTTGAGACGTTCAAAGAGATTTCCTGAGGCATTCGGTACATCAAAAACATAAAGTGTTAATTTTGCCCAATTATCACCTTTAAAGGATTTTGTGATAGAAGCAATTTCTTCAAATTGATTACGTTCACTAAATATCTCACCATCAATGGCAAAAGGCGGAAATTGAGCGGTAAAATAGGTAGGCGCGGGCAAGGGGAGTCCTTGACGGCTTAATAATGTTTTGCCATCCCAATAACCTCGTACCCCATCCAATTTTTCAGACATCACCCAACCTTGAACATCTTGGTTTTCATAAGTGCCTAATAGCATTAAATCACGCTCGTTCGCCCAGGTTATTTGGTTGAATAGAAGGTAAAGTAATAAGTAAATCGCTCGCATAATCTCTCCTTTTTAAATTTATTGAGTTTAAAAAGTGCGGTCATTTTTTGAAGTGTTTTTAGCTGGATTTGCGATAGATATCGCAAAATAATGAGACGTAAGCTGAAAAAGGGCGTGATAAAAAAGAGCGCTAGATTATTTGAAATGAACGCTATACAATGCCAACGCTATTTCGAATTTTAATTTTTAAGGAGAATAAAATGTATTTTGATCAAATTAAAGCGGAGCTTGTGGAAGCACAAGACGTATTAAATAAGTTTGTTTCAGATGATAACAACATCAAACTCATTGAGAAAGCGGCTAAATTATTAGCGGAAAGCTTTAAAAATGGCGGTAAAGTATTATCTTGCGGTAATGGTGGTTCTCACTGTGACGCCATGCATTTTGCTGAAGAACTCACAGGTCGTTATCGTGAAAATCGTCCAGGTTATCCTGCAATTGCGATTTCTGATGTAAGTCATTTAAGCTGTGTAAGTAATGACTTTGGTTATGAATATGTATTCTCTCGCTTTGTTGAAGCCGTCGGTAAAGAAGGCGATGTTTTATTCGGATTATCAACATCAGGCAATTCTAAAAATATCTTAAATGCGATTGAAGCCGCGAAAGCAAAAGGCATGAAAGTGATTGCGATGACTGGTAAAGATGGCGGTAAAATGGCAGGCTTAGCGGATGTTGAAATTCGTGTGCCACACTTCGGTTATGCAGATCGTATTCAAGAAATCCACATCAAAGTGATTCATATTTTGATGATGCTAGTTGAATTTGAGATGGCGAAAGAGGCCTAATTCGCGATAAGTGCGGTTTAAAATTCAATGATTTAAAGGTCCCAAAAAGTTTTTTGGGATTTTTTATAAAAAATACTTGCATAAATAATCACTAAAAAGTAATATTTATTCATTCTTACAAGTCAATCAAGGACAGCAGTAAACTTAAAATGGCGATTAGTGTTAAAAATTTGAATTTCTTTTATGGTTCATCACAGGCATTGTTTGATATCAATCTTGATGCACAAGAAGGCGATACCGTGGTGTTACTCGGACCAAGTGGCGCAGGAAAAAGTACGTTAATACGTACATTAAATTTATTAGAAGTGCCGACCTCTGGCGAATTGCATATTGCGAATAATCATTTTGATTTGTCTCAAGCGAATAATAATCCGAAAGCCATTCGTCAACTTCGTCAAGATGTCGGCATGGTATTTCAACAATACAATCTTTGGCCGCATTTGACGGTAATTGAAAACCTGATTGAAGCGCCTCAAAAAGTATTAGGCATTAGCGAAGAAGAAGCGAAAAAAGATGCATTAGAACTTTTAAAACGTTTACGTTTGGAAGAGCATGCCGATCGTTTTCCTCTTCACTTATCAGGCGGTCAGCAACAACGTGTTGCTATTGCTCGAGCATTAATGATGAAACCACAAGTGTTGCTGTTTGATGAACCAACGGCAGCACTGGATCCTGAAATTACAGCTCAAGTTGTTGATATCATTAAAGAGCTTCAACAAACAGGTATTACTCAGGTGATTGTGACCCACGAAGTGAACGTGGCACAAAAAGTGGCGACCAAGGTCGTCTATATGGAACAAGGTAAGATTATTGAAATGGGCAGTGCAGATTGCTTTGATAATCCAAAAACCGAACAATTTAAACAATATCTTTCACACTCAGAATAAGGAAACACAACATGAAAAAATTACTTTTAAGCGCAATGTTAATGGGCTCAGCTTTTGCTGCAAATGCACAAGAAATCACTTTCGCGATGGAGCCGAGCTACCCGCCATTTGAAACAACAAATGAAAAAGGTGAAATTATCGGTTTTGATGTGGATGTAGCGAATGCAATTTGTAAAGAAATCCAAGCGACTTGTCATTTCAAAAGCCAATCTTTTGATGCATTAATTCCAAGCTTGAAAGCAAAACGTTTTGATGCAGCGATTTCTGCAATGGATATTACTGAAGCGCGTGCAAAACAAGTTTCATTTTCTAATGCGTATTATGACAGCACAGCAAGTTATGTCGCTTTAAAAGGCAAAGCAGATTTAGCTTCAGCAAAAACAATTGGTGTTCAAAACGGAACAACATTCCAACAATATACCGCAGCAGAAACCAAGCAATATAATGCAAAATCTTATGCAAGCTTACAAGATGCGATCTTAGACTTAAAAAATGGTCGTATTGATATCATCTTCGGTGATACAGCCGTATTGTCTGATATGATTTCTAAAGAGCCTGAAATTCAATTTGTTGGCGAGAAAGTGACTAACAAAAAATATTTCGGTAATGGTTTAGGTATCGCGGTGAATAAATCAAGCAAAGAATTGCTAGAAAGCTTAAATAAAGGTTTAGAAACCGTGAAAGCAAATGGTGAATACCAAAAAATCTATGACAAATGGATGACAAAATAATCTATGTTTTATGATTATCTTACATTAATTGGACATGCAGCCCTAATGACCTTAGGGCTTGCTATTTGCTCGTTAATTGTCGGTTTATTGCTCAGTATTATTTTTACGGCTTTAGAAGCGAATAAATATGTCTTTATTGCGAAACCAGTTTCTGTTGTGATCGCTTTATTGCGTGGTTTACCGGAAATCTTGGTGGTTCTACTGATTTATTTTGGTTCAACCCAAGTTGTGGAAATGCTGACGGGTGAGTATATCGAATTCAGCGCCTTTGGTTGTGGTGTATTTGCATTGTCTTTGATTTTTGCCTCTTATGCTTCACAAACCTTACGTGGTGCGATCCAAGCTATTCCAAAAGGACAGTGGGAATCAGGTGCAGCATTAGGATTAAGCCGACCTTATACTTTCATTCATTTGATTATGCCGCAAGTATGGCGACACGCTTTACCAGGCTTAAGCAATCAATGGCTCGTGTTATTAAAAGATACGGCATTGGTGTCATTAATTGGTGTTGATGATTTAATGCGCCAGGCAGGATACATTAATACAAATACTCATGAACCTTTTACTTGGTATGGTATTGCTGCGTTGATTTATTTAGTGATTACGTTGATCAGCCAAGCGGGTATTCGCAAATTAGAATTACGTTTCACTCGATTTGAACGGGGAGTCGAATAATGTTTCAAGAGTATTTAGCAGTGATTGCTCAAGGCATTCCGACTAGCCTGTTGCTTACAGTCGTATCTTTGTTTATTGCCTTTTTCTTAGCATTGGGACTAACCTTCTTGCTTTCTATCGGCAATAAATTGGTGAAAAGTGCGGTCAATTTGTTCCTTGTTTTATTTACAGGCACCCCACTTTTAGTGCAATTTTTCTTAATTTATGCAGGCCCAGGCCAATTCCAATGGTTGGTGAACAGCCCATTATGGGGATTATTCTCCAATGCATGGTTCTGTGCAGCATTAGCTTTAGCATTGAATAGTGCCGCTTATTCAACCCAATTATTCCACGGAGCAGTAAAAGCGATCTCTAAAGGTCAATGGGAAAGCTGTGCGGCATTAGGACTAAGTCGTATGCAGACGTTAAAAATTCTCATTCCTTATGCGTTAAAACGCGCACTCCCTTCTTATACCAATGAAATTATCTTGGTATTTAAAGGTACAGCATTAGCTTCTACCATTACGATCATGGATATCATGGGATATGCTCGCCAACTTTACGGCACCGAATATGATGCACTCACTATCTACGGTATTGCAGGCGGTATTTATCTCATCATTACTGGTATCGCTACTTTATTACTCCGTCAGTTAGAAAATAAAGTGTTGTCATTCGAACGTATTGATACCGTAAAAGCATAAAGTGCGGCCAAAAATAGAAACTAATCGGGCAGTTTAAAAATTGCCCGATTTTTTATATGATTAAAGAAAATATTTTTATTTATGAGGCAATTATGTCCGAATCATCTTCCCTAAAATTTCACCTCGAACTATTACGTTTAATTCCGAAAAACTATTCCATTAGCTCATTAGAATTGCGAGAGAAATTGCTCGCATTAGGTATTGAGCGTGATTTACGTAGTATTCAGCGTGCACTAAATACGTTATGTGAGCAGTTTGAAATTGATTGCAATACTAATGATAAACCGTATAGCTATCGTTGGAAACCCGATGCAAAAGGCTTAGATATGCCAATTTTAAACGAACAGCAATCGTTGGTTTTGATGTTGGCAAAGCAATATTTAACCGGTATTTTGCCAACCAATATTATGCAATCGATGGACGGTTTTTTTAAACAGGCTGAATATAATTTGGCTTATGGCAAAAATCAGAAAAAGGAAGCCTCTGAGTGGTTGAATAAAGCCGGGATAGCTCCAACTAGCCAGCCATTATTACCTGCAAAGATTGATCCTGAAGTATTCAATAAAGTAAGTATTGCTCTTTATCATAATAAATACATTAACATGAGCTATCGTAAGAATGATGGAGATATACGTGATGCTCAAGTTAAACCCCTTGCATTAGTGCAGCAAGGTCCAAGTACTTATTTAGTGGTTCAATATGAGAGTGGAGCGATTAGACATCTTGCATTACATCGATTTATTTCAGTTAATGTCAGTACGATGCAATTTGAGCGCCCGAAATTTAGTCTAAAAGCGCATATCGAAAGTCAAAACTTTGGCTTTAGTTCAGGTAGAAAGATTCGTTTAACTTTCCGTATTGATAAACAAACAGGAGGCTTTTTGACAGAAACCCCGCTATCAGCGGATCAACGCGTAAAAGATTGCGGTGATGAATATGAAATTTCAGCCACCGTGATTGAGAGTGCCATGCTAGAGTGGTGGATTGCCCATTTTGGTGAAGATTACCAAGAAATTGACCGCACTTATTTAGACGAAAATGCTTAACGACATGAATTGTCGCTTCATCTTTTATCATTAAGCCATCAACAGAGAGGGCATTAAAATGAAGAAAATTGTTTATATTGATATGGATAATGTGATGGTTGATTTTCCGTCTGGTATTGCAAAATTAGATGAGAAAACCAAGCAAGAGTATGAAGGGCGATATGATGAAGTTGAGGGCATTTTTAGCTTAATGGACCCCATGCCGAATGCGATTACTGCCGTTCATAAATTGATTAAAAAATACCATATTTACGCACTTTCTACCGCTCCTTGGCATAATCCATCAGCTTGGAGTGATAAAGTAAAATGGATTCAACGTTATTTCGGCGAAGAAAAAGGCTCGGCATTATACAAGCGGTTAATTTTATCTCACCATAAAAACCTGAACCAAGGCGATTATTTAATTGATGATCGCACTAAAAATGGAGCAGATAAATTCGAAGGCAAACACTTACATTTTGGTACTGAACAATTTGCTAACTGGAACTGTGTACTATCTTACTTAGATTGTGGCCCTTTTACGCCAAGTGATATTTTGCAAGATTGCTTGAAGAAATCAGCCGCACTTGTGCAAGTTGAAAATGAGGAGCAAAGCCGAATCATTGGTGCTTTTGCAGATCGCTATAAATGGCAAGTGTTTAATTTGGCATGTGTTTATGCGGATGAAACAACAACCGAACACAAAACGGTCTATTTAATAATCAGCCCTTATCTCAGTGATGAATTTAAAATACGTATTGAAGCAATGAGTGCCCATATTCAAGCTGAATATGACGTGTTATTACGCTCAAAATCACAGCTAAAACAATATTTCCAACGCCTTTCAGAGAAGCCATTCTTGCATATTGAAAGCTATGCTTATCAACTGCTTTATAAAGCGGGGAATATATTTGGCATGATGGCTAGAGATAGACAGATTGATGAAATTTTACGACAAAAAGGAGCCTGAAAAATGACTTTGGAAAATAAACCAATTTGCGTGGTATTAACGGGCGCTGGAATTAGTGCCGAAAGTGGTATTCCTACTTTTAGAGCAGAAGATGGCTTGTGGGCTGGGCATAAAGTAGAAGAAGTTTGTACACCCGAAGCCTTAAAGAAAAACCGTGCAAAAGTATTGGCGTTTTATAATGAACGACGTCGTAATGCTCAAGCTGCAGAGCCTAATGCTGCACACTTGGCGTTGGTTGAATTGGAAGAGTTTTATGAAGTTCATATAATCACTCAAAATGTAGATGATTTACATGAGCGAGCGGGGAGTACTAACGTACTCCATTTACATGGTGAATTGAATAAAGCTCGTAGCAGTTTTAATACCGATTACATTGTTCCATGTTTTGGGGATCAACTATTAGAGGATAAGGATAATCACGGTCATCCAATGCGTCCACATATAGTCTTTTTTGGGGAAAATGTACCCATGTTTCCTAAAGCAGAAAAGTTAGTGAAAAAGGCAGATATTGTGATTGTTATTGGCACTTCATTACAAGTTTATCCAGCTAATGGATTGGTAAATCTCGCTCCATATGGTTCACTTATCTATTTGATCGATCCTAATCCCAATACAGGGTTTGTTCGTAAGAAAGTGATTGCAATCAAAGAAAAAGCGGGTGAGGGCGTACCGAAGGTAGTAGCAGAGTTATTGGAGAAAATTAAAAAATCATAGAAAACAGCCGCACTTTTTAAATAGATAGCGAGTTTTATATCGCTATACTGTATGACTGATGAATTAACGGGAAACGCATGCATCCAGTAATTGAATTTTATTTAGAACAAAGAAAAAGCCAACATAATTTATCTTTGCAAGATATGTGGGCAATGCCAAAAAGAATGGTTGGTGATGCTTATTTATATATTCCTTGGCTTTTACCCGTTACTGAAAGTTCCAAATGGAATCGTTCAGTGCCAGTTTTTAATGAGGAAGACCGAATATTTTTTATTGAAAATGAAGCTATTCAAAAGAAATTTTTACATTCTATTGATTTTATTCTGGATTACTTCTGTTTATATCGTGAAGATAATAAAATATTCCCAAAACCTGAATTGAGTGAACGTAAAGTTTGGCTACGTAATATCGGGCATGAAAGTAAGAAGATTTCTCGCATCATTCGTAGTTTAAATTATTGTGGTCATCCTGAGTTGGCTAAAAGTTTACAGCAACTGGCAATAAAATTAGGTCAAGAAAAAGGCGTAATTCAAGAAGAAACCATAGAGATTTGGACAAATCTACTTAAATAATGAGGATAAGAATAATGGTAACAGAAGAATTTAAAAAAATAGCGGTATCTTTCGCAGGAGGCGATGGTGGAAATCCTAAATCAGAAGTATGGTTTTGTGGATTAGAATGGGGAATAGGTGATGAAAGCTCGCCAGATGATTTTTATGAGAAATTTAGTTTAAGTCCTAAATTAATACCGCATTCTTGGGTAGAGGATGATTTTGATGGTAGTTGGACTACTCAATATAATAGAAAAATATGTTGGTTTTTGTGGTACTACTACAATTTAGATTGGAAAAATGGAGAAAGTGCGGAGCATTTTGTTAAAAAATACGATGTGTTTTACCCACAAGGTATTGGTTTCAAATTAAATATGCTACCAATCAATTTTAAAAATAGATCATCAATTAAATGGAATGATCAATTCATTAAGATGACAGGATTTGAAACATTCAATGAATATAGAGAGTGGTGCGTTGAAAATCGAGGTGCTTTTTATCGTCAACTTATAGATGAATGTCATCCTAAAGTTATTATTTGTACGGGAGTCACTGAAAAAGATAACTTCTTTAAGTTTTTTACTGGAGATACTGTATATGAAACTAAAGCATTAAAAGAATTTAATATCTTCTATCGCAAGTACAATGATACCTTAATTTGTGTTTGCCCATTTTTTGGTGGCCCAAATGGCATTAATTCTTACGACAAAATGGAAGTATTAGTAGAGTCAGTAAAAGAATTATGTAAATAATTTTTTATTAAGTTTAACGTTGATAGATAAATAGCGACTTCGGTCGCTATTTATCATTACTTATCTTGCTTATGTTTAAGCATATGCATAATAAGCCTAATAAGCGTTTCTTTTTGTTTCGGATCAGATTCAGCAACTAATAAAGTGAGTGCTGCAAGCCCCGTATCATTGATAACAGGGTGTCCATCATGATCAAACAAACGCCCATTTCTATGTAAGAAATCCACAAATAAAAATGCGCCACTACGTTTATTACCATCTGAAAAAGGATGGTTCTTAACGACAAAATAAAGTAAATGTGCCGCTTTTGCTTCAATGCTTGGATAAGCAGGTTCACCAAATACACTTTGATCTAAATTGCCTAGAATCGCAGATAAGCCATTATCTCGTTCACGTCCAAACAGATCACTTGCTTCACCTTTTGCCATCAGCTGTGATTTTAACTCTGCTAGTGCAGAACAGGCTTCGGCATAAGTTGGTAACGTACCGCCTTGCTGTGTTTGTGGTTCGGCAAGTAAACCCTCATCATATTGTTGTAGCCATAAAAAGGTATGCGTATAACGGCTGACAATATCCACTAATCCTCGACCACTTTCTAGCGTTAATTCCGATGAATTTGCCGTTTTTTGAATAAGTGCAAGTGCTTGCTCTAATTCGTGAGCATTTTGCTGTAAACGTTTTTGGTTAATGGTATAGCCTTGAGTCAGATATTCTTTTAAACGTGCAGTTGCCCAACGGCGGAAACTAATGCCTTGTTTAGATTTTACTCTATACCCAACAGAGATAATCATATCTAAATCATAATGCTCAATTTCACGATTGACTTGGCGTTTACCTTCTTGGCGAACTATCCGGAATTTCCGGATAGTTGAGTCTTTCTCAAGTTCTTCGTCATCAAATATATTGGTAATGTGCTCATTGATGGTGCGAATATCTTTACCAAATAACATTGCCATCTGCGCCTGAGAAAGCCAAACGGTATCATTTTCAAATCTCACTTCCACTTGCGTTGTGCCATCTTGAGCTTGGTAAATTTCAATTGGATTTTGATGATTCATATTCTTTTCCCTAATAAATTACATGTATATATAAACAGATAAATATGTATATTGCAATACAGATAATCTTATTTGCAAAAAATCTCCTAAAAATAACCGCTTGTAATATTTGCTAATGACACGAATTGTCGCCTCCTTCCATATAATTTTTCCATAAAAGAGAGTTTTTTACCTCTTACAACACGCTTAAGCCCTTTTATAGAAACAACACAGGAGAAAAATTATGGCAATGAAAGTCACTTTTAAACGAGATCCGCTTTTTGAGGATGTAAAAAAATTCGTGCAACAAGAAAAATTTACATCTGGTTCACGGATTCAACGCAAATTTAGTTTAGGCTTTAATCGAGCTGCGAGAATTGTAGAACAACTAGAAGAAGCAGGCGTTATTTCATCAATGAAAAATGGACAGAGAAAAGTATTATGAAAAATGATTTAAATTATGCAGTGGAACTTATCCGAAAGGCCGATGGCATTTTAATTACTGCTGGGGCAGGAATGAGCGTGGATTCAGGTTTGCCGGATTTTAGAAGTGTCGGCGGGTTTTGGAATGCTTACCCAATGTTTAAAGGCCGCAATATCAATTTTGAAGATATTGCGACACCATTGGCTTATGAAACCCATCAAGAGTTAGCTTATTGGTTTTATGGGCATCGCTTATCGCAATATCGCGCAACAATCCCGCATGAGGGCTACCAAATTTTAAAACGTTGGGCAGATAGCAAACCGCATGGTTATTTTGTTTTTACAAGTAATGTGGATGGGCATTTTCAGAAAGCGGGATTTGAAGAAGGGCGTATTTATGAAGTGCATGGCACACTAGAGCGTTTGCAGTGTGCGCATAATTGCCGTGATTTAAGTTGGTCTGCAAAAGAATTTCAACCTGTTGTGGATAACGAAAACTTGCGCTTATTGAGTGAGCCACCTCGTTGCCCTTATTGTCAGCGTTTAGCAAGACAGAATGTACTTATGTTTGACGATTATTTTTACAGCAGTAATTATCAAAATTTAAAACGAAATAAGCTCGATTTATGGTTAAAAGAAGTGCAAAATCTCGTCGTCATCGAACTGGGGGCGGGGAAAGCCATTCCAACTGTGCGTCGCTTTTCTGAACGTACGGCGAAAGCAAAAAAAGGTGGATTTATCCGTATTAACCCACAAGATGCAGGCGTGCCAAAAATGCACTTTTTAAGTCTCGAGATGAAGGCGTTAGATGCGCTAAAAGCGATTGATTGCCTGCTAAATCCTTCTCAACAAGCGGTTGAATAATGGAAAATTTTTGTGAAATAACCTTCTGCCAACAAATTGGCAGCAACAAGCGACACAACCAAGATGCCCTTTTTAATGGCGAGGCGGTGTTTCAATATAAACTCAAAACGGCTGAAAAACGCCTTGAAAACCGACCGCACTTTATTGCGGGCGTGGCAGATGGTATTTCCAATAGCAACCGACCTGAAAAAGCGAGCAAGTTGGCAATGCAATTATTAAGCCAAATGGAAAGCATAAGTCGTCAAACGATCTACGATTTACAATCCAGTTTATCAGCAGAATTGGGTGAAGATTATTTTGGCTCAGCAACCACTTTTGTGGCGGCTGAAATTGATCAAATAACTCGTAAAGCCAAAATTCTCAGCGTAGGCGATAGCCGTGCTTATTTAATTGACGCTCAAGGAAACTGGCAACAAATTACCCAAGATCATTCTATTCTGTCTGAATTATTAACTGATTTTCCCGATAAAAAAGAAGAAGACTTTGCCACAATTTATGGCGGAGTTTCTTCTTGTTTAGTCGCGGATTATTCCGAATTTCAAGATAAAATTTTTTATCAAGAAATTGAAATTAAACAAGGGGAAAGTTTATTACTGTGTTCTGATGGATTAACAGATGAGCTTTCTGCTGAAGTAAGAGAAAAGATTTGGAAACAATATGATAATGATAAATCTCGATTGACGGTGTATCGTAAATTAGTTGCAAAACAAGGGTTTTATGATGATTTATCGGTTATAATCTGTGCATTTTGATTTATATTATAAAAATATTCTAAGGAACCCAAATTATTATGAGTGAAGAAAAAGCAAAAATACTCAAGATTAAAGATGTATTTGATTTGAAGTTGAGCATTCCTGATTATCAAAGACCATACAAATGGACAGTTAAAAATGTTCAACAGCTTATTGATGATTTACTTACGCATTTCCGTGATAGCAAAGTTTATCGAATCGGTACAATTGTTTTATATAAAAATGATGGTAAGTCTGAAATAGTTGATGGACAACAGCGACTTACTACGCTATCGCTATTGCTTCATAAATTAGGTAGGAACGATATTTTATTTTTGCAGGAAAAGTTAAGTCATAGCATTAGTAAATTTAATATTATAGAGAATTATAAATTTATTAATAGTTATAATTTCCCTTTAGGATTTGAGGAGTACATCTTAAAAATATGCGAAATGGTTCGTATTGAACTTGATGATTTAGATGAGGCCTTCCAATTTTTTGACTCACAAAACTCAAGAGGGAAACCTTTAGAATCTTATGATTTGCTGAAAGCTTATCATTTACGAGAAATGAAAGATAAATCCAAAGAGATTATTCATCATTGTGTTGAACGTTGGGAGAAATCTGCACTTTCTCAAGAAATCAATAATTTAGATAAAATTATCAACTATATTCTTTTTAGATTACGCCGATGGCACTATCAAGAAAGCGGAGAAGTTTTTACATCGGACGAGCTAGAGACATTTAAAGGCGTATCAGAAAGTACTAACTATCCTTATCTTAGCCCTCTGTTTGCAACAAAGGTTGTAGAGAAATTAGCACAACAAAATCCTATGTTTTATCATCCAAGATTTGTGAAAACAAATTTTCAAACGATACAAACGTTAATAAATGGTGAGCAATTTTTTGATTATGTTCAGTATTATGCTGAAAGCTATGAAAAATTATTCAAAGAAGGAATTGGACTTGTTGATAAAGTGACAAAAATTAACGGTAAAGATCTAGGAAAAGGTGTAAATACTTTTCTCAATAATCAAGATTATTGCTATCGAGTAGGTGATAAGTATTTAAAAAATTTATTTGAATGTATAGTGTTATTCTATTTTGATAAGTTTGGTGAAATATATTTAGATGAATTTATAAATAAAGCATTTTTATGGGTTTATCGAATTCGTTTTGAATATCAGCGTATTACTTTCAAAACTATAGAAGATGAGACTCACTCAAAAAATGGATTATTTAATCATATAGAGAAATCTTCTACACCAATACAAGTGCTGAGATATACCTCAGCAATACGTGAAGATAAGTTTAGAAACATAGACAATAAAATAAAGGAAGTTTTTGAGGTAAAAGATGAGCAATGCTAAAGAATATGTAAAAACATTAACCATATCTGATTTATTTGATGATAAGAATAAATGTAACTATATTATTCCAATCTACCAACGTAATTATGCTTGGGGCGACGATGAAATTCGTTCATTGCTTCAAGATATAAAAAATGCTTGTGAAAAAACTAAAAAACAAGATAAAAATTATTATATTGGAAGCTTAGTTGTTTATCGCCGAGAAAATGGTGATTTTGAAGTAATTGATGGACAGCAAAGACTAACAACACTCACGTTAATAATGCATTATCTTGGTGAATTAAGTTTTAGAAATGTTTCTTTTGAACATCGAGATGAATCTGAACAAGCATTATCCAATCTTAATTCTAAAAAATTACCAAGTAATTTTTCACAAGCATTAGAAACAATTAAGAAAGTAATTGATGAATGGGGAAATAATAAAGATGAAATTGTAAAATTCCTTTTGGATAAAGTTGAAATTATCCGAACTGAAGTGCCAGAAGGTACAGATTTAAACCATTATTTTGAAATTATGAATACCCGTGGAGAGCAGCTTGAAAAGCATGAAATTCTAAAAGCCCGTTTGATGGAGAAATTATCTGAAGGTATTGAACAATTATTATTTGCCAAGATTTGGGATGCCTGTTCTGATATGAGTCGGTATGCTGTAATGGGGTTTGACTCTGAGTTAAGAGAAGTCATTTTTGGTAATGATTGGCAGAAAACACCTAGAGTTTTTAGGAAGGAAATTTTAAGAGTAGCCGATGAACTTAATAAAGGTAAAGGAAAGAAAGAAGAGGACGGAAAGAATGGAGAGAAAATCGTAGATCTTCTTAATAGCAAGAAAAAAATAGAACTAAAAGATGGACATTTAGAAGATAAATACGATGGTGCATTTACTTCAGTAATTGATTTCCCTAATTTCTTAATGCATGTTTTAAGAATTTATTTAGAAGGATCTTATGATGGTAGATTCCAAAATGTTCCATTAGATGAAAAAGAGCTGTTAAATGATTTTGGTGACCAATGGAATAAAGAAAAGGTGATTAAATTTATAGATGTTCTGTTATCTTGTAGATATTTATTTGATAAATACGTGATTAAATCAAGCACTCTACGTTCAGAAGATGAACATTGGTCTTTATGGTGTGTTTTCAAAGGAAATTCAAGTAATTATTACTATAAGAATACTTTTGGTAGTGATAAATCTGAATCAAATGATACAGATGCAAATGAACAAACAAAAAATGCAATAATGTTACTTTCTATGTTCCATGTTTCTAACCCATCTCGTATTTACAAAAACTGGTTGTATGCTGTATTACGTTGGTTATTTAAGAATAAGGATAATATAACTTTTGATAGCTATGTTGATTTTCTAAAAGAGCTTTGCGATAAATTCTATTTTGGTAATAACTGTCAAGGAAAAGATATTACAGCGATTATATTAGAAAAGGTGAAATTTGAATTAAATTCAGGAGATAAAAAAGATTGGGATGATGGAGTAAATGTTCCTAACTTTGTATTTAATCGACTAGATTATCAATTATGGAAACTGCCTGGTGAAAAAGTAAAAGATTTTCTAAAAAATGATGGGTGGTTAACTGAGAATACTAAAGATGCTATTTGGAAAAAATTTAGATTTACCTTTAGAAGTTCGGTAGAACATCATTATCCACAACATCCTATAGATGGTCATACAATTAAAGAAATTGATATGTTCGGCAATTTGTATTTATTATCTCAAAGTAAAAATTCTCGTTTAAGTAATTTAACTCCTGTAGCAAAGCGCGATATTATTAAAACATGGAAGAATTGCGATAGTCTAAAACAAGTCATAATGATGAGTCATGATAAATGGGGGGAAGACGAGATAAAAGTGCATGGAGAAAAAATGCTCACAATTCTAAATCAACCTTTATCCAAAACTGATTCTTAACGACACCTTTTGTCGCACCCATCACTAAAATACTCCTTACCAACCCAGTAAGGAGTATTTTTTATGTCTGAATATAAATTAAACCCACCTACAGTGTCTTCTTATACTGAAAATATGATGCTTAAAGTTTTATTTGAGCATAAAGGTTTTTCTGAAGTGTTTCGGGAGAGTAGTTGGCGAAGTGATGAAATTGCCAGTGCGTTTGGGCTGCCTGAAGAATTAGAGAATGATAAAAATCTACGCACAGTTGCTCGTCGGCTTTTAAAAGAGCGGTATAAAACACTCCAAAAATCCACCGCACTTTTACCGGAGTTATGGAAACAGGCGTATGAAAATTTGGCAACGTTGGCAGAATTTTTGCAGCTGAATCCCGTTGAACAGGAACTTCTTCGCTTTGCCATGCATTTACGCAGTGAAGGAGCTATGCGAGATTTGTTTGGCTACTTGCCGAAATCGGATTTGCAAAGAACGGCTGCGATCATGGCGGATTTACTGAAGCAGCCGAAAAATCAGATTCTATCCGCCTTAAAGAAAGGCAGTAAACTCGATGCTTATGGTTTGATTGATCGCGATTATCGCCCCGATAGTGTGCATGATTATTTAGATTGGGGCGAAACCTTAGATTTTGATGAATTTGTGACACAACCATTAAACGAAAACGTCCTATTAAAATCTTGTACGGAAGTCGCTCAAGTGCCAAGTTTGGAACTGGATGATTTTGCCCATATTGCCGGCATGAAAGAGATGATGTTGACCTATTTACAACAGGCAATAAAACATCATCGGAAAGGCGTGAATCTTTTAATTTATGGCGTGCCCGGCACCGGTAAAACCGAATTTGCCGGGTTGCTTGCACAGGCATTAGGGATTTCGGCGTATAACATTACTTATATGGATTCTGACGGAGATGTTGTGAAGGCGGAGCAACGCCTGAACTATAGTCGTCTTGCTCAAACGCTATTGAACGGGAAGCAGGCGCTTTTAATTTTTGATGAAATTGAAGATGTGTTTAACGGCTCGTTTATGGAGCGTTCTGTTGCGCAAAAAAATAAAGCGTGGACAAATCAGTTGTTGGAAAACAATAACGTGCCGATGATTTGGTTATCCAATTCGGTACACAGCATAGATGCGGCTTTTTTGCGTCGTTTTGATTTTGTGTTTGAAATGCCGGATTTGCCGTTGAAAAATAAATCGGCGTTAATTTCGCAGTTGGCAGGCGGTAAATTAACGGCGGAATATGTGCAACATTTTGCCAAAGTGCGGTCACTTTCTCCGGCTATTTTAACGCGTGTGTTCAATGTGGCAAATGCGGTTGATAACGGCAAAAAAACTTTTTCTGAGATCTTGCTTACGCTATTTAATGAAACCTTACAGGCACAAGGTAAAAAGAAAATTGAGCCGTTGGTGGAAAGTAAACTGAGTTATCAGCTTGAGTGGGTTTCCTGCAATGAAAATATTCATAAAATCACCGAAGGATTAATGCGAACCAAAAAAGGCAGAATTTGTTGCTATGGTCCGCCTGGAACAGGAAAAACCGCTTGGGCAGCGTGGCTTGCGGAACAGTTGGACATGCCGCTGTTGCTAAGACAAGGCTCTGATTTGCTCGATCCTTATGTAGGTGGAACGGAACGAAATATTGCTGAGGCATTTGAATCAGCAAAGCGTGATAATTGTTTGTTAGTGCTGGACGAAGTGGATACCTTCTTATTTTCTCGAGAAGGAGCAGACCGAAGCTGGGAACGTTCACAAGTGAATGAAATGTTGACACAAATTGAACGTTTTGAGGGATTAATGGTGGTTTCAACAAACCTGATTGAAGTGCTTGATCCTGCAGCCTTACGTCGTTTTGATTTGAAATTGAAGTTTGATTATTTAACACTGCCACAACGTTTAGATTTTGCTAAACAACAAGCAGAAATTTTAGGGCTGCCGTTGTTATCGGAAGAGGATTTAAGTCAGATTGAATCGCTTAATTTGCTGACGCCTGGTGATTTTGCCGCAGTAGCTCGCCGTCATCAATTTTCTCCTTTTCAAAAGGTGCAAGATTGGCTGAGCGCATTACAAGGTGAATGTGAAGTGAAACCAGCGTTTTCTGCAACGACACGACGGATTGGGTTCTAATTAAAGTGCGGTCAAAATTTTCATTATTTTTTGACCGCACTTTTTATTCTCCTGTCAGCCAACTTGCGAGCAAAATAACGATGGTGAAAATAGCGAACCAAATAAGGTGAAGTTTAGTGCTTTTTCGATTAATTTCGGCATTATGTTGGCGTCGTTCTTCGAGTTTTTGTTTGTAAATTTCAAGATCTTCTTCTTTAAAAGAAAAACCACAATTCGGACAAAATTGAGCGGATTCGCTGATTTTTTTACGACATTCAGGGCAGCGAGTAAGAGCCATTTATGATCCTTTTTTAATTATTTGAATTTATGAGCTTATTGTAAGTGAAAAAAGCGTAATGATAAACGTGATATAGATCACAAATTTGAAACATTGTAAAAATTAAAATTTTTGATTTTGAGAATTTTAACTTAGAATACCGCCGACGAAGTCTAGTATATGGCTAGATTTCGGTATTCATTTATTCCTGAGGAGTATTTTTTATGTTGTGGTTTTTCTTCTGCGTGGCGTTATTGCTTGCAGGTTATTTCTTTTATAGTCGAGTGATTGAGCGCATTTTTGTGATCAATCCAAATCGTCAAACGCCAGCGTATACCATGAATGATGGCGTTGACTATATGCCAATGTCTAAAACCAAGATTTGGTTAATTCAATTATTAAACATTGCTGGTACAGGCCCAATCTTTGGTCCGATTCTTGGTGCGTTATACGGACCAGTTGCTATGCTTTGGATCGTAGTTGGTTGTATCTTTGCTGGTGCGGTACACGATTATTTCTGCGGAATGTTAAGTGTGCGTAATGGCGGGGCATCTATGCCAAACCTTGCAGGTAAATACTTAGGTCGTCCAGTTAAAGCATTCATTAACGTATTAGCTGTTGTACTTTTATTATTAGTGGGTGTGGTATTCGTAGCAAGTCCTGCTCAATTAATGGGTACGATTACAATGGATGTGTTCGGTGCTGCATCAGGTAGCATTTCTATTAGCAATGCGGAAGAAATCCATCAGGTAGCTGAAGCAGGTGGTATTACCGTTTGGGGTATGGATAAAGCGACTGTTATCAGTGTTTGGACTGCTATCATCTTCATTTACTATATTCTTGCGACATTACTTCCAGTTGATAAAATCATTGGCCGTATCTATCCGTTCTTCGGCGCATTATTGCTCTTTATGTCTGTGGGTATGGTATATGGTTTAGTCAGTGCAGATCTAAGCTCAGCGGATCCAATTTCTTTCTATCGTTCTGTGGACGGTATGTCTTTTGAGAAATTCTTCCAAAACTTTGAAACCCGTGCAGATTTACCATTATGGCCACTCTTGTTCTTAACAATCTCTTGTGGTGCATTATCTGGTTTCCACGCAACACAAAGTCCGTTAATGGCTCGTTGTACTGAAAACGAAAAAGAAGCTCGTTTCATTTTCTACGGAGCGATGATCGGTGAAGGTGTGATTGCATTAATATGGTGTGCGGTTGGTTTAAGTTTCTATGATTCTTTACCAGATTTATTAGCAGCGATTAAAGCGGGTTCTCCTTCTAAAGTGGTTTATGATTCTTCTATCCACTTCTTAGGTCTTGTTGGTGGTATTTTTGCAGTATTAGGTGTGGTTGTTCTTCCGATTACATCAGGCGATACAGCATTCCGTGCGGCACGTCTTGTTATTGCAGAATTCTTCAACTTAGAGCAAAAAACCTTAGCTAAACGTTTAATGATTGCTGTGCCATTATTCGTGGTTGGTTATATCGTATCAAAAGTGGATTTCTCTATCTTATGGCGTTACTTCACTTGGGCGAACCAAACTACTGCGATGGTTATGTTATGGACTGCAGCAGCGTACTTATATCGCTATAATAAATTCCACTGGGTATGTACAATCCCTGCGGCATTTATCAGTACTGTATGTTTCACTTACCTTGCATACAACAAAATCGGTTTCGGTTTAGACTATCAATTATCTGTTTATATTGGCTTAGGCTTAACTGTTCTTTGCTTGGTATTATTCTTCACACAGCTTAAACCATTAGGTGATCGTGACGAAGAAGCGTATGTAAATAACTAATTAAATTGAGTTAAAAATTAAAAAACCGTTTGAGGGAAACCTTAGACGGTTTTTTTGTTTATTTTATTGCCAAAATTTACCAATCTTTACGTTTTAATTGCTTGCAAGTTAAGGCTACAACCGATAAACTTACGCAAAGTGGTGAAAAGTGGAATTTTGTGGAAAATTCTGCCAAATTTTTCTAAAAATAAACGTTTAAAGGTAGAGAAATGTTTCGTGGTGCAGCAGCGGTAAATTTAGATGCGAAGGGTCGTGTAGCGATTCCTACTCGTTATCGTGCTGAAATCATGGAAAAGAACCAAGGTCAAATGGTTTGTACCGTTGATATTCGTCAACCTTGTTTATTACTTTATCCTTTAGATGAATGGGAAAAAATCGAACAAAAGCTACTTTCACTTTCCAACTTTGACCCAAATCAACGTCGCTTACAACGTGTAATGCTCGGTTATGCCACAGAATGTGAAATGGATGCGCAAGGTCGTATCTTATTAAGTGGTCCATTACGTCAACACGCAAAATTAGAAAAAGGCTTAATGTTGGTAGGGCAGTTGAATAAATTTGAAATTTGGAGCGATACTGAATGGTACGCACAAATTGATGAAGATATCGAAATTGGCTCAAGTGCTGAATTCGGTGCTTCTGAAGAACTAAAAATGCTGTCATTATAGAACAGCAGCACTAGCAGGATAAGCGGTGCTTGCGCCGCTCTATCTTTTCTTTATCGATTTTGATTTAACTTTTACTTTTTATTTATGACTACACAAAATTCCTTTTCTGCACCTGAACATATCACGGTTTTGCTTCACGAAGCGGTGAATGGTTTGGCGTTGAAAGAAAATGGAATTTATATTGATGGTACCTTTGGTCGTGGTGGTCATTCTCGTCTAATTCTTTCCCAACTTTCTGAACATGGTCGTTTAATTGCCGTTGATCGTGATCCACGTGCAATTGCTGAAGCTGAAAAAATTCAAGACCCTCGTTTTCATATTGAACATAATAGCTTTTCACACATTCCAGATATCTGTCAAAAACTCGATTTAGTTGGTAAAATTGACGGTATTTTGCTGGATTTAGGCGTATCATCTCCACAGCTTGATGAAGCCGAACGAGGTTTCAGTTTTATGAAAGATGGCCCGTTAGATATGCGTATGGATACTACTCAAGGTTTATCTGCGGCAGAGTGGCTAAAACAAGTATCTGTTGATGATTTAACTTGGGTGTTAAAAACCTTTGGTGAAGAGCGTTTTGCAAAACGAATTGCGACTGCTATCGTTGAATTCAATAAAAGTGCGGTCAAAAATGGCACTGAATGTTTAAGTCGTACTTCTCAGCTTGCTGAATTAATTGCTCAAGCCATACCTTTTAAAGATAAACATAAGCATCCGGCGACGCGTAGTTTCCAAGCCATTCGAATTTATATTAATGCGGAATTAGATGAGTTAGAAAGTGTATTAAATTCTGCATTAGATATGTTGGCGCCAGAAGGGCGTTTATCGATTATCAGTTTCCATTCACTTGAAGACAGAATGGTAAAACATTTCATGCGTAAACAAAGTAAAGGTGAGGATATTCCGAGAGGCTTACCATTACGTGAAGATCAAATCCAACGTAATCAAAAA
The DNA here is from genome assembly GCF_001055095.1 of Parahaemophilus parainfluenzae. Classification (GTDB taxonomy): domain Bacteria; phylum Pseudomonadota; class Gammaproteobacteria; order Enterobacterales; family Pasteurellaceae; genus Haemophilus_D; species Haemophilus_D parainfluenzae_Z. The sequence goes on from NZ_JVHG01000025.1 coordinate 70,356, forward strand.
TTAAAAATCATTGGTAAAGCAATTCAGCCAAGTGAGGCAGAAATTTCAGCGAATCCACGTTCAAGAAGCGCGGTATTACGTATTGCGGAAAGGGTGAAATAAGATGTTAGAAAATAGCGAACGTTATCCTTTACAACATATTCTCGTTGAAGATATTTTTTCTTCTAATAAATTAATTGTCGTCTTACTTTTATTAATTTTAGCTTCTGCAATGGGCACAATTTGGATGACCCACCAAACAAGAGGCTTGATTTCTGAAAACGGGCAGTTGGTATTACAACACCAAGCCCTTGAAAACGAATATCGCAATTTGCAATTACAAGAAGCAACCGAAAGTGATAATACAAGAGTTGAATCCATTGCAATCGGTACATTAAAAATGCAACGTGTTCAAAGTGAACAAGAAGTGGTTATTTTTGAATAGGGATTTTGAATAAAATGGTTAGATTTAATTCCTCTAAGAAACCAGGAAAGCCAAAGAAAACAATTAGAAAATTGGCTCAACCTGCGTCAGTAAAACCAAATAAACCGAAGATGGTGTTTGAGAAATGCTTCCTTCGTGGTCGTTATCTTATTGCGACAAGTTTTATTTTCTTAGGATTAGGCGCATTAGTGGCTCGTGCTGCTTATGTGCAATCTGTTAATTCTGAAACCCTTTCTGGCGAAGCGGACAAACGTTCATTACGTAAAGATGACGTTCTTTCTGTTCGCGGTTCAATTTTAGATCGTAACGGCCAATTGTTATCGGTCAGTGTACCGATGAGCGCAATTGTGGCTGAACCTCGTTTAATGCTAAAAGAAAATGCATTAGATGATAAAGAACGCATTAAAGCCCTTGCTAACGAATTAAATATGACACCAGCAGAGTTGGTGAAAAAAATTGAGAAAAATGCAAAATCAGGCTTCTTGTATTTAGCGCGTCAAGTAGAAGCGAGCAAGGCAAATTATATTCGTGAACTCAAAATTAAAGGTATCTCATTAGAGACAGAACCACGTCGTTTTTATCCTCGCGTAGAAGAAGCGGCTCAATTGATCGGCTTTACTAACATTGATGGTAAAGGGATTGAAGGGGTTGAGGCAAGCTTCAACTCTATGTTAGTGGGGAAAGACGGTGCTCGTGTTGTTCGTAAAGATAAACGTGGTAACGTGGTTGAACATATTGCCGATGAGAAAAAATACGATGCACAAGATGTCACCTTAAGTATTGATGAAAAGTTACAATCCATGGTGTATCGTGAAATCAAAAAAGCGGTAACAGAAAACAAAGCTGAATCAGGCACAGCCGTATTGGTGGATGTACGTACGGGTGAAGTATTAGCCATGGCAACCGCACCTTCCTACAATCCGAATAACTTAGCCAATGTAAAAGACGAGTTAAAACGTAACCGAGCGATTACCGATACCTTTGAACCTGGTTCAACCGTAAAACCTTTCGTTGTGTTGACCGCACTTCAACGTGGCGCAGTGAGACGTGATGAGGTAATTAATACCGGTTCATTTACCGTAAGCGGTAAAGAAATTGTCGACGTGGCACCTCGCCCACAACAAACCTTAGATGAAATTTTGATTAACTCCAGTAACCGTGGTGTGAGCCGTCTTGCGTTACGTATGCCACCTTCAGCATTAATGGAAACTTACCAAAATGCAGGTTTAGGTAAAGATACTGAGTTAGGTTTAATCGGTGAGCAACGTGGGGTATTAAATGCAAACCGTAAACGTTGGGCAGATATCGAACGTGCAACAGTGGCTTATGGTTATGGTATTACTTCAACACCATTACAAATTGCGCGTGCTTATGCCACTTTAGGGAGCTTCGGGATTTATCGTCCACTTTCTATCACTAAAGTTGATCCGCCGGTTATTGGTCAACGTGTTTTCTCTGAAAAAATCACGAAAGACGTTGTAGGTATGTTGGAGAAAGTGGCAATCAAAAATAAACGTGCGATGGTTGAAGGTTATCGTGTTGGTGTGAAAACCGGTACAGCTCGTAAAATTGAAAATGGTCACTATGTTAATAAATATGTGGCATTTACAGCGGGTATTGCACCAATTAGCGATCCACGTTATGCATTAGTTATTTTGATTAACGATCCGAAAGCAGGGCAGTACTATGGTGGTGCGGTATCTGCGCCAGTATTCTCAAGCATTATGGGCTATGCATTACGCGCTAATGGTATTGCGCCAGATGCAGAACCAACAGAAAAAACAGCAAGACGCACTGTTCGCTTAAGCGATCAAAAACTTGAAAAAATGAATTAAGAAAAGGCAAAACAATGAAAAAATTGACCGCACTTTTTGATCTTCCGGTGCTTTCAGACATTAATGTGAAGGCGATGGTGTTAGATAGCCGCAAAGTAACTCAAGGTGATCTATTTGTGGCAGTAAAAGGGCATCGTTTTGATGCGAGTCAATTTGTTCCTCAAGCTATTTCTTCAGGTGCAAGTGCGGTCGTTTTAGAGACAGATTTAGAAAACGAGAATTTAAACATCCAATGGCAAAATAATGTGCCAGTGATTCACTACTATCATTTATCAGCCCATCTTTCAGCATTGGCTGGTCAATTTTATGATAATCCTTCCGAAAAATTGACTTTAGTTGGTGTGACTGGAACAAACGGTAAAACTACAGTTTCTCAATTATTAGCTCAATGGGCAACCTTATTAGGACATAAAGCAGCCGTCATGGGTACCATTGGCAATGGTTTATTAGGTCAAGTCAAGGAAGCCAAAAATACCACAGGTTCAGCCGTTGAAGTCCAAGAAAATCTTGCTGATTTTGTAAAAAAAGGCGCAGATTTTGCTTCTATCGAAGTGTCTTCACATGGGTTAGTTCAACATCGTGTTGAAGCACTCAAATTTAAAGCTGCTATTTTTACTAATTTAAGTCGCGATCATTTGGATTATCACGAGACAATGGAAAAGTATGCCGAAGCTAAAAAACGCTTTTTCGTTGATTTAGCCCCCGAATTACAAATTCTTAATGCTGACGATCCAATTGGAGCCGCGTGGTTAAGCGAATTACCAAATGGTATTGCTGTCAGCTGTCGCCCAGATTTTAAACCAACTTCTAAACAATGGCTTTATGCCACACAGATTCGTTTTACTCACGAAGGTGCGGTGATTGATGTTGCTTCAAGTTGGGGTAATGGCACATTACATAGCCCATTAATTGGCGCTTTTAACGTGAGTAATCTGCTGTTAGCCACGGCTGTTTTATTGGCTTTAGGTTATTCTTTCGATGAACTTATCCGTACTGTTTCACAGCTAAAAGGGGTAAATGGAAGAATGGAATTGATTAAGAAAGCTGGCAAACCAACGTTTATCGTTGATTATGCCCATACTCCGGATGCATTAGAAAAAGCCTTAAATGCAGCCCGTGAACATTGTAAAGGTAAACTTTGGTGCATCTTTGGCTGTGGCGGAGATCGTGATGCAGGCAAGCGTCCGCTGATGGCAAAAGCCGCAGAGCAGTATGCAGATTTAGTGATCGTAACCCAAGATAATCCACGTACAGAAGATCCAAATAAAATCGAAGCGGATATTCTCACTGGTTTTAGCCGAATGGAAGATGTTGGTGTGATTCCAGATCGTGAAGAGGCCATCAAATTTACCATTGAGAATGCCGTTGAAAATGACGTGATTGTGATTGCCGGTAAAGGTCATGAAAACTATCAAATCATTGGTGATAAAACACTTCATTTCTCCGATCAAGAAGTGGCTGAAGCCTATTTAACGAAAAAATAAACATAATGATTAAACTTACTACCCAACAGCTTGCCCAAATTTTAAATGCTAATCTTATTGGTGATGGTCAGGCCGTTGTTGAAAATATCAATACTGATACGCGCAAAGCGGTATCCAACTCGCTTTTCTTTGCATTAAAAGGCGAGCATTTTGATGCACATCAATACTTAGATAAAGCCGTTGAGCAAGGTGCGACAGCCTTAGTAGTTCAACAAGCCAACACCGAAATTGCAACACCACAATTGGTTGTAGCAGATACGCGCTTAGCTCTTGGTCAATTAGCAAAATGGTTACGAGAAAAAATTAATCCACGTACGGTGGCGATGACAGGTTCATCAGGTAAAACCACTGTGAAAGAGATGACAGCATCGATTTTGCAACAAACAGCGGGCAATCCTGAAGCTGTGTTATTCACCAATGGTAATTTCAACAACGATATTGGCGTACCACTCACATTATTACGCTTAACAGAACAACATAAATTTGCTGTTATTGAATTAGGCGCAAATCATCAAGGTGAAATTGATTACACGACGCATCTTGCACGGCCTGAAGCCGCATTAGTGAATAATGTAGCAGCTGCCCATTTAGAAGGTTTTGGTTCAATTGAAGGTGTAGTTCGTGCGAAAGGTGAAATCTATCGTGGTTTAACCCCAAATGGTGTAGCCATTATTAACAGTGAACATAATTATATTGAATTGTGGCAAAAAGAAATTGGTTCGCATGCTATTCAATATTTTAATGGTGGCGATTACAAAGCTGAAAATGTCAAACATTCACCTAATGGCTCAACGTTTTCGTTAGTTTCACCAAAAGGTCGCATTGAAATTAATTTGCCTTATTTAGGTGAACATAATGTAAAAAATGCGTTGGCAGCGACCGCACTTTCCATGAATGTGGGCGCGAGTCTTGCTGATGTTAAAGCAGGTCTTGAACATCGTTCTCAAGTAAAAGGACGCTTATTCCCGATTCAAGTGAATGAAAATCTGCTGTTATTAGATGATACTTACAATGCAAACGTTGATTCTTTACAAGCCGCGATTGATGTTTTAAAAAGTTACGATGCTTTCCGCATTTTACTGGTGGGTGATATGAAAGAATTAGGCGAGGATAGCCTAAAATGTCATCAACAAGTGGGCGAGCACGCAAAACAAGCTAAATTAGATTTAGTGCTTTCTTACGGAACGGAAAGTGCGGTCATTTCAGAGGCTGTTTTGGGAAAACATTTTACAGATAAAGCTGAATTGACAGCTTATGCGTTAGATATTATTAAACAGAAATTACAAGAAAACCAAAAAGTCGTCGTACTAGCGAAAGGTTCGCGCTCAATGAAAATGGAAGAGACGATTTATTCATTAAAGGATAGCTTATGTTAGTTTGGCTTGCTGAATATTTAGTTCGCTATGAAACGGCATTTAATGCCATTTCCTATATTACCGTACGTGCGATTTTGGCATTATTAACCGCACTTTTTATTTCTTTATGGATTGGTCCGAAAGTGATCAAACGCCTTCAAATCTTAAAATTTGGGCAAGAAGTGCGTAATGACGGTCCTGAAAGTCACTTTGCGAAAAAAGGCACGCCAACCATGGGCGGTGTGATGATTTTATTCTCCATCGGTGTGAGTACATTATTATGGGCTAACTTAACGAATCCTTATGTTTGGATTTGCTTATTTGTGCTGTTTGGCTACGGGGCTATTGGCTTTGTGGATGATTTCCGTAAAATCACACGTAAAAATACCGATGGTTTAATTGCGCGTTGGAAATATTTCTGGATGTCTGTTGTAGCATTAGTGGCAATCATTTGGTTATATTGGTTAGGTCATGATACCGATGCAACTCGTTTAGTGATTCCATTCTTCAAAGATATCATGCCGCAATTAGGTCTATTCTATATTGTGTTGTCTTACTTTGTGATTGTGGGCACAGGTAATGCGGTAAACTTAACCGACGGTTTAGATGGGCTTGCTATCATGCCAACAGCGTTAGTCGCAGGTGCATTTGCTTTAATCGCATGGGCGACTGGTAACGTTAATTTCGCAGAATACTTACATATTCCTTACATCAAACATAGTTCTGAAGTGGTGGTGTTCTGTACTGCAATCGTAGGCGCAGGCTTAGGTTTCTTATGGTTTAATACTTATCCGGCTCAAGTCTTTATGGGCGATGTCGGCTCTTTAGCACTTGGTGGAGCACTTGGTGTTGTTGCCATCCTTGTTCGTCAAGAATTCTTATTAGTGATTATGGGCGGTGTATTTGTTGTTGAAGCCTTGTCTGTGATTTTGCAAGTGGGTTCTTACAAATTAAGAAAACAACGTATTTTCAGAATGGCACCAATTCATCACCACTTTGAATTAAAAGGCTGGCCAGAACCAAGAGTGATTATTCGGTTTTGGATTATCTCCTTGATGTTGGTGTTGATGGGGCTTGTAACGCTCAAACTAAGATAATTTTTGTAGGGTGCACTTGTTGCACCCTGCGTGATCCCAGAATACGAGAGAAGAAAAACAACATGACAACTCTATATCAAAATAAAACTATCACCATCATAGGCCTTGGAAAAACAGGCCTTTCTTGCGTTGAATATCTTCAATCTCAACAAGCTAATATCCGTGTGATTGATACACGCCAACATCCAGCAGGTGCGGACAAATTACCTAAAAATGTTCCCTTACATACAGGTAGCCTAAATCAACAATGGTTACTTGAAAGCGATATTATTGTCATTAGCCCAGGACTTGCGGTAAAAACACCTGAAATTCAGACCGCACTTTCGGCAGGCGTAGAAGTGATTGGAGATATTGAATTATTCTGCCGAGCTGCCACCAAGCCAATTGTTGGGATTACAGGCTCTAACGGTAAAAGCACCGTGACAACATTAGTCTATGAAATGGCAAAAGCGGCGGGAATAAAAGTGGGCATGGGCGGAAACATTGGCATCCCTGCGTTGTCATTATTAAATGAAGATTGCGATCTTTATGTATTAGAGCTTTCCAGTTTCCAACTTGAAACCACTTACAGTTTGAAAGCGGCTGCAGCGACTGTGCTTAATGTGACTGAAGATCACATGGATCGCTATGTAGATTTAGAAGATTATCGCCAAGCCAAATTACGCATTTACCACAATGCGGAAACAGCAGTAGTGAATTTAGAAGATAAACTCACTTTTGGTGAAGGTGAAAATCAAGCTAAAAAGGTTGTGTCTTTTGCTGAAAATCAAGCGGATTACTGGTTGAAAACCGAAAACGGTAAACAGTACTTAATGGCGAAAGAGGAAGTCATTTTACCTTGTGATGAAGCAACCTTAGTTGGTCGTCATAATTACATGAATATTTTAGCGGCGACAGCGTTAGCGCAAGCAGTCGGCATAAATTTAGAGGCAATTCGTACCGCACTTCGTCAATTTAAAGGCCTAGATCATCGTTTCCAATTAGCGCATCAGGCAAATGGTGTCCGTTGGATTAATGATTCTAAAGCCACTAATGTAGGCAGCACTGTTGCAGCATTGGCTGGTTTATATGTTGAAGGAACATTACATCTTTTATTAGGCGGTGATGGTAAAGGCGCAGATTTTTCTGAATTAAAGGATTTAATCAATCAGCCTCATATTTCAACCTATTGCTTTGGTCGAGATGGGAAACAACTTGCGGCACTTTCAGCTCAAAGCCATTTATTTGAAACCATGGAACAAGCCATTTCATTTTTACGTCCGCATTTAAAATCAGGCGATATGGTGTTATTATCTCCTGCTTGTGCAAGTTTAGATCAGTTTGCCTCTTTTGAGAAACGTGGCGAAGAGTTTACTCGTTTAGCAAAATTAGCTTAAAAATTAGGGTAGTAATGGAATTTATCAATAAAATTAAACAAAATTATGAGCAATGGGCGAGAGTAACTCCTCAGGGATTACTTTACGATCGCGCATTGTTTTGGCTTTTTGTCGTGCTATTGCTGATTGGTTTGGTAGCAGTAACTTCTGCCTCGATGCCTTACAGTGCACGTGTATTTAATGATACATTCTATTTTGCTAAACGTGATGCTGTTTATGTCTTGCTTTCTTTAGCAACTTGCTATTTAACTCTCCAAATTTCTTCTTCCCAATGGGAAAAGTGGCACGCAAAAGTTTTCTTATTAGCTATTGTTTTACTCATACTGGTTTTAGGTATAGGGACTTCTGTCAATGGTGCTAAACGTTGGATTTCTTTAGGGATTTTAAATTTCCAACCTGCAGAATTTGCCAAGCTAGCGTTAACCTGTTTCCTCGCGAGCTATTTTACGCGTCGTTATGATGAAGTACGTGGTAAAAAATTCAGTGCTGCTAAGCCTTTCATTGTGATGGGCGTATTAGGGATATTCTTATTAGCTCAGCCTGACTTAGGGAGTACCGTTGTACTTTTCGTTATTACCTTTGGCATGCTTTTTATTGTCGGTGCAAATTTTTGGCAATTTATTTTGCTAATTGGTACAGGCATACTTCTCTTTGTATGGTTAGTTCTTTCTGCCTCTTATCGTTTAAAACGTTTTACCGGTTTCTTAGAGCCGTTTAAAGATCCTTACGGAACAGGTTTCCAGCTGACTAACTCTTTGATGGCCTTTGGTCGTGGTGAAATTAGTGGGGAAGGACTCGGTAACTCCATTCAAAAACTTGATTATCTTCCTGAAGCGCATACTGACTTTATCATGGCGATTATTGGTGAAGAGTTCGGTTTTATTGGTATTTTGGTTGTTGTGATCCTATTGGGTTTATTGATTTTCCGAGCGATGAAAATTGGACGTGAATCACTCATGTTAGAACAACGTTTCCGTGGCTTTTTTGCTTTAGGTATTAGTTTCTGGATTTTCTTCCAAGGTTTTGTCAATCTAGGCATGGCCTTAGGGATGTTACCAACAAAAGGTTTAACTTTCCCATTAGTGAGTTACGGTGGTTCAAGTATCATTATTATGTCGGCAACCGTAGGGATTTTATTGCGTATTGACCATGAGAATAGATTACAACGTGGCGGCCAAGCGCGTTTGAGAGATGATTAGGAATATTTATGAGTAAAAAATTATTAGTTATGGCGGGTGGTACTGGTGGACATGTTTTCCCCGCCATCGCGGTTGCTCAAGCCTTACAAAAAGAAGGTTGGGAAATTTGCTGGTTAGGCACAAAAGATCGAATGGAAGCACAGCTTGTACCAAAACATGGTATTCCGATTCGTTTCATTCAAATTTCAGGGTTACGTGGTAAAGGCATTAAAGCATTATTTAGTGCCCCTTTTGCTATTTTAAGAGCGGTATTGCAAGCTCGTAAAATTATCAAAGAATATCAACCTAATGCGGTATTAGGTATGGGCGGTTATGTATCTGGCCCAGGTGGCATCGCTGCAAAACTTTGTGGCGTGCCGGTTATTTTACATGAACAAAATGCCGTAGCGGGCTTAACCAATGAATGGTTAGCAAAAATTGCGACACGTGTATTACAAGCTTTTCCAACTGCATTCAAAGATACCGAAGTGGTAGGAAACCCGGTTCGCCAAGATTTATTTGAAATGCCATCACCACAAGCGCGTTTTTCAGAAAGAAGTGGAAAATTGAGAGTGCTCGTCGTGGGGGGAAGCCAAGGGGCTAGAGTGCTCAATCAGACCCTCCCACAAGTTGTTGCTCGTTTGGCAGATAAACTAGAAGTGCGTCATCAAGTGGGTAAAGGTTCTGTTGAAAGTGTGACCGCACTTTATGGTGAGCATGCAGATTCGGTCAAAATTACAGAATTTATTGATAACATGGCAGAAGCTTACGCGTGGGCAGATGTAGTAATTTGTCGTTCTGGTGCGTTAACGGTATGTGAATTAGCTGCAGTGGGGGCACCAGCAATTTTTGTGCCATTCCAGCATAAAGATCAACAACAATATTTAAATGCGAAATACCTTGCCGATGTTGGTGCAGCAAAAATCGTTCAGCAAAATGAATTAAATGCGGATGTGTTAGTCGATTTCTTAGAAAAAACAGATCGTGAAACTTTGTTAGCGATGGCGATTAAGGCAAAAGAAATGTCAGCACCATTGGCGGCTAAACGTGTAGCTAATGTCATTGTAGAAAACGCGAAATAAGAACAGAGAAATTAAGGGAAAGTAAATAGACCCTTAATCTAAAAGTGCGGTTAAAAATAAAGGTGAAATAATATGAAACATATTTCGGATGAAATTAGAAAGATTATTCCTGAGATGCGTCGAGTTCAACAAATTCATTTCATTGGTATCGGTGGTGCCGGTATGAGTGGAATTGCCGAAATTTTATTAAATGAAGGTTATGATATCTCTGGTTCGGATATTGCCGATGGTGTCGTGACTCAGCGTCTTGCTCAAGCAGGCGCAAAAATTTTCATTGGTCACCAAGCGGAAAATGTGCAAGGGGCAAGTGTGGTTGTGGTATCAAGCGCGATCCATGAAGATAACCCTGAATTAATCGCCGCAAAACAAAATCGTATTCCCGTGATTCAGCGAGCACAAATGTTAGCTGAAATCATGCGTTTCCGTCATGGTATTGCGGTAGCAGGTACCCATGGTAAAACCACTACTACAGCCATGATTTCGATGATTTATACTCAAGCGAAACTGGATCCAACTTTCGTTAATGGTGGTTTAGTTAAATCAGCCGGTAAAAACGCACATTTAGGTGCAAGTCGTTATTTAATCGCAGAAGCGGATGAAAGCGATGCCTCTTTCTTACATTTACAACCGATGGTTTCTGTGGTGACCAATATTGAACCGGATCATATGGATACCTATGAAGGTGACTTTGAGAAAATGAAAGCCACTTATGTAAAATTCTTACATAACTTGCCGTTCTATGGCTTAGCGGTGATGTGTGCGGATGATGCTGTGTTAATGGAGCTTGTTCCTCAAGTTGGTCGCCAAGTATTAACCTATGGCTTCAGTGAACATGCTGACTATCGTATCGAAGATTATGAACAAACCGGTTTCCAAGGTCATTACACTGTAGTTTGTCCAAGTGGTGAACGCATTAATGTATTATTGAATGTACCGGGTAAACACAATGCGCTAAATGCAACCGCGGCACTAGCAGTCGCAAAAGAAGAAGGCATTGGCAATGAAGCAATTCTAGCAGCGCTTGCTGATTTCCAAGGGGCAGGCAGACGTTTCGACCAATTAGGTGAGTTTATTCGTCCAAATGGTAAAGTACGCTTAGTGGATGATTATGGTCATCACCCAACAGAAGTTGGCGTGACCATCAAAGCAGCACGTGAAGGCTGGGGAGATAAACGTATTGTGATGATTTTCCAACCTCACCGTTATTCACGTACTCGTGATTTATTTGATGATTTCGTGCAAGTATTATCCCAAGTGGATGCATTGATTATGTTAGATGTTTATGCGGCAGGGGAAACGCCAATCGTTGGTGCAGATAGTAAAGCACTTTGTCGTTCTATTCGTAATCTAGGAAAAGTTGATCCAATTTTAGTTTCAGATACGGAACAACTCGGTGATGTGTTAGATCAAATTATTCAAGATGGCGATTTAATTCTTGCCCAAGGTGCGGGAAGTGTAAGCAAAATTTCTCGTGGTTTAGCAGAGCGTTGGAAAGCATAAATACATCGAAAAATAACCGCACTTTTAATGAAAAATAAAAAGAAAACAGGATAAAACAATGACTTTAAAACAAGAAAAAATTGCCGTGTTGTTAGGCGGCACATCAGCTGAACGTGAAGTGTCTCTTAATTCTGGTGCAGCTGTGTTAAACGCCTTAGTAAGCCAAGGTTATAATGCACACGGTATCGATCCTAAAGAATATAATGTGGCGAATTTAAAAGCAGATGGTTTTGATCGCGTCTTTAACATTTTACATGGTCGCGGTGGTGAAGATGGCACTATGCAAGGTTTATTAGAACAAATCGGTTTACCTTACACCGGTTGTGGTGTGATGGCTTCAGCGTTAACCATGGATAAAATGCGCACTAAAATGTTATGGAAAGCCTTTGGTTTACCTGTTGCCGATATGGAGATTGTGACGAAAGAAAACGCTCACGAACTAAACCCACAAGCTGTGGTCGAAAAATTAGGTTTACCTTTGATGGTTAAGCCATCTCTTGAAGGTTCAAGTGTGGGTTTAACGAAAGTAAAAGCAGTCGAAGAATTAAAAAGTGCGGTCGATTATGCACTCAAATTTGATAACACCATTTTGATTGAAGAATGGTTAGCGGGTGATGAACTAACTGTGCCTGTTTTAGGTGGCGAAGTATTGCCGGCTGTTCGCATTGTGCCAGAAGGTGAGTTTTATGATTACGATGCGAAATATATTTCAGATAACACTCAATATTTTTGCCCTGCCGGTCTTTCAGCTGAACGTGAGCAAGAATTAGCGAAATTAGTTAAACGTGCTTATGACGTTGTGGGTTGTCGTGGCTGGAGCCGTATTGATGTAATGACCGATGCACAAGGCAATTTCCGTTTAGTCGAAGTAAACACAAATCCTGGCATGACAAGTCACAGTTTGTTCCCTAAATCTGCGTCAACAGTCGGCATTTCATTTGAACAACTCGTCGTGAAAATTTTGGAGTTGAGTGCGTAATGAATGTAATTAAGCGCAAAAATACACCGCCAACGCAATTTGGTCGTTCATCTAACGGAGAGGGTAAATTCCGTTTTATGCTGCAGATTAAACTTGCTTTGGTGTTACTTTGTGCGGGGCTAGGGTATTTCGTTTATTCAAACTGGCAAAGTTGGCTCGAAAGCTTAGACGGTGATAGAAAAATTACTGCCTATGCCTTAGTAGGTCAAAATGAATTTACCACTTATCCGGATGTGCAAGACGTATTACTCAAAATGGGTTCACTTAAGGGCTTCTGGGGACAGGACGTTAAGCAAATTCAAGAGCAGCTTGAAACGATTCCTTGGGTAAAAGGTGCGGTGGTTCGTAAAATTTGGCCAAATCGTTTAAGTATCTGGTTATCAGAATATCAGCCAGTCGCCATTTGGAACAAAACAGAGTTTGTTACAAAAGAGGGAACAGTTTTCCAATTGCCGATGGATAAGTTAAAAGAAAAGGCTTTACCTTATTTAGGTGGTCCGGATTATCAAAGTTTGAAGGTCTTAGAGGCTTGGAATCAAATTTTTGCTGATTTTAAAGCGAAAAATTTGGTGGTTAAAGGTGTGGCAATTGATGATCGTGGTGCGTGGCAAGTTACGCTAGATAATGATATAGTATTGAAACTTGGGCGTGGAGATTGGAAACCAAAATTAGATCGATTTGTAACGATTTATCCACAAATTGAAGTGCCTGAAGGTAAACGAATTGATTATGTAGATTTGCGCTATGCATCTGCATCAGCAGCGGTTGGATTGACAGAGAAATAAAAATAATTCATTGGGTGTAATAAGAAAATGGCAAAAGAGTTGGAACCGAAAGTAATTGTAGGTCTTGAAGTTGGTACATCAAAAGTTGTTGCTGTCGTTGGGGAAGTGCTTCCTGATGGCGTAGTAAATGTACTTGGCGTGGGCAGTTGTCCATCGAAGGGGATTGATCGAGGCAGTATTACTGATTTAGATGCCGTTGTTAATTCTATCCAACGAGCCATTGAAGCAGCTGAATCAATGGCCGATTGCCAAATTATGAGCGTTACTCTTGCGATTACCGGTGAACATATTCAAAGCCTGAATGAGAGCGGCTTTGTTGCTATTTCTGAAAATGAAGTGACTCAAGATGAAATCGATGATGCTTTGCATACAGCGAGCTCAGTGAAATTACCTGAGGGGCTTTCTTTATTACACATCATTCCACAAGAATACGCAGTAGATAAGCAAGTTAATATTAAAAATCCATTAGGTTTACAAGGTGTTCGTTTAAAAGCAAACGTACACTTAATTGCGTGTCACCAAGACTGGCAGAATAACTTGAAAAAAGCAGTTGAGCGTTGTGGGTTACAAGTTGATAAAGTTGTGTTCTCCGGCTTTGCAGCAACACATTCTGTTTTAACTGAAGATGAAAAAGATCTTGGTGTTTGCTTAGTTGATTTCGGTGCAGGCACCATGAATATGATGGTTTACACCAATGGCTCATTGCGTTTCAGCAAGGTTATTCCTTACGCAGGAAATATTGTAACGAACGATATTGCTCATGCATGTACCGTTTCTCGTGCAGAGGCAGAGCGCATTAAAGTGAATTATGCGAGTGCATTATATCCGGCACGTTTACATGGTGATAAGAAAATTGAAGTGGCAAGTATTGGTGGTCGAGCACCACGTGCTTTAACAAAAAGTGATTTATCTTTAATCACTTCAGCAAGATATATTGAACTATTAGGCGTTGTTAAGGACGAATTAGATAAGCTTAAAGCAGATTTAGAAACCAAACATATTAAATTTGAATTAATTGCAGGTGTCGTTATCACTGGTGGTGGCGCACAGATTGAAGATTTAAAAGATTGTGCATCAAGTGTGTTTGGTTGCCAGGTACGTATTGGTAGTCCATTAAATATTACGGGTTTAACAGATTATGTAAATCGCCCACAATATTCAACCGTAGTGGGATTATTACAATACCATCATCAAAATAGTGATAATGATCCTGTGGATAGTAACTATGGTGATGAAGCATTAGGCAAAAAATTCTGGAAAGGCCTTAAAAATATTTTCAATAAAGTGAAATCAGAATTTTGATCATTTTGGCTTTTTCATTTACAATAGAAAAAATTTAACTTTTATTAATGTGCTAGCAGAGTATTAGCAGTAACGGAGAACAGCAAATGTTATACCCAGAGTATGGTGATTTTGAAGAGCAAACAGGTGCACTGATTAAGGTTGTCGGTGTCGGTGGAGGCGGCGGTAACGCAGTTAACCACATGGTTGCTAACATGGTGCAACAAGAATTCAATGGTAATTTCTTGGGCGAAAGTGCAATTGATAGCGAAGAACACGGTAAAATCGTATTCTATGCGGTGAATACCGATGCGCAAGCATTACGCAAAAGCCAAGTTCAACAAACTGTACAAATCGGTGGGGCAACAACGAAAGGTCTTGGAGCTGGGGCTAACCCAAATGTAGGTCGTAAAGCGGCTGAAGATGACCAAGAAGAAATCCGTAAAATGCTTGAAGGTGCAGACATGGTCTTTATCGCTGCCGGTATGGGTGGTGGTACAGGTACTGGTGCCGCACCAATCGTCGCTAAAGTTGCAAAAGAATTAGGCATTTTAACTGTTGCTGTTGTTACTAAGCCATTTAGCTTTGAAGGCAAAAAACGTATGCAATTTGCTGAATTAGGGATTAAAGATCTTTCACAATACGTGGATTCAATGATCATTATTCCTAACCAACAAATCCAAAAAGTTCTCCCGAAAAATGCAACGTTAATTGATGCTTTTGCTGCTGCAAATGACGTATTACGTAACTCTGTTATGGGCATCTCCGATATGATTACCTCTCCTGGTTTAATCAACGTGGACTTTGCAGACGTAAGAACCGTTATGTCGGAAATGGGCCAAGCAATGATTGGTTTCGGTTCAGCTCAAAGTGAACCAGGTGCAGGTCGTGCAGAAGAAGCGGCGCGTCTTGCGATTAAAAATGATTTATTAGAGAAAGTCGATCTTTCTAATGCTAAAGGTATTCTTGTTAATATTACCTCAGGTATGGATCTCGGCTTTGACGAATTTAACGTGGTGGGTGACACAGTAGGTAGCTTTGCATCAGAAGACGCAACTATCGTTGTGGGTACCAGTTTAGTTCCTGAAATGAGCAATGAAATTCGTGTCACGATCGTTGCAACAGGTTTAGGTGATGTTGTTGCGGCTGAGCCAGTTGTTATTGCTCGTCCTCAAGCAGCAGTACAACAAGCGCCAGTTCAACAACCAGTAGCACAAGAAACTATTCAGCCACAACCGCCAGTTGGTTTACATGGTTTAGATGCATTAAGACATAATCCACAGCCAGAACCAGCACAGGAGCAAAATCCACAATACGGTAACTTAAATAAACCGCTTGATCCAAGCCGTTTAGAACAGTTAAGAAATAATCCTAATTTCTTTAATCCGGCATCATTTGGTCGTGATGAGAAATAAGAGTAGAAGTAATCTTGTTGTGAAGCAATAAGGTAAAAGAGATGATTAAACAAAGAACATTAAAACAAAGCATTAAAGTCACAGGTGTAGGCTTACATAGCGGCAAAAAAGTAACGTTAACGTTGCGTCCGGCTATGCCAAATACTGGTGTGATTTACTGCCGTACTGATCTTAATCCGCCGGTGACTTTCCCTGCGAATGCAGATTCAGTGCGCGACACAATGCTTTGTACTGCACTTGTAAATGAACAAGGTGTGCGTGTTTCAACCGTAGAACACTTAAACGCAGCATTGGCTGGTTTAGGTATTGATAATATTATTATCGAGGTTGATGCACCTGAAATTCCAATTATGGACGGTAGTGCGAGCCCATTCATTTACTTGCTTTTAGATGCAGGTATTGAAGAACAAAATGCACCGAAGAAATTTATTCGTATTAAGAAAAAAGTACGAGTAGAAGACGGTGATAAATGGGCAGAATTCAAACCTTATAATGGTTTCCGTTTAGATTTCACCATCGACTTTGATCATCCAGCGATTAGTAAAAATGTACGTAATTATGTGATGGATTTTTCTGCACAAGCATTTGTACATCAAATTAGTCGTGCAAGAACCTTTGGTTTCATGAAAGATATTGAGTATCTTCAATCTCAAGGTCTTGCGTTAGGTGGTAGCTTAGATAATGCCATCGTATTAGATGATTATCGTATCTTAAATGAAGATGGGTTACGCTTCAGAGATGAATTGGTTCGTCACAAGATGCTTGATGCGATTGGCGATCTTTATATGTGTGGCTATAACATCATCGGTGATTTCAAAGCTTATAAATCTGGTCACGGTTTAAATAACAAGCTACTCCGTGCTGTACTTGCCGATCAGGAAGCGTGGGAATTTGTTACCTTTGAAGATAAGAAACAAGTTCCGCAAGGTTATGTTGCGCCTGCGCAGGTACTCATCTAACAATGTTTTGTTGAAAAGCTATACTTCTTTCGGGAGTATAGCTTTTTTATTTCCCATCTTGCTCTATTATTTTTGTTTTCTGCGAAGGTAAAGAGCGGTCAAAAATAGAGGTATTTTTATATGAAAAAATTATTTACCGTGCTTCCTCTTGTGCTAGCAACTTCTGCGGCAATGGCATATGAATAGCACAAAACCTATCAATTTACCATATTGCACACTAATGATACGCACGGACATTTTTGGCCGAATGCAAAAGGTGAATATGGTTTTCCAGCGCACAAAACAATTGTTAATCGCGTAAAAGCTGAAGTCGAGCAAAAAGGTGGCTCACTCATTTTATTAAATGCAGGTGATTTTAATACAGGTGTACCTGAGTCAGATATGCAAACGGCAGAACCTGACATTAAAGCAATGAATGCGATGGGATATGAAGCAACTGTATTAGGTAACCACGAGTTTGATAATCCACTACAAATTCTTGATATGCAAGAAAAATGGGCAAACTTCCCATTCTTATCTGCAAACGTGATTAATACGAAAACAGGTAAAACCTTAGTTAAGCCTTATACTATTTTAAATAAACACGATCTTAAAATTGCCGTGGTGGGTTTAACCACAGAGGATACTGCAAAATTAGGTAACCCAGAATATCTTCACAATGTGAAGTTTGAAGACCCAACAACAGTAGCAAAAGCCACATTAAAAGAGCTAAATGAAAAAGTTAAGCCCGATGTAAAAATTGCTTTAACACATATGGGCTATTACTATGATGCTAAACATGGTTCAAATGCGCCGGGTGATGTGAGTCTTGCACGTAATTTAGATAAAGGCGCATTCGATATGATTATCGGTGGCCACAGTCATGATCCGATTTGTGTGGATGATAAAGGCGTATGGATTAAAGATTATCAACCAACTCAGCCATGTAAACCAGATTTCCAAAATGGTACTTGGATTATGCAGGCCTTTGAATGGGGTAAATATGTTGGTCGTGCTGACTTTGAGTTCAAAAATGGTGAATTAAAATTAGTGAATTATCAATTAATTCCAGTGAACTTGAAGAAAAAAGTGAAAAAAGAAGATGGTAAAACAGAGTATGTGAACTATGCCGAAGAGATTCCACAAGATCCAGAAATGGAAAAACTTTTAAAAACTTACCAAGATAAAGGTGATGCTTTATTAAGCCAAAAAGTGGGTAAACTAAACGGTAAGTTAGAAGGAGACCGTACTATCATCCGTTTTGAACAAACTAACCTTGGTCACTTAATTGCAGAAGCACAACGCCAAAAAGCGAAAGCAGACATTGGTATCATGAACTCAGGTGGTATTCGTGATTCTATCCAAGAAGGTGATGTGACTTATAAAGACATTTTAAAAATCCATCCATTTGGTAATATTGTGAGCTATTTTGAATTAACCGGTAAAGAATTATTGGATTATTTAAATGTAGTCGCATTGAAAGAAGTGGATTCTGGTGCCTATGCACAATATTCAGGTATCAGCATGACAGTAAATCGTGCGGATAAGAAAGTTGAAAATGTGAAAATTCAAGGCAAACCATTGGATTTAAATAAAATTTACCGTATTTCTGTACCAAGTTATAATGCTGCAGGTGGAGATGGTTATCCGGTTATGACCAAAAATCCAACTTTTGTTAATACAGGTTTTATTGATGCGGATGTTTTAAAAGAATTTTTTGAGAAAAATTCACCTATTAATGTGGAGAAATACATCCCTCACAATGAAGTAACCTTTAAATAAGGAATGAAATGGCATTAGATTTATCAGAAATTCGTCAGCAAATTACGCAAATTGATCGCAGCTTGTTAAAGCTGCTTTCAGAGCGTCATCGTCTGGCATATGATGTAGTTAGAAGCAAAGAAGTTACGCAAAAAGCATTGCGCGATTTAGAGCGTGAGCAACAACTCTTACAAGAGCTTGTGCAATTTTCTGAAAGCCAAAATTATCAGCTTGAACCACAGTATATTACGTCAGTCTTCCAAAAGATTATTGAAGATTCTGTGCTCACACAGCAAGTGTATTTGCAGAAAAAACTCAATGAGCAACGAGAAGAAACGTTACATATTGCTTTCTTAGGTAAGAGAGGTTCTTACTCTAATTTGGCTGCCCGTAACTATGCGGCTCGTTATAACCAGCAGTTTGCTGAAATCAGTTGTGATTCCTTTGCTCAAATTTTTGAAAAGGTCGAAAGTGGAGAAGCTGATTATGGTGTACTGCCTTTAGAAAACACCACGTCAGGTGCAATTAATGAAGTTTATGATCTGCTTCAACATACTACCTTATCTTTGGTGGGCGAGTTGGCTTATCTTATCAAGCACTGTGTTTTAGTGAATGAGCAAGATGATTTAAGCAAAATTGATACGCTTTATAGCCATCCACAAGTGATCCAGCAGTGTAGTCAATTTATTCAAAGTCTTGAGCGTGTGCATATTGAATTCTGCGAAAGTAGCTCTCATGCAATGCAGCTCGTGGCAAGCTTGAATAAACCGAATATTGCGGCATTAGGTAATGAAGATGGCGGCAAGCTTTACGGCTTACATGTGTTAAAACATAATATTGCTAACCAAGAAAATAACATTACGCGTTTCATCGTAGTGGCAAAACAAGCTCGTGAAGTTTCACCACAAATCCACACGAAAACCTTATTGTTGATGACTACATCGCAACAAGCGGGTTCTTTAGTGGACGCCTTACTTGTGTTTAAAAAGCACGGTATTAATATGACCAAGCTTGAATCTCGTCCTATTTATGGCAAACCTTGGGAAGAAATGTTCTATTTAGAAATTGAAGGAAATATTCATCATCCAGATACCCAAATTGCCTTGGAAGAGCTTAAGCAATTCAGTAATTATCTGAAAGTGCTTGGTTGTTATCCAAGTGAAATAGTGAAACCTGCGAAGGTATAATGAAAATAAAAAAGAGCGGTCGATTTAAAACAACGTTAAAATCGACCGCTCTTTTTATTGGGAATTCTTAAGCTTTTTTCAAGAACTCTGATTTCAACATGATTTTGCCACAATCGACGTTGTGATCACCGTTGACTAAACGGATGTTTTTGAATTTAGTGCCTTTCTTCAACACTTCAGATGAACCTTTTAATTTTAAATCTTTAATTAAAAGCACATCATCACCATCGGCTAATAAATTACCGTTGCTGTCTTTGACAATCAGTTGATCTTCATCGGCTTCAACTGCTTCGTTACCATTCCACTCATTGCCACAATCAGGGCAAATAAAATTCACAGAATCATGATAAACATATTCACCTTTACATTTTGGGCAAGCTGGCATTTGATCCATTTCTTTTTCCTTCTTTATCTGATTTAAGCAAAGTATAATGCGCACGGAGTATAACAAAAAAGTGACTATTCGCCAAAAAATGGGCATTTCACGGAATTTATGAGGTATTTATGAAAAAAATCATGCTTTTGAGCGCTGTGATGGGGAGTTTAATCTCAGCCAATACATTCGCTCACAATATTCAACCTAATCAACTTTTAGCCAATGTAACGGTTTCGGATAAAGGCGAAATCACTTTAAATGGCAATGATGTAGCGTATAAATCGTGGAGCTCAACGGCATTACCTGGCAAAGTCCGTGTGATTCAGCATATTGCAGGCAGAAGTGCGGCAAAAGAGAAAAATCAAGCGATGATCGAAGCCATCAAAGCAGCTCATTTTAACCAAGCCAAATATCAAACCACGACCATTATTAATGCTGATGATGCCGTTGTGGGCACGGGTATGTTTGTGAAAAGTAGCGCAGAAAAAGGCAAAAAAGAAAATGCCCATAGCCAAGTGATTTTAGATGATAAAAGTGCGGTTAAAAATGCGTGGGGATTACGTGAAAAAGACAGCGTGATTATTTTGCTTGATAAAACCGGCAAGGTGCAATTTGTGAAAGAAGGTAAATTGACGGATGATGAAGTCAAAGAAGTGATTTCACGTGCAACAGCATTAATGGCGAAGTAATAGAGTAATAAGCGGAAGTTCTCTTCCGCTTTTTTATCCTTTGAAATCCTTCATTAATTTTCTCAATGTGCCACAATTTCGTTGAAATTTACGGCAATGTGTACAGATGGCAAGATGCAAATTGAGCCCAATTTTTTCTTTAGTCATTAATGAGCGTTCTTGCGCATCTGAAATGAGTCGAGTCGCTTGGCGACATTTCATAAAATCACTCCTTAAAGTTTATGAGATAAGCAGTTTTGAAGTTGTAAGCGAGCACGATAGAGTGTCGTGTGCAAGTTACTTATGCTTAGTTGATTTTCTTGGCAAATTTCTTCGGAAGATAATTCCAAAAACTCTCTCATCATAAAAATCTTGGCTTGTTTGGCTGGCAGGCAAGTTAAGCAAGTTTCAAAAATCAGCCAGAATTCTTCAGAATAGACCGCACTTTCGCTCAGTTCGAGATCGAGTGGAGAATGTTCAGCTTTCCAGTGGCCCCCTTCATCAAAGAAATGATTAGTTTGTTCTTCATCTTCAATTTCGGTTTCTAGCACTAATTTGCCTTTCTGGCGAAGAAAATCAATGATTTTATTTTTTAAGATAGCAAAGACCCAGGTCTTAAATGCCGCTTGTCGTTTAAATTGCTCAAGATGGTTAAATGCACTTAAAAAACTCTCTTGCACCAAATCTTCAGCTAATACAGAATCGCCCACCTGTAATGTGGCAAATTTCAGCATTTGCTCTCTAATTTGAGCCAAGTCTTTATTGGAAATTCCAGTTTTCATATTTTTTCCTTGAAAAAAGTGTAAGAAATAGATTTCTCATTCGTCTAATGATAATGAAAGGGGAAACCTTTCCATCCAATGCTAATTATTCACAAATTAAGGAAGATTCAAAATGAAAAATATTACTTCAAAAACAACCTTTACTGCTATTGCTGCACTTTTCTTCGCAACCAGTCTTTATGCGACCGATATGAAATCTAATGAAATGTCGATGGCAAAAGATTCCATGCCGATGACAAAAGATTCCATGCCGATGACAAAAGACGCTATGCCAATGCAAAATGACAAAATGGCATCTGATGGGATGATGAAATCTCATGATATGAAATCTCACGACATGAAAATGGATAATATGAAATCAGAAGGAATGAAATCTGATGATATGAAAACAAAAGAAATGAAAGCAAAAGAAATGAAGAAAAAAGCAAAAACAATGGAAAAACCGAAAATGTAATGCTTTCTTCTTAAAAGAAAAACTGCGGTCAATTTGACCGCAGTTTTTGTATCAAAGTGAGATTATTGTTTACGCCACGTCGTGCCGTTAGGGCCGTCTTCTAACACAATTCCCATTGCAGTGAGTTCATTACGAGCCGCATCTGCAGCAGCCCAATCTTTAGCAGCACGCGCTTCGTTGCGTTGTTTGATGAGCGCTTCAATTTTTGCGACTTCATCATCGTCAGAGCCCGCTTGTAAGAATTTTTCTGGATCTTGTTGAAGTAAACCTAAGATACCCGCTAATTCACGTAAACGAGCAGCAAGACCATTGGCTTTTTCTGTATCTTCAGTTTTCAATTTATTGATTTCACGAGCCATTTCAAATAAGACAGAAAGGGCATTCGGTGTATTGAAATCATCATCCATTGCCTCACGGAAGGCTTCCACAAAATTTTCACCACCAAAAGCAACCGCACTTTGATCGGTGCCACGTAAAGCGGTGTACAAACGTTCTAATGCACCTTGTGCTAAATTCAGGTTTTCTTCACTGTAGTTGAGCTGGCTGCGATAGTGTGCTGTTAGTAAGAAATAACGCACCGCTTCTGCATTGTAGTGGTTTAATACATCACGAATAGTGAAGAAGTTGCCGAGGGATTTCGACATTTTTTCTTTATCTACCATGATCATGCCAGAATGGATCCAATAATTCACATATTGACCACCATGAGCACAGCAAGATTGCGCAATTTCATTTTCGTGGTGCGGGAACATTAAATCAGAACCACCGCCGTGAATATCAAAATGTTCACCAAGTTGTTTACAGTTCATCGCTGAACATTCAATGTGCCAACCTGGACGACCAGCACCCCATGGCGATGGCCAGCTTGGTTCGTTTTCTTTCGACATTTTCCAAAGCACGAAATCCATTGGATTTTTCTTGATTTCATTAATTTCAATACGTGCACCGGCTTGTAATTGGTCAAGATCTTGGCGCGATAATTTGCCGTATTCTTTAAAGCTTTCCACGTCAAACATGACATCACCATTGTCTGCAACATAAGCATGACCACGTGCAATCAGTTTTTCCACAATCTCAATAATTTCAGGGATATGATGCGTCGCACGAGGCTCAAAATCTGGACGTAGTACGTTTAACGCATCAAAATCTTTATACATTTCTTGCACCATGCGATCTACAAGTTGATCGCAGGTTTCTTTGTTTTCTAATGCACGTTTAATGATTTTATCGTCCACATCAGTGATATTACGCACATAAGTTAAATCGTAACCTAAAGAACGTAAATAGCGGGCAATCACATCAAAACATACAAAGGTACGACCATGGCCAATATGGCATAAATCGTAAACGGTCACGCCGCACACATACATACCCACTTTTCCTTTATGGATAGGTTTGAACACTTCTTTTTCACGAGTGAGGGTATTAAAAATCTTTAACATATTTTTTCTCTTAAAACTAGTTGGAAAACGACCGTACTTTTTCTGCTCCTTGTGGCACTTTCTCGCCATTTGTGGAATAATGAATGCCTTAATTTTCAAGAGGAAAACAAAATGGTTACATTACACACAAATTTTGGCGATATTAAAATTAAACTTGATTTTGATAAAGCGCCAATCACTGCAGAAAACTTTTTAAACTATTGTAAAAACGGTTTCTATAATAACACAATTTTTCATCGTGTTATTGATGGATTTATGATTCAAGGCGGTGGTATGGAAAGCGGAATGCGTGAAAAAGCAACAAACGCACCGATCCAAAATGAAGCTAACAATCGTTTAAGTAACAAACGTGGCACAATCGCCATGGCGCGTACCTCTGATCCACATTCTGCAACGGCACAATTCTTCATTAACGTGGCAGATAATGACTTCTTAAACTACCGTTCAAAAGAGATGTTTGGCCGTGAAGTGGTACAAGAATGGGGCTATGCCGTATTCGGTGAAGTGGTTGAAGGCATGGATGTGGTTGATAAAATCAAAAAAGTAAAAACCGGTAATAAAGGTTTCCACCAAGATGTTCCAACAGAAGATGTCGTGATTACATCGGTGTCTGTCGAATAATTAATTCGGTGTGTGGATGCGTAATCTACACACTTTTTTCTTAAGTGAAATAACGCAATGCCTTTCTTCGATACTCATACCCACCTTGATTATCTTCATCATGACACTGGTGAGCCATTAGCTCAGCTCGTGGAGAACGCTAAGCAAGCTGATGTGCAAAAAATTTTGATTGTGGCGGTAAAAGAATCGGATTTTAAAACAATCCAAAATATGACCGCACTTTTCCCTGAGCATCTTTATTGTGGGCTTGGGTTGCATCCTCTTTATATTAAAGAACATCAAGAGCATGATTTAGAGAAATTGGATACGGCATTATCTGTTCGTAATCAAAATTGTACAGCCGTAGCAGAAATAGGCTTAGAATGTGCAATTCCTGATTTATTGACTGATGAATTATGGCAAAAGCAACAGCACTTTTTAGAGAGTCAGCTTCATTTAGCTAAGAAATACAATCTGTCGATCAATTTACATAGTCGTAAATCCCATGAGCAATTATCCCGTTTTTTAAAACAGGCTAATTTACCTAAATGTGGTGTGGTGCATGGTTTTTCAGGAAGTTATGATCAAGCAAAACGATTTGTGGATTTAGGCTATAAAATTGGCGTAGGCGGTACCATTACTTATGAACGAGCGAATAAAACGCGTCAAGCGATTGCGAAGTTGCCATTAGAGGCGTTGGTACTAGAAACGGATACACCAGATATGCCAGTGTTTGGCTTTCAAGGGCAACCTAATCGACCAGAGCGAATAGTTCACACCTTTGAGGTGTTATGCCGTTTAAGAAGTGAAAATGCTGAAGTAATTAAAGAAACGGCTTGGCAGAATAGCTTAACCTTATTCGGTTAAACCTTAAAACGATAAATCACTTGATTGGCTGAACCACGCCAAACCAAGCTTGGGTCAGCCTGTTCTTGTATAAATTTTCCATCAATGAGCACGTCAATATAAGGCAACATTTGACGTTGATAATCATCAAGTTCATCCAGTTTATAACCCGTCCACACCCAAATGTCCTTATCTGGACATTCTTTTTTTACACGCTGTACAAAAGGAAGTAAGGCTTCAATATTACGAGGATGCATCGGATCTCCACCGGAAAGGGTGAGCCCTTGACGTTTAATGCGCGTATCTTTTAAATCATTGATGATTTGTTGTTCCATCGCTTCATCAAATAATACGCCATTATCAAAAGACCAGCTCTTTTGATTGTAGCAACCACGGCAACCATGCGTACAACCGCTAACGAAAAGGGTACAACGGGTGCCTTCGCCATTTACAACATCGGTAGGGTAGTATTGGAGATAGTTCATGGTTTTACCTTAAAAGTGCGGTTGATTTTCTCGTCAAATTTACCGAATTGATAAATTAACCTTTACAATGCAGGGGTAATTCTTGCATAATAGCCCACCTAATCGCATTGCGATATCAATGGGAATCTTCTCGGTCTCTCGCAACGGTGTCCGGTTTACTCGGTCAGGTTCGGAAGAAAGCAGCCAAAGTCGGAATTTCTGTGTGCCGAGAATAAGCTGGGAAGATTTCCACCCAACTTATCCTTTCTTATTTTACACTCGCTCCACTAATTGTTTGAAGAATCCTTTTTCTAATTGCAATAATTCTGCATAAGTGCCTTTTTCAATTAGCTTCGCTTCATCAATCACACAAAGCTCATCAAATTGCTCAATCGCCGTTAAGCGGTGAGTTACCATAATTAAGGTTTTATTTTCAGCGTGGGCAAGAATCAAACGCAGAATTTGGCGTTCAGTTTCGCGGTCTAAACCTTCAGTTGGCTCATCTAATAATAAAATTGGCGCATCATTAAGCAGAATTCGAGCCAAGCCTAAACGGCGTTGTTCTCCACCCGAAAGTGGACGGCCGCCATCACCTAACCAAATATCTAAGCCTTGTTCTTGTTCCAACAATTTGCCTAAACCGACTTGATTTAATACCTCGATCATTTTTTCATCTGAAATATTGACCGCACTTGCGAATTGCAGATTTTGACGAAGTGTATCGCTAAATACATGAATACGTTGTGTTAAAAAGCAGAATTGGCTACGTAATGTGTCTTCTGCATAATCAGCAATTGGCTTGCCAGCAAGGAATAATTCTCCTTGGTTGGCATCATAATTACGCACTAAAAGCTGTAATAACGTGGATTTCCCGCTACCTGTTTTACCTAAAATTGCGACTTTTTTGCCTTTTTGAATGGTTAAATTCAGGTTTTCTAAGGCACGATTTTGACGTTCAGGATAAGTGAAAGAAAGATCTTTCGCTTCAATTAATGTAGTAGCGTTGTGATCGAACTCCGCTTTGCCATTAAAAGTCACTAATGGTTGCTGTTCGATAATGTCAGTTACACGTTCAGCTGAAGCAATCACTTGCCCGATATGTAAGAACGCTGAACCTAATGGCATTAAGATTTCAAACGATGCAAGGGCGGCAAAAGTGAAGAGCGCAATAAACGCCATACGATATTCATCGTTACCAAACTCCGCTTGTGAGCTAAACCATAACATTGCGGCGATAATCAAACCATTTAAAAAGAGTGAAAGGGCGGTTGAAAATCCGCTTAAATTGGCTTCTTTTTGCTGGTCTGCTTGCCAATTTGCTTCGGTTTTAGCCATGTTATCTTTCAATTTATCTTCGGCATTAAAAAGCAATAATTCAGCTTGCGCTTGGATAAATTCTAAGAATTGAGTGCGGTAAAGTGCACGTGAATGCACGAGTTTATCACCGAATTTTTTACCAAGTTGGTAGAAAACGGTTGGAATAACCAATACCAATAAAAGCAGGCTCACACCTAGACCTAAGGCTAAAGGTGCATTGACGAAGCTTAGACCAATGCACATAGCTAGAATCACAAAAATAGCCGTAATAAAAGGCGCAATTAAGCGAAGATATAGGCTATCGAGGGTATCCACATCAGACACTAAGCGGTTTAGCAAATCGCTGTTACGGTAGCGATTTAACACCGCAGGGCTTAATGGAATAATTTTCTCAAAAACTTGTACCCGTAATTTAGCCAAAATGCGGAAAGTCGCATCGTGCGTCACCAACTTTTCAAAATAGCGGAAAAGAGTGCGGCTAATAGCAAGCCCACGCACAGAAGCAGATGGATAGAAGAAATTAAATAACGTGCCAAGACCAGCAATAGCTGTTGCGGCTAAAAACCAACCCGATGTGGTCAGCAAGCCAATGCTAGATGCAAGGCCTGTAATCATTAAAACCAAGCCTAAAAATAAAGGCAACTTGGCAAATTTAAATAAACGTAAAAAGGGAAGTAAAGCACGCATTATTGAATATCCTCTTTTCGTTGAGCCAATAATTCGGCAAAGAAGCCTTGATCTTTTAATTGGTTGAAATGTCCTTGTTGAACAATTTCACCTTCTTGCATCACTAAAATGTTGTCGCATTGTTTCAGATCTTCAATACGGTGTGTGATCATTAAGGTCGTTTGGTTATGGCTCATTTCTGCAAGGGCAGCAAGTACCAGATTTTCAGACTGAGCATCAAGGCTAGCCGTTGGCTCATCGAGTAATAATAAATTGCCTTTGCGTAGTAAAGCACGAGCGATCGCTAAGCGTTGAGCTTGGCCTACAGATACACCAATGCCACCATCTTTAATTTCGCTATCCAAACCTAATTTATCGGTAAACTCTTTCGCTTGAGCAGAAATCAAGGCTTGCTCAATTTGCTCATCAGTTGCTTGAATATCGCCTAAAAGTAGATTTTCTTTGATACTACCTTGTAGCAGTAATGGATTTTGTCCGACCCAAGCAATTTGTTTTCGCCAGTCGCTTAAACGGCTTTGATTCAGTTCCACACCGTTAATTTTTAAGCTGCCTTCATAAGGTAAGAAACCGAGTAATACATTGATTAAAGAGGTTTTTCCTGCACCACTTTGGCCCACAAGGGCAATATGGCTTTCTTTCGGAATATGGAATGAAAGTGGCTTCGTTAATGGTTGACCTTGTGGAGAAAGCGCCACTAAATTTTCAGCCTGAATTTCGACCGCACTTTGTGCTGGAATTTGTTCATTGCCTTGATGGGCAATTAAATAATCCGCTTCTAAGAAATCGACAATGGCATCAGCAGCACCAATACCTGCTGCACGATCGTGGTAGTAAGTCCCGAGATCACGTAATGGTTGATAAAACTCTGGTGCCAAAATTAAGCAGAAAAAGCCGGTAAATAAGGTCAGTGTGGTGCCATAAGTACCAAATTCGACTTGGCCTAAATAGCTAAAACCAAAGTACACTGCCATTAAAGCAATGGAAATGGAGGTGAAAAACTCTAACACAGCAGAAGAGAGAAACGCCATTTTAAGTACTGTCATGGTCGTTTCACGGAAGTCTTCCGTTGTGTTTTCAATATGTTGTGTTTGTTCTGAAGTGCGGTTGAAAAGACGCAAGGTTTCTAAACCACGTAAGCGATCCAAGAATTGAGCACTTAAGCGAGAAAGGGTTGCCATATTTTTTTGGCTGCTATCTGCTGCTGCAATCCCTACCAGAATCATAAAAATTGGCACAAGTGGTGCGGTCACCATCAAAATCAGTCCAGCAGCCCAGTTGAGTGGGAATACGGCAATTAAAATCACCATTGGTACAATGGCAGACAAACTTTGTTGTGGTAAGAAACGCGCATAGAAGTTATGCAGATTTTCCACTTGTTCAAGCATGATACTTGCCCAGCTTCCGGCGGGGTTGTTATTGATGGTGGCCGGCCCAACTTGATGGATTTTATCTAAGATCTTTTGACGCATATGATTGCGCAGTAATCGACCTGCTTTAAAGCCAATTTTTTCGCGTAGCCATAAAATGACCGCACGCAAAGCAAAAGTAATGATTAATGCAATAAAATATGGAACCAGTTCAGCGCGATCGACATTTTGCATAATCAGCTGGTCGAGCAATGTCGCAAGAAAATAGGTTTGAGCCACAAGAATTAAGGAAGAAAGTGTGGCAAGGGCAATATTGGTGCGCATTAATTTTTTTACAGGTTGTTGCTGCGCACGAAGCCATTTTTGTAAATATTTTTGGCGAAGTTTGTCCATAGATTTGTAGAGTTAGTATTTAAAAAGTTCTCCCTCTCTATTGAGAGGGAGCTTGAAGGGCGAGTTTTGATACAAAATTGATTCTTTAAAATCTCCCTTAACCCCTCTTGGCTAAAGAGGGGGAAAATAAATAAGGAAATTTATTCTTGTGCATCTAAATAACGTTCAGCATCTAATGCTGCCATACAGCCTGTACCTGCTGAAGTAATGGCTTGGCGATAGTTGTGATCCATTACATCACCCGCAGCAAATACGCCTTCCACTGACGTTGCTGTTGCATTGCCTTCAAGACCAGATTTCACCACAATATAACCGTTATTAAGTTCAAGCTGACCTTGGAAGATTTCAGTATTTGGCGCATGACCGATGGCAATAAATAAACCGTCTAATTTCACGTCTTCTTTTTCGCCGGTTTTCACGTTTTCTAAACGTACACCGGTTACGCCCATATTATCGCCTAACACTTCATTCAAAGTGCGGTCAGTATGAAGCACGATTTTGCCTTCTTCGACTTTTTTGTATAAGCGATCGATTAAGATTTTTTCTGCACGGAAGCTATCGCGACGGTGGATTAAGTGCACTTCAGAAGCAATGTTAGCTAAGTAAAGTGCTTCTTCCACTGCGGTATTTCCGCCACCGACAACCGCAACGGGTTTATTGCGATAGAAGAAACCATCACAGGTTGCACAAGCTGAAACGCCACGGCCTTTATAAGCGGTTTCAGATTCTAATCCGATATAACGTGCTGATGCCCCTGTTGCGATGATTAATGCATCACATGTGAAGGTTTGCATATCGCCATAAAGCTTGAACGGACGAGAAGATAAATCGACTTTGTTAATATGATCAAACACGATTTCCGTTTCAAATTTTTCAGCGTGTTGCAACATACGCTGCATTAAACCTGGGCCAGTGGTCATTTCAAAATCACCTGGCCAGTTTTCAATTTCATCCGTGGTAGTAAGTTGCCCGCCTTGTTGAAGACCTGTCACTAAAACAGGTTTTAAGTTTGCACGTGCGGCATAAATAGCGGCAGTATAACCTGCAGGGCCTGAACCTAAAATTAATAATTTGCTGTGTTTAACGTCTGACATAAAGAATCCTTTGTTATATAAAATAAAGCATGAGGCTTTTGGAATTCGTTCATTATAAAGCCTTCATGCATAAAAAAATAGTTGATCGTATTAGTAAAGCAATGAATACAGCAATCGGCGATATTTATTGGTGATAGGATCTGCGTTACCAATGGCTGATAAAATAGATAAAAACTGTTGTTTCACTTCACCATTTTCCGCAGAAAGATCTTGTTTAAGAATGCTAAATAATAAATCCAATGCTTCTTCGTTTCGATTGGCTTGATGTAGCTGAACTGCCAATTTCAACGCAATTTCAGGCGTTGGATTTTTCGCATAATCTGCTTGTAATTGCTGAATTTCTGGCGTATCAGCCGCTTTAATTAAAAGCTCAATCTGCGCTTGTAATCCATGCCAACGGCTGTCGCGATCCTGAATAGGGATTTGCGCTAAAATATCTGCCGCCGGCTCCGTTTTCTTCATCGCAATATAGGTTTCCGCATAAAGTAATGCCACATCGCTGTTTTTCTTATCTGAAAGCTCCCAAGCCTCTTTCAGTAATGGAAGGGCGGAGTTGTAATCTTCCACTTGTAAAAAATCTAAAGCTTTTTGGAATTTTAAATCTTCTTCTTTTGGCAAAATCGTACTCAAACGTTGCAATAAGCTGGCTTCATCTAATGCACCAGGGAACGCATCTATTGCTTGAGCTTCTTTGAAAAGATAGGTCGTAGGCAATGCTTGAATACGAAATTGAGCAGCAATCATTTGCTCTGTTTCACAATTGACTAAGCCGAGGATAAATTGTCCTTGATGTTGTTCTGCAACACGTTGTAGGACTGTTGCAAAATCAGCTGATTCTTTATGGCTTGGCGCATAAAAGTTAATGACAAGTGGCGTTTCAACAGAACGTTGCAACGTTTCAGTAAGATTTTGTTCGTTGAGCTCAACGAAGAAAGGTAAATCTGCCATTTTTATTCCTTGATAAATGGAAAATGATGCCTGATTTTAACAAAGTGCGGTCCGTTTTAGAAATGTTTTACAGGAAAAGAAAAGGGCAGTGTTAATCTGCCCTTATTCGCTATCTATTTTAATTCTTTTGTTTCTTCCACTTTATCTTCTGGAAGGACAAGGTTAAGAATTAAGGCAAGTAATGAGCCTACGGTAATGCCTGAACCGAGCACTTCTTTGAAGAAGTGCGGTAATTTATCAAGCAATTCTGGACGAGTCGTCACCGCTAAGCCACAGCCAATGGAAATGGCAATAATTAAACCATTACGTTTGCTACGCGCCACTTTATCTAACATTTGGATACCCGCGGCGATAATCATCGCGAACATCATTAAGCCTGCACCACCTAATACTGGTAATGGAATTGATACAATTAATGCACCGAATACAGGGAATAAACCGGCTAAAGCGAGAAGCACACCGGTTAGCGCAACCACGTGACGGCTTGCCACGCCAGTTAGAGAAATGACACCAATGTTTTGTGAGAATGATGAGAATGGCGTGGTGGACATAATGGCGGCTAAGGCTGATCCTAAACCATCGGCTAAAACCCCGCCTCGTAAATGTCTGCCAGTAATTTCGGTTTTGGTGGCATTACCTAGTGCTAAGAAGTTACCGCTTGATTCAACGATTGTCACTAAATAGGCAATGGACATGCCGATAATGCCTGAAATAGGGAAAGCTAAGCCAAAGTGCAGTGGTTGCGGAATCGCGAAAGTTTGTGCTTGTTTTACACCTTCAAAGCTTACCCATCCCATGGCTAAACACACAAGATAGCCTGTCATCATCCCAATAACGATCGCGGCTGCAGAGAAAATGCCTTTACCCCATTGCACGAGAGCTACCACGATCACTAAGACAAAGCTCGCCATCATTAAATTTTCTGGCGTCGCATAATTCGCATCACCACGTTGACCACCTGCAAACCAGTCAACGGCAACTGGAATCAGGCTTAAGCCGATCATCATAACGACAGTTCCCGTCACAAGTGGTGGGAATAATTTACGAATATACGGCATGAAAAAGCTGCCGATAATCATCACTAAGGAACCAATGAGAGAAGAACCTAATATACCAGCGATGCCATATTCACTGAAACCAATGGCAAGTGCAGCAGCAACGAAAGTAAAACTGGTCCCCATCACACTTGGTAAACGAATACCAATAGGCCCCAAGCCTTTACATTGGATAACGGTTACTACACCAGAAATTAAAAGTGCTGCATTAACTAATGTAATGGTATCTTCAGTCGGTAATTTTAAGACGTTACCAATGACCAATGGTACGGCAATAATTCCCCCGAGTGCGGCAAGTAAATGCTGTGCGGCAAGGAGTAAACTCAATCCGAAAGGTGGTTTGTCTTCCACTGTATAAAGCAGGTTGTTATTCATTTGGTTTCCCTAAGTAAAAAAATTGTGCGAATTATACGTTAATTTTCATTTACCGCAAACGTTTGCGTAAAGAAAATAAAAAAGTGCGGTTAAAAATCATCTTGTTTTTAACCGCACTTATTCGATTTTAAAGGTTACATCCAGAAGAGATAAGCAATTGTCCCGATAATTAGCATACAGGTTAAATCAATAAATTTACCCACGCGGATCATTTCGGATTGTTTCACAAAACCTGTCGAGTACACAATCGCATTCGGTGGGGTACCAACCGGCATCATAAAGGCACAGGATGCCCCTAGACCGATAATCATTGCAAAACCAAGTGGTGGCATATTCAGTGCATTTGCAATAGAAATAAAGATTGGAACCAGTAAAGCAGCACTTGCTGTGTTTGAGGTAAACTCAGTTAAACAGACAATAAAGGCTGCAACAATTAATGCCATCACATAGTAGTGACCGCCTTCAATAATGAAGACAATACCATCTGCCATGATTTTACTTGCACCAGACTGAGTCAATACAGAGCTTAAGGTTAAACCGCCACCGAAGAGGAACAGCACGCCCCATTCTGTATTTTCTTGTACTTGTTTCCAACTTGCGATCCCCGTTACACAAATGACAATCGCTGCGGAGAGTGCAACCATACTGTCAAAACTACCAATTGGTTTTGGTAAGCCTAATAATTGCGAAATAATAGGGTTAAGGTATCCACCAAAAATCCAAAGAATCGCTACGGTGATAAAAATGACCAAGGTTAAAACACGTTGTTTAGTCATATGAATTTTTTCAAATTCAGCAGCAAAATGAAGGCCTAATTTTGGTTTAAATACAATATATAACCAACCAATAATAAGCGGGAATAAAATTAACATCACTGGCGTGCCATACATTAACCAGTCAGCAAAATCTAAATGGAGCTGTGAAGCGGCAATGGCATTAGGCGGGCTTCCCACAAGCGTTCCCATTCCACCGATGGTCGCACTATAAGCGATCCCTAAAAGTACGAAGACATAAGTATTATGTTCTTCTTTTTGATCTAATTGACTGAGAATGGTCATTGAAAGCGGAATCATCATCGCTGCAGTCGCTGTATTACTCATCCACATAGATAAAAATGCGGTTGCTAAGAAAAGGTAAAGCACCGCAACAAAGAGACGACCTTTTGCTAATTGCATGATTTTATTAGAAATCATTTTGTCGATCTTTTGCACATTTAATGCGGTAGCAATCGCAAAACCACCAAAGAATAAGAAAATGGTAGGATCAGCAAAGGCAACAAGCGCCTCACGACTATTTACCAATCCGAGTAATACCGACAAAATAGGAACAAATAGCGCCGTGATAGTCACGTTTACCGCTTCTGTTAACCATAAAATAGCCACGAATGCCAATAATGCTAAGCCTTTATTGGCAGCAGGCTCAAAAGGAAGAATGTTTAATAAAACAAAAAAGAGAATCACATCAGCAAGGAATACCACTGCATTTTTATTCCAAGCTTTAGATTGCGAGTCCGTAATGGGAGTTTGTTGCATATATTTTTTCCTATATATTTTTTTCTATATATTTTAAGAAGTTGGCGATTCTAGCATAAGTGTGTTTAATCAGAAAATAGGGAGGTACTAAAAATTGATTAGTATTAAAGCAAAGAGCGGTCAAAATCAGATATTTTTGACCGCTCTTTATTCGTGGAATATTTGTTTAACGGGATAAAATCGCTTTCACTTGTTTTTGTAATGTTGGTACTATTTCTTGTTCAAACCACGGATTCTTCTTGAGCCAAATTTGGTTGCGTGGAGAAGGGTGAACAAGCGGAAGAAAGTGAGGAAGAAAATCACGAAAATGGTGAACCGTCTCAGTGACATTAAGGTTATTTTCTGGCAAATAGTATTTTTGTGCATATTGTCCAATAAGAATCGTCAGCTCAATATTAGGCAAATTAGCGAGAATTAGCGGATGCCATTTTTCTGCGAAGCCTTTGCGCGGTGGTAAATCACCGGATTTACCTTTTCCAGGGTAATAAAAGTCCATCGGGATGACAGCAAACAAACCAGAATGATAGAAGGTATCGCGATCCACACCGAGCCATTCACGTAGGCGATCACCGCTTTTATCATTCCAATATAAACGACTTTCTTGGGCTTTAATTCCGGGAGCTTGTCCGACAATGTTAATGCGAGCTGTCGTTGGTGCAGCAAAAAGCGGTTCAATGCCTTGTAACGTAAAAGATTGATTGTCGGGGTCTTGCATAATGGATTGTGTGATTTGACTAAGTGTTGGCATGATTCTTCCTTATTTATTGAAATAAAAATAGCTCATTTCTGATGAGCTATTTTATCATAATAACGAAACGACCATTATAGATGTTTTACACGGCGTTTTACTTCTTCCTGTTTACCCGCATTGAATGGGCGAGCATCAGGACTGCCGAGATAACCGCAAACTCGTCGGGTTACAGAGACTTTTGCACTGTCATGGTTGCCACATTTCGGACAAACAAAGCCTTTACTTGTGCAATTAAATTCTCCTGTGAAGCCACATTCGTAACATTCATCTATTGGCGTATTAGTGCCATAATAAGGCACGCGATCGTAGCTATAATCCCACACATCTTCGAGTGCTTTTAGGTTATGTTGAATATTTGGATATTCGCCATAACAAATGAAGCCCCCGCTTGCTAATTCAGGATAAGGCATTTCAAAGTCTAATTTATCGTATGGATTCACTTTTTTCTCTACATCTAAGTGATAGCTATTAGTGTAGTAGCCTTTATCGGTAACGCCTTCAATCACACCAAATTGTTTGGTATCTAAACGACAGAAGCGATCGCACAAGTTTTCACTTGGTGTGGAATAAAGGCTAAATGCATAGCCGGTTTCTTTCTGCCATTGTTTGACTGCTTCACTTAAACGACGCACAATTGCGATGCCTTTTTCGCGTAGTTGTTCATCGTCAAAAATATGTCCTTTTTTATACAGTGCATTGATGGTTTCGTGAATGCCAATATAGCCTAAAGAAATTGATGCTCGGCCATTTTTGAAAATATCGGCAACGTTATCATCAGCTTTTAATCGAACGCCGCAAGCACCTTCCATATAAAGAATTGGCGCGACACGGGCTTTGGTATTTTCTAAGCGAGCAATACGTGTAAGCAAGGCTTTCTTGGCTAGGGCTAAGCGTTCATCTAAAGTGCGGTAGAATTTTTCTTCGTTTCCTTGTGCTTCAAGAGCAATACGAGGTAGATTCAAACTCACCACACCTAAATTATTGCGACCATCATGCACTTCATGACCGTTTTCTTCATAAGCACCCAAGAAGCTACGACAACCCATTGGAGCTTTGAATGAGCCAGTGACTTTGATTACTTGATCATAGTTTAAAATATCTGGATACATGCGTTTTGATGCGCATTCTAATGCCAGTTTTTTAATATCATAGTTTGGATCTTGTTCGTTTTGGTTCACACCTTTTTTAATGGTAAAGACCAGTTTAGGGAAGACTGGCGTTTTGTGATTTTTACCCAAGCCACGAATACGGTTTTTCAAGATTGATTGCTGAATTAAACGTTCTTGCCAACTTGTGCCTAAGCCAAAACCAAAGGTAACAAACGGCGTTTGGCCATTGGACGTATGGAGCGTGTTAACTTCATATTCAAGGGATTGAAACGCATCAAAACATTCTTTTTCAATTAGCGCTTTTGCATAACCTTCAGCATCTGGAATTTGCCATTGGTCGGCATTTTTCAAATGTTTTTCAAAGCTGAGTTGAACATAAGGTGCAAGCACTTCATCAATACGATTAATGGTTGTACCGCCATAAATATGGCTGGCTACTTGAGCAATAATTTGTGCGGTAACTGCTGTTGCTGTGCCGATAGATTTAGGCGGTTCAATTTCGGCATTACCCATTTTAAAACCATGTGAAAGCATGCCTTTTAGATCAACGAGCATGCAGTTAAACATTGGGAAAAATGGCGCGTAGTCTAAGTCGTGATAATGGATTTCGCCTTTTTCGTGAGCTTCCACGACATCTCTTGGCAGAATGTGATGTTTAGCATAATGTTTGGCCACAATACCTGCCAGTAAATCCCGCTGGGTCGGGATCACTTTCGCATCTTTATTCGCATTTTCGTTAAGCAATTCGACGTTGCTTTGTTCAATCAGCCCTTCAATTTCTTTGGTTAATTGGCTGCGTTTTTCACGAGCAAGATCACGATCGTGACGATATTCAATATAAGCACGTGCAATTTGTGGATACTTGCTTGTCATTAAGTGATCTTCAACGATTTTTTGAATCTGGTTGATATCAATTTCATGCTGATAGTGACTAAAAATCTCGGTATTAATTCGCTGGCTCAGATCATGGATATAAATTTCATCAACAATATTGACCGCACTTGCCGCTTTTCTGATTGCATTAGTAATACGTTGTAGGTCAAACCCAATTCGTGAACCATCACGCTTAATCACGAAGAAAGCATTCATTTTATGACTCCTATATAGGCTAACTTTAAAAAAAAACGAAAGCACTATATATAGTTTTATTTAATAGATCAACACACAATATGTAGTGTTGTTTTATGTTTTTTGATGCTTGAAATTGTGGAGGAACCTTGCTAAATCTGGAAATCAAGAGAGTTTTTATTGAGAATTATTCTCAAATTATTTTTTAATAAATTTGATCTATGTCAAGATTTTTGGCAATAAAAAAACGGACGAAAAATCGTCCGCTCTTTAAGTCATAGAAAAGAAATTAAGCTGCAACCATTACCATGGCTGGGCGAATCACTCGACCATTTAAGGTATAACCTTTTTGTAAAACGGTGGTGATTTGATTAGTTGTAAAGCCTTCTGCTGGTTGCATAGAGATAGCTTGGTGAAGATCCGGATTAAAGGTATCGCCTACTGCACCAACAGGCTCGACACCAAAGCGAGAAACCGTTGAGAGTAACTCTTTTAAAGTCAGCTCGACACCATCGAATAGGGCTTTGATGTTTTCATCTTCCTTATTGGCTGGTGTGGCAAGCGCACGCTCTAAGTTATCAATGGTATTTAAAATGTCTTTTGAGAATTTTTCGAGCGCAAATTTATGTGCTTTTTCGATGTCTTGTTCGCTACGACGACGCATATTATCAATTTCTGCACGCGTACGGAGCAATAAATCTTGCTCTTTTTTAGAGGTTTCTTCTACTTGTGCTTTTAATTGTTCTTCAAGTTCTTGTACACGGGCAATCGCTTCTTCTAACGGATCTTCCGTTGCGGTGGTTTCCTGCTGAACTTCTTCAACAAGTTCTTCATTTTCATTTAAGTTTTGTGCTTGTTCTGACATCTTTTTCTCCATTTATCAAAAATTAGTGCTATTTTAGCAAAACTGAATTGCTATGTAATATAATGGCTAAAATTTTAAATTCAAGTGCGGTCAAAAATCAGTAAGTCTGTACTTGGGAGCAATCATAGTTATGGATGAATTAGTCAAATCATTTAAAACCATCGCCTTGATGGGAAAACCACGTCGCG
Organism: Parahaemophilus parainfluenzae; assembly: GCF_001055095.1. GTDB lineage: Bacteria > Pseudomonadota > Gammaproteobacteria > Enterobacterales > Pasteurellaceae > Haemophilus_D > Haemophilus_D parainfluenzae_Z. The sequence goes on from NZ_JVHG01000025.1 coordinate 108,414, forward strand.
ATATTAATTTGCAAATGCATAAAAACTTGTATCAATGGCTGAAAGAGCGAGGATATCAAGTTTTAGTTGAAAAAGAGGTGGGTGAAAAATTCGGTTTACCGGAAGAGGTGTTAGCAACGGTTGAAGAAATTGGAGAGCAAGCTCAACTCGTGATTGTAATCGGTGGTGATGGCAATATGCTAGGGCGTGCTCGCATTTTGGCTAAATATAATATTCCAATGATTGGGATTAACCGAGGCAACTTAGGCTTTTTGACCGATATTGACCCGAAAAATGCTTATGCACAGCTCGAAGCGTGTTTAGAACATGGTGAATTTTTTGTAGAAGAGCGTTTTTTATTGGAAGCTAAAATTGAACGAAACGGAGAAATTATCTCCAGTAGCAATGCTGTAAATGAGGCGGTGATTCACCCCGCTAAAATTGCGCACATGATTGATTTCCATGTTTATATCAATGATAAATTTGCCTTTTCTCAACGTTCAGACGGCTTGATTGTTTCCACTCCCACAGGTTCAACCGCTTATTCGCTTTCCGCAGGCGGCCCAATTTTAACACCAAATTTAAATGCGATTGCCCTTGTGCCGATGTTCCCACATACACTTTCTTCTCGACCATTAGTAATTGATGGCGACAGTAAGATTTCAATTCGTTTTGCGGAACATAATACTTCACAGTTGGAATTAGGCTGTGATAGTCAAATTGCACTAGATTTTTGCCCAGATGATGTGGTGCATATTGAAAAAAGCCCTCACAAGCTACGTTTATTACATCTTAAAAATTATAATTATTACAATGTATTAAGTACAAAATTAGGTTGGCTTAAAAATTTCTAATCCCAAAAGTTAAAAATCTCTTTACTGTATATTGTGACAGTTATAATATATGAATATACAGTTAAGGAGATTTTTTTATGTTAACCCAACTTACCATCAATAATTTTGCGATTGTTCGTCAATTAGAGATTGAATTAGCGAAAGGAATGTCTGTGATCACGGGGGAAACCGGCGCAGGGAAATCCATTGCTATTGATGCGTTGGGGTTATGCTTAGGGCAACGTATTGAAACGTCTATGGTTCGAGAAGGGCAGGAAAGAGCTGAAATCTGCGCCTCCTTTTCTATTGAACCAACGAACCCCGCTTATCAATGGTTGCAAGAACAAGAATTGCTAGATCCTGATAATCCCTCCGATTGTATTTTACGCCGTGTCATCAATGCAGATGGGCGTTCTAAAGCCTTTATTAATAGCACGCCTGTATCGGCTTCTCAATTAAAAGAAATTGGTCAATATCTTATTCATATTAATGGGCAGCACGCTTCACAATTATTATTGAAAAATGACTACCAACTTCAGTTGGTGGATACATTTGCACATCATCATGATTTGCTCGCACAAATGCGAGAAGATTATCGCGCGTGGAAAAATCTCCAAACACAAGTTAAAACCTTCCAACAAAAAGTTACTGAAAATGAAGCGAAGAAACAGCTTTTACAATATCAGGTAGAAGAGTTGGATGAGTTTGCACTTCGTCCAAATGAATATTTAGAATTGGAAGAGGATCAACGTCGTCTATCAAATAGCGAACAGCTGACACAGTTATCACAATCAGCCTTACAGTTACTCAGTGAAAATGAGACCGTGAGTATCGATTCGATGCTTTATCGTGCGACACAGTATATTGATGAATTAAGTGAGTTAGATCCTCGCTATGCTTCTGTTCAAACAATGTTGAATGATGCACTTATTCAAGTGCAAGAGGCGACAAGTGAAGTGCAGCATCTTGCTTCTCATATTGAGCAAGATCCGATGTTATTACAAGAGATTGAACAACGTCTAGGTCAAGCTTTACAACTCGCTCGCAAGCATAATGTGAAACCTGAAGAGTTGGTGGAATGGCATCAAAAATTAAAAGCAGAATTGACCGCACTTTTAGATTTTTCAGAAAGTGAAGAACGCCTGATTCTAGAAGAAAAAGCTGCCTTTGAGAAAATGCAACGTACGGCAAAACAATTACATGAAAGCCGTTGCCAAGCTGCAGAGAAATTAGCCCAACAGGTTACACATTCTATCAAAGGACTTGCAATGGAAAATGCCGAGTTTTTTATTGAAGTGAATTCGGATTTAACTAAAGTTGCGTCAAATGGGGCAGATAATATCGTCTTTACTTTACGTAGTAATTTAGGACAACAAGCACAACCATTAGCAAAAGTGGCATCTGGTGGTGAGCTTTCTCGTATTTCATTAGCTATTCAAGTCTTAACATCAGATCAATCGGCGATTCCAACGCTGATCTTTGACGAAGTCGATGTTGGTATTAGCGGTAAAACCGCGAGTGTAGTGGGTAAATTATTACGTCAATTAGGCGATAAATGCCAAGTGCTTTGTGTGACTCATTTACCACAAGTCGCATGCCATGGACATCATCAATTTAATGTTGAGAAATTTACCGTTGATGATAAAACAGAAACTAAAATGACCGCACTTTCTCAAGAAGAGAGAGTTCCAGCTCTTGCAAGATTACTCGGCGGCAGTGAAATTACAGAGCTTGCCTTGGCGAATGCACAAGAAATGTTGGATTTAGTGAAGTAAAATCTGGTAAATAAATGGGCGTTTGTCGCCCATTTTATGCATTAATGAGCTGAATTCTGTCGTAAAGCTTAGGTTCTTCTTGTCACATTTCAAAAATACTTGATAGGAATGCTTGCTTATTAGTCAAAAAAGCGTATTATAGCCGTCTATACGTCAATACATCCAAAAGAAGAGAACTTATGTCTAGCTATTTATTTACTTCTGAATCGGTTTCAGAAGGACATCCAGATAAGATTGCCGATCAAATTTCTGATGCGGTACTTGATGAAATTTTAAAACAAGATCCTAAAGCTCGTGTGGCTTGCGAAACCTATGTAAAAACAGGGATGGCGTTAGTTGGTGGTGAAATTACTACATCAGCATGGGTTGATATTGAAAATCTCACTCGACAAGTCATTTGTGATATTGGTTACAAACACTCAGAGATGGGTTTTGATGGCAATTCTTGTGCGGTATTAAATGCGATTGGTAAGCAATCATCTGATATTAACCAAGGTGTGGATCGTGAGAATCCATTAGATCAAGGTGCGGGTGATCAAGGGATTATGTTTGGTTATGCGACAAATGAAACAGAAGTCTTGATGCCTGCGGCGATTACTTATGCGCATCGTTTAATGGAAAAACAAGCAGAAGTGCGTAAAAGCGGAAAATTAGCATGGTTACGCCCTGATGCGAAAAGCCAAGTGACCTTAAAATACGAAGATAATAAAATCGTGGGTGTGGATGCGGTTGTTCTTTCTACACAACATAGTGAAGAAGTGTCACAAAAAGAAATTTACGAAGGTGTGATGGAAGAAATCATCAAGCCAATTTTGCCAAGCGAATGGTTATCTCAACAAACAAAATATTTCATTAACCCAACTGGTCGTTTTGTGATTGGCGGGCCTATGGGTGATTGTGGCTTAACAGGTCGTAAAATCATTGTCGATACATACGGCGGCGCAGCTCGTCATGGTGGTGGTGCATTTTCTGGTAAAGATCCATCAAAAGTAGACCGTTCAGCTGCTTATGCTGCGCGTTATGTGGCAAAAAATATCGTTGCGGCAGGCCTTGCAGATCGTTGTGAAATTCAACTTTCTTATGCAATTGGTGTGGCAGAGCCAACTTCTATCATGGTAGAAACCTTTGGTACAGGAAAAGTATCAAACGAAGTATTGGTTAAGTTAGTGCGTGAATTCTTTGATTTACGTCCTTATGGTTTAATTAAAATGTTAAATTTAATTCAACCAATTTATCGCCAAACTGCTGCGTATGGACACTTCGGTCGTGAACAGTTCCCATGGGAAAAAGTAGATCGCGCTGAAGAATTACGTGCGGCAGCAGGTCTAAAATAAGTAAATTAAATGTATATGATAAAAACCGCTAATTTAGCGGTTTTTGTTTACTTAGTATGATGATGTCATCTCAAACTCAGTTTCGGCATTTAAAAATGCAGGTGCAACGCAAGCTTGCAGAAATATTACAACTCGCTGAAAATCACTTTCAAAGGAAGTTTTCAGTCCCGACAATCAGTTATGACTTGCGAGGTGTAAAGGCAGGCGTCGCATACTTGCAGAAAAATGAGATTAAATTTAACCGCACTTTGCTACTTGAGAACTCAGATGAATTTATTCGTCAGGTTGTTCCCCATGAATTAGCCCATCTTATTGTGTATCAAGTATTTGGTCGAGTGAAACCGCATGGACAGGAATGGCAAGCGGTGATGACACAGTTATTTAATCTTCCGGCTGATACTTGTCATCAATTTGATGTAGAGAATGTGCAAGGCAAAATGTTTGCTTATCAATGTGAATGTCAGACCCATTACTTAACGATTCGTCGGCATAATCGTATTCAACGCGATAAAATTGCCTATTTATGCCGAAAATGTCAGGGAAAATTGGTTTTTCATAGTGAAAATTCATAAGCAGTGTGGTATATTTCTAGTGTTTTCAATCAAATAACAGGGGTTATCCAATGAAAAAATCATTATTAGCTATCGTTGTCGGTGCATTAGCGGTTGCTTCAACTGCAAATGCAGGTTTATATGCAGAAGGTGATCTTGGTCTTTCAAGAACTAAATTAACCAATGGGGGTTCAAGCAAAACTAAAATTGAGCCACGTGTTGCAGTAGGTTATAAATTAGGTAATGTACGTGTAGCAGGTGATTATACTCATCATGGTAACTTCCAAGGCACTAAAGTTCAAGGTTTAGGTGCGACAGTATTCTATGACTTCGATACCAATTCTCAAATTGAACCTTATGTTGGTGCTCGTCTTGCGGCTAACCGTTTCAAATTTGAAGACCGCGCAGAACAACGTTATAAAAGCTCTTCTGAAACCAAAGTGGGTTATGGTGTAGTTGCGGGTGCTAAATATAAATTAGCAGACAAAGTGTATGCAAACGGTGGTTTAGAATATAACCGTTTAGGTAGCTTTGACGATACTAAAGTGAATAACTATGGCGCTAAAGTGGGCGTAGGTTACGAATTCTAATTTCCCTTTTGAAAAGTGCGGTTGATTTTTACCGCACTTTTTCTTTTGGATGCATAAGTTATATAGGGTTAATCTATTTGTGATTAATTCATGTAGCAGTTAAAATCCTCGTTCTAAATGAAATCGAGGATTTTTTATTTTTAGAGGTGAGAATATGATTATCGTTTATGGTATTAAAAACTGCGATACGGTGAAAAAAGCGTTGAAGTGGTTAACTGAACATAATATTGAACATAAATTGCATGATTACCGTGTTGATGGATTAGATACTCAATTCTTACAACAAGCAGAAGCACAATTTGGTTGGGAAAATTTAGTCAATAAACGCAGCACAACGTGGCGTAATCTTGATGAAAATGTGAAAAAGTCACTCTCAAAATCCACCGCACTTTCCGTTTTAGCCGAAAATCCAACGTTAATTAAACGCCCGATTATTTTGCAAGATGGTAAAGCTTTAATTGGCTTCAATGAAAAAGAATATAGTGCAGTATTTGCTTAAAAGAACAGGATTTCTTAGGAGTTTTTATGAAAGAAAAAGTGGTTTCTTTGGCACAAGACCTCATTCGTCGCCCCTCTATTAGCCCAAATGATGAAGGCTGTCAGCAACTAGTTGCGGAGCGTTTAGAAAAACTCGGCTTTCAAATTGAATGGATGCCTTTCAACGATACGTTAAATTTATGGGCGAAGCATGGTAGTGGTGGGCCCGTTATCGCTTTTGCAGGGCATACCGATGTGGTGCCAACGGGCGATGAAACACAATGGACTTATCCGCCGTTTTCTGCCGAAATTGTGGATGATATGCTTTATGGTCGTGGTGCGGCAGATATGAAAGGCTCATTGGCGACAATGATTGTGGCGGCAGAAGAATATGTGAAAGCTAATCCAAATCATAAAGGAACGATTGCTTTGTTGATTACTTCTGACGAAGAGGCTGCCGCGAAAGATGGCACGGTACGTGTTGTCGAAACCTTAATGGCGCGCGGTGAGAAAATCACTTATTGCATGGTAGGCGAGCCATCTAGTTCAAAAACATTAGGCGATGTAGTCAAAAATGGCCGTCGTGGTTCGATTACGGGCAACCTCTATATTCAAGGTATTCAAGGTCATGTAGCTTACCCTCATTTAGCAGAAAACCCAATTCACAAAGCAGCGCCGTTCTTACAGGAATTAACCACATATCAATGGGATAACGGCAACGAATTTTTCCCGCCAACCAGTTTGCAAATTGCGAATATTCATGCAGGCACAGGGAGTAATAATGTCATTCCTGGTGAGCTTTATGTGCAATTCAATTTACGTTATTGTACAGAAGTGACTGATGAAAGCATTAAGCAGAAAGTGGCGGAAATGCTTGAAAAACATGGTTTGAAATACCGTATTGATTGGAATTTATCGGGTAAACCATTTTTGACGAAACCAGGCAAATTATTAGATGCATTAACGACGGCTATTGAGCAAACAACCAGTATTACACCACAGGCAGAAACAGGCGGTGGCACCTCTGATGGGCGTTTTATTGCGTTAATGGGCACTGAAGTGGTGGAATTTGGACCACTTAATGCGACGATTCATAAAGTGAATGAATGTGTGAGTGTAGATGATCTAGCCAAGTGCGGTCAGATTTATCATCAAATGTTAGTGAATTTATTGGACAAGTAAGATGAAATTAACGCCAGAAATGTTAACCGGCAAATCTCGTGAACATTTGATCAATTTGCCTGCCCCTCATTCTCCGAATCATTTTTTGCAAGCAGAGGCAATGATAGCATTTCAAGGATTGCAACAAAGTGCGGCCAAAAATGGCTTTAATTTGCAGCCCGCGAGTAGCTTTCGTGATTTTGAACGTCAACAACTCATTTGGAACGGTAAATTTAACGGCGAACGCAAAGTGCATGATGATGCGGGAAATCCATTAGATTTAACGTCGTTCGATGATTGGCAAAAAGCACAAGCCATTTTACGTTGGTCAGCGCTTCCTGGGGGAAGTCGTCATCATTGGGGAACAGAAATCGATATTTTTGATCCTGATCTTTTGCCGCAAGGTCAATCTTTACAACTTGAACCTTGGGAATATGAAAGCGGTGGCTATTTTTTTGAGCTAAGTGAATTTCTCACTGAAAATCTACCGCACTTTGATTTTGTTTTGCCATTTATAAGCCAACCAGAAGGTAAAAAAGTGGGTCGAGAGCCTTGGCATATTAGCTATTTACCTTTAGCAGAACAGGCATCACGATTATTTACGCCAGACGTGCTATTGCAAGTTTGGCAGCATGAAACCGTAGCAGGAAAAGAAACGTTAATTGCGCATTTACCCGAGATTTTTGAGCAATATGTGGTTTAACAAAAAACGCAGCAAGCCGCTGCGTTTTTTTATGGTTTGATTAATTCTTTTTATTCTTTTCCAAGGATTTATGTTGAATTTTTACATTCTTGCCTTTGGCTTGGAAATATTCACCAATTTGTTGAGCGATGTAAACAGAACGATGTTTACCTCCTGTACAGCCGATAGCAATGGTGAGATAGCTTCGGTTATTTTGCTCTAACATCGGTAACCATGTTTCGATGTAATTACGCGTTTGGTAGATAAAATTATTCACTTCATCATGCGCAAGTAAAAATTGTGCAACAGGTTCATCAAGCCCCGTCATTGGACGAAGTTCTGGGTTCCAGTGTGGATTAGGTAGAAAACGTACATCAAAGACATAATCGGCATCAAGCGGAATGCCGTATTTAAAGCCAAACGACTCAACCACGATTTTAAGTTCTTTATCCGTATTACCACGTAAAACTTCTCTTAAACGTTCAGATAACGAATGAGTAGAAAGTGGTGCGGTATCAATAATAAAATTAGCATGCTGAATTAAAGGCTCAAGCTGTTGATATTCTAAATCAATCGCTGATTCAAGTGGGAGATCTTGAGCCGAAAGTGGATGAAGACGACGTGAATCGCTGTAACGGCGAATAAGTGTACTGCGATCGCTATCTAGAAAGATGATTTTGACGGAATAAGTGGCTTGAATATCTGTCAGAATTTTGTCTAAATCAGCACTTGAATGGGGAAGATTTCGAATATCGAGACTGATGGCAACAGCCGTTTGAGTTTTGGCGAGAATATTGGTGAGTTGAGGAAGTAAATCGAGAGGGAGATTATCCACGCAATAATAGCCCATATCTTCCAAAGCTCGTAATGCGACAGATTTCCCCGCGCCGGAGCGACCGCTGATAATAATAATTTCCATCTGCGTGATTCCTTATGGTTAGTTGGTTAGGTTATACCTCTTGAGGTTCAATATTATCTAAATTTGTGTCGTCTTCAGATTCCTCTGAATGATCAGCACATTCAAAAATTTGCCAAATTTCATCCGCACTTTGTGCTGAACGAAGTTGTTTAATTAAGTTTTTATCAGTTAATTTTTCATTGAGTTCTGCCAAAACAGGAATATATTCTTGGCAGTGATTTTCGGGTACGAGCACAGCAAAAACGATATCTACCGGCTTATTATCGGCGGCATCGTATTCGACAGGCGTTTCTAATTGCATAAATACCGTTAGTATTTTATCTGACACGGTAGTAGGTAACTTGGCTTTAGGCATAGCGACACCATTACCTAATCCTGAATTACCTAATTTTTCCCGCTCAAATAAACATTCAAAACAAGCCTGTTCACCATTTTCGCAGTGAAGTTTTTCCACAACGAAAGCGGCAATAGATTCAAATAATCGTTTCTTGCTAGAAAAAGCAACCCCCTGACGAATATCATCAGGGGAGAGCAATGTCGTAAATTTCATCGGTTATAGTTTAAATTGTTCGCCTAAATAGACACGTTTAACGTGCTCATCATTCATGACTTCTTCCGGTGTGCCGGTCGCGATAATTTTCCCTTCACCAACAATATAAGCGCGTTCACAAACATCAAGGGTTTCGCGTACGTTATGGTCGGTAATTAACACACCTAAGCCACGATTACGGAGATCTGTGATGATTTTCTTAATATCCGTGACCGAAATAGGATCCACACCCGCAAAAGGTTCATCTAATAAAATAAATTTTGGATTTGCTGCTAAGGCGCGCGCAATTTCCACACGACGACGTTCACCACCAGAAAGAGATTGTCCCAGGCTATCACGAATATGGCTAATATTGAACTCATCAATTAACTCATCCGCTCTCTCTCGGCGTTGTTCTGCAGTGAGATCTTTACGAATTTCTAATACCGCCATAAGGTTTTCATACACCGTTAAACGACGGAAAATAGAGGCTTCTTGTGGTAAATAGCCAATTCCTCGACGTGCACGTTCATGCATAGGTAACACGCTAATATCATCGCCATCAATGGTGATTTTTCCCTGATCGTGACGCACTAAACCGACGACCATGTAGAAAGTAGTGGTTTTACCCGCACCATTTGGACCAAGTAGACCAACAATTTCATTGGAGTTTACGGTTAAACTCACATCAGAAACCACTTTTCGGCTTTTATAGCTTTTTGCGAGGAATTCAGCTTGTAATACAGACATCGGTTATTTTTTACCTTTTTGTTGTAATTGAGTTGGGATTAAGACGGTTTGAACTCGTGTTTTCCCATTACCATTGGCTTTTAACTGTTGTTTTTTCACATCATAAGTGATGCGTTCACCGTTAATTTTGCTATCTAATTGTTTTAATTCGGCATTACCAGTTAATGTTAAGAATTCAGTGCCTAAATCGTAGTGAACTTTATTGGCTTTACCATCAACAGGCTTACCATCATCAAGTTGTTGGTGGAAAGTAACAGGGCTACCAAATGCTTCAACAGTTTCTTTTTTACCTGAATTTTCTGGTGGACGAGTAATAACCACTTTATTGGCTTTAATCAAAATGGAACCTTGTGTAATCACAACGTTATCCGTAAAGGTTACCACGCTGTTTTCCATATCTAAAGATTGATTATCTGAGACAATATTAATCGGTTTGTTGGTATCGTCTTTTAACGCAAAAGCAGATAAAGAAGTCATCATTAACGCCGTTAAAAGCAGAATTTTATTGTTTGTTGATTTCATAATATGTTTTTACCTGTTCCTTTAGAGTTGCAACTTGCTGACGTAAATTTCCGACGAGCTTCAATCCACTCGAGTTAAAGTTTAATCCGTTAATTTTTACTTGCGTGTCGGAAGTAATGTCTTGTGTTTTTAAATTAATCACTGCGGCTTCTGTCTCAACGCGTTGTAGGCGAGATAAAGGATCAAGACTTTCTGCAACCACACCGCCTTCAAGATAGAGCATTTGATCTTTTGTTAATTTTGCCTTTTTCGCGCTAAGCTTCCAATTTTGTTTTTCTAATTGAATTTTATCGGTTTTCGCTTCTTTGTCTTTATTATCTAAAGAGACATCAAAAAGATAGACTAACGGCGAAATAAAATCCGTATGACCGTCTTGTGTGTAATATTCCACTTTGTCGGAAATCGCGAGATACTGTTTTTTACCTTCAGGCGAGAATACTGTAGTTTCCATTTTATTACCGACGTATTCCGGGCTATCAGGCTTTTTAATGAGGCTTTGTAAATCGCTATGATCTTGATTAAGCGAATAATACCAGCCCAATAAAGCAAGAGCGATGACACCTAAAATAATATTCCAACGAATATTCATAAATAACGTTTTTTCCTTATAAAAAGGGTAGTCAATCATAGCACTTTTTTGACACAAAGTGCGGTCAAAAATAGCGGTATTTTAGTCTTCTAAAATAAGTGTTTTTAAGATCTGATAAATCTCTCTATAAGCTTTTGACGGCTTATTTTGTTCCTTCTCTTTTTGTGCTGCACGAATCAAATTTCGTAAGTGTTGGCGGTCTGCAGAAGGATGTTCATTTAACAAATCAGTCAGAGCCGCATCACCTTTTGCAATCAATTCATCACGTAAGATTTCCAACTTATGTAGCATAGCTTGTTGCTGATTATGTTTGTTTTCAATTTTTTCTAAAGCTTCACGAATAGGCTCTGCATCAATTGAGCGTAAGAGCTTACCGATGTATTGCAATTGGCGACGACGAGCCTCTTTTTGCAGGCGTTGCGCTAATTCAATGGCATCTTTTAAGCTATCGTCTAGTGGAACCTTAGTCAGATTTGCTTTGGTTAAGTTCACCAATTTCTCGCCGAGCTGTTTTAAATCCTCAGCGTCGCGTTTGATTTCACTTTTACTTACCCAAATAATCTCTTCTTGGTCTTCATCTTCCCAATCAAAGGCTTCTTTTTTCTTACGTTTTGCCATTCTGTTACCTTATGAAAAATTTGGTGCATTTTAGCATAAACTTTCAAAATAAGATAAAATGGCGCAAATTTTTAATAGGATTATCACCATGAAAACAGCAGAAAATTTAACCGCACTTTTAAAATCTCAAGAGCAAACATTGCGAGATGCAGTCAGTTTTGCTATTGAAACCGCCCAGAAAGCGGGCGCCACCGCTGAAGTAGGTGTGACAAAAGTGAGTGGTTTATCGGTTTCAACCCGTCTGCAAGAGATTGAAAATGTTGAATTTACTAACGATGGGGCATTAGGTATTTCTGTTTATTTAGGCCAACAAAAAGGCAATGCGTCCACCTCAGATTTAAGTGAAGATGCGATTAAAAACACCGTCGAAGCCGCGCTCGCTATTGCAAAATATACTTCGCCAGATGATTGCACAGGGCTAGCAGATAAAGAACTAATGGCTTTTGAAGCCCCCGATTTAGAACTTTATCATGAGGCAAGTGTTGATGTTGAACAGGCTACAAAATTAGCTTTAGAGGCTGAAAAATCAGCGTTGGAATACGATGCTAAAATCGTGAATAGTAATGGAGCAAGCTTTAATTCACATACAGGCGTGCGTGTTTATGGCAATACACACGGCATGCTACAAAGTTACTTATCTAGCCGTTATTCTTTATCTTGTTCGGTGATTGGTGGCGAGCTAGATCAACTGGAAAATGACTACGAATACACGGTTTCACGTGAGTTTGAAGCGCTTTCTTCCGCGGATTGGGTAGGGCAGAATTGTGCTAAAAAAGTGATTGCGCGTTTAAATCCACAAAAATTAACAACACGTGAAGTGCCCGTGATTTTCTTAAATGATGTGGCAACAGGATTAATTTCTCATTTAACAGGGGCGATTAGTGGCGGCAGCTTATATCGTAAATCCAGTTTCTTGCTCGATCATCTTGGAAAACAAGTATTGCCAGATTGGTTCCAAATCAGTGAGCGTCCGCATTTGTTAAAACGTTTAGCCTCTACACCTTTTGACAGCGAAGGAGTGCGAACACAAGATCTTGAAATTATTCAAGATGGCGTGTTGCAAACCTATTTACTTACGAGCTACAGCGGTAGAAAAATGGGCATGCAAAGTACTGGGCATGCAGGCGGTATTCACAACTGGCTCGTGAAACCAAATTTAACGGGCGGATTGACCGCACTTTTACGTCAAATGGGCACCGGTTTATTGGTTACCGATGTCATGGGGCAAGGCGTAAATATTGTGACAGGGGATTATTCTCGTGGCGCAGCCGGTTTCTGGGTGGAAAATGGCGAGATCCAATATCCGGTTGCCGAAATTACCATTGCAGGTCAATTACAAGATATGTTGAAAAATATTGTGGCAGTAGCAGATGATGTTGAACATCGATCCAATATCCAAACTGGTTCAATCCTACTCGACAAGATGAAAATCTCAGGGAATTAATAAATTTATAAAAATGATAATAATTCTTATTGACAGATATTTTCTTTCTGCTACTATACACACATCTGTTTCGTAGCGATTGCAGGTTGCTTCAACAGGTAGAGTAGAAAGTAAATTCGTTAGGGTTAAAAAGGCTGAAGGTTTAAACTTCAGCCTTTTTTATTGTAGAATACGCAAACGATTAAATTAAAAAGGAAAGACCATGAAAAAACACCACGTCGATATTATGATTTCAGAAGCGGATGTCCGTAGTTGCATAGCTGAACTTGGCGCGGAAATTACGCATTTTTATCAACAAAAAGCCATTGATAAACTGATTGTTGTCGGGCTTTTACGTGGTTCATTTATGTTCATGGCCGATCTGGTGCGTGAATTAAAATTACCGGTAGAAGTGGAGTTTATGACCACTTCAAGCTATGGTAGCGGAATGACAAGTAATCACGATGTGAAAATTACGAAAGATCTTGAAGGCGATATTCGTAATGAACACGTGCTAATTGTTGAGGACATTATTGATACGGGTTACACCCTTGAAAAAGTGCGTGGTATTTTAAATTTACGCGATCCTGCAAGCTTAGCGATTTGTACCTTGTTAGATAAACCTTCTCGCCGAGAAGTGGAAGTACCTGTTGAATGGATTGGTTTTTCTATTCCGGATGAATTTGTTGTCGGCTATGGTATTGATTATGCTCAACGTTATCGTAATCTAGGCTATATTGGTAAAGTAGTCATAGACGAATAATTTATTTTTCAATAAAAAGAGCGGTCAAAATTCACAGTGATTTTTGACCGCTCTTTGTTTATTAAGATTAGCGTTTAGCTTTTTTGATAAACTTCATTAAGCGTTTACGTTTACGTAATTGGTTTGGGGTGAGTTTATTTTTTCTACCCGCGAATGGGTTTGAACCTTCTTGGAATAGCAAGCGAATTGGCGAACCAATAATTTTCAAACTCTTACGATAATAATTAGATAAATAACGTTTGTATGAATCCGGTAATTTATCCATTTGGTTACCATGCACCACGATAATTGGTGGATTATAGCCGCCTGGGTGAGCGTATTTTAATTTAATGCGACGACCGCCAATCATTGGTGGTTGATGCTCATCCGTTGCCATTTGTAAAATGCGGGTGAGAAGAGACGTCGTCATTTTTTGCGTCGCGCAAGCATAAGCTTCTTTAATCGAATCAAAAAGATTACCCACGCCACTGCCGTGTAAGGCAGAAATAAAATGCACACGAGCAAAGTCGATGAAATCAAGACGGCGATCTAATTCGGATTTGACGCGATCTTTCACATCTTGATCTAAGCCATCCCATTTATTTACGACGATCACCAGTGAGCGACCCGCATTTAAGATAAAGCCAAGTAGAGAGAGATCTTGATCTGAAATGTTTTCACGCGCATCAATTGTGAGTAATACCACGTTTGCATCTTGAATCGCCTGTAATGTTTTGATGACAGAGAATTTCTCAACGGCTAAATGTACTTTACCACGTTTACGTACACCTGCTGTATCAATCAAGGTGTATTGCTGACCATCACGTTCCATTGGAATGTAGATACTGTCACGTGTTGTGCCTGGCATGTCGTAAACGACCACGCGATCTTCACCTAAAATACGATTGGTTAATGTAGATTTACCGACGTTTGGACGGCCTACAATCGCGATTTTGATATTTTTATCTTGTTCTTCTTCAAGCTCTTCGTCTAATGCGTCATCAATTAATGAAGTATCTTCTTCTGAATCGAAGTCGAATTCCTGATCCCATTCATCTTTTTCTTCTTCATCAGAAGTGCGGTCATTTTCCGCTTCATTTTCTTGTAATTTTTCCGCCAAAGGTGCAAGTACTTGCTCCATTAACTGGGTTACGCCACGACCTTGTGATGCGGCAATTTGTTCTATTTCACCTAAGCCTAACTGATAGAATTCCGCACAGTGTGAATCTGCATCAATACCGTCAGTTTTATTTGCTACAACCACGGTTGTTTTATTAGTACGTTGGCGTAAGTAATTGGCAATACCAATGTCTGCAGCCGTTAAACCTGCGCGCGCATCCACTAAGAAAAGCACGACATCGGCTTCTTCAATCGCTAATAAGGATTGTTCTGCCATTTTTTCTTCAACGCCTTCTTCTGTGCCATCAATACCGCCGGTATCGATCACAATGAAATCATAGCCAGAAATATTGGCATGGCCGTATTTACGATCTCGGGTTAAACCAGGGAAGTCAGCTACAAGCGCATCGCGAGTACGAGTTAAACGATTGAATAGGGTGGATTTGCCTACGTTTGGGCGACCCACTAAGGCAACGACAGGAGTTGTCATAAAAATATCTCTGTAAAGTGTAAATTTGGTTAATTATAGCGAATGTTGGCTGGTAGGTAAAATTCGGGCATAAAAAAAGCACCTTCTGGTGCTTCATTATCTCGGCCTAATTGGCGGAATGGACGGGACTCGAACCCGCGACCCCCTGCGTGACAGGCAGGTATTCTAACCAGCTGAACTACCACTCCGTGAGTATATTAAGACAAGTTTTAAATTGGCGGAATGGACGGGACTCGAACCCGCGACCCCCTGCGTGACAGGCAGGTATTCTAACCAGCTGAACTACCACTCCGTGAGTATATTAAGACAAGTTTTAAATTGGCGGAATGGACGGGACTCGAACCCGCGACCCCCTGCGTGACAGGCAGGTATTCTAACCAGCTGAACTACCACTCCGTGAGTATATTAAGACAAGTTTTAAATTGGCGGAATGGACGGGACTCGAACCCGCGACCCCCTGCGTGACAGGCAGGTATTCTAACCAGCTGAACTACCACTCCGCTAAGTGCTGGGTATAATAATGATGAACGTTAAAACCGTCAATCTTTTTTTTCTTTTTTATGTTTATCTGATTAATAGATAACCGATTAATGTGAGGTTTCATCCCCCGTACGAATAGACCAAAAACATTTGCCATCGCTTTTTTTATTGACCAATTTAATGAAATCTAAATGGGCTTGGAGTTCATCATCAGTGGGTTGTAACACTTTTAAATTTTGCGAAAAATTGACCGCACTTTGAAGATCTTGAACATTGGCTGTCGTTTGGATAATCGAACTATCTGCATGCTCTTCATCAAATAAGCTGGTTTGACCGCCTGTCATGGACAAATAAACGTCGGCTAAAATCTCCGCATCCAGTAAGGCCCCGTGGAGCGTGCGTTTGCTGTTATCAATGCCTAAACGATCACACAACGCATCTAAGCTATTCCGTTTTCCAGGATACATTTGGCGTGCCATTTGCAACGTATCGGTAACAAGGCAAATATCGTTCGTTTTGATATCTAACCCGAGTTTACGGAATTCATAGTCCATAAAGCCCACATCGAAGGGCGCGTTGTGAATCAGCAGTTCAGCACCGCGAATGTATTCAATAAAATCTTGTGCAATTGTTTTGAAATCTGGTTTATCTGCCAGCATTTCATCCGTAATACCGTGAACTTTAATGGCATCGGGATCAACCAAACGATCTGGCTTAATATAAATATGGAAATTATTGCCCGTATATTTGCGATTGATCATTTCCACCGCGCCAATTTCAATAATGCAATGTCCTTCGTAATGTGCACCAATTTGGTTCATACCGGTGGTTTCAGTATCCAGTACAATTTGGCGATCCGGATTTATCATTGTTCTACCTATCTGTTTCCTTTAAAATACTGCCTATTTTACACAAGCTCGAATTAGTTATGCAAAAACAGATTGAAATTTTTACGGATGGATCTTGCCTAGGCAATCCGGGAGCCGGTGGCATAGGGATTGTCCTGCGCTATAAACAGCATGAAAAACATATTTCAAAAGGGTATTTCAAAACTACCAATAATCGCATGGAATTACGAGCAGTGATTGAGGCTTTAAATAGCTTAAAAGAGCCTTGCCATGTGACGCTTTATAGCGATAGCCAATATATGAAAAATGGCATCACACAATGGATTTACAATTGGAAGAAAAACAATTGGAAAGCGAGCACGGGCAAAGCGGTAAAAAATCAGGATTTATGGATTGCGTTAGATCAGGCGATTCAAACCCATAACATTGATTGGCAGTGGGTAAAAGGCCATTCTGGCCACCGTGAAAATGAAATTTGTGATGAATTAGCCAAACAAGGTGCAGAAAATCCAACTTTCGAAGATATTGGTTACGAAGGCTAGTCTGCACCTGGTTTTAAAGTGCGGCTATTCTTGATAACGAATTAAACCTTCCTGCTGTGTGGTGGCAATTAGTGTGCCATCTGCAGCAAAAATTTGTCCTCTCGCTAAACCACGTCCGGCAAAAGCATTGTTACTTTCAATGGCATGTAAGTGCCAATTATTTAAATTGAAAGGGCGGTGGAACCAAATACTGTGGTCGATCGTGGCTACTTTCATCCCTTTCTGTAAAAAGCCTTTCCCATGTGGGTGAAGTGCGGTCAAAATACAGTGGAAATCAGAAAAATAGGCCAAGAGACATTGTTGAGTTTGCAAATCTAATGGTGCCTCTCCATTGGTTTTAAACCAAGCATATTGTTCAGGCGGCAGTTCACGACCATCAAATGGATTGTTCAAATATCGGCTATGAATCTGAAATGGTCGTTCTTGAGCAAATTTTTCACTCAAGCTTTCAGGCAAAGTCTGCGCTACTTTTAACATGATTTCGTGTTCATCAATACATTGCTCAGGGCCTGGTACTTGTGGCATAGCGGATTGATGATCGAAACCTTCTTCAGGTACTTGAAATGAGGCGGTGACGTGGCAAATCACATTTTTATGCTGAATGGCTTTTACGCGTAATGCAGAAAAGTTACGTCCTTCACGTAAAGTTTCCACGTCATAAATAATCGGGTATTGACTGTCGCCAGGTGCTAAAAAGTAAGCATGACAAGAATGGAGTACGCGCTCTGGTGGGGCAACCTGCATTGCAGCAGACAGAGATTGAGCGACTACTTGACCGCCAAACACTTGACGAAAACCTAAGTCTTCACTCGCACCGCGAAAGATAAGATCATCAATTTTTTCTAGTTTTAACAATTCGATGAGTTGATTTAATTTATCCGACATTGTTTTTTCCTTTTATAAATACAAAAAGACCGCATAGTTATGCGGTCTGAAGCGTTTTTATACGTTAAAGCGGAAGTGCATAACATCACCATCTTGGACGATGTAGTCTTTACCTTCTAAGCGCCATTTACCGGCTTCTTTTGCACCATTTTCACCTTTGAATTGGATGAAGTCATCGTAAGCAATTACTTCTGCACGGATGAAGCCTTTTTCAAAGTCTGTGTGGATTACAGCCGCTGCTTTAGGGGCGGTTGCACCAACAGAAACCGTCCATGCGCGTACTTCTTTCACACCCGCAGTGAAGTAGGTTTGAAGATTTAATAAGGCATAACCTGCACGAATTACACGGTTTAAGCCAGGTTCTTCAATACCAAGATCTTGTAAGAATTCGATTTTTTCATCGTCATCAAGCTCAGCAATTTCTGCTTCAATCGCTGCACATACAGGCACCACAACAGAGCCTTCTTTTTCTGCAAACTCACGCACTTTATCTAAATATGGGTTATTTTCAAAACCGTCTTCATTCACGTTAGCAATGTACATGGTTGGTTTTAATGTGAGGAAGTTATAGTTTTTAATTGCTAATAACTCATCTTTATCTAAAGGAACAGAACGAATCATGCCTGCTTCAGAAAGTACAGGAAGGATTTTCTCCATCACAGAAAGCTCAAATTTTGCGTCTTTATCGCCACCTTTTGCACGTTTTTGTAAACGTTGGATGGCACGTTCACAGCTGTCTAAGTCAGCAAGGGCTAATTCGGTATTGATGGTTTCGATATCGCTTAATGGGTCGATTTTACCCGCAACGTGCACGATGTCATCATTTTCAAAACAACGAACAACATGACCAATTGCATCAGTTTCACGGATATTAGCTAGGAATTTATTCCCTAAGCCTTCACCTTTACTTGCACCCGCAACCAAACCAGCGATATCCACAAACTCCATGGTGGTTGGCAACACACGTTCAGGTTTAACAATTTCCGCTAACGCATCTAAACGCGGATCTGGCATTGGTACCACGCCAGTATTTGGCTCGATTGTACAGAACGGATAGTTTGCCGCTTCGATACCGGCTTTGGTTAATGCATTAAAAAGAGTCGATTTACCGACGTTTGGCAAACCAACGATACCACATTTAAATCCCATGATGTTTTCCTTATTGTGAGCGTAAGTGCGGTTAAAAGTTATGGTGTTTTTTACCGCACTTTTGAGTTAAATTTTAAAACTGTTTAAGCGATTGGTGGCTTTCACCATGCCTTCTTTGAAAAGCAATTCAATGCAATCGGTGGCTTCGTCTAACGCTTTATCGAGTGCTTCTCTTTCTGCTGGTGCGGGTTTGTTAAGCACAAAACCTGAAACTAAATCACGGTGTCCAGGATGGCCAATGCCAATGCGTAAACGATAGAAATTGTTGCTGTTACCAAGCTGAGCCACGATATCTTTTAAACCATTGTGTCCGCCATGTCCGCCACCTTGTTTTAATTTTACGGTGCCCGGCGGTAAGTCTAATTCATCGTGTAGCACTAAAATTTCTTCTGGTTTGATGCGATAAAAATTAGCAAGTGCCCCCACGGCTTTTCCGCTTAAATTCATAAACGTCGTTGGCACTAAAAAACGGACTTCTTTGCCATTAATCAGTGTTTTTCCTACATAACCGAAGAATTTATTTTCTGCATTAAGCGAAACATTAAAGCGACGAGCCAAACGCTCAATCAGCCATTCACCTGCATTGTGGCGGGTTTCCGCATATTTATCGCCAGGGTTTCCCAGCCCCACGATGAGTTTAATTTCAGACATAGTTTTCTGCTTGAATAAAAATAGTGGCGTATTGTAGCGAAAAAGGGCTAATTTCTCAATCTATAAGGCTAAGACTAAAACGCCTGAGAGAATTAATAGACTTCCCATAACTAATTTTATACTTAAAGGTTCGCCTAGTAATACTACGCCTAAAATAATGGCAATCACGACACTGAGTTTATCTATAGGGGCAACCCAAGAGGCGGGCGCCATTTGCAACGCACGATAATAACAAAGCCAAGATAGACCCGTAGCAACACCTGAAAGAATTAAAAAGGTGAGTGGTTTTGCTGCAATATGTTGTGGTAGCTGCCATTCATTGCGGGCGCTAATGATGCCCGCTGTAACGAGTAACACCACAATTGTGCGGATAAAGGTCGCGAGAT
Source organism: Parahaemophilus parainfluenzae (assembly GCF_001055095.1). Classification (GTDB taxonomy): domain Bacteria; phylum Pseudomonadota; class Gammaproteobacteria; order Enterobacterales; family Pasteurellaceae; genus Haemophilus_D; species Haemophilus_D parainfluenzae_Z. The sequence continues at coordinate 128,438 of NZ_JVHG01000025.1, forward strand.
TGCTGTTAATGCCTTCAACCCCTAATTTTCCTAAAATAGCGGTAAGCCCAGCGAAAAAGGCTGAGCCAATGGCAAAAAATACCCAATTCATGATGAACTCCTGATTTTATCGTTAATATTGACCGCACTTTTCCGCTATAATAACGGAAAACTCATCAAGACAGAATAAGACATGAACCAAATTAATATTGAAATCGCCTATGCCTTGCCGGATCGTTATTATTTGAAGTCCTTCAAAGTGGATGAAGGCACGATGATCCAAACGGCTATTTTGCAATCAGGCATTTTACAACAGTTTACTGAGATTGATTTGCGCGAGAATAAAGTCGGGATTTATTCCCGTCCTGCAAAATTAACCGATCAATTAAAAGATGGCGATCGTATTGAGATTTACCGTCCATTATTAGCCGATCCTAAAGAAATTCGTCGTAAACGTGCAGCAGAGCAAGCCAAAGCCGCACAAGAAAAAGCCCAACAAGAAAAACAGGAAAAGGAGTAAAAAAATGACCGCACTTTCCAACCAATATTGTCTGCCTGATGGCATTACCCCTGAAATTTTCTTGCGTGATTATTGGCAGAAAAAACCATTGATTATTCGTAATGGTTTGCCTGAAATTGTTGGACAATTTGAGCCTGACGATATTATCGAATTAGCACAAGGCGAAGATGTGACCGCGCGTTTAGTGAAAACCTTTTCAGATGATAATTGGAAAGTGTTTTTCAGTCCGCTATCCGAAGAAGATTTTGCAGATGTACCCGAGAAATGGTCTGTGCTTGTACAAAATCTAGAACAATGGAGTACAGAACTCGGTCAGCTTTGGAATAAATTTGGCTTTATCCCACAATGGCAACGCGACGATATTATGGTGTCCTATGCACCTAAGGGTGGTTCTGTTGGTAAGCATTATGACGAATATGATGTATTCTTAGTTCAAGGCTATGGCCATCGTCGTTGGCAGTTAGGTAAATGGTGCGATTCTTCCACTGAATTTAAACCAAATCAGCCGATTCGTATTTTTGATGATATGGGCGAATTGGTAATTGATGAAGTGATGAATCCAGGCGATATTCTTTATATTCCGGCTCGTATGTCACATTATGGTGTGGCAGAAGATGATTGTTTGACCTTTTCTTTTGGCTTGCGTTACCCGAATTTAGCTGACATTTTTGATAACGTGAATAAAGCGTTTTGTCATCAGGATCCTGAATTGAATTTAAGCGAATTCCAATTACCGTTACGCTTAACGCAATCAGAGCAAAGTACGGGCAAATTGGCAGATGAAAATATTCAAGCAATGAAAAAGCAATTCTTAGCGAAATTGGCAGAGTCTGAAGCCTTTGATACATTATTCAAACAAGCAGTAGCAGGCACAGTGAGCTCACGTCGCTATGAAATATTGGTATCCGATGAGATGTCCGATCCTGACGAAGTGCGGTCAATTTTAGAAGAGGAACAAGGTGTATTAATGCAGGACAATAACTGCAAATTACTTTACACCGAAAATCCGCTCCGCATTTATGCGAATGGAGAATGGTTGGATGAAGTGAATGTTATTGAAGCGGAAGTGTTGAAACGCCTTTCTGATGGTGAAGCGCTAGATTGGGCATTCTTAAATAATTTAGTGAATGATACAGAAGATCCTGAAAGTACACTGGAATTATTGCTCGATTCGATTTGTAACTGGTTAGATGACGGTTGGGTGTTGATTGAATAATGTCTGAAAACATTTACTCCGTTTCCCAATTAAACAGCGCAGCCCGGCAAATGCTGGAAGGGCATTTTTCACAAATTTGGCTCACCGGTGAAATTTCCAATTTCACCCAACCGGTGTCGGGACATTGGTATTTGACCTTAAAAGATGAGAATGCCCAAGTGCGTGGCGCGATGTTCCGCATGAAAAATTTGCGCGTGGGATTTCGTCCGCAAAATGGTATGCAGGTGTTGGTGCGGGCGAATGTCAGTTTATATGAGCCTCGCGGTGATTATCAGCTGATTATCGAATCTATGCACCCTGCGGGTGAAGGCTTGTTGCAACAGCAATTTGAAGCGTTAAAAATGAAATTGGCGGCTGAAGGGTTGTTTGCACAAAATTTGAAGAAAAGCTTACCGGACTTTGCTAAAGCGGTGGGGATTGTTACCTCTTCGACTGGTGCCGCGTTGCAAGATATTCTGCATATTTTGGCTCGCCGAGATCCAAGTTTAAAAGTGGTGATTTACCCAACGGCAGTGCAAGGAAAAGAAGCAACGGCTGAAATCGTCCAAATGATTGAACTCGCTAATGCGCGTCAAGAAGTGGATGTATTGATCGTCGGTCGAGGTGGTGGTTCCTTAGAAGATCTTTGGTGCTTTAATGAAGAAGAAGTGGCGCGTGCGATTTTCCGTTCCAATTTACCGATTATTAGTGCGGTTGGTCACGAAACGGATGTCACCATTGCCGATTTTGTGGCTGATTTACGTGCGCCGACACCGTCTGCAGCGGCGGAGTTAGTGAGTCGCAATCAGCAGGAATTACTTCAACAGTTATCCTATAAACAACAGCGTTTAGAGATGGCGTTGGATCGTATTTTTAGTCATCAACAACAACGTTTACAACAGTTACGTTTACGCTTGCAAAATCAACATCCGCAAAATCAATTATTAATGCAGAAAGCCCGAACGGCGCAATTACATCATCGTCTCGTGTTAGCGATGCAGCGCCAAATGGATAAAACGCAGCAAAAATTGACCGCACTTTCCGCGCGCTTAAAACAAAATCCGTTGCCTTATCGCTTGCAAAAACAATCTCAATATTTAGCCCAGTTACAAGTGCGGTTAAATTTAGGGGCGAATCGTCAAGTCACGGAACGTCAAAATAAATTAGCAACATTGTGTGGTAAGCTAGATGGATTAAGCCCATTGAAAGTGTTAGCACGAGGGTATTCCATTGCAGAAGACGCCAAAGGACATGCCATTGTGAGTGTGAAACAAGTCAAAACAGGCGACACCATTAAAACGAAGGTGGCTGATGGGGTAATTACCAGCCGCGTTTGTTAATTCAATAGATTCTTAATGTAAACCTATGATGAATAAGAAATCATCATAGGTTTTCTTTTTTTGTGACCAGCTTCAAAGTTTCGACAAAAAAATAGAGGGTTCAGTTTTTTTTATTTTTTTATGGGAGTATTATGCGACCTCGATACTAGGAGAGTAATGATGTCAGAAATTCAACAGTTTAGTCAGCATGATATAGAAGTTCTTAATGAAGAAACTGTTTATAAAGGTTTTTTTACACTTAAGAAAGTACAGTTTAAACATAAGCTTTTTGCCGGTGGAGAAAGTGGTGTCGTGACAAGGGAGTTGTTGGTCAAAGGTGCTGCTTCTGCAGTGATTGCTTACGATCCGGAAGAAGATGCAGTGGTTTTAGTTGAGCAAGTACGTATTGGTGCATATCAGCCTGAAGCAGCTCGTTCCCCTTGGTTATTAGAATTGATCGCCGGGATGGTAGAAGAGGGTGAACAACCTGAAGAAGTCGCTTTGCGTGAAAGTGAAGAGGAAGCAGGCGTATGCGTTCAAGATCTCACACATTGTTTAAGCGTGTGGGATAGCCCGGGCGGTGTCGTCGAACGTATTCATTTGTTTGTCGGACGAGTAGATAGCTCGCAAGCCAAGGGACTTCATGGTTTAGCTGAAGAAAATGAAGACATCCGTGTTCATGTGGTGAAACGTGAGCAAGCCTATCAATGGATGTGTGATGGCAAAATTGATAATGGCATTGCAGTAATGGGCTTGCAATGGCTTCAATTAAATTACGCCCAATTGCAGCAACGCTGGCAATAGGAGTCTCATGAGCAATACATTTGAATACGAACCCGCGAGTGAAGTTGTTAAATTATTACAAATTACCGATCCTCATTTGTTTAAAGATACAAGCAAAGACTTATTAGGTATCAACACGCACGAAAGTTTTTCTCAGGTGTTAAAAGAAATTCAATTGGAGTCTTTTGAGTACGATGTCGTGCTTGCAACAGGGGATTTGGTACAAGATAGTAGCGACGAAGGCTATCTGCGATTTGTTAAAATGGTTAAACCGTTAAATAAGTCAGTATTTTGGCTTCCGGGTAACCATGATTTTCAACCCAAAATGGTCGAGCATTTAAGCCAATCGCCTATTAATGCGTCAAAACATTTACTTCTAGGCAAACATTGGCAAGTGATTTTGTTAGATAGCCAAGTATCCGGTGTGCCTCATGGTGAATTGAGCGCTTATCAGTTAGATTGGTTAAAAACAAAATTAGCTGAAAATCCAGCGCGTCATAGCTTAGTCGTCTTACACCACCACCTATTGCCAACGAATTCAGCATGGCTTGATCAGCATAATTTGCGTAATGCGCATGATTTTTCAACCGTTCTTGCTCAATTCAACAATGTAAAAGGGATCTTATACGGGCATATTCATCAGCAGGTTGATGGCTATTGGCAAGGTTATCAAACCATGGCAACACCCGCGACTTGTATTCAATTTCAGCCGGATAGCAATCATTTTGCGTTAGATACCTTACAACCAGGCTGGCGTGAAATTGAGCTACACCCAGATGGACGAATTGAAACAAGGGTGAAGAGAATCAAACAAAAAACATTCCTACCCAATACGGAAGAAGAAGGATACTAAACAAAGTGCGGTTAAAATTCAGGTGATTTTAACCGCACTTTTTCTATACCGAAATAGGTAAAAGTCCATTTTACACTAGCCAGAATTGCCACAAATCTGTACAATAGCCGACCGATTTTATCTTTTTACTAATCTTTATTTTTAAGCAATATGACGCAAAAATTACATATTAAAACATGGGGCTGTCAGATGAATGAGTATGATTCATCAAAAATGGCCGATCTTCTCTTAAATACACATGGTTTGGAATTAACTGATATTCCAGAAGAAGCAGATGTATTGCTTCTTAACACCTGTTCTATCCGTGAAAAAGCACAAGAAAAAGTATTCCACCAATTAGGTCGTTGGAAAGAATTAAAAAAACAAAATCCAAACTTAGTGATTGGTGTGGGCGGTTGTGTGGCCTCACAAGAAGGGGAACATATTCGCCATCGTGCGCCTTATGTGGATATCGTATTTGGTCCACAAACTTTACATCGCTTACCAGAAATGATTAACCAAATTCGTGGCGGTAAAAGTTCGGTGGTGGATGTCAGTTTCCCAGAAATTGAGAAATTTGACCGCTTACCGGAACCTCGCGCAGAAGGACCAACCGCGTTTGTGTCTATTATGGAAGGCTGTAATAAATATTGTACTTACTGCGTGGTGCCTTATACCCGAGGTGAAGAAGTGAGCCGTCCTGTTGATGATGTATTATTTGAAATTGCACAGTTGGCCGATCAAGGTGTACGTGAAATCAATTTATTAGGCCAAAACGTAAACGCATATCGTGGCCCGACATTTGATGGTGGTATCTGTACATTTGCCGAATTATTGCGTTTAGTGGCGTCGATTGACGGTATCGACCGTTTACGCTTTACCACGAGCCATCCAATCGAATTTACTGACGATATTATTGATGTGTATCGTGATACACCAGAATTAGTGGACTTCGTACACTTGCCGGTACAAGCCGGTTCAGACCGTATTTTAACCATGATGAAACGTGGTCATACCGCGTTAGAATATAAATCGATCATTCGTAAATTACGTGCAGTTCGTCCAAATATTCAAATCAGCTCCGATTTCATTGTTGGCTTCCCAGGTGAAACGAAGGAAGAGTTTGAACAAACCATGAACCTGATCGCACAAGTGAATTTTGATATGAGCTTTAGCTTTATCTATTCCGCGCGTCCAGGTACACCCGCAGCAGACATGCCAGATGATGTAACCGAAGAAGAGAAGAAACAACGTCTTTATCTTTTACAAGAGCGTATTAACCAACAAGCGGCACAATATAGCCGTCGTATGCTTGGCACAGAGCAACGTGTATTGGTAGAAGGGCCGTCTAAGAAAGATATTATGGAATTAACAGGACGTACTGAGAATAACCGTATTGTGAATTTCCAAGGCTCACCAGATATGATTGGTAAGTTTGTCGATATAAAAATTACCGATGTTTATACTAATTCTCTACGTGGCGAGGTGGTGCGTACTGAAGATCAAATGGGATTACGTATTGCACAATCACCGCAAGAAGTGATGAACCGTACTCGTAAAGAAGATGAATTAGGCGTAGGGCGTTATCACGGCTAATCATTTAAAATGAACATGAATAAGTAACCGTACGAAAGTGCGGTTATTTTTTTATGTGTTTTTTAGAAAAAAAAGAGAGTAGGAAAGTCTTTATCCTAAATTTTAGGCATAAAAAAAACACCCGTTAAGGTGCTGATTTAGAGTGGTGGGTCGTGAAGGATTCGAACCTTCGACCAACGGATTAAAAGTCCGCTGCTCTACCGACTGAGCTAACGACCCACTGGTATCATTTCGAAATGGTGCCCGAAGCCAGACTTGAACTGGCACGCCTCGAAAGGCGAGGGATTTTAAATCCCTTGTGTCTACCGATTCCACCACTCGGGCAAATTGGAGCGGGAAACGAGGCTCGAACTCGCGACCCCGACCTTGGCAAGGTCGTGCTCTACCAACTGAGCTATTCCCGCGTTTGCTTGTTGCCAAACAACGGGGCGTATTTTACGGATTTATCTTATTGTGTCAAATAAAATTCGTAAAAAAATTTTTTGATTGGTTAAAAATAATTCAAAAACAAAAGGTGCGATTAAAATAACCGCACCTTTTATTTAAAATTTAGCCAATTCTATAATTCAATGTTATCTAACAAGCTGCCTTTTGCTGCTTTCAAGTATTGGAGCATTGACCAAACGGTCAAAATTGCCGCTAAATAGAGTAGTACAATTGCTAGTGTTTCCATATAGACATTATACCGCCAGAGTAATCCACCTAAAGCTAGCATTTGAGAGGTGGTTTTTACTTTTCCCATCCATGAAACGGCCACTTTATTACGTTCACCTAATTCAGCCATCCATTCACGTAAAGCAGAGATAATGATTTCACGTGAAATCATAATAATAGCGGGGATAGTAATCCAGAAAGAATGTTGATATTCCACGATTAACACAAGGGCAGTAATAACCATCACTTTATCAGCTACAGGATCAAGGAACGCACCGAAGCGAGTTGTTTGTTTTAATTTTCGAGCAAGATAGCCATCAAACCAGTCGGTGACACCCGCGATAAAGAAAATAAGAGTGGTAATGAAAGGCGCAGAAGGGATAGGCAAATAAAACGCCAAGACGAAGAATGGAATTAAAATCACTCGGAGAATCGTCAGGAAAATGGGAATATTATATTTCATAAAAATAACCGCACTTTGGTTAAAGATACGTTCATTTTAAAGGATCTACAAAAATAAAAAAAGCCACTTAATGTGGCTTTTTCTTAAAAATTAAAGTTTGTCAGCGTTTTGTTTCAAGTATTTAGCAACACCTTCAGGGCTGTCCTTCATACCTTCTTTGCCTTTTTCCCATTGAGCTGGGCAAACTTCACCGTGTTCTTCGTGGAATTGTAACGCATCAACCATACGTAACATTTCATCGATGTTACGACCTAATGGTAAGTCGTTTACGATTTGGTGACGAACAACACCGTTTTTGTCGATTAAGAATGAAGCACGTAATGCCACACCTTCTTCTGGATGTTCGATACCGTATGCTTTAGCAATTTCGTGTTTAACGTCAGCTGCTAATGCATATTTAACTGCACCGATACCGCCGTTTTCAGTTGGGGTATTACGCCATGCATTGTGAGTGAATTCTGAGTCGATAGAAACACCAACCACTTCAACACCACGTTTTTTGAACTCTTCATAACGGTGGTCGAATGCGATTAATTCAGATGGGCAAACGAAAGTAAAGTCTAATGGGTAGAAGAATAATACCGCAGCTTTACCATTAACGTGTTTTTTGAAATTGAAGTTGTTAACGATTTCACCATTGCCTAAAACTGCAGAAGAAGTAAAATCTGGAGCTTGACGAGTTACTAATACCATAGTCATAATTCCTATATAAATGTTAATAAAAATTTTGCTAACGCAAAAACTCGGTAGTATTCTAAAAAAATTGACCGCACTTTAACAGCTGTTTTTATCTATTGAATTAATTAATATTGTCTAAGTTACAGGTGAAATATATGTCAGAACATCATACTTTATCAACCACACTGGTTCATGCCGGACGTAAAAAACGTTTTACCCAAGGGGCGGTAAACCCGGTAGTCCAACGTGCTTCTTCTTTAGTGTTTGACACTATTGCTGATAAAAAACATTGTACAAAAAATCGTTACAAGGGAGAGCTTTTCTATGGACGCCGTGGCACGTTAACGCACTTTGCACTTCAAGATTTAATGTGTGAAATGGAAGGCGGAGCGGGTTGCTATCTTTATCCTTGTGGTGCCGCAGCGGTAACCAATGCTATTTTATCATTTGTAGAAACGGGCGATCACGTTTTAATGACCGGTGCGGCTTATGAGCCAACACAAGATTTTTGCAATGTGATTTTGAAAAAAATGCATATTGATACAACCTATTATGATCCCATGATAGGTGCTGATGTTGCCAAACTCGTGCAACCAAACACGAAAGTCTTATTTTTAGAGTCGCCAAGCTCTTTAACGATGGAAGTGCCTGATATCCCCGCGATTGTTAAAGCGGTTAGAGCTGTAAGCCCAGAAATTGTCATTATGATCGATAATACATGGGCGGGAGGCGTACTATTCAAAGCGTTAGAACACGGTATTGATATCTCTATTCAAGCTGGGACTAAATATTTAGTCGGACATTCTGATATTATGATCGGTACTGCTGTGGCTAATGCACGTACTTGGGATAAATTGCGCGAACATTCCTATTTAATGGGGCAAATGGTCGATGCCGATTCCGCTTATACGACGGCTCGTGGCATTCGCACTTTAGGTGTACGATTAAAACAACATCATGAAAGTAGTTTAAAAGTGGCCAAATGGTTAAGTGAACAACCAGAAGTGAAAGCAGTTTATCATCCAGCATTACCAAGCTGCCCAGGTCATGAAAACTTTAAACGTGATTTTACGGGTGCAAGCGGTTTATTCTCTTTTGAATTACATAAGCGTTTAAATGACGAAGAGCTTGCTGCCTTTATGGATCACTTTGAACTTTTCACGATGGCTTATTCTTGGGGTGGCTTTGAATCGCTCATTTTATGCAATCAACCAGAAGAAATTGCGAAAATTCGCCCAGGTATTGAGCGTAAATTAACGGGCTCATTAATTCGTCTGCATATTGGATTTGAAGACACAGATGAATTAATTGCCGATCTTCAAGCGGGCTTTGACCGAATCAAATAATAAAGAGGGCTGTTTATGTAAACAGCCCTTATTTACTCAATCTTTGAGTTGATTTATCATAGTCAGCATTTTTAGCAACTAGAGAAGAACAATGAAACATATTCATATTTTAGGCATCTGCGGGACCTTTATGGGCGGCGTCGCGATGATTGCCAAACAATTGGGTTATAAAGTCACAGGCTCCGATACCAATGTTTACCCACCAATGAGCACTTTTTTGCAAGAGCAGGGCATTGAAATTATTCCTAATTATGATGTGGCTCAACTTCAACCTGCACCCGATATGGTGATTGTTGGCAATGCCATGAAACGTGGTAATCCTTGCGTAGAATATGTTTTGGATAATGCCTTGCCTTATACATCCGGCCCGCAATGGTTGCACGACCATTTATTGCGTAATCGCTGGGTGTTAGCGGTTTCAGGTACACATGGTAAAACCACAACCACCGGTATGTTAACTTGGATTTTAGAACAAAATGGGCTAAAACCCGGTTTTCTAATCGGTGGTATTGCGGGAAATTTTGGTACCTCTGCTCGTTTAGGGGAAAGTGAGTTCTTCGTGATTGAAGCGGATGAGTACGATACGGCGTTCTTTGATAAACGTTCTAAATTTGTACATTACAATCCGAAAACCTTGATTATAAACAATATCAGCTTCGATCATGCTGACATCTTCGATGATCTTCACGCGATCCAGCGTCAATTCCATCATATGATCCGCACTATTCCTTCTACAGGACGCGTTCTTTCTTTTGCAGATGAACAGAGCGTGAAAGAAACCCTCAATATGGGATGTTGGTCAGAACAGCAATTTATCGGTAAAGATAAGGAATGGTTTGCGGAACGTATTACCAATGATTGCTCTGAATTTGCCGTATTTCATCACGGCCAAAAAGTTGCAGAAGTGAAATGGAATATTGTTGGGCAGCACAATATGCACAATGCTTTAATGGCGATTGCGGCGGCTTACCATGCGGGTGTTAAAATTGAAGATGCATGTCAGGCATTAGGCAGCTTTATCAATGCAAAACGTCGTTTAGAAGTGAAAGGGGAAGTAAACGGTATTACGGTTTATGATGACTTCGCTCACCATCCAGAAGCAATTCTTGCGACACTTACTGCGTTGCGTGACAAAGTAGGTGGTGGTGTACGTATTCTTGCGGTATTAGAACCACGTTCAAATACTATGAAAATGGGCGTACATAAAGATGAAATTGCCCCAGCACTTGGGCGAGCTGATGCGGTATTTATGCTACAACCAGATAATATTCCATGGGATGTGGCTGAAATTGCAGGACAATGTGTGCAACCGGCACATTACACAGGAAATGTTGATAAATTAGTCGATATGATTGTGGCGGAAGCAAAACCAACAGATCACATTCTTGTGATGTCAAATGGTAGCTTTGGCGGCATTCATCAAAAGATTTTAGATCGATTAAAATAATCTCAATGTAAAGTGCGGTCAAAAATGAGAGTGTTTTTGACCGCACTTTTTATCATCAAAAATAAGGAAATAGCATGGCTGATCCACATATTCAATCTCCAATGGATGTTTGGGATAAACTCACCGTCATTATTTATCGCACAGGCTTTGTCATTGCGGCATTTAGCATCTTGGCTTTAACTTGGTATCCTCAACAGGCTCAAATTGCCGTGTTGGTTGCGGCAACTTGTTGTGCATCATCCCTTCATATTTATTTAAAACATTTCCGCTTAACATTCCAATTTGCCACGTGGCTCGCACTCTTATGTGCGCTTTTAGGTTGGCATGAATTTGCGTTAGGTGGTGCATTGGTCACACTGGGCGGTTTATGTTTTAAAGAATACTTCTGTTTTAGAGTACCGCTATTAAATTTACAACCTGCATTTGTCGCTGCACTTTGGTTTGCTTGGGTATTTGAAGGAGGTTGGATTGCCCGAATTTTGTCGGTGATCGTTGGGGGATTATTATTGATTCTTGCGGTTCAAAAATGGCGAATGCCATTGCATTTTGATATTGGCGATAAAACAAAGTATCAAATCTAATAAGATTGATAGATAAAGGCATAATGTTTCAGGACATGTGCCTTTTTATTTTGATTAAAGTTACCTTTATCTAAAAACGAAAAGGCACCGAAATTTCGGTGCTTTGTAATTTGGTTGCGGGGGCCGGATTTGAACCGACGGCCTTCGGGTTATGAGCCCGACGAGCTACCAAGCTGCTCCACCCCGCGTCTGATGGCGCGTAATATACTCGTTTCAAAAATTATTGCAAGATTTAAACTGAATTTGACTTTCTGTTTGTTAAGAAAATAAACAATGTGAATATTAATTAATCATTTTATGAAATAGTGCTAGTCCTAAAAGGGAATTTTTGATAGCGTATGCAACTTTGTATTAGTTAGTTTAATTTAGGAAAATAAGAATGAAATTTCGTCAAAATCTCGCCGTAAAAATGCTCTCTGTGATGGCGGCTGTTTCAGTACTTGCATCATGTGGATCGGCTCCAAGTAAAGTCTCTTCAAAAAATAATTCTAGTTTGCCGCGTACTGCGACAGGCGACGATCCACAAAAATTCGGGGCAAAGTATAGTGGACGTACTTATCAACAAGCTATTTTGAGCCCAGTAGCTTCCGTGGAGAACAAAAGTGCGGTCGTTAACCAAGGTGATTTTTTAACGCAGTTGACGAATGTTCGTGATTATTCAAATTCATTAACAAATCGCTTTGCGGCGAATTATGGCAAAATCACTAACTGGGTGCTTGCAGGAGCAAATGTAAATGAATTAGCACAATACGGCATTAATCCTCAGATTATGAAAGGTTTTGATGGTTATCAAAATGTGCTGATGACAGGTTATTATTCGCCAGTGATTCATGCACGTCGTACTGCACAAGGTCAATATCAACATCCAATTTATGCAATGCCAAGCTATAAACGTTATAGCCGTGCAGAAATTTATAATGGTGCATTGGCAGGACAAGGCTTAGAGCTCGCTTACAGTGATTCAATGATGGATAACTTCCTATTAGGCGTGCAGGGGAGTGGCTATGTTGATTACGGTGATGGCAATTTAAATTATTTAGCCTATGCGGGTCAAAATGGCTATAAATATCAAGCGGTTGGTCGTTTGTTAGTTGAAGATGGTGAAATTCCAAAAGAAAAAATGTCTATTCAAGCGATTCGTGAATGGGGGAAAGCAAACCCATCTCGCGTACGAGAATTGTTAGAACGTAATCCATCTTATGTTTTCTTTAAAAACGATCCAACAGGCGAAGTGAAAGGTTCTGCAGGTGTGCCTTTAGTACCAATGGCGGCCGTTGCCTCTGACCGTAATGTGATTCCTTCTGGAACCGTATTATTGGTTGAAGTACCGGATATTGATAATGAGGGTAACTGGATGGGCACACACAAATTACACTTAATGGTGGCACTTGATGTGGGCGGAGCGGTAAATGGTCACCACTTCGACTTATATCGTGGTATTGGTGATCAGGCAGGTCATATCGCAGGTTTATCAAAACACTATGGACGCGTTTGGGTTCTACAATAATGGCTCGAGTCGATAACTACGAACAACGTTTTGGCGGCATTGGCCGCCTTTACACACCAGAAGGCTTGACGCGTTTGCGTCAGGCTCATGTGTGCGTCATTGGTATTGGCGGTGTAGGTTCGTGGGTAGTGGAAGCACTTGCGCGAAGTGGCGTAGGGCAGATCACTATGATTGATATGGATGATATTTGTGTCACTAATATTAATCGTCAGCTTCCTGCATTAAGCGGCAATATTGGCAAGCTTAAAACGGAAGTGATGGCCGAGCGCGTTAAGCTGATTAATCCAGAATGTGTGGTGAATATTATTGATGATTTCATCTCACCGGATAATCAAGCGGAATACTTAAATCGTGGCTATGATTATGTGATTGATGCCATTGATAGCGTGAAAACGAAAGCCGCCATGATTGCTTATTGCAAGCGTAATAAAATCAAGATTATTACCATTGGTGGTGCAGGTGGTCAGACTGATCCTTCGAAAATCCAAATTGCTGATTTAAGTAAAACGATCCAAGATCCATTATTGGCGAAAGTGCGGTCAGTTTTGCGTAAGGATTTTAATTTTACCCAAAATCCACAACGTAAGTTCGCAGTTGATGCGGTGTTTTCCACACAGCCTCTGATTTTCCCTAAAATGGACGAAGGCTGTGAGATATCTGCCACCATGAATTGTGCAAATGGCTTTGGTGCAGCAACCATGATAACCGCAACCTTTGGATTTTTTGCCGTTTCTAGGGTAATCGATAAGTTATTAAAATAAAGAAATGAAGCAACGTGAAAACGTTGCTTTTTCTTTATGAATGAAAGTATTTAATAAGATGAAGAAATATCACTTCATTTTTTTTATTTGGAATGTTGCAATTTTATCAAAAAGGCGTAGTCTATATTGGCTTTGAGAATAATTCCCAATAAAAGTAAGGAAACAAACATGAAACAAGTATTAAAAATGAGTGCAATTTCTACCGCACTTTTAACCCTTCCAATGATGGCAAATGCAGATGTATTGGCTTCCGTGAAACCGCTCGGTTTTATTACATCGTCTATTGCAAACGGTGTGACGGATACACAGGTTTTAGTACCAGCTGGTGCTTCTCCACATGATTACAGCTTAAGACTTTCAGATGTGCAAAAAGTGAAATCTGCAGATTTAGTGCTTTGGGTTGGTGAAGATATTGATGCTTTCTTAGCAAAACCAATTAGCCAAATTGATAGTAAAAAAGTCATCAATATTTCTGATATTCCAGAAATTAAACCGCTTTTAAGCAAAGTCCATCATGAACATTATCATGAAGGCGATGAACACGAGCACGGTCATGATCATAAACATGGACACGATCATAAGCACGAACACGGTCATGACCATCACGACCACGATGTGGATGAAAATGGGTTAAGTGTGAACTGGCATTTATGGTATTCACCAGCGATTAGCCAAATTGTGGCACAGAAAGTCGCGGATAAATTAACAGAACAACACCCGGATAAAAAAGAGCTCATCGCGAAAAACTTAGCCGATTTTAACCGCACTTTGACCGAGCAAAGCGATAAAATCAAAGCACAATTAGCCCCACTTAAAGATAAAGGCTTCTTTGTGTTCCATGATGCTTATAGCTATTTCAATGATGCTTATGGTTTAAATCAAACCGGTTATTTCACCATTAATCCATTAGTGGCACCAGGTGCAAAAACCATTGCTCACATCAAAGAAGAAATTGAAGAACATCGTGTAAATTGTCTTTTTGCTGAGCCTCAATTCACACCAAAAGTGATTGATACTCTTGCGCAAAGTACAAAAGTGAATGTTGGTCGTTTAGATCCTATTGGCGATAACGTACAGCTTGGTCCAAATTCTTATGCGAATTTCCTTCAAGCTACCGCTGATAGCTATGCTCAATGTTTAAGTAAATAATCAAAAATCTCCCCCTTACCCCCTCTTTATAAAAGAGGGGGAATATTCTTGAAATATCCCCAAATTTAACCGCACTTTCGTGCTATAATTCGCCCAATTTTTCCCTATCGAGAAAACACATGAAACAACTATTTGCCACAACTGCCCGTGGTTTTGAAGAACTATTAAAAGTCGAACTCACAGAGCTTGGTGCAACGGAATGTAAAATTGCACAAGGCGGCGTACATTTTCAGGCTGATGATGAAACACTTTATCGCAGCTTATTATGGTCACGTTTGTCTTCGCGTATTTTGTTACCGATTGTAAATGGAAAGGTATATAGTGATTTAGACTTGTATTCAATTGTGACAGGGCAGGATTGGTTAAGTTATTTTGATGAGAAAGCCACATTTTTTGTTGATTTCAATGGGACAAACCAAGAAATTCGTCACACCCAATTTGGTGCGATGCGAGTGAAAGATGCCATTGTGGATTATTTTGAACGCCAAGGGAAAGCGCGTCCAAATGTGGATAAAGACTATCCAGATGTGCGAATTCATGCTTATTTAAATAAAGAAGAACTCGTCGTTTCACTCGATTTAAGTGGCGAAGCATTGCATTTACGTGGCTATCGTGAAGATACAGGCCAAGCGCCTTTACGTGAAACCTTAGCCGCTGCGATAGTGCTTCGTTCAGGTTGGAAAAAAGGGACACCATTAGTGGATCCAATGTGCGGTTCGGGTACTTTGTTAATCGAAGCTGCACAAATGGAAGCACAAATTGCACCGCAATTACATCGTTTACATTGGGGCTTTGATTGCTGGAAAGGGCATAATCAAGATGCTTGGGATGAGGTGAAAGCAGAAGCGGTACAGCAAGCTGAAGCTTATTTTAATCAAAATCTAAAACCGCATTTTTATGGCTTCGATCTCGATCATCGCGTTCTGAAAAAAGCGCAAAAGAACGCACAAAATGCAGGCGTAGCACACTTAATTCACTGGAAACAAGGTGATGTCGCCGCATTAAAAAATCCAAGTCCAGATGAAGTGGGAACAGTGATTTGTAACCCACCTTACGGTGAGCGTTTAGGTACAACTCCTGCTTTGATTGCACTATATTCAGTCTTTGGGCAACGTCTTAAAAATGAATTTGGTGGTTGGAATGCGTCGATTTTCAGTAGTGAATCTACGTTGCTTGATTGTTTGCGTATGCGTTCACATCGTCAATTTAAAGCAAAAAACGGTCCGTTAGATTGTGTTCAGAAGAATTATCAAATTTCAGAACGTAAAGAAAGTGTGGCTGAAAATCCGCTTGAATTTGACCGCACTTCAACGGTAGCGGTGGATTTTGCGAATCGTTTGCAGAAAAATATCAAGAAAATTGAAAAATGGGCGAAGCAGCAAGGTCTTGATGCGTATCGTTTATATGATGCCGATTTACCGGAATATAACGTGGCAGTGGATCGTTATGGTGATCATATTGTGGTGCAAGAGTATGCCGCACCCAAAAATATTGATGAAAATAAAGCGCGTCAACGTTTATTAGATGCAGTGACTGCAACCTTGCAAGTCACTGGTATTGAAACCAATAAACTGATTTTGAAAGTGCGTCAAAAACAAAAAGGTACGAATCAATATGAAAAATTGGCCAATAAAGGCGAATATTTCTATGTGAATGAATACGGCGCTCAGCTTTGGGTGAATTTGACGGATTACTTGGATACAGGATTATTTTTAGATCATCGCTTAACCCGTAAAATGCTTGGCGAAATGGCAAAAGGCAAAGATTTCCTCAATCTTTTTGCTTATACTGGTTCCGCAACAGTGCATGCTGCATTAGGTGGGGCAAAATCAACGACGACCGTGGATATGTCTAACACCTATTTAAACTGGGCAGAACAAAACCTGATTTTAAATGATATCGAAGGCAAACAGCACAAACTCATCCAAGCAGATTGCTTACAATGGTTAGAAAAATGTGATCGTCAGTTTGATCTGATTTTCGTGGATCCGCCAACATTCTCGAATTCTAAACGTATGGAAGACAGTTGGGATGTACAACGTGATCACATCAAATTGATGCGTAATCTCAAACGTATTTTAAGCCCTAACGGCACCATCGTGTTCTCAAATAATAAACGTGGTTTTAAAATGGATTTTAAGGCGTTAGATGAATTGGGATTAAGTGCGGTTGAAATTTCAGCTAAAACCTTGCCACTTGATTTTGAGCGGAATAAGCAAATCCACAATTGCTGGATTGTGACAATGAAAGCCTAATAAAAAGCCCGATAATGATTTATCGGGCTTTTTTATTATTCGACTTCTTTTTGTTTTTCGGCTTCAGAATCATCATGAAGAAGGGTTTCAACTGCTGCTTCGTCATTGGTGTCATCTTCTTTTTCTAAAATCTCAGCCGTTTCTTCATTTAGAGCTTCAGCATCAGAATGTGGTTTAATGAAAGGTTTTGGCATCCAATATTTTCGGATGATATCCGTAGAAAAACCATGTAAAACTTCTTCATTCAATCGTTCTTGATCTAAGTAACGAACTTCTGCAATGACCTCATCTGCTTCAATTTTATTGATACCTAATTGCATCAATGCGGCATGACTGAGGGTAAGCGCAGATTCAAAGGTTTCACGCACAATAAAGTCCACATCTTTCTTAATAAGACTCACAGTTGTTTGGCGGTCATAAGTTCGCGCCAAAATTGGGAGTTTAGGATAAGCATCTTTCAAATTCTGAACAATGCTTTCAATACGATCTGTATCGTTAATCCCGATGACGACACATTTCGCTTTTTCGATACCTGCAGCACGTAATACATCAAGGCGAATACCATCACCGTAATAAACTTTAAAACCAAATTTGGCTGCCGCACGGATGTTTTCGATGTTACGGTCAATCACCGATACGTTAATGCCACGAACAAGAAGCGATTGACAGACGATTTGACTGAAACGACCAAAACCAATCACGAGTACGCTATCTTCTAAATCCACAATTGGATCAAGATCGCTCGTATCGACTTTTTCCTCTTGATTTGTTGATTTACGTTGGTTGATTTTACGCATCAATAAACCAATCAATGGGGAGAATAGCATCGAAATAATGACAGCAGCAGTAAAAGTTGCATTTTGATCTTTTGTCATTACACCTGCCGTAGTTGCAGCAGAGAAGAGTACGAATGCAAATTCACCACCGTGTGCCATAATGGTCATTCGTCCAACGGATTCTTTTCGATCAAGTTTCGTAATACGAGCAACAGTGTAAACGGCTAAGGCTTTGCCAATGATATAAAGGCACACGATACCTAATAACCAAAGTGCATTGTCGAACACCAAGGTTAAATCAAGTGACATCCCTACGCCCATAAAGAAAAGACCGAGCAATAGACCACGGAACGGTTCAATATCCGCTTCAAGTTGGTGACGGAATGCAGATTCTGAAAGCATCACACCAGCAACGAATGCGCCCATCGCCATTGAAAGGCCACTTGCTTCCATGGCTAATGCCGCACCTAATACCACAAGCAAGGCGGCTGCTGTCATCATTTCACGAATGTGAGCTTTTGAAATTAAGCGGAAAATAGGGTTCATTAACCATTTACCCGCAACCACTAAACCGACAACGGCACCGAGTGCAATAGCAATAGATGTCCAGTTGGTTTGATGTTCAATGTGTTTGGTTTCTGGCGTTAAAAAGGCAATAGAAGCCAATAATGGCACAATGGATAAATCTTCAAAAATTAAGGTAGAAATTACCCGTTGGCCTTTTGGTGTATTCGTAATCCCGCGTTCTTCTAATACCTGCATGACAATAGCAGTAGAGGAGAGAGTAAAGCCCATCCCCGCAATAAACGCCACTTCTTTAGGAAGATTTAAAATATAGATACCGGCAAAGGTAAGCAGTGCACCACATAGCCCGACTTGTAGAAAACCTCGTCCGAAGATTGCTTTTCTCATTGCCCATAAGCGTTCTGGATGCATCTCCAAACCGATGATGAATAAGAACATCACCACGCCCAGTTCCGCCATATGGAGAACCGATTCTGCATCTTTTACTACGCCGAACACCGAAGGACCAATTAAACATCCCGCCACTAAATAACCTAATACGCTACCTAAGCCAATACGCTTAAAAAGTGGCACGATAGTGACACTGGTAGCAAGTAGAACAACAGTTTTAATTAATTCAGGGCTGACGGCATTCGACATAGGGCAAAAAACCTTAGTAAAAACAGGGAGTATGAGAAGAAAGTTCTCTTGTATTCTAGCCTTTTTTAGGTAAATAAAAAACACAGAAAAGCAAGAAATTGGTATAATTTACAAAAACTTTACATGCCAAAAAATGGTCATCTTTCTGACCGCACTTTAGAGGTCTTATGTCATTACAATTCAATATGATAGCGTTATTATTGGTTTTCTTAATCGTTTTAGGCTTAATGAGTCAAAATAGCGCAATCACCATCTCCGCTGCAGTGCTATTAATCATGCAGCAAACCTTATTATCCAAATATATTCCCATACTCGAACAATATGGGATAAAAATTGGGATCATTATTTTAACGATTGGTGTGCTTGCGCCGTTAGTCTCAGGAAAAATCCAACTGCCCGATCTAAGTTCATTTTTAAACTGGAAAATGGGTGTCTCTATTTTAATTGGGGCATTAGTGGCATGGCTTGCCGGGAAAGGGGTGCCATTAATGGGAGAACAACCTGTTTTAGTCACTGGATTATTAATTGGTACGATTATTGGGGTTTCTTTCTTAGGCGGCATTCCTGTAGGACCACTTATCGCCGCGGGGATTTTAGCGCTATTACTAGGAAAATTTTAAATGAAAAACAAATGGTTATTTATCGCTGGATTGAGCGGTTTTTTATGTGTGGCGATTGGCGCGTTTGCCGCCCACGGATTAAGCAAAGTTTTAGAGCCTAAAGAGTTAGCCTGGATTGAAACCGGTGTGAGATATCAAATGTTCCACACCATTGCGATTTTAGCGATTGGCATTTTGCAATTGTGCCGAGAGTCATTGGCCTCCAACAAAATGGCTAATATTGCTGCAGGGAGTTGGGCGTACGGTATTCTTCTTTTTAGCGGTAGTCTTTATGCACTTGCCCTTGGCGCAGGCAAATTCCTTGTGTGGGTAACACCAATTGGCGGAACGTTATTTTTAATTGGTTGGCTTTGCTTGGCTTACGGTGGTTTTAAAAGTAAATAGATATGAAGAATAAATCAGTCAAACGTGAATTAAACCCGATACAACAATCTCTCTTTGCGAAACTCAACGGCATCATGCTGGTGGATCAACGTCGTTTATCCGCTCGTATCCATGGTATTGGAAAAATTAAAAGCCAAGAGGCTCAACAAGCCGTTGCCGCAGAAATCCAACAGCAAATTGAACAGGCGCAATTACGTGTAGAAAATCGTAAAAGAGCGGTGCAAAATCCGATTGTTTTTCCAGAGAGTTTGCCTGTTAGCCAACGTAAAGTAGAAATTCAAAAATTGCTTTCTGAACATCAGGTCATTGTGGTGGCAGGGGAAACTGGTTCTGGTAAAACCACCCAATTGCCAAAAATGTGTTTGGAATTAGGTTTCGGCAATTTGGGCATGATTGGTCATACTCAGCCAAGACGTATTGCTGCTCGTTCGGTGGCGGCGCGTATTGCAGAAGAGCTGGAAACAGATCTTGGCGGTTTAGTAGGTTATAAGGTTCGTTTTAACGATCAAATCAGTGATGATACGCAAATCAAGTTGATGACTGATGGGATCCTATTAGCAGAAATTCAAAACGATCGTTTCCTCAATCAATATTCTTGCTTGATTATTGACGAAGCCCACGAACGTAGCCTAAATAACGATTTTATTCTCGGTTATCTGAAACAGCTTTTACCACGTCGTCGTGATTTAAAACTTATTATCACTTCCGCGACCATTGATGTGGAACGCTTTTCCAAACATTTCAACAATGCCCCGATTATCGAAGTCTCGGGTAGAACCTATCCCGTTGAAGTGCGTTATCGTCCGGTAGTAGAGGAAGACGATCAAGATCAGCTACAAGGCATTCTTAATGCGGTGGATGAACTGCAGGCGGAAGGTCGTGGCGATATTTTGATCTTTATGAACGGTGAGCGAGAAATCCGCGATACCGCAGAAGCCTTACAAAAACAGAATCTAAAACACACGGAAATTCTACCGCTCTTTGCACGTCTTTCTGTACAAGAACAAAATAAAATTTTCCATCCAAGCGGATTAAATCGCATTGTATTAGCGACCAACGTCGCGGAAACCTCATTGACCGTGCCGGGCATTAAATATGTGATTGACCCTGGTACCGCGCGCATTTCCCGTTATAGCTATCGCACCAAAGTACAACGTTTACCGATTGAACCCATTTCACAGGCTTCAGCAAATCAACGTAAAGGCCGTTGTGGTCGTGTGAGCGAGGGGATTTGTATTCGTTTATATTCGGAAGAGGATTTTAATTCTCGTCCGGAGTTTACCGATCCTGAAATTCTACGCACCAATTTAGCCTCTGTTATTTTGCAAATGACGGCATTGGGCTTAGATGATATTGAAGCGTTCCCGTTTGTTGATGCGCCAGATAAACGCCATATTCAAGATGGGATAAAACTGTTGGAAGAATTAGGTGCGTTTGAAATGGTTCGCACCAAAGCGGGTGAGAAACGTCAATTAACGGCTACAGGTCGTCAATTATCGCAACTCCCAGTGGATCCTCGTTTGGCGAAAATGTTGCTAAGTGCTGTTTCACAAGGTGCATTGCATGAAGTGATGATTATTGTCGCCGCATTATCTATTCAAGATCCGCGCGAGCGCCCACAAGAAAAACAGCAAGCTTCCGATGAAAAACATCGTCGTTTTGCCGATAAAAAATCAGATTTCTTGGCTTTCCTCAATCTTTGGCGTTATCTGCAAGAACAACAAAAAGAATTGAGCAAAAACCAATTCCGCCGTCAGTGCCAAAAGGATTTCTTAAATTATTTACGTATTCGTGAATGGCAGGATATTTATCATCAAATTCGTCTAACAGTGCGTGAAATGGGCTTACCGATTAATTCTGAAAAAGCAGAATATCAGCAAATTCATACCGCACTTTTAAGCGGCTTGCTTTCTCATATTGGTTTAAAAGAAGCGGAGAAACAACAATATCTTGGCGCGCGTAATGCCCATTTTGCAATTTTCCCCAATTCTGTGCTTTTCAAGAAACAACCTAAATGGGTGATGGCGGCAGAGTTAGTAGAAACCTCCAAACTTTGGGGGCGTATGGTGGCGGAAATCGAGCCAGAATGGATCGAACCACTTGCCGAGCATTTAATTAAAAAATCCTATTCCGAACCGCATTGGTCGAAATCCCGTGGGGCGGTGATTGCCGATGAAAAAGTCACGCTTTACGGTGTGCCGATTGTGGCTGCTCGACCAGTGAATTACGGTTCTATTGATCCGACGGTAAGCCGTGAGATCTTTATTCAATCTGCCTTAGTGGAAGGGGATTGGAATACTAAACATAAATTCTTCAAAGAAAATCAACGACTTGTTCGAGAAGTAGAGGAGTTGGAACACAAAAGCCGCCGCCGCGATATTTTGGTGGATGACCGCACGCTTTTTGAATTTTACGATCAGCGTATTGGCACGGAAGTGGTTTCCCAAAAACATTTTGATACCTGGTGGAAAAAGGCGCAGCAAAAAGATCCCGAATTGCTTAATTTTGAACGTTCATTCTTGATTAATGATGATGCGGAACAAGTGAGCAAACTGGATTTCCCGAATTTCTGGCATCAAGGTAATTTGAAACTCAAACTGACGTATCAATTTGAACCAGGTACTGATGCGGACGGCGTGACGGTTCATATTCCGTTGCCGTTGCTCAATCAAGTGGAAATGACCGGCTTTGATTGGCAAATTCCAGGTTTGCGTGAAGAATTGGTGATTGCGCTGATTAAATCTCTGCCGAAATCTTATCGTCGTAACTTCGTGCCAGCACCTAATTATGCCCAAGCTTTTTTTAGTCGTGCCGTACCGTTGGAAAAGCCATTATTAGATACGCTAATTTATGAATTACGTCGTATGACAGGCGTCACCGTAGAAGCGGAACATTGGAATTGGGAACAAATTCCAAGCCATTTGAAAATGACGTTCCGTGTGGTAGATGAAAACGGCAAGAAAATTGCCGAATCTATGAATTTGGATGAGCTGAAATTCAACTTAAAAGATCGCGTACAGGAAAGTATTTCTGCTGTGGCAGATGATGGTATTGAACAAAGCGGGCTGCATATTTGGAGCTTTGCAGATTTACCACAATGCTACGAACAAAAACAACGTGGTTTCAGCGTCAAAGCTTTCCCAGCCATCGTAGATGAAAAAGATGCGGTTGGTATTAAACTGTTTGAAACAGAGTTTGAGCAATCGGTGGCTATGCAACAAGGTTTGCGTCGATTGTTGTTACTCAATGTTCCGTCACCGATTAAATATCTGCATGAAAAATTGCCGAATAAAGCCAAATTAGGGCTGTATTTTACCCCGTTTGGTCGCGTGTTGGATTTGATTGATGACTGTATCGCTTGTGCGGTGGATAAACTGATTGCCGATTTTGGCGGTTTTGTGTGGGATGAAGCAGGCTTTGAAAAATTGCGTGATTTCGTGCGGGAAAACCTTAACGAAGTGACCGTGGATATTGCGCAGAAAGTGGAGCAGATCCTATCCCTCAACCATGCCTTAAACCAACGTTTAAAAGGTAAAATGGATTTCACCATGGCCTTTGCCTTTTCCGATATTAAAGCGCAGTTAAGCGGATTGATTTATCCAGGCTTTGTGCAAAAGAGCGGTTATGATCGCTTACCGGATTTACAGCGTTATTTGCAAGCAGTAGATAAACGTATCGATAAACTGGCTCAAGATGTGAATCGTGACCGTGCGGCTATGCTACGCGTGGAACAAGTGCAACAAGCTTACCAACAATTACTGGCTAAACTACCAAAATCCAAACCAATTTCCGATGAAATTGCAGAAATTCGCTATATGATTGAGGAATTGCGTGTGAGCTTATTTGCGCAGCAATTAGGCACGAAGTATCAGGTATCGGATAAGCGGATTTTGAATTTGATTAAAGAATTATAAAGGGAGAATATATGAAGATAATTAGTGATAACCCTATAAAAGATTCAAAGAATGATTTATTAGATAGAACTCGTAGTGCGGAATTATTTGCTCAGCATCTCTTTTCTTTGGATTATAAAGAGGGGTTGGTTGTTAGTGTTTGTGGTGAATGGGGGGGAGGTAAAACATCGTATATTAATTTGATGAGAACGGAGCTTAAAAAAAATTCAGTTGTTATTGACTTTAATCCCTGGATGTTTAGCGATACTAACAACCTGATTCAATTGTTTTTTTCTGAAATGTCAGAGCAATTGAGTAATTATAATGATAATTCTGATTTAAAAGAAAAAATAAGTGATTTTGGCGAGGTCGTATCTTCTATAAATTTTATTCCTTTTATGGATGTTTTAGGTAAACTACTAAAATTCTTTTTTAAAACTAAAAATTCTTTTCAGATTAAAAGAAATGAATTAATAGAGGCTTTAAAAAAAGCTGATAAACCTATAACAGTAATTCTAGATGATATAGATCGATTATCTAGTGCTGAATTACAATCTATTTTGAAGTTAGTAAGAATTATAGGGAATTTTCCTAATATTATTTATATATTGTCTTTTGATAAAATTAGGGTTACTAAGATATTAGATTCAAATAATATTGATGGGAAATCTTATTTGGAAAAAATAATTCAAGTTCCATTTGATATCCCTAAAGTTTCAGATCAAATTTTATTAGAATGTTTAATTGATTCATTAAACAAAATTTTTGGTAATATTTACATAGATGAAATTAGATGGAGTGATGCCTATTGGGCTATCGTTAAACCGACTATAAAAAATATAAGAGATGTTAGAAGATATATATCATCTTTATCAGAAACAGTTAAACAGGTTGGTGCTTTTATTGATTCGGTAGATCTTATTATTATGGAAGTAATAAGAGTTTTTTATCCTGAGAAATTTGAAGATATTTTTAAAAATAGAGATTGTTTCTTATCAAATAAAGGAAAGAATGAATGAAAGAAAGGATAAGATTGTAAATGATTTATTGGTGATGATATAATTTTTGAGGAGGTTTTAGGTTTATTATTTGATATAAATAAGAATACTTTTAAACTTGATAATTATATTTACTCTAATAGTGGTTGTGTAAAAGACAAGAGGATTTCTAAACCTACTTTTTTTAATTTGTATTTTAATAAAATAATTGGATCTGATGTAAATGATTTTATTTTAGCTAATGATCTATTTTTTAAAATGCCTTTTAAAGATAAGTTTGGTCAGGCATTATATAATATAGAGTTAAGGTCATTAGAAAATGTTATAAAAAATCTAATGGATTATAAAAGTGATTTTAAAGAAGAATATGCATTAAATACTATACCTGTATTATATAAATATCTACCTCTTGTTCATTATAAAAAAAATAGAGGGATGTTTGATTTTGGACCAGATGTTGTTTGGAGTAGCTTGACATATAATCTATTACAAAGCATTCCTAAAGAGAATATATATAATACCATTTCACAGTTGCTAAGTAATTGTGATTTATTTGCTCAGTTAGAAATTGTGAGAATTATAGGGTATGGAGAAAGAGGGCATCGTTTAGTTTCTGAATATGAAGCTCAAGAATTTGAAAATATATTAGTCGATAATATTAAAAATTCACAACTTCAAACTTTAATTGAAACTTATAAATTGACTCATGTACTTAATTTTTATGTTTCTTTAGGTAATACCTTAGATAATTCACTATTGGAATCAGAAGATATTCTATATTCATTATTGAAATCATCTATAGTGGAGAGTAAAAAACAGAAAGGAAATGATCCAACTATTTATATAGAAGAATGGCTTGTGTGGGATTGGTTAATAAAGATTTACGGTGATGAAGAAAAATTACATTCTTTAATTGATTCGATTTCTTTAAATGAGAAATATAAAGATGAGCCTGTTATTTCATTGGCAGTCAAATATAGAAATGGCTGGAGACCACCTGAAGAAATATTTGGTACTGATTCTCTTTGATGTTTTTTATTTTCTATTTTTAGGACTACAAATTAGGAGAATATTTTTATTTACCATGAGTATACAGTTGGTTTGAGGAACATTTTTGAAGTTAAAAAACACCTCCAAAACCAACCGCACTTTCTCCCCAAAACTCTTTTTGTGATCTACCTCAAGTTTTCGTATTGAACTGATTTACAACTGTCAATTCAATCGCTATCTTGCTGATATTATTATTTTAATAAAGAGGTAAATTATGGATCTGATTATAGGTTTGATTGCCATTGTTTTGGTGGCATATTATATCGTGAAAGGCTACTCAGCGACCGGTGTGTTGATGTTCGGTGGCTTGGTCTTGTTATTCATTTCAGTGCTGATGGGACATTCGATTTTACCGGAAGGCGTGAAAAGCACCGGTTCCACCTATTTTGATATTTTAGAATATGTGAAATATCTACTCGGTAATCGTGGCGGTGGTTTAGGCTTGATGATTATGGTGTTATGTGGTTTCTCTGTGTACATGACCCATCTTGGCGCGAACGATGTGGTGGTGAAATTGGTGTCAAAACCACTGAAAAATATCCGTTCACCTTATATTTTAATGGTGTTTGCTTACTTCCTTGCATGTTTAATGTCTTTTGCAGTGGCATCCGCAACGGGCTTGGGCGTGTTATTAATGGCAACATTATTCCCTGTCATGGTAAACGTCGGAATTTCACGTGGGGCTGCTGCTGCAATTTGTGCATCTCCAATTTCTATTATTCTTTCTCCAACATCAGGCGACGTGGTGCTTTCTGCTGAAATTTCAAAAATTCCTTTAGGTGAGTTTGCCTTTGGCACCGCATTGCCAGTTTCGATTTTTGCGATTCTAGGGATTGCTGTCGCGCACTTCTTCTGGCAGCGTTATTTAGATAAAAAAGAAGGCGTGCAAGTAGAACGTTTGAATGCAGATGAAATTAAAACCACTGCACCAAACTATTATGCGATTTTGCCATTATTACCCATTATTGGCGTGTTGATTTTTGATGGTAAATGGGGCTTGCCAAATTTACACATTGTTACCGTGATGGTGCTTTGCTTTATCATTACTGCTGCGGTAGATTTCTTACGTAGCTTTAACGCAAAACAAACGTTTGATAATCTTGTGGTGGCATATCGCGGTATGGCAGATGCCTTTGCAGGCGTAGTGATGCTTTTAGTGGCGGCAGGTGTATTTGCACAAAGTTTAAGTACAATCGGCTTTATCACTAATTTAATCGACTCAGCACAATCCTTCGGCGGTTCAGCATTCTTTATGATGTTAGTGCTTGCGGTGATTACCATTTTAGCTACCATGGCGACAGGTTCTGGTAACGCGGCGTTCTATGCTTTTGCAGAATTAATTCCAAAATTAGCCACTCAAATGGGCGTTAATCCAGCGTTCTTAACCATTCCAATGTTACAAGCCTCTAACTTAGGTCGTGGTTTATCACCAGTTTCTGGCGTGGTTGTGGCTGTGTCAGGGATGGGAAAAATCTCACCATTTGAAATCGTAAAACGTATGTCTGTCCCAATGTTGGTTGGTTTTATTTGTGTGATTATCGGCACAGAAATCTTTGTTTCCGTTGCTGCCTAATTTGATAGGCAAAAAAGAAGGGCTGATAGTGAATATCAGCCCTTTGTTTTAAGTTAAGTGCGGTCAATTTTCTCGCTGTTTTTGATTTTATGCATTTGATGATTTTCAAAGGCTTTCACCAAATCTGCGACTTTTTCGCCTTCCGGTAAAACCAAATCTTGTGCGATATCATTAAGCGGCACAATCACGAATTCGCGATTTTTCATATCGTAATGAGGCACGGTTAAGCGTTCATTTTGAATGATTTGATCGCCATAAAGCAGAATATCCAAATCTAGTGTACGCTCCCCCCAACGACGTAAACGCACGCGACCTTGTTCATTTTCAATGCGTTGTAATTCATCGAGTAAGGCTAAAGGTGGGCGAGTGGTTTCGATCATCGCCACCGCGTTCACATAATCAGGTTGATCCTGCGGGCCTAATGGTTTGCTTTGATAAAATCCGCTCACCGATTTTAATTCGGTATTAGGTAGCGCAGAAATTGCCTCTAATGCGGAATTTAATTGTTCTGTCGGCGTATTTAAATTGCTGCCAAGGGCGATATACACTTGAACCATTAGTTAGCCGCCTTAGGTTTACGTCTTCGATAATATTTTTTCTTCGGTGCAGGATGCAATTTTTGTTGTTCTTGAACCAACTGGCGACGTTGTTCTTGATTGCTCAGTTGGTACTCATGCCACCATTTTGCCAATTCAACGGTTTCACCACCTTCCACTTCGGCACGCATCGCCAATAAATCAAAGGCCGCACGGAATTTTTGATGTTCCATCGTGCGAGCAGGGTGAGAACCAGTGCGTTTAAGCAATTGTAATTGCAACATCCAAATATCACGAATGACGGATGTATGACGGCGAGGTGCAGCTAATGATCTGCATAATTGATCAAGCACTTCATTTCCCGCAAGAGCATAAGCATCGTGATTGTTTAAGCCACCTTCATTTTTCAGTACATCCACTTTTTCGCGCAATGGATACCAGAAGAATGCCGCAAATAAAAAGGCTGGATTGATACGCAATTTATCGGCAATGCGTTCATCAGTTGAATTTAACGAAGTTAAAATCATGCGCTCCGCAAGGCTGTCTTCTTTTTCGGTAAAATAAGGCGTTAAGCTTGGGAAAAGCTGTTCAAATAAGCCATATTGACGAAGTAATTTATAGGTTTTTACACCATTGCCAGACTGCAATAATTTTAAGCTTTCATCGAATAAACGCGCTGGTGGAATATTTTTCAGCAATGGTGCAAGCTCACGAATTGGCTGTTCACTTGGTTTTTCCAAGAACATATCCAATTTCGCCATAAAGCGCACAGAGCGTAGCATACGCACAGGATCTTCTTGATAACGGGTAACGGGATCGCCAATCAGACGTAATTTTCCGTTTTTCAGGTCATCAATTCCGTTGAAATAATCACGCAACGTATTATCTTGCGGATTGTAGTAAAGGGCGTTTACGGTAAAGTCACGACGCTCCGCATCTTGTTCAATGGTGCCGTACACGTTATCACGTAATAACATCCCTTCATCACTTTGTTTCGCTTGATTTTCGCTGCGCGCATCCGAATGGCTCGCACGGAATGTGGCCACTTCGATCACATCGCGTCCAAACATAATATGCGCAAGGCGGAAACGACGACCAACTAAACGGCATTGACGTTGGAATACCGCTTGAATTTGGTCGGGACGTGCATTGGTTGCCACATCAAAATCTTTTGGGTGTTTACCTAACAATAAATCACGCAAACAACCACCAACGATGTAAGCGTCATAACCTTGACGTTGCAATTTTTCTACCACAGTAATGGCATTACGACTAAACATACGTGGATTAATGCCGAAATGAGAGGCTTTAACGATATGTTTGTCGTGACGATGCGCTTGGGTGTTCGTTTTTTTGTGGTGAGAAGAGGACGGGGCGATCTTGGGTTGTGAACGCTCTGTTTTTGAAACGTTTGGTTTTTCAGTTTTTGGCGCTGTTTTTGGGACAGGCGAATTTATATTGGTTTCAGTTTCTTTTTTAGTTTTTTTACCAAATAAATTTTTTATATAAGTAAGAATAATTTACTCCATTCTCTGTGTTAAATGCACATTTGATAAAAACACGAAAAGTGCGGTTGTTTTTGACCGCACTTTTTCATTGGGTTATTTGAATCAATTAACCTGCGACTTGTTTTTCACGAATTTCAGCAAGGGTTTTGCAATCGATACAAAGATCAGCAGTAGGACGTGCTTCTAAGCGACGAATGCCAATTTCTTCCCCACAAGAATCGCAGTAACCGAAATCATCGGTGTCCAATTTTTTCAATGTGTATTCAATCTTTTTCATTAATTTACGCTCGCGATCGCGGTTACGTAATTCAAGACTGAATTCTTCTTCTTGGGTCGCACGGTCTGCTGGATCTGGGAAGTTTGAAGCTTCATCTTGCATATGAGCAACAGTTCTTGATGCCTCTTCCACAATTTGCTCATGCCATGCAGTTAAAATTTTTCTGAAATGAAGAATTTGATCTTCATTCATGTATTCTTCACCTTTCTTTGGTTGATAAGGTGTAACACCGGCTAAATCCAGCAAACTTAGAGATGCCTTAGACATTGATAACTCCTAATGTAGTAAAGATTTTAACGACTTCCTGTCTTGTTGTTTTGATTGATTCTTATCGGCTAAAAAATAGCTGACATAAGAACCCTGTTTTTTAAGGGCGATATAAATAGCAGAACTTCACCTATTTAGCAAATAAATTTAGCTTAGAAATTTCAAATTTGCGATCGTGATCGCAAAAAACAGTATGTTTATTTGCTTATCTATGAGGTTAAGGCTAGTTTGCCTTACTTTCTCGCTATAAATCACACTTAAAATGAAAATCACGCTATTTCAACTGTGCATGATGCTCATTGTCTCAGCCTTATCCTTGCTTGTCGTGCCAGATTTTTTACTGCTCACTTGGCAACAGGCTGGGCTGAGCATTTTAATGTTGGTTATGACCGCACTTTGTTTCCATTGGTTCAATTATTTTAAAGCCAGAAATTTTTGCATAAGTAGTATCTTGTTTTTACTTACTTTGGCTTATGCACATTCACCAGCTTTATCGTTATTGGGACAAGCAGAGAAAATTTCAAGTTTACCGAATAAAATTACCTTAGATCTCCACATCTCAGAAATTCTTCATCAGCAAGATTATCAAACGTTGGTTGCGACAAGCTCTTTATTTGATGGAAAAGAACAACGGATTTTTATTAATTGGAAAGCGCCGGAAAAGCCACAACTCGGCGAAGTTTGGCGGGGTGATGTAAAACTTCGACCTGTTTCTGCAAGACTTAATCATGGGGGATTTGATCGACAACAATGGTATTTTTCAAAAAGGATTATTGCCGTTGGAAATGTGAAAAGTGCGGTCAAAATTGGTGATGATTTTTCTTACCGCACATATTTTCTACAGACTAGCCTCAAGCAAACAGAGGGGCTTTCTTTACAAGGTTTACTTATAGCATTGGCATTTGGTGAGCGAGCTTGGCTGGATAATAAAACGTGGCTGATTTATCAACAAACGAATACAGCACATTTAATTGCGATTTCAGGGCTCCATATTGGTTTAGCAATGGGGATAGGCTTTTTCTTTGCTCGATTGTTGCAACTCGCACTGCCTACACGCTTTATTTCGCCCTGGTTTCCACTTTACTTTGGTGTGTTGATTGCTTTAGGTTATGCCTATTTAGCCGGATTTAGTTTACCAACCTTCCGTGCAATGATGGCACTGCTTTTTATTGTAATCCTTCAATTTTCGCGACGATATTACACGCCTTCGCAAATGCTGTGTTTAGTCGTGGCATTTTTGTTGTTTTGCGATCCGCTTATGCCGCTTTCGGTGAGCTTTTGGCTTTCAATTGGTGCCGTTACCTGTCTGATTGTGTGGTACAGATATGTTCCCTTATCAATCATTGAATGGCGACATCAAAAATTATCCCGCAAAGTGCGGTGGATTTTAGGCTTGTTTCATTTGCAGTTAGGGCTGTTGATTTTATTTACGCCTATTCAGCTTTTCTTTTTTAATGGCTTGGCATTAAATGGGTTCTTAGCAAATTTAATTGCAGTGCCCTTGTATAGTTTTTTACTTGTGCCCTTGATTCTCTTTGCGGTGTTGACCCATGGTGCATTTTCTTCTTGGCATCTTTCAAATACGATTGCTCAAGGTATTACACAATGCCTCAGTCTTTTCCAAGGTTCGTATATGCCAATTTCGATGAATTTATCCCTCGTTTTGACTGCACTTTTAAGCTTTGTTTTTGGCAGCATGTTATGTGGATTGTATTTTGCATCTCAAGCTCAAACAAAAAATACAACGTTAAAATCGAGTCGATTTTTCACGTTAAATAGTACAAAAATCTTATCGTCAGAAGATTATAAAAAAGCTCTATTGGGCATAATTCTTATTTTTAGTATTTGTATGAGTACTCTAGGATATCGATATTTCACGAACCCCAAATGGCAGTTAGATACGTTAGATGTTGGTCAAGGTTTAGCAACCTTAATTGTGAAAGAGGGGAAAGGGGTGTTGTATGACTCGGGGCCTGCTTGGCAGGGTGGAATAGGGGCTTCTTCCATGGCGGAATTAGAGATATTACCTTATCTTCAACGGGAAGGTATTGAACTTGAAACCTTGATTTTAAGCCATGATGATAACGATCATTCAGGTGGTGCTAAAGCGATTTTAGCCGCATACCGAGACATTGAACTGATTACACCTTCTCGTAAAAACTACGGCGAAACGCACCGCACTTTTTGTCTTCAGGGGAAACAATGGCTGTGGCGAGGACTTGATTTTAAAGTTCTTTCACCCACGCAAATAACAGATAGAGCGGAGAATCCGCAATCTTGCGTAATTTTACTAACAGATGGACAGTACAAGATCCTTTTAACCGGTGATGCGGATGTGGCGACAGAAAGAGCATTTGCTGAAAACATAGGCAAAATTAATGTGTTACAAGTGGGGCATCATGGTAGTAAAACTTCAACAGGCGAGTTTTTATTGGCTCTGACGAAACCTGATCTTGCCTTAATTTCAAGTGGACGATGGAATGCGTGGAATTTTCCTCATCCAACCGTGATTGAACGGTTAAATCGTTATCAAAGTGCGGTCGAAAATACCGCTATTTCAGGTCATATAAGGTTAAATTTTACTGAAAAGGGCATTGAAATTGAAAAGGCGAGAGGAGATTTTTCACCTTGGTTTGCCCGTGTAATTGGATTATCCCCGAAATAACAGGTACAATGCAGCCAATTTTTATTAAGACAATGTGATGTAAGAACAAACTATGCAAGATAAAGATTTCTCAACCACACAAACTTTTAAGCGTTTATGGCCGATGATTTCACCGTTTAAATCAGGCTTATTAGTCGCCGCTTTTGCTTTAATTTTTAATGCTTTAGCAGATTCAGGTTTGATTTATATGCTTAAGCCTTTGCTTGATGATGGTTTCGGAAAAGCCGATCATTCTTTCTTGAAAATGATGGCATTTGTTGTGGTTGGCATGATTATATTGCGTGGGGTGACCAACTTTGTCTCTACTTATTGCCTAGCGTGGGTATCCGGTAAAGTAGTGATGATTATGCGCCGCCGTTTGTTTAAACATTTAATGTTTATGCCAGTGAGCTTTTTTGATCGTAATTCAACAGGAAAATTACTTTCTCGTATTACTTACGACTCAGAAATGATTGCTAACTCTTCATCTAGTTCATTAGTGACGATTGTTCGCGAAGGAGCCTATTTAATTTCGTTGCTTGTTGTGATGTTCTATACCAGTTGGGAATTAACACTTGTGCTTTTTGTGATTGGCCCGATTATTGCAGTACTGATTCGCATGGTATCTAAGATTTTCCGTAAGCTCAGTAAAAATATGCAAGATTCCATGGGGGAATTAACCTCTGCGACGGAACAAATGCTGAAAGGGCATAAGGTAGTGCTTTCTTTTGGTGGGCAATTAGTGGAGGAAGAGCGTTTCGATAAAGTCAGTAACGATATGCGTCGTAAAGGTATGAAGATGGTAACTGCTGATGCCATTTCAGATCCAGTTGTGCAAGTGATTGCTTCTTTGGCGTTGGCAGCAGTGCTTTATTTAGCAACGACACCATTAATTGCTGATGATAATTTAACTGCGGGTTCTTTCACGGTAGTTTTTTCTTCTATGTTAGCGATGATGCGTCCGTTAAAATCCTTGACGAATGTAAACTCACAATTCCAACGAGGCATGGCGGCTTGTCAGACATTGTTTGCGATCTTAGATTTAGAGACTGAAAAAGATAATGGTACGTATAAAGCCGAACCCGCAAAAGGTGATTTAGAATTTAAAAATGTGAGTTTTGCCTATGAGGGTAAAGAAGAGAAAGCCTTAAATAATATCTCTTTCTATGTGCCTGCAGGCAAAACCGTGGCATTAGTGGGGCGTTCAGGTTCGGGTAAATCAACCATTGCCAATTTAGTGACGCGTTTCTACGATATTGATGAAGGTGAGATTTTATTAGATGGCGTGAGAATTCAAGATTATCGTTTATCTAATTTACGCGAAAATTGTTCAGTGGTTTCTCAACAAGTACATTTATTTAACGATACGATTGCCAATAATATTGCTTATGCGGCAGAAGATAAATACACGCGTGAAGAAATTATCGAAGCGGCGAAAGCAGCTTATGCACTTGAATTTATCGAGAAACTTCCACAAGGTTTTGATACCGTTATTGGTGAGAATGGCGCAAGTCTTTCTGGTGGTCAGCGTCAGCGTTTAGCCATTGCTCGTGCGTTATTACGTAATTCACCGGTTTTAATTTTAGATGAAGCGACGTCTGCTCTTGATACCGAATCTGAACGTGCGATTCAGTCTGCATTAGAAGAGCTGAAGAAAGATCGTACAGTATTGGTTATCGCGCATCGTTTATCAACCATTGAAAATGCCGATGAAATCTTAGTCATTGAACACGGTGAAATTAAAGAGCGTGGTACACATCAAGATTTATTAGCACTTGATGGTGCGTATAAACAATTACACAGTATGCAGTTTAGCGGATAAAATAATAAGGGCGAACCAATGTGTTCGCCCAAAATCAATATAGGATAAATGAAATGCCTTTTTGGTACTCTAATTCAAAGCTAGCTTGGTTGCTTCTTCCTTTTTCACTGCTATTTTGGTTGATTAGCCAAATTCGCCGAGCATTATTTTCCCTGAATATCTTATCCTCTTATAAATCTCCGAAACCGGTCATTATTGTCGGCAATCTTTCTGTTGGTGGAAATGGTAAAACCCCTGTCGTTGTCTGGTTAGTTGAAGAGTTACAAAAACAAGGATTACGTGTAGGCGTGATTTCTCGTGGCTATGGTAGCCAATCTAAAACCTATCCTTTACTTGTCACACCGGAAACAGACCCTGTTCAAGGTGGCGATGAACCTGTTTTAATCGCCAAAAGAACAGGTGTGCCTGTGGTGATTTCACCGAATCGTCAACAAGCTATCGAATTACTTTTGAATACACAGGATTGCGATCTGATTATTTCGGATGATGGATTACAACATTATAAGTTGCGACGTGATATTGAAATTGTAGTGATGGACGCAGAACGCGCTTTAGGGAACGGCTTTGTATTGCCTGCAGGCCCTTTGCGTGAATTGCCAAGTCGTTTAAAAAATGTGGACTTTGTGATTACTAATGGCGGAAAAAATGCTTATTCTGATGCCATTATGCAATTAGTTCCTCATTATGCCATTAATTTAGTGACGGCAGAAAAACGCTTGTTAAGTGAATTTACTCAAGGTTCAGCCATCGCGGGAATTGGCAATCCTCAACGTTTTTTCACGATGTTGGAAAATTTAAATATTCGTTTAGCCAATACGAAAGCTTTTCAAGATCATCAACATTTTGAGCCGCAATTATTAGAAAAACTCGCTGAAAACCAACCGCTCTTTATGACCGAAAAGGATGCCGTAAAATGCCAAGCTTTTGCTAAAGAGAACTGGTGGTATATTCCAGTTGATGCGGAGATTGTTGAGGCTGAAAACCAAGGCCAAAAACTTCCACAATTGTGGGAAAAAATCCGTCATTTAGTGTAACTCTATTCGAGTGAAATATGCGTGAGAAACTTAATCCTCGATTATTAGAAGTGATCGCTTGCCCGCGATGTTTGGCAAGATTGAAATACGATCAAGAAAATCAACGGCTCATTTGCCCTTTTGAGCAAGTGGCGTATCCTATTGAAAACGGCGTGCCGGTTTTGTTGGCAGAAAAAGCCGAAACACTGAAAGAATAAGGAATGATTATGTCATTTACAGTTATTATCCCTGCTCGTTTTGCATCGAGCCGCTTACCAGGTAAACCTTTAGCTGATATTGCCGGTAAACCCATGATTCAACATGTTTTTGAGAAAGCTCAACAATCAGGCGCTAGCCGAGTCATTATTGCGACAGATAACGAACAAGTTGAAAAGGCAGCAAAAGCTTTTGGAGCAGAAGTTTGTATGACATCAGAAGCTCATAATTCTGGTACTGAGCGTTTAGCGGAAGTGGTAAGTAAGCTTGGTATTGCTGATGATGAAATTATTGTAAACATCCAAGGGGATGAGCCGCTAATTCCCCCCGTTATTGTGAGCCAAGTAGCAGAGAATTTAGCGAAGTTTAACGTGAATATGGCGACACTTGCGGTAAAAATTCACGAAGCGGAAGAGTTATTTAACCCAAATGCGGTGAAAGTCGTTACGGATAAAGATGGCTACGTTTTATATTTTTCCCGTTCAGTGATTCCTTACGATCGTGATCAATTTATGCAATTAGAGGATACCTCAAAGGCACAACTGGCTGATGCGTATCTTCGTCATATTGGTATTTATGCTTATCGTGCAGGCTTTATTAAACAATATGTGCAATGGGCACCAACACAATTAGAAAACTTAGAGAAATTAGAGCAACTCCGTGTATTGTGGTACGGTGAGCGTATCCATGTGGAATTGGCGAAAGAAGTCCCTGCTGTTGGTGTGGATACGGCAGAAGATTTAGAAAAAGTGCGGTCAATTTTGGCATAGTTTTTACTGATGTTTGATTCCAAGAAGTTTCTCTCAGACGTTTCTCATGAACCTGGTGTTTATCGTATGTATGACGATAAAGATCAGGTTATTTATGTGGGCAAAGCGAAAGATCTAAAAAAGCGCCTTTCCAGCTACTTCCGAAAAAACTTAAGCAGCAAAAAAACAGAAGCCTTGGTGTCGTCAATTCATCATATTGATACGACGATTACTTCTTCAGAAACTGAAGCGTTATTGCTAGAGCACAACTTCATTAAGCTTTATCAACCTCGTTATAATGTGTTATTGCGAGATGATAAATCCTATCCTTTTATTTTATTGACAAAAGAACGCCATCCTCGCATTACTTCTTATCGCGGAACGAAAAAAATTGCAGGCGAGTATTTCGGGCCTTATCCTCATGCGGGTGCAGTGCGTGAAACCTTGTCGTTAATGCAAAAATTATTCCCTGTTCGTCAATGTGAAAATTCGGTTTATAACAATCGTTCCCGCCCTTGTTTGCAATATCAAATCGGGCGTTGCTCCGCACCTTGTGTGCCAGGCTATGTGACTGATGAGGAATATAACCAACAAGTTGAATTAGCACGACTATTTTTACAAGGAAAAGATCAGCAAGTATTAGATTATCTCATTGGCAAAATGGAGCAGGCGAGCCGAGACTTGGATTTTGAAGGCGCGGCACGTTATCGTGACCAAATTCAAGCGGTTCGTGCTGTTATCGAAAAACAATTTGTTTCCAATGAGCGTTTGGATGACATGGATATTATGTCCATTGCGTATCAGCACGGTTTAGCTTGTGTTCAGGTAATGTTTATTCGTCAAGGCAAAGTATTGGGCAATCGCAGTTATTTTCCGAAAGTGCCTGCTAATACAGATTTATCTGAACTCACAGCCACTTTTGTTGGGCAGTTCTATTTGCAAGGTCATCAGGGCAGAAGTATTCCTAATAGTATTATTGTGGATCATAAATTAGATGAAAAAGCGGAGCTTGAGGCCTTATTAACTGAACAAGCCGGCCGAAAAGTGGTGATACAAGAATCTGCTAAAGGCGATAAAGGCAAGTATTTGCAGTTGGCACAAATTAATGCCAAAGCGGCCTTAGCGACTCAACTTAAACAATCTTCCCGAATGTACGAACGTTATCAAGCGCTTTGTGAATTGCTCGATATGCCTGAAATTAAACGCATGGAATGTTTTGATATTAGTCATACGATGGGTAATCAAACCGTGGCATCTTGCGTGGTATTTAATCAAGAAGGCCCACTGAAATCAGATTATCGCCGTTTTAATATTGAAGGTATTACGGGTGGTGATGATTATGCAGCGATGGAGCAAGCCTTAAAGAAACGTTACGACCGCGATCTTGATGAAGATAAAATTCCCGATATTATTTTTATTGATGGTGGTAAAGGGCAGCTTAATCGTGCCTTAGAGGTTTTTCATCACCTCAACGTAAAATGGGATAAAAACCGACCGCACTTAATTGGTGTTGCAAAAGGTGTAGATCGTCGAGCAGGACAAGAGGTGTTGATTATCAGCAAACAAGATCGTGAAATCCATTTGCCGGATGATAGTCTTGCGTTGCATTTAATCCAACATATTCGAGATGAAAGCCATAATCATGCGATTAGCGGTCATCGTCAAAAACGCCAAAAAGCCTTTACCCAAAGTGGATTGGAAACCATTGAAGGGGTAGGTGCTAAACGACGTCAAGCCTTGTTGAAATATTTAGGTGGATTGCAAGGTGTCAAAAATGCCACATTGGATGAAATCGCCTCTGTACCCGGTATTTCTAAAGCCTTAGCCGAAAAGATTTTCGAGACCTTAAAAAGTTAGGAAAAATCTTGATTTTCTACACGAACTGTCTATTATTTCAACCTTTCGGATTTTATATAGGAACATATTATGTTTGAATGGCTTGTTGATCCTGAAGCATGGATTTCATTGCTCACATTGACCGCACTTGAAATCGTCTTGGGTATCGATAACATTATTTTTATTAGTATTTTAGTGGGACGTTTACCTGCGAATCAACGTCAATCTGGTCGTATTATCGGCCTTGGATTAGCGATGATTACCCGTATTTTACTTCTTGTTTCCCTTTCTTGGATGATGAAATTAACGGAGCCACTATTCACTTTGGTTGGTCAGGAAATTTCGGGTCGCGATTTGATTTTATTCCTTGGGGGCTTATTCCTAATTGTGAAAAGTACAGGTGAAATTAAAGAGGCGATGCATCCTGAAGCACATCATGAAGAAGAGAATAACAAGAAGAAAGTCAGTTATTTGGGTGTATTAATCCAAATTGCGATTTTAGATATCGTATTTTCTTTAGACTCAGTAATTACCGCGGTAGGGATGGCAAACCACCTTCCAGTGATGATTTTGGCAATTATGATTGCAGTAGGTGTGATGATGTTTGCAGCGAAACCAATTGGTAATTTTGTTGATACCCATCCGACATTGAAGATTTTAGCCTTAGCATTCTTAATTTTAGTTGGAGTAAGTTTAATTGCTGAAAGTTTGGATATTCATATTCCAAAAGGCTACATTTACTTTGCAATGGGCTTCTCAACAGTAGTTGAAATGCTCAACATCAAAATGCGAAAATCACTTGGTCATTAAATCATATAAAAAGGCGGAACAATGTGTTCCGCCTTTTTTTAGTCATTATAGAATACCCCTTTCCCATACAAATACATGGTGACTTGTTCGTCAGTATGGTATTCGTTGATGAGATCTTCATTGATATTCAATTCATAACCGCAAACATCAATACAAATATTGATAGCTCGTCCTCTTGATTCAATTCGCTTAATCTCACCTTTAAAAGAAGCGGTCGGGTCTTGGATTTTTTTCGCAAGAGAGAATTGCTCAGGGCGGAATAACACTTTCCCTTGCGTATGGCCATTTCCTTTATTTTCGATGGCAATTTCACCTAATTGACAGGTCGCGATGCTATCGTTTTTTAATGTTGCAGGAAGAATAATGCTGTCCCCAATAAATTTAGCAATAGACAAATACTGAGGTGACCAATAGAGCGTTTTAGGTGTCGCAATTTGGAGAATTTTCCCTTCTTGAATCACTGCGATTTTGTCAGCATGACATAGTGCTTCATCGCGATCATGGGTTACAAATACGGCAGAGGAACCACTTTCTCTTAATACTTGTAACATATCGTAACGAATTTGATTTCTTAGATGTTCATCTAACGCACTAAATGGCTCATCAAACAGGATTAACTCAGGGCTTGGTGCAAGTGCTCGAGCAAGTGCAACACGTTGCTGTTGACCACCAGAAAGCTGATGAGGGAAACGGTCCGCTAAGCTGCTAATACCCGTGAGTTTCATCACTTCTTCGATGCGTTGTTTTTCCTCTTCCGTTTTCCCTTTGCCATCGCCTAAGCCATAAGCAATATTGCGGTAAACATTTAAATGAGGAAATAGCACGCCTTCTTGTACCACATAGCCTAATTTGCGTTGCTGGGTCGGCACATTGAGATTTTCTTTAAAAATAGGTTGATTCTTTAACCAAATCTCACCGCTTGTTGGTTGTTCAAAACCAGCAATACTACGCAATAAGGTGGTTTTTCCACAACCAGATGCGCCAAGAAGAAATAGAATTTCACCTTTCTCTAATTGCAGAGAGATATTGTGCAGAACCTGGTGTCCGTTAAAGGATTTATTCAAATTTTTAATGTCGAGTAATGTTGTCATTTTTATCTTCTCGTTATTTAAAACCGTATCGTTTCAGTAAAAATACAGGAATCCCTGAAAATAGCACTAACATAATGGCATAAGGCGTTGCAGCCGCATATTGTGCATCAGAGGTGTATTCCCACACCGCAGTTGAAAGCGTTTTAATGTCATTAGGGGTCAGTAATAAGGTTGCGGTGAGCTCTTTCATTAAGTTTAAAAATACTAAAGCAAAGGCAGCCGCAATCCCCGGTAACATAGCTGGAATGACTAAGGTACGGAAAATATAAAAGTTGCTACGGCCTAAGCTTTGCCCTACCTTTTCAATGTTACTAGACATTTGTTCAAGCGAGCTACGCAAGGTCGTTTGCGCCATTGGAAGATAAAGCATAAAGTAGGCAACGATAACCATGGCAAAGGTTTGATAAAGGGAATAGGCATAGTTGATGGTAAAGAAGACCAATGATAATGCGATAACAAGCCCTGGCACAGCGTGAAGTAGATAAGGGATTCGATCAAGCCAAATCGTCAATTTACTGCGATAGCGTACCGCAGCCCATACCAATGGTAGTGCACAAATAACGGTAAGTGTTGCACCCAGTGTTGATATAGTCAGTGAATTTGTGAAGGCGGTAAAAAATTCCCCAAAATCGACCGCACCTTCAATGGAACTTCCCACGGTTAGCCAATAAATCAGCATAGTAATCGGCACACCAATACTGAGCACAAAAATGGTCGTGAAAAAGCTTACGACTAAAATTTGTTTTCCTGCTGAGAGGGTTTTCAATGGATACGGACGTATTACGCCTTTGCCGCTTTGATAGAGTGTTTGTGTGCCTCTAAAACGAATTTCCCCCATCACAACAAAGATACAGATCACCATTAACACACCAGAAAGTAAGGCGGCGGTGTTGTTATTAAAGGCCATTTCATATTCTTGGAAAATTGCCGTAGTGAAGGTTTGGTAATTTAAAATAGACACGGCGCCAAAGTCTACCAACATATGAAGCGCAATTAATAATACGCTGCTACCGATGGCGGGTTTGAGTTGTGGAAAAATCGCATGCCAAAATGTGTAAGCATGGCTTTTAGCTAATGAAAGGCTCACTTCTTCTAAAGAGCGGTCGAGTCTTTTTAAGGTCGCCGCGACAGGGAGATAAGCAAGCGGGAAAGAACTCAGCGTCATAATGCCGATGGTTCCCCAGAAGCCTTCCACTCTGAAGGTAAGACTGATCCACGTAAAACAACTGACAAAAGCCGGAATACAAAGAGGGAGCGTCATCGCAACTTGGAAAAAGCCTTTTCCCCAAAAGCGATAACGTTCTAATAAAAATGCACATAACGTGCCGAGAATAATGGCAAAAAGTGTGACAAATACCATTAAAAGTAGGGTATTACTGAGCAATTCCCACATTCTTGGGCGCCAAAGTAATTCAATGCTGCGAGCTAATCCGACATCTGCAGCACGCTCAATAACATATAAAAAAGGGAGTAATAATGGCAAACTAATCAGCACGATTAAGGCTATAAGCCAGCGAGGTGGGCGATTAGACACAGAAAAATCCTTTAAAATATTAGTGTAAAATAAGTAGAGTAAATAACAGAAGGGCGTGTATTACACGCCCTATATTGCATAGCAAATTAAACTTATTTCAAACCAGCTTCTTCAATAAGTTTATTGGCGTTGTCTTTGTCTTCAGAAGTCGTTGCCGAAACAACAGGCGCTTCTAATTTCGCATAAGGTTCCATGTTAAATGGAGAAACCACATCGGTACGAAGTGGGTATTCTGCACGTACTGAAACAAACGCTTGTTGTCCTTCTTTACTTGCTAAGAAATCAACGAATTT
This sequence comes from Parahaemophilus parainfluenzae, assembly GCF_001055095.1. GTDB lineage: Bacteria > Pseudomonadota > Gammaproteobacteria > Enterobacterales > Pasteurellaceae > Haemophilus_D > Haemophilus_D parainfluenzae_Z. Next base: position 170,557 of record NZ_JVHG01000025.1, read on the forward strand.
TTTCGCTTCTTCTTTATTTTTAGAACCTTTTAATACCGCTGCACCAGAATAGGTCACTAATGCACCTGGATCTTGATGACGAATGAAGTAAAGACGTGTTTTGAGGTTATCAGCACCTTTTTCTTTTGCAAGTGTATACCAGTAATAGTTGTTGATTAACGCTGCTGGTACTTCACCATTTTCAACCGCTTGAAGAGCAACGCTGTTTTTCGCATAAAGTTTACCGTTTTCTTTTAAGCCTTTTAACCATTTTAGAGCGGCATCTTTACCTTTTAATTTGGTAATCGCAACAACTTGCTCTAAGAATGCGCCTGAAGTTGGAACGTAACCAATTTTATCTTTCCATTTTGGTGTTGCATAATCTAACACGGATTTTTCCATGTCTTTTTCAGATAATTTAGTGTGATCGTAAACCACAACACGAGAACGACCGCTTAATGCGACCCAGTCTTTTTTCGGTGCAACAGGAACGCCCTTCTGTGCAGTTTGTTTAATAGTATCTGCAGAAAGCGGTTCTAATAAGCCTGCATCAGACAGGGCAGCGAAAGGTGCAGTTTGTTCAGAAAAGAATACGTCAGCAGGGGTTTTATCGCCCTCTTCTTTTAATTGACCTGCAAGTTGATCACTTTTCGCACTGTTTAAGGTGACTTTAATGCCCGTTGCCTTTGTAAATGCATCAGCAACAGCTTGAGAACCTTCTTTGTGTTGGCCGTTGTAAACGGTAATATCTGCAGAAGCGAATCCTGCAAACGCCATTAAGCCAGTTAGTGCGGCAATTTGGAAGTGCTTAATTTTCATGAAAACTCCTTTATGTTATCGGGCAAATCGCCCATTTTCTGAAAATAAAATTCGTCCCATTCTAATATATTTAAAAGAGATGATGCAAATGATTCTCAGATATTTTTCTCTTATATCAAAATTTCATATCCCATTCTATTTTTTTACTTCGTCCTATGTTGATTTTTCTCCATAATGTCTAGTAGAAATTTCTAATAAGGACGGATATGAATATTCAGCAAATCATTAAACAATATCACCTAGAGCTCTTATTTCAGCAAGGGTCATTTGGGATTGAAAAGGAAAGTCAACGGGTGCATGCGGATGGTTCAATAGTGACATCATTGCACCCCAAAGCCTTTGGTAATCGTCGTTTCCACCCTTACATTCAAACAGATTTTGCAGAAAGTCAGTTGGAATTGGTGACTCCTCCGATGAAGAAATTAGAGGATACATTACGGTGGCTTTCAGCTATTCATGAAGTGACTTTGCGTACATTACCAGAGGATGAATTTATTTTTCCTTTTAGTATGCCTGCAGGGTTACCGCCAGAAGAGCAAATTAAGGTTGCACAATTAGATAATCAGGAAGATGTGGCTTATCGAGAGCATTTAGTCCAGTCTTACGGTAAATATAAGCAAATGGTCAGTGGTATTCATTACAATTTTCAAATTGACCCTAAGTTTATTGATGCCTTATTTCATGCACAAAATGAAACACAAAGTGCGGTTGATTTTCAAAATAATTTTTACCTAAAAATAGCGAAGAACTTCTTACGCTATCAATGGATTTTACTTTACTTGTTTTCTGCAACACCGACGGTAGAGGAAAAATATTTCAGAGGCAATTCACCCCTTAAACCGCATCAGTATGTGCGGAGTTTACGTTCAGGGAAATATGGTTATGTGAATGATCCGAAGATCCACGTCTCTTATGACAGTTTGCAAGAGTATGTTGAGACGTTAGAACACTGGGTGAAATCAGGTGATTTGATTGCGGAAAAAGAGTTTTACTCGAGTGTACGTTTGCGTGGTGCTAAAAAAGCGCGAGATTTACTTGAAAAAGGAATTCAATATTTAGAATTTCGTTTGTTTGATCTCAATCCGTTTGCACCTTATGGAATGGAACTCGCTGATGCAAAATTCATTCACTATTTTATTTTGTTAATGGCATGGCTTAATGATACCGCTGATCAAGAAGGCGTAAAATTAGGTAAAGCACGTCTTGCTGAAGTCGCATGGGAAGACCCAAGAGAGCAAAGTGTTTATGCGGTAGAAGGCGAATTAGTCCTCCTTGAAATGCTCAAGATGCTTGAACAACTTAATGTGAGTGATGAGATTAAAACGATTGTTAAAGACAAATTAGGGCAATTTGCGGATCCAAACCAAACGCTTTGTGCGAAAGTAGTCGCGGCAATTGAACAGGTTGGCAGTTACCAACAGTTAGGGGCGGATATCGCGCAATCCAATAAAGCAAAAGCCTTTGAACGTTTTTATGCATTAAGTGCGTTTGATAATATGGAACTGTCCACACAGGCGTTATTGTTTGATGCAATTCAAAAAGGATTAAAGATTGAGATTTTAGATGAACGCGATCAATTTATCAGTCTTCAATTTGGCGATCATTTGGAATATGTCAAAAACGGTAATATGACTTCTCACGATAGCTATATTTCTCCACTCATCATGGAAAATAAAGTAGTAACGAAGAAAGTCTTAGCAAAAGCTGGATTTAATGTACCGCAAAGTATCGAGTTTACCGATGTGAAAAGTGCGGTCGAAAATTTCCCACTTTTTGAGAATCGAGCCGTCGTGATTAAGCCAAAATCAACGAATTTTGGTTTAGGGATCAGTATTTTCCAACAAAGTGTAACGAATAGAGAAGATTTTGCAAAAGCAGTAGAAATTGCTTTCCGTGAAGATAAAGAAATCATGGTTGAAGATTATCTACAAGGCACCGAATATCGTTTCTTTGTGCTGGGTGATCAAACCTTAGCCGTCTTATTACGCGTTCCAGCAAATGTCATTGGAGATGGTGTACATACCGTTGCTGAATTAGTTGCGGATAAAAATGATCATCCTTTACGGGGTGATGGCAGTCGTACACCATTGAAAAAAATTGCATTAGGGGATATTGAGCAGTTGCAGCTTAAGGAACAAGGCTTAACCGTGGATTCTATTCCAGCGAAAGATCAACTTGTCCAATTACGTGCGAATTCCAATATTAGTACCGGCGGCGATTCTATTGATATGACAGATGAAATGCATGCCAGTTACAAAGAAATTGCGGTAGGGATTAGCAAGGCAATGGGGGCGGCAGTTTGTGGCGTAGATTTAATTATTCCTGATTTGAAACAGCCGGCAGAACCGAGTTTACGTTCGTGGGGTGTGATTGAGGCAAACTTTAATCCTATGATGATGATGCATATTTTTCCATTTAGTGGACAATCTCGACGATTGACAATGAATGTGATTAAGATGCTTTTCCCTGAATTGCCTTAATTTGGTTATCGGGCTTCATCAGTTGGTGAAGCCCGTTTTACATTCATCGTAATTAGGCTAAAATGGAAACAGTATTCACAATTCTAAAACGAAATTTAATGACAACTTTTACCTTAGAACCTCAAGAAAATGATCGTCTGCAATCCCTTTGCGGTGCATTCGATGAAAATATCAAACTGATTGAAAAAGAATTTAACCTCAATATTTCTCGCAATAACTTCACTTTTACTGTGAAATCAAATGATGAAAATCCAAAATCTCACCATGAACAATTAATTGATCGTGCGGCTAAATTAATCCAAACATTATATGTGGAGACTGCACCAATTAAAGGGAAAGTGAAGGAACTTGATTTAGAAGATGTGCATATTGCCTTGCAAGAGAGCAGAATGTTATCGCAAGCGGGAAGTGAGTCATGTAGTGAAAATCACGTCTATAGCACCACAATTAAAACCAAGCGTGGTTTGATTAAACCGCGTGGTGAAAATCAAATTCAATATTTACATAATATTCTTACGCACGATATTAGTTTTGGGATTGGCCCCGCTGGTACAGGGAAAACCTTTTTAGCCGTAGCAGCGGCAGTTGAAGCATTAGAACGCCAAGAAATTCGTCGCATTTTGCTGACTCGTCCTGCGGTGGAAGCGGGCGAAAAATTAGGTTTCCTGCCGGGTGATTTAGGCCAAAAAATTGAACCTTATTTACGACCGCTTTATGATGCGTTATTTGAAATGCTTGGCTTTGAACGCGTACAAAAGTTGATGGAGCGAAATGTGATTGAAATCGCACCATTGGCTTATATGCGTGGTCGCACACTCAATGACAGCTTTATTATTTTAGATGAAAGCCAAAATACGACGGTCGAACAAATGAAAATGTTTTTGACCCGTATTGGTTTTAATTCTAAAGCCGTGATTACAGGGGATGTGACCCAAATCGATTTACCACGTAGCACCAAATCGGGTTTACGTCACGCCATGGAAGTGTTAAGCAAAGTATCGGAATTAAGCTTTAACTACTTTGAAAGTAAAGATATTGTGCGACATCCTGTGGTGGCAAAAGTAGTGCAAGCTTATGAAGAATGGGAAGCCCAAGATGAAATCCGCCGTCAAGAAATCGCTGCGCAGCGTCGAGCTGAACGTGAGCAAAAAGTGCGGTCAGAAAATGAAACGAATTTAGGAGAATAACATGGGCAATATGATTATTGATCTGCAATTGGCGAGCGAAAATACAGAAGGCTTGCCGTCAGAAGCGCAAATCCTACAATGGGCAACCGCCGCAGTGCAACCAGAAAGTGATAATGTCGAAATGACGGTACGCATAGTGGATGAAGCGGAAAGTCATGACTTGAATTTGACTTATCGTGGAAAAGATCGTCCAACCAATGTGTTGTCTTTCCCTTTTGAATGTCCTGACGAAGTGGAATTACCGCTGTTGGGCGATTTGGTGATTTGTCGCCAGGTAGTAGAACGTGAAGCTATCGAGCAAGAAAAGCCTTTAATGGCGCATTGGGCGCATATGATAGTGCATGGTAGCTTACATTTACTTGGTTATGATCATATTGAAGATGATGAAGCCGAAGAAATGGAAAGTTTAGAAACTGAAATTATGCAGGGTTTAGGCTTTGCCGATCCTTATCTTTCAGAAAAATAATGACTATTGGAGCAATTATGTATAAAGCCGTATTCAGCGATTTTGATGGTACCTTATTAACGTCGGATCATCGAATTTCGCCTAAAACCTTAGATGCAATTCAATGCATTACAAAACAAGGTATTCCATTTACACCTATCTCTGCGCGTTCGCCGCTTGGTATTTGGCCTTATGCGAAACTCATTGAAAATTACAACATCATTGTGGCATTTAGTGGTGCCTTGATTTTAGATAAAAACGCTAAGCCTATTTATTCAGTACAAATTGATCCCGCTGATATTCAAGCCATTAACCAAGTATTAGCAGACCATCCTGCGTTGGGTGTGAATTATTATACTTATGATGATTGCGTTGCTCGCGATGTGGATAATAAATGGGTGATTTATGAACGTAGCGTAACGGGCATCCAGATCGATCCTTATGATGAAAGTTCGATTTATTCTCCGCATAAAATTCAAATCATTGGTGAAACAGACGAAGTGATTGGTATTGAGCAAATCTTGAAAGAGAAATTCCCGCATTTAAGTATTTGCCGTTCTCATGCGAATTTCCTTGAAGTGATGCATAAATCGGCGACAAAAGGTAATGCCGTACGTTTTCTCGAAGATTACTTTCATGTGAAGATGGAAGAATGTGTTGCTTTCGGCGATAACTTTAACGATTTAGATATGCTAGAAAGCGTAGGATTAGGCGTGGCAATGGGCAATGCTCCTGATGAAATTAAACAGGCCGCTAATCGTGTCACTGCTTCGCATAATGATGATGGAATTGCATTAATATTGAATGAGATTTTTCCTGAATAAATAAAAAGGCGCTTTCTATGAGAAAAGCGCCTTATTCATTATAGTGCGGCTAGCGCAGCTTCATAATTTGGTTCATCTTTAATTTCAGATACCAGTTCACTGTGTAACACGTTGTTGTTTTCATCTAAAACAATTACTGAACGTGCGGTTAAGCCTGCGATTGGACCAGTTTTGATGTTTACCCCTAAGTTTTCATGAACTTCTTTATGACGGAAAGTAGAAAGTGTTTCTACGTTCTCAATACCTTCCGCACCGCAGAATCGTGCTTGTGCAAAAGGTAAGTCCGCTGAAATACAAAGTACCACAGCATTCTTTAAATTAGCTGCCTGTTGATTGAATTTACGAACAGAAGTTGCGCATACACCAGTATCAATACTCGGGAAAATATTTAAGACCTTGCGTTTTCCTGCATAAGCATCAAGCGTGACGTCAGCAAGTTCTTTATTGGTGAGTGTAAGTGCGGTTACTTTTTCCCCTTTTTTTGGAAAGTTACCGCTTACTTCAATGGGATTGCCCATCATTGTTACTTTGCTCATAAAAGCTCCTATTTCTCATTTCCTAAATTAAGCACTTTTTTAAGTGCCGTAAAAAATTTGTCATTTTCTTGCGGTAAGCCAATGCTGATGCGCAAGTGATTTGGCATGCCATAACCTGCAATTGGGCGTACAATCACGCCTTCACGCAATAATGCATCATAAATTGGTGCAGCAGGTTGTTTAAAATCAATGGTAATAAAGTTACCTTTAGACGGAATAAAGTCTAAGCCATATTGTTGACAGAAGGTTTCATAACGTTTCATTTCTTGGCGATTATTTTCCGCCACTTTTTCCACAAAAGCGTCATCGTTCATCACTGCAATCGCGCTGGTTAAAGCGAGACTGTTACAGTTAAATGGCTGACGAACACGGTTTAATAAATCTGCAATTTCAGGATTAGAGACCGCGTAGCCAATGCGTAAACCTGCCAAACCATAAGCTTTTGATAGAGAGCGTGAAACGATAAGGTTCGGGTATTTTTCCAGTAATGCAAAAGAATTAACGCGTTCGCTTGGATGAGTAAATTCAGTATAAGCTTCATCTAATACCACAATCACATTTTCAGGGACTTTGGCCAAGAAAGCATCCAATTCAGCTTCCGTTAAGAAATTCCCTGTTGGATTGTTTGGATTGGCAATAAAAATCAGTTTAGTTTTATCTGAAAGTGCGGTCAAAAATCCGTTTAAATCATGTCCCCAATCTTTAGCGGGGATTTCTTTTGCGACGGCGTTAATGGCTTTGGTCACTAAAGGGTAAACAATAAAGGCATATTGTGAATAAATCACTTCATCGTGTTCACCCGCAAAGGTATGAGCAAAGAGCTCTAATAAATCGTTAGAACCATTGCCAAGGGTGATTTGGTTCGGCTGCACACCAAATTTTTTTGCAATAGCTGTTTTAAGTTCAAAACCATTTGCATCAGGGTAGCGAGTTAAATGATCAAGTTGGGCTTGAATGGCTTTTTTCGCACTTTCAGGAAAGCCGAAAGGGTTTTCATTCGAGGCCAGTTTAACGATATCAGTAATGCCTAATTCGCGTTCGAGTTCTTCGATGGGTTTTCCGGCTTGGTAAGGTGAAAGAGATTTTACGCCTTGATTGGCAACGTTGATGTATTGCATATGCTTTCCTTATAAAGACGAGCGGGCCTTTCAGCCCGCACGTTGAGTTTAGTTAATCAGATAATTAGCTATTTTCAGCTTCAAATTTTTTCATGAATTCAATGAGCGCTTGTACACCTTCTAATGGCATTGCATTGTAGATAGATGCACGCATACCACCTAACACTTTGTGACCTTTTAAGGCTTGAAGACCAGCAGCTGTCGATTCTGCAACAAATTTAGCATCAAGTTCAGGATTGCCTGTCACAAATGTGACATTCATGGTTGAACGGTTTTCTTTAGCCACTACGTTACGATAGAGTTTGCTGCTATCAATGTAGTCATAAAGAGTTTGCGCTTTCACTGCGTTACGTTTTGCAATTTCTTTTAAGCCGCCAATTGCTTGAATGTGTTTGAAGACCAATGAACAGAGATACCAAGCAAATGTTGGCGGGGTATTGATCATGGAGTCGGCATCACGTTGTGTTGCATAATTCCAAATTGATGGTGTTGCTTGGCGAGCATGACCAATTAAATCATCGCGAATAATCACAAGTGTAATCCCTGCTGGGCCAAGATTTTTTTGTGCACCAGCGTAAATGACACCAAATTTGCTAATATCAATTTCGCGAGAGAGCACATTAGATGACATATCGGCTACAAGTACCGCATTACCCACATTCGGTACATCAAAAATTTCAACACCACTGATGGTTTCATTTGGGCAATAGTGAACGTAATCGTATTGTTCCGCAATGTCGCTGAAATCAAGGTCGGTAATGCGTGTGTGCTCACCATTTTCCACAATGGTAATTTCATCAATTTCAGCAAAATTACGCGCTTCTTTCGCTGCAGTTGCAGACCAGTGACCGCTATTTAAGTAAAGTGCTTTGCCTTTCTCACCAATTAGGTTCATCGGTAATGCAGCAAATTGACCACGTGCGCCACCTTGTAGGAATAACACGCGATAGTTATCTGGAATGTTATATACCTCGCGTAAATCTTTTTCTGCTTGAGTAATCAATTCCATAAAATATTTGCCACGGTGGCTGACTTCCATCACAGACACACCTTGACCAAGCCAGTTAGTTAGCTCAGATTGTGCTTTGTGTAGTACCTCAGGGAAAATCATGGCTGGACCAGCACTAAAATTAAAGACTTTTGACATTGTGTTTCCTTATTTTATTTTTGAATAGATTCTTCATTTTTACCACTACCGAATAGGATAATCAACTAAATCAAACAGTTTTTTGATCTAATCCATCAATTTAAATTTAAGCTTTTGACGGGGACGAAAAAAAAGGCTACATTACCCGAAGTTTATTTTTAACTTTGAGAGAGTCGATCATGGGAAATGTAAATAAATCCTTCCAAGAAGTATTAGAGTATGTGCGTTTATATCGTTTAAAAAATAAACTTAAGCGTGACATTGAAGACAACAACCGTAAAATTCGTGATAACCAAAAACGTGTCTTATTATTAGATAACTTAAATCAATATATTCGTGATGATATGAGCATTGAAGATGTTCGTGCGATTATCGAAAATATGCGTGATGACTATGAAGGTCGTGTGGATGATTATAACATTCGCAATGCGGAACTTTCTACTCAACGCCGTGAAACGAGCAATAAGATGAAAGAACAGAAAAAAGCACACGCGAAATTAGTGCAAGACGCGAATAAAATCACGTTATAAAATCCTAAAAGAAATGACCGTACTTTGTTGAAGTGCGGTCATTTTTTATGGTGTTTTTAGGATGAACTATAAATGATTAAACATCATAAGTGCCCATCACCACAGCTTGATCTAGAATATGCCCCTGCATCGCAAAATGTAGATCATTAAAACGGAATCCCGGTTTGAGGTTTAGTTTGGTATCAAGTGCATACACAATAAGCTCGTAACGATGTAAGCAGTTTGGTGGGGCCATACCACCATAGAATGAGGCTTCTTCGATATCAAATTGACCTAATTTACTTGCCCAAGTATTTGCACCTTGTACATAATCTGTTGCAGTTTGACTTTCATTTTCGTGGATAACGGTACGTTCAAGATCCGCAATGAGCCAATGAATCCACACAAAGCCACTCGCCGTAATTGCGTCTTTATCTTCTAAGACAACCGCAAAGGATTTGGTACCTTGAGGTGCATCATGAATTTCAAACGGGATAGAGTAGATCGGCATACCATTTGGGCTAAATTGTGTGCCGCGTTTACCATATTTGTCTTCAAAGGCACCATTTTGAATGGCTGAACTGGTTACAAACATTGTTTTCTCCTTAATTTCTCACGGAATACACTTTAAATTTGGTGGTTTGAGCAAGTACGTCAAACTTACCGAAATGTTGTGTTAATAAATCGGGATAGGGTAGAAATGCATTAGCAACGATACGCAGTTCTCCGCCTGCCGTTAAATGCCATTTTGCTTGTTGAATAAGTTCTTTCACCGCACGATAAGCAGTGTCGATTCCATCGTGGAAAGGCGGGTTTGAAATAATCAGATCAAATTTCCCTTCAATATGGGAAAACACATCGCTTGCGATAACCTGACCTTCAAGCTGATTTTCAGCAAGTGTTTGATGGGCAGATTGAATTGCCATCGCATGAATATCGGTCATCGTGACATCCGCTTTAGGGTGATGTTTTTTGATCATAGAACCTATGACACCTGCCCCACAACCAACGTCTAACACTTTGCCTTGAATTGGTGACGTTAAGGTAGAAAGTAGAAGTGATGTTCCGCTATCAAGTTCATTGGCACTGAATACACCCGGCAAGCTGTAAATACGGAGATCGCCTAATACATCATTTTGGTAGCATTTCCAATAAGATTGAAGATCAAAGTGCGGTTGTTTTTGTAAGGCAAAATGATATAAGCCGCAACGACGTGCAGAGTCGATTTTGCCAATTTCACCATAAGGTTCAAGTAGTTTTTCAGCTGAACGGACGCCACAACGATTTTCACCAATAATTAACACTTTTTGACCAATTTCACTCTTGGCGAGTAGTTGCATCAGCTGAAAATTCACTTCTTGTTTATTCTTCGTCCAATAATAAATGATCAGATCGGTTTGCGGTTGAAATTCAACCTCAAAATTGACCGCACTTTGGGTTTTAGCATAATCAAAATACCAACTCCAAATTTGTACAGATTGACAGTGTTTTTTTAATATTTGGGGGAAATCATCATTAATGCCACCGGCAAGAAGAATTGATTTACCGTTAAAAAGGGAAAGGTGGCGTTGTAAAACTTCGCTTTCGAGAGAAATCACGCTTTAAATCCTGTAGTTTATTGGTTAAAATTACGTGTTATTCTAACAAAAGATAACGACTTAGACGTATTTATTAAGGAATTATTTATGAAAAAAATCATCACAGCAGTCGCAATGGCAAGTTTATTGTCCGGCTGTCAATTAATCGAACAAATTCAAGGTAGCAAGCAAAAACCTTCAACCTTACCAACTAGCTCAACACTTGAATTGCCTGCAGCACAAGCACAAAGCTTAGATGCACAGTTTGAGCGCATTAAAAAAGGTAACCAAGAAGTCACCTTCAACGGTGAGAAATTCTATAAACAAACGAAAGCCTTCGATAAATCAGAAGATCCGCGTTTCTTAAGTGGTGCGGCGAATGTAGATCGTAGCAATCGTAAATTCATTATGAGCGAAACCTATTATCTAAAAGATGTTTCACATGTTCCGGCATTAACGACAAAATACCTTGATGCAAACAAAAAAGTATGTGAGTTAAAAACAATTGGTAACGCTTCAGATGTTTACTATGCTTGTGATGGTAAAGATTTCCAACGTTTTATCGCCGTGGTTTATCAAGCGAAAAATATTCTTTCTTTCCGTAGCTTAAAAGCGTATCAAGAAAAACCAACCGAAGCGCAAGAACAAGCGATTGTTAAAGGTTTAAGAGATTATCCGTTAGATACTATCGCTCGTTAATCTATGGATAGACGCAATCTTCTTTTAAATGAAATGGGGGTAACCCGTTGGCAGCTACATCGCCCAGAAGTATTACAAGGGGCGGTTGGTGTGAGTGTGTCTGAACAAGTGAAATTTATTGTTGTGGCGAAAGATAACGTATCGAACTCTCCACTTTTTTCAGATGTTCGACTGGCACTAGAGTTAAACAAAGAAGATTGCCTTTGCCTGAATTTCGATCAAATTCAACATATCACATTACAACATTCTGTGCGATATTGGTTATTAGCTGAAAATGTAGATGAAATCGACCGCACTTTACCTTATTGCTTAAATGCAGAGCGTGTTTATCGCTCTGTTGATTGGCAACAATTCCAGCAAGATAGCCAAGCTAAGCGTGAGCTTTGGCAACAAATCCAACAAATTTAATCATGATGCCTTCTCTTTTTCCTATTGAAGAATGCGATATGGATCGCTTATATGAAATTGAACAAGCAGCACATCTTGTGCCTTGGTCATTGGGAACATTGAAAAATAATGTCGGCGAGCGTTATCTCAATTTGAAATTAGTGGAAAAAGAGCAAGTGTTTGGTTTTGCTATTTGCCAGACGGTATTAGATGAAGCCACATTATTCAATATTGCGATAGATTCGGTTCAACAAGGAAAGGGTTACGGTTCGTTTTTATTGCAAGGTTTAATGAGTGAGCTTAAAGAGAAAGGTATTCAAACCCTTTGGCTGGAAGTACGAGAGTCGAATCCGGCTCGTTTCCTTTATGAAAGGCTAGGATTTAATGAGGTTGATATTCGTAAGAATTATTATCCAAAACCAGATGGTGGACGAGAAAATGCTGTCGTGATGGCATGTTATCTCTAGAATGCAAAAGTGCGGTCAATTTTGACCGCACTTTGTTTATCTAAAAAGTAAAACTTACACTTCTTCTGCAGGGAAGACAAATGGATTTAATCCACTGCGCGCGAAGCCTTTTTCTTCCATTTCAATATCTAAGAAAATCGATGCTAAATCATCAGCCACTGCCTCAACATTAGGATCTTTTTCTTGGAACATGATTTTTAAATAGCTTTGGCAATCGCCACAGGTTTCCGCACGAACAAGAGCAAGCTCTTCATTTAATGACCACATTTCAAGATTTTTGTGTTCATTACAATTAGTACATTGAGCTCGGACTAAATTCCATTCGCTTTCACAAAGGCTACAGTGTAAATAGCGTAAGCCTTGTGATGTGCCGATATGTACCACACTTGCAACAGGAGCAGAACCACAAACAGGGCAGTAATGCAGGTTATCTGTGCCTTCTTGGCGGCTGTTATGAGGAATTTGTTGAGCCAATTGTAACCAATAAAGAGAAAGTGCCGCCCAGATAAAGACAGCTTTATCAGTGCTCACTAAATTAAATTCTTGGCTTAAAAGATGAGTAGCCATTTCTTCAAGCTCTTTATCAGAGGCTTTTTCAAGATTTTCAATGGTAGCAATAACCTGTTCATTCGCTTTTGGTTTAATGCTATGCAAAATTTCTTTGAGATATTCAATCCAAATGCCTGAGCGTTTAAATGTTTTAGCATTTAACGGCTCGATTTCATTTAAGTTATCGAATTGCTGTGTTTCTAATGGATTTTTTTCAAATACGCTTAATTGGCTTTCCACAACATCTGCAGCAAAGAGTAAATAATCAGCCAATGGATGATCTTTTGCTAATTCTCTTAAACGTTTTGCACGACGTTGATAAAGATTTTTAGGGTTAGCAAACAAAACAGGTGGAATATCATATGAATTCTTTTTTTGTTTGATTTCGTCTGCAGATAATATTTTGATACTCATAATAGTCTCTTAAGTATTGATAAGAAAAAGTGCGGTCAATTTTAACCGCACTTTTTGATTTTAGCCATTGATACCTTTGAACAATGCTTTGGTTTTTACTTTTTTACCTTCAGCTTCATTTTCAAGGTCTTCTTCTAGCTTAGGAAGTACTTCATCTCGATACCATTTCGGGTGGTGTTTTTTCGCCCAACGAACGGTTACCCAACCTTCCACAATACCGCGAATAGATCCTTTAATCCAGAATGCCATGTACATGTGTACCAAAATACCGGTGAACAACATGAATGCACTTAAAGAGTGAAGGAAAATCGCAAAACGCAATACCGGAATAGAGAAGTAGTGCGAGAAATACTGACGCCACATAATGATACCGGTTACAAGTAAAGTGACCATCGCCAAGTTCAATGTCCAGAATAACATTTTTTGACCAAGGTTATACTTGCCGTTATCTGCAACAGCGTGCTCATTCCCTTTTAATACTTCAACGATGCCTTTTAACCAACGAATATCGTTTTTCTCTGGGATGTTGTGATCCCAGTAAAGATAGCCGAGGAAAATAAAGGCAACGAACATAATGATACCGGTGAACGGGTGAATTGCTCGAGCCAGTTGTGGCGTACCTAAAATCTCAGTTAACCACGCAAAATCTGGGAAGAAGAATGCCACACCAGTGAACATCGTCATAAAGAAGCAGATTACGAGTAACCAGTGGCTAAAACGAGCAGGCGTTCTATGACGAATGATTCGAGTATCATTGCTAATCTCAATCTTACTCATCTTTGCCTCCTTTTTTATCTTCTTCAAATTCATGGTGATGATCTTCTACGTCTTCTTCAACGTTTGGACCAACAGCTAAGTAGTGAGCGATTTCAGCAAGTGCTAGACCACCCATTGCTACAGCCGCGACTGGTTTCAAGACATCTTTCCACACAGTGACGGTGAGGTCAATTTTTGGATCTTTTGGAAGACCAGAATAAAGCTCAGGTTTATCTGCATGGTGTAATACATACATTACGTGTGTACCACCTACGCCTTCAGGGTCGTAGATACCTGCGTTTTCGTAACCACGCGCTTTTAAGTCTGCAACACGTTGTTCTGCGTAGAGTTTCATTTCTTCTTTAGAACCGAAACGAATTGCACCGGTTGGACAGGTTTTCACGCAAGCCGGTTCTTGGCCAACAGAAACACGATCCACACAAAGGGTACATTTGTACACACGGTTGTCTTCTGGGTTCATACGTGGAATGTTGAACGGACAACCTGCGATACAGTAACCACAACCGATACATTTATCAGATTGGAAATCCACAATACCGTTTGCATATTGGATAATTGCGCCCGGTGCAGGACAAGCTTTTAAACAGCCTGGTTCTGAACAGTGCATACAACCATCTTTACGGATTAACCATTCTAAACGATCATTTTCTTCTACTTCGTTAAAGCGCATTACCGTCCATGCTTTTGCATTGAGATCTACTGGGTTATCGTAGATCCCCACACATTTTGCATCGACGTCAGAGCGGATATCATTCCACTCTGAACAGCCCACCTGACAGGCTTTACAACCGATACAGGTGGATACGTCGATTAATTTTGCTACTTCAACTTTATGATCACGCGCTTGAGGTGCTGGTGTTAAACCAGACGTAGCGGAGACCTTGATAATGTCTTGCGATTGAACGCCTTGACCACTTCCTGCCATATTATGCCTCCGCTTTCTCAATGTTTACCAAGAATGTTTTATATTCTGGTGTTTGAGTGACTGCTTCACCCCAAGATGGTGTTAAGGTGTTGGTGGAGAAACCAGGATTACCTTTACCATTTAAGGCTTTCATGTTCCAGTGAATTGGAATACCTACCTGATGTACGGTACGTCCGTCGACTTCTAAATCTTTCAAACGTTTTGTTACCACTGCAACGGCTTTAATGTAGCCACGGCGAGAAGTAATTTTTACCATATCACCTTTTTGGATGCCTTTTTCTGCTGCTAATTTCTCACCAATTTCCACGAATTGTTGTGGTTGGGCGATGATATTTAACGCAGATTGAGCAGTCCAACTGTGGAAGTGCTCGGTCAAACGATAAGTAGTTGCCACATAAGGGAAATCTTTGTTTGAACCGATAAATTCACGGTCTTCTTTATAAATACGAACAGTCGGATCAGAGACGACACTTGGGTGTAGTGGGTTAGTGTCAATCGGACTTTCAATTGGTTCATAGTGTTCAGGCATAGGACCATTCACAATTTTATCTACAGCGAAGAGACGACCCACACCTTCTGCAGACATAATAAATGGACCTGCATCAGAACCTGGTGGTTGTGTGCCATAGTCAGCGACATCTAACCAGTTCCAGTTTTTACCGTTCCATTTGATTAATTGACGGTGTTTATCCCAAGGATTACCGTTAATATCAAGTGAAGCACGGCTGTAAAGGATACGACGGTTTGCCGGCCATGCGAAGCCCCAACCTAATGTACAACCTAAACCTGATGGGTCAGAGTTGTCACGGTTTGCGGTTTGGTTACCTTTTTCAGTCCATTGACCTACATAGATCCAGTTACCTGATGAGGTGGTACCATCATCACGTAAGTGAGCGAATCCGTTAAGTAATTGACCTTTTTTATACATGACGTTGCCATCTGCATCGAGAAGATCAGCAAGCGCGTAACCGTTCAATTCTTTCGCTAATTCTACAGAACTTGGTGAATGCGGTTGAACATAGTTCCAAGTCATCGCTTCGAAAGATTCAATACCGCGACCACCTTCTTTTTGATAAAGGTGATGCATTTCTTCACGAATCATAGAAAGAATTTCAACATCTGGTAACGCTTCACCTGGTTGGTCACAGCCTTTCCAGTGCCATTGAGCCCAACGACCAGAGTTAACAATAGAACCATCTTCTTCTGCGAAACAGGTGGTTGGTAAACGGAATACTTCAGTTTGAATATCTGCTGGATTCACATTGTTTGATTCACCAAAGTTTTTCCAGAATTCAGAAGATTCAGTTTGAAGCGGATCCATCACGATCAAGAATTTTAATTTACTCATACCTGCAACAGTTTTGTTTTTGTTCGGTAATGAGTTTAATACGTTGAAACCTTGTAAAATCCAACCGTTTAATTTGCCATCATTCATTAACTTAACATGAGTGATAGGATCGTATAAGCGGTCTGCTTTTGGTAGGAAATCGAAACCCCAACCATTTTCTTTGGTTGCTTTATCACCATAGAACGTTTTCATCATACTCACGAAGAATTTCGAGGTATTACGATAGTAGTTCACTTGGTTTGGTACGATATCTTTTGGCGTAATCGCATTAATGTATTGCTCGTAGGAGGTATCTTTGTCATTCGGCAAACGCATATAACCTGGTAAAGACATCGGCAATAAGCCCATATCTGTTGTACCTTGTACGTTTGAGTGTCCACGTAATGCATTAATACCGCCACCAGGCATCCCGATATTACCTAAGAGTAATTGGATTATTGCCATTGAACGAATATTTTGAGTACCTATTGTGTGCTCAGTAAAGCCTAACGCATATAAGTGCGTCATGGTTTTATTCGGTGCAGAGGTTTTACCAATTTCTTCACAGATTTGTAAGAAGAGTTTTTGCTTAACACCGGTGATACGTTCAACCATTTCTGGGGTATAGCGAGAAACGTGATCTTTCAAGATATTAATCACACAACGTGGATCTTGTAAGGTCATATCACGTTTAGCAAAACCATTTTCATCAAATTGGTAGTTCCATTTAGATTTATCGTAAGCACGTTTTTCTTCATCAAAACCTACGAATAAACCATCTTCGAATTTGAAGCCTTCATCAATTAAGAATGAAGCATTGGTATAGTGTTTAACGTATTCGTGTTGAATTTGATTAGTTTCCAATAGGTAACGGATCACACCCATTAAGAATGCGATATCAGAACCGGAACGAATTGGCGCATGAAGGTCAGCTACAGACGCTGTACGGTTAAAGCGAGGGTCAACCACGATGATTTTCGCACCGTTTTTCTTCGCTTCAATCGCCCAACGGAAGCCAACAGGGTGAGCTTCAGCAGGGTTACCACCTTGAACAATAATAAGATTGGCGTTTTTGATGTCAACCCAGTTGTTTGTCATGGCACCGCGACCAAATGATGGAGCAAGACTTGCTACCGTTGGTCCGTGTCAAGTATTCGCTTGGTTACACATCGGTACCATGCCCAACATCCGCACCCATTTATGAGTAAGAAGTGCGGCCTCGTTGCTCATGGCGGAGGCGGTCATAATACCAGTAGAAGTCCAACGGTTAACAGTTTTGCCACTTGCATCTTTTTCAACAAAGTTAGCATCACGGTCATCTTTTAATAAACGAGAAATGCGTTTGATTGCTTCTTCCCAAGAAAGACGAACCCATTTGTCAGAACCCGGTGCTCGATATTCAGGGTATAATGTACGGCTTTCACTATTAACATAGTCTAACGCACCCGCACCTTTAGGACATAATGCCCCACGGCTTACCGGATGGTCTGGGTCACCTTCAAGGTGGAATAATTTAGAACGGGTATTGGTGCCTGTATGGCTGCCTAAAGCATCGTAAGGTTTGCCTGTGCTATATAACAACATACCACAGCTCACTGCACAATATGTACAGGTGTTACGGGATTCAAAAGCCCGTAATAATTTGTATTCACGTGGTGCTGCTAAGACAGATGATGGTGCAAAGCCCAACATTGCCGCAGACGTCCCCGCCATACCACCTGCACAGATCTTAAAGAACTTACGTCTAGAGACCTGCATAATCACTCCTTCATAACGGCGAACCGTTAAGATATTTCGATAGTATAAATTCGTATAGATAATTTATTTGATTTCGTTAAAATAACGTATCAACCATTAAATTGATTATAATAATGACCAATTTAAACGGGACCAATTTTAACTATTTTTTAACTGAAAATCTATAATCAAAACTTGTTATAATCGCTTTAAAACTTGAGCTAGATCACAAAACAAACATTTTTTGTTAAAAAAAAGTAACATTTTTACAATAGTCATTTTATTGGGAAAAAATAATGCACTGGATAATCCAAAAAACAATTAATTTTTTTAAAAAAACATCTGAAAATCCGACCGCACTTTTAGTGGAAAAACAAGATGGTTTGGCTGCGGAAGTCCCTGTTTCACTTGTCTATAATGGTATTGCTCATACCGTCATGATGTGCTCGCCCCAAGATTTAGAGGATTTTGCTTTAGGCTTTTCATTAGCGGAAGGCATCATTGAGAAAAAAGCGGATATTTATGGCATTGATGTGGTGGAAGTATGCAATGGCATTGAAGTGCAAATTGAATTATCTAGCCGTCAATTTGTGGCATTAAAAGATCATCGCCGTACTTTAACGGGGAGAACAGGATGTGGCATTTGTGGCACAGAACAAATTTCACAAGTCTATAAAAAATTGCCCAAATTAGACCGCACTTTCCAATTTAATTTAAATTTATTAGATAGCTGTTTAGCACAATTACAAGCTAATCAAACACTCGGAAAAGAGACTGGGGCGACACATGCCGCTGCCTTTTTTGATTTATCGGGTAATTTATTGGCAATTCGAGAAGATGTTGGGCGACATGTGGCACTAGATAAATTAATTGGCTGGCATGCAAAACAGAATCAACCGCAAGGATTCGTACTTGTTTCAAGTCGAGCCAGTTATGAAATGGTTCAAAAATCGGTAGCTTGTGGTATCGAATTACTTGTTGCGATTTCTGCAGCAACAGATCTTGCTGTCAATATGGCAGAACAACACAATCTTTCCCTTATCGGCTTTGCTCGCCCTGGAAAAGCTAATATCTATGCGGGTAAAGAGCGGTTGGTTTTAGCTTAGTTTTATCTATATAAAAACGAGTGCGGTCAAAAACATTCTTATTTTGACCGCACTTTTTGTTTATTCCTTTTATTCTTTTGGCGATTTACTCTCTAAGAGCACTTCAGAAACCCAACGTTGGGTGAGGCGTTTACCTTCTTGATCTGTACCAAATTTCATAAAATCAATATTCACCAGTTTTAATTTACCAGCCGGTAGGAAACCTGGTGCAGGTTCTGCATGGATATTGGTTGGAAGTTGGTAAGAGTCTGATTCTTTCCATGGAATTTCTTGTGCTTCTTTGCTTAGCACGAAATCCATAAATAGCTTGGCATTATCAAGGTTTCTAGCTCCTTTAATAATGCTTGCCCCGCCTAAAGAATAGCCTACGCCTTCGCATGGTAAAATGCCTTCAACTGGCGCACCATTTTTCTTCTCACGCGGATAAACCAACATAAAACCTAAATCAATCGCTACAGTACCGTTAGCCAAATAGTTGCTCGCAAGGCCTGTTTTGGTATGTTGCATGAGATTTGGCTCTAATTTTTTTAAATAATCAAAAGCTTTTTCTTCTCCCCATAATGTGGAAAAAGTGCTGATAAGGGAATAACCCGTACCAGAAACACGTGGATCGGGATATTGAATTTGCCCTTGATATTCTGGTTTTATTAGATCTGCATAACATTTTGGCGCTGGAATATTCAATTCTTTTAATTTTTTAGTATTGACCCCAATGCCAAGTTCCATTAAGTAAATCACAGAGGTGAAATTGCCACGTTGATCCATTAAAGATTTAAACTGCGGCATGATATCTTTTTGTAATGGGGAACGATAGGATTCAAGTAAGCCTAATTCAGCCGCTTGGAGATGAGGTTCAATCGTGCCACCAAACCAGAAATCAGCTTGTGGGTTTTCTTTTTCAGCTTTAATTTTGCCTAATACAACGCCTGTACTATTACGTACAAATTGTGCATCTACGTTGTATTTTTTACTAAAGGCTTGAGTAACTTTTTCGCATACTACATTTTGTACGCTACAATAGACGGTAAGTTTTCCTTCAGCCTGTGCGTGAGAAGTGTATGCGAGGGCGGTTAGGGCTGAAAGTGCGGTTAATTTTAGCGTTGTTTTAATTGACATTGTGTCTCCTTTAACTTCGTCAATATTTAGTAATTATTTGATATTGCTAATATAAAGGGGCGGAGTAAATTTGTAAATATCAGGTTGTTTAAAAATATAATTCCCACTATAATCCCTGTAAATTTAACCAGATTAAAATAAGAGCAATGGATATTTCAGAATTACTTGATGGCTTGAATGATAAACAACGTGAAGCAGTGGCAGCACCACTTGGCAATTATCTTGTGCTTGCTGGTGCAGGAAGTGGTAAAACTCGTGTATTGACTCATCGTATTGCTTGGTTGATTGCCGTAGAAAATATTTCTGAAGGTAGCATTATGGCGGTAACTTTTACTAATAAAGCCGCTGCTGAAATGCGTCATCGTATTCAAGATACCTTATCCAAACATGCTCAATCGAATCTATTTGGCATGTGGATTGGCACATTCCATAGCATTGCCCATCGATTATTACGCGCTCACCATTTAGATGTGAACTTGCCACAAGATTTCCAAATTTTGGATTCTGAAGACCAACTTCGTTTAGTAAAACGCTTGATGAAATTGCACAATTATGACGATAAAGCATTTCCACCGAAACAAGCGTGCTGGTATATCAATAATAAAAAAGATGAAGGTTTAAGACCGCAAGATATTAATGATTTTGGTGATCGCCAGGAAAAAGAGTGGATTAAGATTTATCAAATTTATCAAGATACTTGTGATCGTGCGGGTTTGGTGGATTTTGCTGAGTTGTTAATTCGTGCGTATGAATTATTTGCTAAAAAGCCTGTGATTTTGCAACGCTATCAGCAACGTTTTCAGCATATTTTGGTGGATGAGTTTCAAGATACCAATAAAATCCAATATGCCTGGATCAAAATTCTTGCCGGTAATACGGGCAAAGTGATGATTGTGGGCGATGATGACCAATCCATTTATGGTTGGCGTGGTGCACAGGTCGAAAATATTCAAAAATTCCTAAAAGATTTCAACGCTGAAACTATTCGTTTGGAGCAAAATTATCGTTCTACCGGCAATATTCTGAAAAGTGCCAACCAACTTATTTCGAATAATAGTGATCGCCTCGGTAAGAATTTATGGACTGACGGTGAAATGGGCGAGCCAGTGGGTATTTATGCAGCATTTAATGAGTTAGATGAAGCAAAATTTGTGGCGTCTCAAATTCAAAACTGGGTAGATGACGGTGGGAAATTAGATGATTGTGCTGTTTTATATCGTAGTAATAGCCAATCTCGCGTCATTGAAGAAGCCTTGATTCGTTGTCAAATTCCTTATCGAATTTATGGAGGGATGCGATTCTTCGAGCGCCAAGAAATTAAAGATGCGTTGGCATATTTACGCTTAATTAATAATCGTCAAGATGATGCCGCGTTTGAACGTGTGATTAATACGCCTACGCGTGGTATTGGCGATCGTACTTTAGATGTGTTACGAAATTTAACCCGTGAACGTCAAATTACCTTATGGCAAGCTGTTCAAGTAGCCACACAAGAAAATATGCTAACGGGACGTGCTTCAACCGCATTACTTCGTTTCCAAGAGTTGATTAATTCTTTGCAGGTTGATACAGCCGAAATGCCATTGTTTGCACAGACTGATTTCGTGATTAAACATTCAGGCTTATACGATATGTATAAACAGGAAAAAGGCGAGAAAGGTGAAGTGCGTATTGAAAACTTAGAAGAATTGGTGACGGCAACCCGAGAATTTATCAAACCTGATGACGCAGAGGATATGACCGATCTTACCGCCTTTTTAACTCATGCTTCTTTAGAGGCGGGAGAAGAGCAGGCTTCGCCGCATCAATCTTGTGTGGAAATGATGACTTTACACTCTGCAAAAGGCTTGGAATTCCCGCGCGTATTTATGGTGGGGGTAGAAGAGGGTGTATTCCCAAGTTTCCGTTCATTTGAAGAGCCTGGTCGTTTGGAGGAAGAACGCCGTCTTGCTTATGTGGGCATTACTCGAGCTAAGCAAAAACTGACGATTTGTTATGCAGAAAGCCGTCGTGTTTATACGAAAGAAGAACGCCATTTGCCTTCGCGATTTATCACAGAATTGCCATCAGAGTGTATTCAAGAAATCCGTTTGCGCGGAACGGTGACTCGAGCATTAAACCAAGCGAAAGTAGGAAGTTTAAGCACGAGTTTGCCAGAAAATGAATGGAAAATGGGGCAAAAAGTGAAACATGAAAAGTTTGGTTTTGGCACAGTGATAAACGTTGAAGGCTCAGATAATAACACCCGTTTACAAATTGCTTTCCAAGCTCAAGGCATTAAGTGGCTGATTGCGCATTTGGCAAAATTAGAAAAAGTGCGGTAGAATCGGGAAGATTTTATTGCAACGAGTATGAATATTGATGTTTATGCTCAAGGTGCCAAGTGCGAAAGCATTCGAAGAAACGACCGCACTTTTATCATGTGGGAAGTAGATGTTTAAATTTATTTTAAAACGTATTTTAATGGTGATTCCTACCTTTATCGCCATTACTTTTGTGACTTTTGCGCTCATTCATTTTATTCCGGGGGATCCCGTGGAGATCATGATGGGAGAGCGAGGTTTAACGCCAGAAGTTCATCAACAAATGATGAAACAACTTGGTCTCGATTTACCGTTGTATCAGCAATATTTCAATTATATTGGCAATGTAATACAAGGTGATTTTGGTGAATCATTCCGCACCCAACAACCTGTTCTGAGGGAGTTTTTCACACTTTTCCCTGCCACGTTTGAATTGGCTTTTTTTGCGCTATTTTGGTCGTTAATTGCGGGTATTACGCTAGGAACGATTGCGGCCGTCAAGAAAGATAGCTGGATTTCTCATACCGTGACAGCCATGTCATTAACGGGTTATTCCATGCCAATTTTCTGGTGGGGATTAATTTTGATCTTATATGTTTCACCTTGGTTAGATTTACCACAAGGGGGACGTTTAGAAGATAGTTTCTGGATCGATACACCAACCGGTTTTATGTTAATCGATACTTGGCTTTCAGGCGAGCCAGGTGCCTTTGGAAATGCCATTAAGTCATTGATTCTACCGTCTATTGTGCTAGGTACCATTCCACTTGCGGTGATTACCCGAATGACACGTTCTTCGATGTTGGAAGTGTTAGGTGAAGATTATATTCGTACAGCAAAAGCCAAAGGCTTAAGTTATACCCGAATTGTGATTGTTCATGCGCTACGTAATGCACTGATCCCTGTTGTGACCGTGGTGGGATTGATTGTAGGACAGTTATTATCCGGTGCGGTTTTAACCGAAACAATTTTCTCATGGCCGGGTATTGGTAAATGGATTATTGATGCGATTTCCAATCGTGATTATCCTGTCTTACAAGGCGCCGTGTTGATTATCGCTACAATTATTATTGTGGTGAATTTGACGATCGATTTACTTTATGGCGTGGTAAACCCACGCATTCGCCATCAATAAGGAGCCTTATTAATGACGGAACAAACTTTATCTATTGAAACGATTGCGCCTCGCACACCGTTGCAGGAGTTTTGGTTTTATTTCAAACAAAATAAAGGGGCAGTGATTGGGCTCACTTTTATTCTTGTTGTCGCATTAATCAGTATTTTTGCCCCTTGGATAGCACCTTTTGATCCTATTGAACAAAATCGTTCAGCTTTATTGTTACCGCCTGCTTGGTATGAAGGTGGCAATTCCGCTTATCTACTGGGTACGGATGACATTGGTCGAGATATTCTTTCTCGTATTATTTATGGTACACGCATTTCTGTTTTTGCAGGTTTCATTATTGTCATTTTATCTTGCATTTTAGGGACGAGTCTTGGCTTGCTCGCAGGCTATTATGGTGGAGCATTAGATACATTAATTGTTCGTTTTATTGACATTATGTTGGCTATCCCAAACTTGCTTTTAACCATTGTGGTGGTATCAATTTTAGAGCCCTCTTTGACGAATGCGACGTTGGCGATTGCCGTGGTTTCGATTCCAAGTTATGTGCGCTTAACACGTGCGGCGGTATTGAATGAGAAAAACAGAGATTATGTCACCTCTTCACGAGTGGCTGGAGCAAGCGTATTACGTTTAATGTTTATTGTCATTTTACCGAATTGCCTTGCGCCTCTCATTGTGCAAATGACGATGGGGATTTCTAACGCCATTTTAGAATTAGCGACCCTAGGTTTCTTAGGTATCGGCGCAAAACCACCAACACCAGAATTAGGGACGATGTTATCTGAATCACGTAGTTTTATGCAGGCAGCAAACTGGTTGGTTACCATTCCTGGTTTAGTGATTTTATCGCTTGTTTTAGCATTTAACTTAATGGGTGACGGGTTGCGTGATGCACTCGATCCAAAATTAAAACAATAGGGGGCAGAATGGCATTATTAGATGTAAAAGAGCTTTCTGTTCACTTTGGTGATGAAAAAGCACCTTTTAAAGCAGTCGATCGCATTAGCTATCAAGTTAATCAAGGTGAAGTATTAGGCATTGTTGGTGAGTCGGGCTCAGGGAAATCAGTGAGTTCCCTTGCGATAATGGGCTTAATTGATTTTCCTGGTCGAGTTTCAGCGCAGGGCTTAGCATTTGAAGGAAAAGATCTCTTAAGCTTGCCGCCAAAAGAAAAGCGGGAACTAGTTGGCGCAGATATTGCCATGATTTTTCAAGACCCAATGACAAGCTTAAATCCGGCTTATACAGTGGGTTTCCAAATTATGGAAGCGATTAAGGCGCATCAAGGCGGGAGCAAAAAAGAACGCCGTGAACGCACCTTAGAGCTATTACGCTTAGTCGGAATACCTGATCCTGAATCACGTATTGATGTTTATCCGCATCAGCTTTCTGGCGGGATGAGCCAACGCGTTATGATTGCTATGGCCATTGCTTGCAAACCGAGATTACTTATTGCAGATGAGCCAACCACTGCACTGGATGTGACCATTCAAGCTCAAATTGTAGATTTGTTGCTTGAGTTGCAGCAAAAAGAATGCATGTCGTTGATTCTGATCACGCACGATCTTGCGTTAGTTGCAGAAGCGGCGCATCGTATTATTGTGATGTATGCAGGACAAGTAGTGGAAGAAGGACGAGCAGAAGATATTTTCCGTGAACCAAAACATCCTTACACTCAAGCGTTATTACGTTCTTTACCTGAATTTGCCGAAGGTAAATCTCGTTTGCAATCTTTACCCGGTGTGGTGCCAGGTAAATACGATCGTCCACAAGGTTGCTTGTTAAATCCACGTTGTCCGTATGCGACCGATCTTTGTCGAACTGTTGAACCTGAATTACGTCACGTAGGAAATCGACAAGTTAAATGTCATACCCCATTAAATGCCCAAGGAGAACCAAGCAATGTCTAATGTCGCACAAGAGAATGCTCCATTGCTCAATGCTATCGGGCTGAAAAAATATTATCCTGTGAAAAAAGGGATGTTTGCAAAAACACAGCAAGTGAAAGCGTTAGATGGGGTGTCTTTTTCTTTAGAACGTGGTAAAACCCTTGCCGTAGTGGGAGAATCTGGTTGTGGTAAATCCACACTTGGTCGTCTTTTAACCATGATAGAAGAACCGACTGAAGGTGAATTGTATTACAACGGGCAAAATTTCTTAGTCAATGATCATGAAACGAAAGCATTGCGCCGTCAGAAAATCCAAATCGTGTTTCAAAATCCTTATGCCTCACTGAATCCGCGTAAGAAAATCGGCACGATTTTGGAAGAGCCCTTAGTCATTAATACCAATCTATCGGCAAAAGAGCGTAAAGAAAAAGTATTGGCCATGATGGCAAAAGTGGGACTGCGTGCAGAGTTTTATAATCGCTATCCACATATGTTTTCGGGAGGACAGCGTCAACGTATCGCGATTGCCCGTGGTTTAATGCTTGAACCTGATGTGGTTGTGGCGGATGAACCCGTTTCTGCATTAGATGTGTCCGTTCGTGCGCAAGTGCTGAATTTGATGATGGATTTGCAAGCTGAGCTTGGTTTATCTTATGTATTTATTTCCCATGATCTTTCGGTGGTTGAGCATATTGCCGATGAGGTGATGGTGATGTATTTAGGTCGCTGTGTTGAAATAGGCACAAAAGCGCAGATCTTTAATAATCCTCAGCATCCTTATACACAAGCGTTACTTTCGGCTACGCCAAGATTATCGCCTGAATTACGTCGTCAGCGGATTAAATTAAAGGGCGAATTACCAAGCCCGATTAATCCACCAAGAGGTTGTGCATTTAATCCGCGTTGTTGGAAAGCAACGGATAAATGTCGAAATGAGCAACCGAAATTGGAAAAATATCCTAATGGTAAGCTAATCGCTTGTTTCCATCTCGATTAGAAAAGAAAATGACCGCACTTAAGTAAGAGCGGTCATTTTTTAGACGTTTTGAGCGCGATAGCGGAAATTGAAGAAGACAAAGATACCGAGAGCAATAACTGCTAATGCTGCACCGCTAAATCCAATATATTCAAGACCAACATGGCGAGCGATTTGGTTACCAAACAGTGCGCCTGCACCAATACCCGCGTTGAAAATACCGGAATAAATAGCGCTTGCTACGTCCGTTGCATCAGGAGCAAGTTGTAGTACGCGCATTTGTAATGCCAGTCCGATACAAGAGATGCCAATACCCCAAATAAAAGCAAGGGTAAACATCGTGGCGGTATAACTCGCGGAGGCAAGCATAAATGTTAAAGATATAGCCAGTAAAATCATAGCCCCACTGATAAATTGAGTTGGACCGAAACGGTATAAGCGGTTAAAGATCACACTTGCGGTAATGCCAGAAACTCCAAAAACTAACAAAATTATCGTTGCAAGATTTGGATCGAGTTCGCCGATTTGAACCATAAAGGGTTCAATGTAGGTATAAGCGGTAAAGTGTGCTGAAACAATGATTACCGTTGTAGCATAAAGTCCAATAAGTAATGGACGTTTTGCTAAAATCGGCAGACTAGATAACGAGCCTGCATTTTTACTTGGTAGATTTGGTAATAAACGCATAATGAATACCATCACAACCAAAGCTAATGCGGCAATGATTGCAAAAGTAATACGCCAGCCAACTAATTGACCGACTAAACGGCCTAATGGTAAGCCTAAAATAGTCGCAAGGGATGTACCGATAGCGAGCATACCAATTGCTTGTGTTTTCTTATTCTTCGGTGCTACACGCATCACTAATGATGCGGTAATTGCCCAGAAAAGTGAATGCGCTACCGCAATACACATACGAGCAATGAGAAGAATCCAATAATTCCACGCAATGACTGAGATAATATGACCAATGATAAAAATCACGAAAAGTTTCAGCAATAAGCCTTTACGTTCCATATCGCCTGTCGCGAGCATAGCGGGTAAAGACATAATCATAACTGTCCAAGCATAAACGGTCATCATTAAACCCACATCGGAGCTTTGCATATCAAAACTTTGTCCGATGTCAGTGAGTAACGCAACTGGCACAAATTCCGTGGTGTTAAAAATAAAAGCGGCGCAAGCCATGATGACTACGCGCCAATATTGGGTTCTTTCTGCTTTCTGATAAAATGACATTATTTTAATTTCTCTTTAATTAATTCTTTCAATTGATGACGAAAGTTTTGGTCAATATTTACCTTATACTGTGGTGAGTAGCAACTATCGAAAAAGCGAATAGGCAATGCCAGCTTTTTGTATTTTTCGTTAGTGGATCTTAAGGTTAAATTGACATCACATTGTACATTATCTAAATCAATCGCTCCAGCACCTTCCGCTAAAAGTGCGGTTGTTTTTAAGCTTATTTTATCGACTTTGAGTAAATGATTTTCGAATGAAAGGCTTGATTCAAAACGCTCATAAGGCGTGTTCATATTTCTACTCGCGGTTAAATCACTGTTGTAATTAATCGGTAAATACTGTGCTGCCATATCCAGTAGGTTAAGTCCTAAAAGCTCACCATCACGTGCGTTAAAATCAAATTTCCCTTGAGCTAATTCTGAATTTGCAAAAGCTAATTGAACATTAAAATCACTTGTGCCCGTCATGGTTTGAGGAAAATTAAGTAACGCTAACAACTGTGTTAACGGAAAATTTTTACCAGAAAAATTGACCGCACTTTTTTGCAGATAGCTACTAAATTTGAGTACAGCAAGACAATTCGTGGTGCATGTTGGTCGAATGTAACCAATGGCAAGTTTCTGTGGTTTCGTTAAATCAGCATGAATTTCAATATAGCCTAATTTTTGCTGATTGAATTGCACGTCATCAAATTGAATAAGTGATTCACCTTCCTGACGAAGGGCGATATTTCCTTTGTTAAAAAGAAAATCAAAGGTTGCGGTGTTGCCATAAATAGGTTTTTCAAGGTTCACCCAAATATGGTTGCTACCATTAAAAGTAAGATCTTTTTTTAAAAATTGTTTGAGTGCAAAATCTGAAAATACCATGCGGATATTGGCTGAATTCAATGCATTTTCAGTAAAGCGAGCTTGCTGAATTTGAATTTCGTCAATAGTTGGATTCCCAAAAACGAGTGAAATAAAAGGTAATTTTCCTTCAATTTTTTGTGCAGAAATCGCGTGATATTTAACCTTTTCTAAGGAAATAACAGGCTGTGGAAAGAGGCTAATACTTACCGTTTCAAGTTGAATATCTCGTTTCGTCAGTTGTTCGGTCAAAAGACTCTTAGCTTGTTGAAGTTGAACATAAAAAAAAGCAAAGATCGCAAACAGCACGATCAACAGGCTAATTGCGATCTTTTTCATAGATTAATCCTCATTAATTCGGCTCGCTACCGCATTTTGTTGATGTTTGTATTTCGCATCTTTTCGGCTTATATACGGGCGTGCAGCAGGGCCACTTAACACTTCAAAACTTAAAGCACCAATCACCATATTGGGACGTAATGCCAAAGGTAATTTGCCTGAGTTATAAAACTCTAACACAATTTTACCTTCCCAACCTGGATCAATACGATGAGCGGTCACGTGCACCATTAAACCTAAACGAGCAAGTGAAGAGCGACCATCTAACCAACCGATAATATTAGCAGGGAGTTTCACAGACTCTAATGTGGTTGCTAGCGCCAACATACCCGGATGTAAGAAGAAGGCTTCATCATCACCGATAATGATCTCATCACTCATCACCGATTCAAGTTGAGCAGAGACTTCTTCTTTCGGTCCACTTAAATCAATATAAGGCGCGGAATGTTCACGAAATACGCGAAATGAATTGCCTAAACGCACATCAATGGTCGCACCATTGATTTTGTCATTTTCAGGACGAGGCGTTAAAGAAATAATGCCATCATCTAGATAGCGTTCGATATCGGTATCGCAAAGACGCATGATTTTTCCTATTTTTGGTTTAACAAATGAAGAATTTGAGCTTTTAACATATTGATCGCAATACGGTTTTTACCACCACGAGGAATCACGATATCCGCATATTGTTTTGATGGCTCGATAAATTGTAAGAACATAGGACGAACGGTTGCACGATATTGATCAATGACAGATTGTAATGAACGGCCACGTTCTTCCATATCACGTTGTAAACGGCGGATAAAACAAATATCTAATGGCGTATCCACGAAGACAGAAATATCGGCTAATTGGCGAACTCGCTCATCAGTAAGCAATAAGATCCCTTCTAAAATCACAATTCTTTTCGGCGTAAAGTGTTTGGTTTCGCCAGTTCGGGTGTGATCAACATAACTATAGACAGGAACATCTACGGCGATTCCGTTTTTTAAGTCTTTTAAGTGTTGAATGAGTAAATCTCTGTCCATTGAACTCGGGTGGTCATAGTTGGTTTTTACTCGCTCACTCATCTCTAAATTGCTTTGATCTTTATAGTAGCTGTCTTCAGCAATAATCCCAATTTCTTCACAACCTAAGTCGTTGCAAAGTTCTTTATGAACGGTAGAAGCAATGGAGCTTTTGCCTGAAGCGGATGCCCCTGTGATGGCGATGATAATACAAGATGAGTCTGACATAGAACGTCCTCAAAAAAGGAAGGTAAAAATTAATGGGATTATAAAGAAAAATCAGTTTAAATTCACCTTTCTTTTTTATTTAAATTTTTTAAATTTGTGAAGTACTTCACGGAATTTTTTTTCGTTTTCGCTTACGATGTGCTCGTTTTTATTATTTCATCAGTGTTATTTATGAGGAGTGTACGATGAAAATGAATAAAATTTCTCTCTCCATTTCAACCGCACTTTTAGCTGCAGGCTTCATGACATCATCAGCTGTTAATGCTCAAGGGCGTTTAGTGGTGTACTGTAGTGCGACTAACATTCTTTGTGAAACGACAACCAAAGCATTTGGCGAAAAATATGATGTGAAAACTTCATTCATTCGCAACGGTTCAGGTAGTACGTTTGCAAAAGTTGAAGCGGAAAAAAATAACCCACAAGCAGACGTTTGGTTTGGTGGTACATTCGACCCTCAAGCACAAGCGGCAGAGTTGGGTTTAATCGAACCTTATAAATCTAAACACATTGATGAAATTGTTGAACGTTTCCGTGATCCAGCGAAAACCAAAGGACATTATGTCTCTGCGATTTACATGGGTATCTTAGGTTTTGGTGTGAATACCGAGCGTTTAGCAAAATTAGGTATTAAAGAAGTACCAAAATGCTGGAAAGATTTAACCGATCCTCGCTTAAAAGGCGAAGTGCAAATTGCTGACCCACAAAGTGCAGGTACAGCTTACACTGCATTGGCAACTTTTGTTCAACTTTGGGGCGAAGAAAAAGCCTTTGATTTCTTAAAAGCATTACATCCAAACGTATCTCAATACACCAAATCAGGTGTCACCCCGTCTCGTAATGCGGCACGTGGTGAAACGGCGGTAGGTATTGGTTTCTTACACGATTACGCACTTGAAAAACGTCAAGGTGCACCATTGGAATTAGTGGTGCCTTGTGAAGGTACTGGCTATGAGTTAGGTGGCGTGAGTATCTTAAAAGGTGCACGTAACATTGATAATGCAAAATTATTCGTGGATTGGGCATTATCTAAAGAAGGTCAAGAGTTAGCGTGGAAACAAGGTGATTCTTTACAAATCTTAACCAACACCACAGCGGAACAATCGCCAACAGCGTTTGATCCAAACAAACTTAACCTCATCAATTATGACTTTGAAAAATACGGCGCAACCGAACAACGCAAAGCCTTAATTGAAAAATGGGTTCAAGACGTTAAATTAGCGAAATAGTGTTTAAAGTGCGGTTAAAAAACATGAGATTTTTTGACCGCACTTTTACCATTTTAGCCCCACTAGCTAGGTTTTTACGTGGGTTTCGACGATGAGCGTATCAGCTCATTTTATTTTATAAACACAGGAGTGAACCAATGAAAATGTCTAACGTTGCTTTAGCACTTTCTGGTGTTGTATTTGGTGGCGTGTTGCTAAGTTCTCACGCATCTGCTGCAGAAGGTCGTTTAGTGGTTTATTGCAGTGCACAAAATACGATGTGCGAGCAAGAAACTATGGCTTTTGAGAAAAAATATGGTATCAAAACCAGTTTTATCCGTGGCGGTACAGGCACAATTTTAGCCAAAATTGATGCAGAAAAAGATAACCCTCAAGGGGATGTGTGGTATGGCGGTACGCTTGATCCTCATTCTCAAGCCGGTGAAATGGGCTTACTTGAAGCGTATAAGTCACCAAATCTTGCACAAATTCCTGAACAGTTTAGAGATCCCGCTAAAATTAAAGGCAACTATTCTTCAGCGATTTATCTCGGTGTATTAGGCTTTGGTATCAATCCTGAGCGTTTGAAAAAGCTTAATTTACCAACACCAAAATGTTGGAAAGATCTAACCGATCCTGCTTATCGTAATGAGATCCAAGCAGCCGATCCTCAAAGTTCAGGTACGGGTTATACACAATTAGCCACCTATATCCAACTTTGGGGTGAAGATGAAGCGTTCAAATATCTCAAAGAACTCAATAAAAACGTTTCCCAATATACCAAATCCGGTAACACGGCTACCCGTAATACGGCACGTGGTGAAACCGCAATCGGAATTGGTTTTTTACATGAATACTCTTTAGAGAAAGCCAAAGGTGCACCAGTAGAATTAGTTGTTCCTTGTGAAGGTACAGGCTATGAAATTGGTGGCGTGAGTATTATTAAAGGTGCAAGAAACCTTGAAAATGCGAAATTATTTGTGGATTGGGCGTTATCAAAAGAAGCACAAGAGTTAACCTGGAAAAAAGGGGAAGCGTATTCTATTTTAACCAATAGCACCGCTGAGCAATCGCCTTATGCGCTCGATTTTAAATCCATCAATTTAATTAATTATGATTTTGACAAATACGGCTCAAGTGATTTACGCAAACGGTTGATCACAAAATGGGTCGATGATGTAAAATTAGCAAAATAATGATGTATACATAGCGAAATAATAGCTATTATATTATTTCGCTTTTTTCTTTTATGCGAGGTTGTATGAACGCAAATAAACTTCCCATTATCCAATCTGCTAACTTTTGGATAATTCTTGCAGTGATTGCATTTCTTCTTCTACCTTCCCATGCTTTAGATTATGGCTTGTTTGAAAGTACAAGTGATGAATATCTAGGTGCAATGGGTTGGTCTTCATTAGATATTACGGCATTATGGTTTTTACCGGTTATTTTATACGGATTGATGCCACTTCTTAAATTGCCTAAGGATACACAAGCGAAAGCAGAGCTGTATCTTATTGCAGCAGCGACATTATTTATCTTTGTCAGTGCAACAATTTGTAAAGTCAGCATGGGTTATTCAGTGATTGTATTAATCGCGAGTTTAACCGCATTGGCGACGTTTTCTTTCGCAAAATTAAAAGTGATGCAAGGGGATAAATTTATTATCGCCTCTTTACTTTGCATTATCTTATTAATTTTCTTCTTCATCGTTTACCCAACATTAGCGATCTTTGTATCCATGTTCTATGACGGTGATACTTTTGCACCACAACAAGTGATGCGAATTTTGACTCAAAGCTACATTGTACGTGTGATTAGTAACTCGCTATTCTTATCAGGCTTTGTAGGTATCGTATCAACGATTTTCGGTTTGGCATTTGCACTTTATACCACCCGTATTGCTCGTAGAACGGCGTTCATTGGTAAAATTTTCTCTATTTTACCAATCGTAACTCCACCGTTTGTTGTGGGGTTAGGGGTAACATTGATGCTTGGCCGTTCTGGTTATGTGACGGAGTTCTTAGCTTCAACATTTGGATTTGAGAACCACAACTGGCTATACGGTTTTAACGGGATTGCCATTGCACAGATTCTTGCTTTTGCACCGATTTCATTCATGATTTTAGATGGGGCATTAAAATCTGTTCACCCATCAATTGAAGAAGCGTCTTACACCTTGCGTGCAAATCGTTACCAAACGTTCTTCAATATCATTTTCCCATTACTACGTCCAGCATTGGCAAACTCATTCTTAATCGTGTTTATCCAATCCTTAGCTGACTTTAGTAACCCATTAGTATTGGGCGGTAGCTTTGACGTCATCGCGACACAAATCTACTTCTATATTGCCGGCTCACAATTAGATTATGCTTCAGCAAGTACTTTAGGTTCGATGCTTTTAATCTTCTCATTAGCCGTATTTATCATCCAATATATTTGGATTGGTAACCGCTCTTATGTGACTGTTTCAGGTAAATCCTATCGTGGTGACGTGCAAGATTTACCAACCGGCTTGAAATATACCATCATCGGTATGCTTGGTTTCTGGGTACTCTTTAACTTGGCGTTATACGGCAGTATTTTCTACGGTAGTTTCACTGTGAACTGGGGCGTGGATTACACCTTAACCTTGAAAAACTATGCGATGTTATTCGGACAAGGCTTAAGTGATGGGGCATGGCCATCATTGATTAATACTTTAATCTACGCAGGAATTGCCGCACCATTGACCGCACTTTTCGGTTTATTAATTGCGTATATTGTGGTGCGTAAAGATTTCCAAGGTAAAAAATCCCTTGAGTTTTTAACTATGCTTTGCTTCGCCGTACCAGGAACTGTTGCAGGGGTATCTTATATTTTAGCCTTTAACAATGCGCCACTTTACATTACAGGTACCAGCATTATCGTGATCATCTCAATGGTGATGCGTGATTTACCAATTGGTATGCGTGCAGCGATTGCAGGTCTTGGTCAATTAGATAAATCACTTGATGAAGCGTCGCTTTCTTTAAAAGGTAGCTCATGGAAAACTTTGTGGTTTATCGTTTTACCATTGTTAAAACCAGCTTTACTTTCTGCATTGGTCACCAGCTTCGTTCGTGCGATGACTACCGTGAGTGCGATTATCTTCTTAGTCACCGCTGATACACGTGTGGCAACAGCCTATATTTTAAACCGTGTAGAAGATGGTGAATATGGGGTTGCTATCGCATACGGTTCGATTTTAATCATCGTGATGATGGCCATTATTTTATTCTTTGACTGGATTGTGGGTGATACCCGAATTTCCCGTTCTAAAGCGAAAAAAATGAATTAACTCGTTAAGTTGTAGGTAAATATTATGAGTAATAATGATTTCTTAGTATTAAAAAATATCACTAAATCTTTTGGTAAATCCACAGTCATTGATAATTTAGATTTAACCATTAAACGTGGCACTATGGTGACCTTATTAGGGCCATCTGGTTGTGGTAAAACCACTGTGTTACGTTTGGTGGCAGGCTTAGAAAATCCAACTTCAGGTCAAATTTTTATCGATGGTGAAGATGTAACCAAATCGTCTATTCAAAATCGTGATATTTGTATCGTATTCCAATCTTACGCATTGTTCCCGCATATGAGTATCGGTGATAACGTAGGCTATGGTTTGCGTATGCAAGGCGTGGGTAAAGAAGAACGCGCTAAACGTGTAAAGGAAGCGTTAGAGTTGGTTGACTTAGCGGGTTTCGAAGATCGTTTCGTGGATCAAATTTCAGGTGGTCAACAACAACGTGTGGCATTAGCACGTGCGTTAGTATTAAAACCAAAAGTATTACTTTTTGATGAACCATTAAGTAACTTGGATGCAAACTTACGTCGTTCTATGCGTGAAAAAATCCGTGAATTACAACAAAGTTTAGGTATTACCTCACTTTATGTGACTCATGACCAAACTGAAGCATTTGCGGTATCCGATGAAGTTATCGTCATGAATAAAGGTAAAATCATGCAAAAAGCACCTGCAAAAGAGCTTTATTTGCGTCCAAACTCTTTATTCCTAGCAAACTTCATGGGCGAATCGAGTATCTTTGAAGCTAAATTGGAAAATAACACTATTGATGTTAATAGTTACAAATTACCATTAAGTAATGCGGCGCAATTTAATTTACCGGATGGTGAATGCTTAGTGGGCGTTCGTCCTGAAGCGATTTACTTAAAAGCAGAAGGTGAGGCAGCACAACAGTGTGAAATCAAGAGTGCAGTCTATATGGGTAACCACTGGGAAGTGGTGGCAATTTGGGCTGGCAAAGAATTACTCATTAACACCAAACCAGAAGACTTCAATGCCGAGCTTAAACAAGCTTATGTGAATTTCTCTGAACAAGGTATTTTCTTGCTGAAGAAAGAGAAATAATATCAATTTAAGGGCGTATGGAAGCATACGCCTTTTCTTTTAAAATCCTTTCAAAATTGACCGCACTTTTCCGCTCATTTTACTTTATCTAACAGAGCTGTATAATGTCTCGCTTTTGAATATAAACGATAGAAGGGGGAAAGCTCATGATTAAAACCGATACCTTACCGCAATTTTTGCGTAACAAAGTGGCGGAAAACGATGCCTTTGGTCTCGTAGAGGGCTTGTGCCAATTATTACGTAGCAGCCCCACAGAAAAAATTTCTCCGACCTTGCATTTATTTAAGTTTATCTTAAAGAACGATAAAGAATTAGGTTATTCTGTTTCGAAATTATTATGTGATTGGTTATGTGGTTTACGCCTTTATCCGTTGTTTATTAGTAGTGGCATTCTTACGCGTGGCGGTTTTGGGCAAGAAATGAAAACGCGTATTTATGAGCGTTTTAATCCTTCTTTTAAAGATATTAATGATTTACGTGATATTTTCTATTTATTGTTTAGCGATAAAAATGATGCCCGCTGGATAGATGCCGTCCCATTAAAAACGTGGCGAGGCGTATTTGGCGTTTTAACCCGTTATACAGAACAAAAAGATCGTGAACGGTTAAAAAA
Source organism: Parahaemophilus parainfluenzae (assembly GCF_001055095.1). Classification (GTDB taxonomy): domain Bacteria; phylum Pseudomonadota; class Gammaproteobacteria; order Enterobacterales; family Pasteurellaceae; genus Haemophilus_D; species Haemophilus_D parainfluenzae_Z. The sequence goes on from NZ_JVHG01000025.1 coordinate 206,854, forward strand.
TCATATTGAAAGTGAAGGGCTATTTGCCATTGAGATGCTTTCAATTTGGATTGCAGCTGAAGATATGGATCCTGAGCTGATGCGAATGGAGCCCTCTCTGTTGAATGCGGATTCACCTTTTGTGGCATTGCATCATGAAGTGGTTGATTGGGTAGAGGCGCGTCGCCAATCAACGGCTTTTGATGATAGCCATTTACAGGTAATGTTTGATCAATGTAAGGAATTGATTATTGGCTTACAGAAACGTGGGGCGGTAGTGGGATCATCCTTAAATACGGCGTATTTATTGGAACGTCTTTCCCAGACTTTAGAACGGTTAGAAACCTTGATGGCGATTTTTGTTTCAAATCGCTATTTGCCGCGTCGAATCTTATTATTAACCGGTTGTTTTGCCCGTGCAGCAGCAGAACGACATAGTATTTCGCGACTATGGAAACAAAGCTCAGGATTGATGGCTCGTAGTGTTACGCAGAATGCCGGCGATCATGGTGAGCATTACATTACTCGAGATAAAAAAGAGTATTGGGCAATGTTTTATTCTGCCGCAGGTGGTGGTGTATTAATTGCACTGATGGCGTTATTTAAAACCTATCTAGGCAGCATCATTGATGACAAAGTCTGGAAAGGGATTGCCGAAGGCTTAAATTACGGCTTAGGTTTTATGGTGATCTTTATGTTGCATTTCACAGTTGCAACCAAACAGCCGGCCATGACAGCCGCCCGTTTTGCTGAGGCTGTTGAAAAAACGCCTCAAGGGAAAACCGTCAATATGAAATTAGCCCAATTATTAGTGGATGTATTTCGTTCTCAAAGTATTGCTGTGCTAGGTAATGTGCTCATTGCGATGGGTTTAGCCGCATTGATTGCGTTTGGTTACCAATATAAAACAGGTGAACCATTGATGAATGCTGATCAAATCGCGTATCAGTTGCATAGCATTGATCCTTTTGCGGGAACCTTATGGTTTGCAGCTATTGCGGGGGTATGGTTATTCTGCTCGGGGATTATTTCGGGCTATTTTGATAACCGAAGCAATTATTTGAATATGCGTATGCGTTTAGCCCAACATCCGTTATTGAAAAAATTAATGTCTGAGAAGACTCGCGTGAAATTTGCTAATTATATGCATGAGAATTATGGCTCGCTAATTGGTAACCTTTGTTTTGGTATGTTGCTTGGGATTACCGGTGTGGTGGGGTACTTAACGCATCTTCCGTTAGATATTCGTCATGTAGCATTTTCATCTGCGAATGTAGGCTACATTGCAGTGAGCGGACAATTCACTTATTCATTACTTTTACAATGTATTAGTTTTGTATTGTTGATTGGTTTAGTGAATTTAATTGTCAGTTTTTCATTAACACTTTGGGTTGCACTGCGTTCTTTGAATGCGGAAATTGATAGCTGGTGGCCAATTTGGCATGAAGTTTGCCAAATTGTGAAAAAACGACCATTAAGCTTATTTCTTCCCATTCAATTAGATAAATAATCGTCTTAAGTGCGGTCAAAAATATCAACGTTTTTGACCGCACTTTCTTTTCGACAAATTTAATTTGCGCTATCATGTTGCTCATCTAATGCGATAACTTTATGAATTATTCTAATGAAACCCACATTTCTTGAACTTCGTCACCTCAGAACCTTGCTTGCTTTAAAGGAAACAGGCAGTGTTTCAATGGCGGCAAAACGTGTGTATTTAACACAATCAGCACTTTCTCATCAAATTAAGTTAATGGAAGAGCAATTCGGTTTACCTCTATTTGAGCGTAAAAGTAATCCATTACGTTTTACCGCAGCAGGCGATCGTTTGATTCGTCTTGCCAATGAAATTCTTCCAAAAGTGATTGATGCAGAACGTGAACTTGCACGCGTAAAACATGGTGATGCAGGGCAATTACGAATTGCAGTAGAGTGTCATACTTGCTTCGACTGGTTAATGCCGGCGATGGATGAGTTTCGTCAGCATTGGAGCCTAGTAGAATTGGATATCGTCTCGGGTTTCCATACCGATCCTGTAGGATTGTTATTATCTCATCGTGCAGATTGGGCGATTGTATCCGACATTGAACAAAACGATGATGTTTTATTTAAGCCGCTGTTTTCTTATGAAATGGTGGGGATCTGTTCTAAAGATCATCCATTAGCCAATAAAGAGGTTTGGCAGGCGGAAGATTTCGCTGAAGAAACTTGGGTAACCTATCCCGTGCCTGATGATATGTTAGATTTATATCGTCAAGTATTGAAACCGAAAGGTATTAATCCACCTCGTCGTACAACAGAGCTAACGATCGCTTTGATCCAGTTAGTAGCGAGTCGTCGTGGCATTGCTACCGTGCCTTATTGGGCAGCATTACCTTATTTAGAAAAAGGGTATGTGGTGGCGCGTAAAATTACAGAAGAAGGGTTGTACAGTAACCTTTATGCGGCAATTCGTAAAGAAGATGCTAATTTAGCTTATATCGAAGATTTCCATCAAACAGTAAAAGCACAAAGTTTTTCGACCTTACCTGGTTTGTCTGTTTTAGAGTTGTAGTAGGTCAATATGTCAGAAGTAGTGACAGAAAATCCCATCAAAGCCGCAGCAAAAGCGGCATTTCCTTACAGCATGCCAATGCTTGCCGGCTTTTTATTTTTAGGCATAGCATACGGTATTTACATGAAAGCACTTGGATTCGGTGTTTGGTTCCCTGTGGCAATGGCAGCACTCATTTATGCGGGATCAGTGGAATTTATTGCCGCTGCCGCCTTAGTTATGCCTTTTTCGCCTTTAAGTGTTGCGTTGGTTACGCTGATGGTCAGTGGGCGCCAAATTTTTTATGGCATTTCCATGTTAGAAAAATATGGTGCTCAACTCGGGAAAAAACGTTGGTATTTAATTAGTACCCTAGTCGATGAAAGTTTTTCCCTTAACTATATGGCGAAGATCCCCGATCATTTAGATAAAGGCTGGTATATGTTCTTTGTCAGTTTTTATCTCCATCTTTATTGGGTTGTAGGAGCCGGATTAGGTAATCTATTTGGTTCAATCATTCCTTTTGATTTAAAAGGGGTAGAGTTTGGTATGACTGCACTTTTCCTGGTGATTTTTGCTGAAAACTGGCTCAAAGAGAAGTCTCATGAGAGCTCATTATTAGGTTTAGGTGTGGCTTTTGCATCGCTATTAATTGTTGGGAAAGAGCACTTTTTAGTGCCAACACTCATTAGTATTTGGATTCTGTTAACCGTAAGACGTCCTAAACTTTCATCTAAATTGGAGGCACTAAAATGACATTGATGGAACAAATTATCACCATTGTGATTTGTATTGTGTGCGTGCAATTTACCCGATTATTGCCTTTCTGGATCTTTCCCGCCAATCGCCCGATTCCAGAATATGTTCGTTATCTAGGTAAAGTACTACCAGCCGCGATGTTTGGGATGTTAGTGGTGTATTGCTATAAAAATGTGGATGTGTTGAGTGGTTATCATGGCTTGCCAGATTTTATTGCGGGAGCTTTGGTATTGGGATTGCATTTCTGGAAAAAGAACATGTTTCTTTCTATCTCGGCTGGCACAATTTTTTATATGTTTTTAGTGCAAAAAGTCTTTATCTAAGCGAATGTTGAGCGAAATAAAAATTTCTTGATATTGCAATCGGTTGCCTTTATTTCGCCTCTTTTCCTCAATTCCAAAATCTTTTATGATGCCACCTCAATCATTGTTGACGGAGAGATTTATGGAATTTAATTTCATCGAATTATTAGGTTATTTGGCAACATTCTTTGTGGCTGCGTCTTTTTTATTTAAATCGATTGTTCACTTGAGAGTTGTTAATGCAATTGGAGCGGTACTTTTTGTCATTTACAGTTTGATCATCAAATCTTATCCAGTTGCGCTTCTAAACGCATTCTTAGTTTTCGTTAACTTATATCAACTTTATCGTTTGAAAAAAGAGCAGCCGGCATCAAAAGTGCTTAAATAATTGACCGCACTTTTCCACGATTTACCCCCAGATTTGATATAACGCAATCACCAGTGGCATAGTAAACATACAAAGCAGCGTCGTTACACCATAAATGGCGCTGGCTTTTTGTGGATTATTGTTATAAATCACCGCCATTTGTGTCACTGTCGAAGCTGAAGGGCTAGTGGTAGCTAAAAAGCTAATCAACACGATAATCTCACCTTTTTCAACCCAATGTACAAAGCCAACGAGCTTTATTAATACCAACAATACAAGCGGAATAATCAACAAGCGCAATAGCGTAACTAAATAAATGCGTTTGGATGCTACGATGCTCCGTAAAGGTATTGCAGCAATCAGCATACCCGCAACAAGCATGGCATTTGGGCCAATAAACAAGCCAATAGAAGAGAGTGTGCCATTGATGATGTTTGGCAACTTAATTTGAAAAGCAAACAAAAATGCGCCGATGAGAATTGACCAAATATTGATGTTTTTGGCAATCGTCTTCAGAGATAAATTTCCTTTTCCTACAATAATCAAACGGCAATGTGTCCAAAATAGAAAGGTTTGTACTACGATAAAACAACTGGCGTAAATGACCCATTCTTTACCAAATAGCGACATCACAATCGGAATAATTAAGTTGCCAGAATTAGAATAAATGGAAGTGGCGTGCTCAATGGGATCAAGGTTTAATAGACGCTTTAACAGATTGCCAATAATAATCAGAATAATGTGAAGAAATACCGCCATAAGTAGTGAAAGTTGCAAACCTTGCAGGATTTCAGGTGTGTAATCAATTTGAAAGGCTTCAATCATCACTGATGGGCTGATGACATAAAGCCCAATAATGGAAAGTGGTTTGCTATCTTCTGATTTTAATAATTTTGATTTAACCAACCCATAGCCAATAAGCACAATGAGTGTCAGTTCAATAATTTTGGTGCCGAGTAAAAAAGCGATGTCCATAGTGAATCTTGATAAGAAAAGTTGTAGATATTAAACAATAGATAAAAGAAAAGGGCAAAATAATTTGCCCTTTAAATTGATTTAGATTATTCCCACTCGATAGTTGCTGGTGGTTTTCCGCTGATGTCGTACACGACGCGAGAAATGCCGTTCACTTCATTGATGATGCGGTTAGATATTTTACCTAATAAATCGTAAGGCAAATGAGCCCAATGTGCGGTCATAAAGTCGATTGTTTCTACCGCACGTAGTGAGATAACCCAGTCATATTTACGACCATCGCCCATCACGCCTACAGATTTCACTGGTAAGAACACGCTGAAGGCTTGGCTGGTTTTTTCATACCAACCGCTGTTGCGTAATTCTTCGATAAAGATCGCATCTGCACGACGTAATAAATCACAGTATTCTTTTTTCACTTCGCCTAATACACGCACGCCTAAACCTGGGCCCGGGAATGGGTGGCGGTTGATCATTTCAGCCGGCAAGCCTAATGCTAAACCGATTTTACGTACTTCATCTTTAAACAATTCACGTAAAGGTTCAACTAAGCCAAGTTTCATATAGTCTGGTAATCCACCTACGTTGTGGTGTGATTTAATCACATGTGCTTTACCGGTTTTGCTTGCTGCAGATTCGATCACGTCAGGGTAGATCGTACCTTGTGCTAACCATTTCACATTAGTGAGTTTTTTCGATTCATCATCGAATACATCCACGAACACTTTACCGATAATTTTACGTTTCGCTTCAGGATCCGATACGCCTGCAAGTTCGCCTAAGAAACGGCTTTCAGCATCAACACGGGTAATATTTAAACCGAATTTGTCACCGAACATTTCCATGACTTGATCGCCTTCGTGTAAGCGGAGTAAGCCGTTATCCACGAATACGCAGTGTAAATTTTTGCCGATAGCACGGTGTAAAAGTAATGCAACCACTGAAGAGTCCACACCACCAGATAAACCTAAAATCACTTCATCATCGCCCACTTGCTCTTTAATACGAGCAACAGCATCTTCGATAATGTTTTCAGCTGTCCATTTGGTTTCACAACCACAAATGTTCACCACGAAATTCATCAATAATTCCAGACCTTTTTTGGTATGAGTTACTTCAGGGTGGAATTGTACACCGTAGAAACGACGGCCTTCGTCAGACATTGCCGCAATTGGGCAGGTTGGAGTCATACCGGTAACTTGGAAGTTTTCAGGTAAACGCGTTACTTTATCGCCATGGCTCATCCATACATCTAATTTGCTATCGCCATCATTTAAATGAGCGAAAAGTGCGGTCGGATTATCCATTAAAACAGAAGCATAGCCGAATTCACGATGATCAGAGGTCTCAGTTAAACCACCAAGTTGCATTGCCATGGTTTGCATGCCGTAGCAAATACCCAATACAGGCACGCCGGCATTAAATACATATTCAGGTGCACGCGGGCTGTTTTCTTCAGTAGTACTTTCTGGGCCACCAGAAAGAATGATACCGTCCGGATTAAATTCACGGATTTGTTCTTCAGTCACATCCCACGCCCAAAGTTCGCAGTACACACCGATTTCACGCACGCGACGTGCAATCAGTTGAGTATATTGTGAACCAAAGTCGAGGATCAGGATTTTATGGTTGTGGATGTTTGTCATTTATAATGCTCTTATTATTGATAATGTAGACGGTCAATTTTCTCCAAAATTTTGCAAAAATCAACCGCACTTTAAAATAACAAAAGGCGGGCAAAGCCCACCTCATGGATTAGCCCATACGATAGTTTGGTGCTTCTTTAGTAATCGTTACATCGTGAACATGGCTTTCTTTAATACCTGCACCACTGATGCGAACGAATTCTGCTTTTGTACGTAATTCTTCGATGGTTGCGCAGCCAGTTAAGCCCATGCAAGAACGTAAGCCACCCATTTGTTGGTGGATGATTTCTTTTAAGTAACCTTTGTATGGAATACGGCCTTCGATACCTTCTGGTACGAGTTTGTCTGCAGCGTTATCAGATTGGAAATAACGGTCTGATGAGCCTTTCGCCATGGCACCTAATGAGCCCATACCACGGTAAGATTTAAATGCACGACCTTGGTAAAGTTCGATTTCGCCCGGTGCTTCTTCAGTACCCGCAAACATAGAACCAACCATTACACAGCTTGCGCCTGCAGCGATAGCTTTTGCAATATCACCAGAGAAACGGATACCACCGTCCGCGATAACTGGAATACCACGATCTTTTAATGCCGCCGCAGCATCTGCGATAGCGGTGATTTGTGGAACACCAACACCGGTCACGATACGAGTGGTACAAATTGAACCTGGCCCGATACCTACTTTCACTGCGCTTGCACCTGCGTCAGCAAGTGCGATAGCACCTTCAGCAGTCGCTACGTTACCCGCAACGATAGGTAAGTTTGGATATTTTGCACGCGTTTCACGAACACGTTGTAACACGCCTTCTGAGTGACCGTGAGAAGAGTCGATTAACAATACGTCTACGCCGGCTTTCACTAAAGCATCAATACGTTCTTCATTACCAGGGCCTGCACCTACAGCCGCACCGACACGTAAACGACCGAATTCATCTTTACATGCATTTGGTTTTTGTTCCGCTTTTTGGAAGTCTTTAACGGTGATCATGCCTTTTAATTTGAATGCATCATCTACTACAAGTACTTTCTCTACGCGGTTTTGATGCATTAATTCTAAAATTGTTTCACGGCTTGCACCTTCTTTTACAGTGACTAAGTCTTCTTTTTTCGTCATTAATTGTGAAACAGTTTTGCTTAAATCTTTTACGAAACGCGTGTCGCGGCCAGTGATGATACCAATTAAGTTATTTTCAGCATCGACAACAGGGTAGCCCGCAAAACCATTTTTCTTGACCATTTCAGCAAGTGCTTCAAGGGTTAAATCTGGCGAAACAGTCACAGGTTCAGAAACGATACCACTTTCGAATTTTTTCACTTTACGAACACGATCTGCTTGGCGTTCGATCGTCATATTTTTGTGAATAAAGCCTATGCCGCCTTCTTGTGCTAAAGAGATCGCTAATTTGGTCTCTGTGACAGTATCCATCGCAGCAGAAAGCATAGGAATATTTAAGCGAATTTCTTTGGTGAGTTGAGTTGAGAGGTTAGCTGTGTTCGGAAGAACAGTTGAATGAGCAGGGACGAGTAGAACGTCGTCAAAAGTCAGAGCTTCTTGTTTGATTCTAAGCATGGCAATATCTCGCTGTTAAAAATTGTGTCAAAAAATATTGCGGCGAGATTATACAGATTTTTCATGTGGTTGAAAATGAATTTTTTCGCTTTTATGGTAAGATTTGCCAAGGTTTTTATGAGAAGGGATGAATATGCCATTGTTATTGGATTGTTTGTCTGATTGCCAACCTAAAGTGCGGTCAGATTTGATGTCGTTTTTAAATATTACGTCAAATGAATTGGCGCAAGAAATGGCATTGTTGAGAGAAGTGGGATTAAATATTCAAGAAGAAAATGAGATTTATCAGCTGATGCCAGAAATGCCCTTGTTAAATCCGCAAGCAATTTCGACCGCACTTTTCCCTTATTCTGTGCATTATCATCAAACCATTTCTTCAACAAATGAATTTATAACGAATCAAATTAACCAATTAAAAAAAGGTGATTTGTGTTTGGCAGAATATCAAACAGCAGGACGAGGACGTCGTGGTCGTCAATGGCTTTCACCGTTTGCAGGGCAGTTAATTTTCAGTTTTTATTGGACTATCGATCCTAAAAAAGCATTGGATGGATTAAGTTTAGTGATTGGTTTAGCGATTGCAGAAGCGTTAAATGCGAAAGTGAAATGGCCAAATGATATTTTGCTTTCAGGTCGAAAACTCGGTGGCATCTTGGTGGAGATCATTAATCATAAGAATGGGTTGCTTAATTTAGTGATTGGTATTGGGATCAATGTAAAATTGCCACAATCAACCGAAATTAGTCAGCCCTATGCACAATTAACCGAGCAGGATCCAAATATAGATCGTGAAAAGATCCTTATTAAAGTGATTCAACATATTTATTCTCGATTAGCTAAATTTGAAGAAAAGGGCATTGATGAGGAATTCATGCAACAATGGATAAACCATAATGAATTTTTTGGTGATGAAGTGAATGTCTTTACTGAACAAGGTGCGATTTCAGGTATAGAGCAGGGAATTGATAAACGTGGTTATTTAAAAGTCATAACCGATGAAGGCGAGCGGTATTTTAATGCCGGAGAAGTCTCTTTAAGAAGAAAGTAAACAAAAAGTGCGGTCAAAATTAACCGCACTTTTTATATGTATGCTAAACCACTTTCTGGATAAGCGCTGAAATGTCATCTGTAAATTTTTCATCTCTTGCCATTTTCTCAATTTCCTCAGCAGAATATTTTTCACCGTTATACACGACAACAATACTCAGATCATTGGGTTGCAAGAAATGCGTTTCACCGAACTCGGTATAACGGGTGGCGCCAATACTAATAATCGCTTGTTTCGGATAGTTTGCTTGCTCTAATAAAGAAGCAATATGATTCATCGGCCCCTCATCGGGTTGATTATTCATTCTATCCACGATCCAATCTAATAATTGTTGATGGAAATAGCTATAACCGATAGCGGGGCTGTCAATACCATACGTATTGAGCTCGCCATTGCGTTTATGGAAGCATGCAATACGATATTGATCAATTTCACTTCCTTTAATAAAGGAAGAAAGAGAGAGCAGTTTGGGTGAAATACCTTTACTTGCCGCGCCCCAGTTTTTCTTTTCACAGATTTTTTTTGCATTAGGACGACGAATAGAGCAGTCATTATAGGCTGCAAAATAGCGCGGAATAATTTTCTCAACTTGGTTTCTTTTATAGATAAGATCACAAATAAGCGCAATTTCAGGTTCAATTTGCAGATTATCAGCACCTTGTGGAAAATTAATTTGATTGTGACTTAAAGGAAAGGTAGAAAGAAAACCAGCTTTTTCGCTTGGCACATAAAACGGGAAAATTGCTTTTGGTTGAATGGCATTTTCTGTCTTAACTTGAGTGAAATCAGCGGCTTCGCCGGCCTGTTCTAAATGTCCTGCAAAATTGCCTGCTACCCCGAAACCAATCATTTGTTCAAAATTCATAAAGACCTCATTAGATTGCCTACTCTTTGGAGGTAATTTACCTTGAATATTGAATAAAGACAATTCACATTGATGATTAAATCATCAGACAATAAAAAAATTGAATTTTTTTGTAAAAAAGCACTTGCAAAGAATTCTGAAAGTCCTATAATACGCCCCACACAACGACGCGCTGTTGTGAAGCTTTAGTAAAACCAGTGCGTCGTTCTTTTTTGCTCTTTAACAATATATCAGACAATCTGTGTGGGCACTTGTTGATTGACTTGTTTTAAAAATATTTTTTAATTTTGAAGTCTTAATAGGTGCTAACTAGAAATTCATATACTTTTTAAGTAGTGACATTTTATGTCAGCAGTATTGAGCGATTAAACTTGAATTGAAGAGTTTGATCATGGCTCAGATTGAACGCTGGCGGCAGGCTTAACACA
>NZ_JVHG01000026.1:0-158985 GCF_001055095.1 Parahaemophilus parainfluenzae
CAACATCAAGAATTTTTGAGGTTGTATAGTTAAGTGACTAAGCGTACAAGGTGGATGCCTTGGCAATCAGAGGCGAGGAAGGACGTGCTAATCTGCGAAAAGCTTGGATGAGTCGATAAGAGGCGTTTAATCCAAGATGTCCGAATGGGGAAACCCAGTAGATGAAGAATCTACTATCACTTACTGAATCCATAGGTAAGTGAGGCAAACCGGGAGAACTGAAACATCTAAGTACCCCGAGGAAAAGAAATCAACCGAGATTTCGTTAGTAGCGGCGAGCGAACGCGAAGGAGCCTGTTAGTGATAATGACAGAGACAGAGGAACAAGCTGGGAAGCTTGGCGATACAGGGTGATAGCCCCGTACTCGAAGTCCAGGTCATGGTACTAAGCTAACGACAAGTAGGGCGGGACACGTGATATCCTGTTTGAAGATGGGGGGACCATCCTCCAAGGCTAAATACTCCTGATTGACCGATAGTGAACCAGTACTGTGAAGGAAAGGCGAAAAGAACCCCGGTGAGGGGAGTGAAATAGAACCTGAAACCTTGTACGTACAAGCAGTGGGAGCCCTTTTGGGGTGACTGCGTACCTTTTGTATAATGGGTCAGCGACTTATATTTTGTAGCGAGGTTAACCGAATAGGGGAGCCGAAGGGAAACCGAGTCTTAACTGGGCGTCTAGTTGCAAGGTATAGACCCGAAACCCGGTGATCTAGCCATGGGCAGGTTGAAGGTTGGGTAACACTAACTGGAGGACCGAACCGACTAATGTTGAAAAATTAGCGGATGACTTGTGGCTGGGGGTGAAAGGCCAATCAAACCGGGAGATAGCTGGTTCTCCCCGAAATCTATTTAGGTAGAGCCTTGAGCGGACACCTTCGGGGGTAGAGCACTGTTTCGGCTAGGGGTCCATCCCGGATTACCAACCCGATGCAAACTACGAATACCGAAGAGTGATACTCAGGAGACACACGGCGGGTGCTAACGTCCGTCGTGGAGAGGGAAACAACCCAGACCGCCAGCTAAGGTCCCAAAGTCTATATTAAGTGGGAAACGAAGTGGGAAGGCTTAGACAGCTAGGATGTTGGCTTAGAAGCAGCCATCATTTAAAGAAAGCGTAATAGCTCACTAGTCGAGTCGGCCTGCGCGGAAGATGTAACGGGGCTCAAATATAGCACCGAAGCTGCGGCATCAGTAGCAATACTGTTGGGTAGGGGAGCGTTCTGTAAGCGGATGAAGGTTAATCGAGAGGTTAGCTGGACGTATCAGAAGTGCGAATGCTGACATAAGTAACGATAAAACGGGTGAAAAACCCGTTCGCCGGAAGACCAAGGGTTCCTGTCCAACGTTAATCGGGGCAGGGTGAGTCGGCCCCTAAGGCGAGGCTGAAAAGCGTAGTCGATGGGAAACGGGTTAATATTCCCGTACTTGGATAAACTGCGATGTGGGGACGGAGCAGGTTAGGTTATCGCACTGTTGGATATGTGCGTTTAAGTTGGTAGGTGAGAGGTTTAGGCAAATCCGGACTTCTTTAACACCGAGAGATGATGACGAGGCTCTACGGAGCTGAAGTAACCGATACCACACTTCCAGGAAAAGCCACTAAGCTTCAGGTTTATCTAAACCGTACTGAAAACCGACACAGGTGGTCAGGTAGAGAATACTCAGGCGCTTGAGAGAACTCGGGTGAAGGAACTAGGCAAAATAGCACCGTAACTTCGGGAGAAGGTGCGCCGGCGTAGATTGTAGTCCCTCGCGGATGAAGGTTGAACCGGTCGAAGATACCAGCTGGCTGCAACTGTTTATTAAAAACACAGCACTCTGCAAACACGAAAGTGGACGTATAGGGTGTGATGCCTGCCCGGTGCTGGAAGGTTAATTGATGGTGTAATCGAAAGAGAAGCTCCTGATCGAAGCCCCAGTAAACGGCGGCCGTAACTATAACGGTCCTAAGGTAGCGAAATTCCTTGTCGGGTAAGTTCCGACCTGCACGAATGGCATAATGATGGCCAGGCTGTCTCCACCCGAGACTCAGTGAAATTGAAATCGCCGTGAAGATGCGGTGTACCCGCGGCTAGACGGAAAGACCCCGTGAACCTTTACTATAGCTTGACACTGAACATTGAATTTTGATGTGTAGGATAGGTGGGAGACTTAGAAGTAGTCACGCCAGTGATTATGGAGTCGACCTTGAAATACCACCCTTTAACGTTTGATGTTCTAACGAAGATTACGAAACGTGGTCTCGGACAGTGTCTGGTGGGTAGTTTGACTGGGGCGGTCTCCTCCCAAAGAGTAACGGAGGAGCACGAAGGTTTGCTAATGACGGTCGGACATCGTCAGGTTAGTGCAATGGTATAAGCAAGCTTAACTGCGAGACAGACAAGTCGAGCAGGTACGAAAGTAGGTCATAGTGATCCGGTGGTTCTGAATGGAAGGGCCATCGCTCAACGGATAAAAGGTACTCCGGGGATAACAGGCTGATACCGCCCAAGAGTTCATATCGACGGCGGTGTTTGGCACCTCGATGTCGGCTCATCACATCCTGGGGCTGAAGTAGGTCCCAAGGGTATGGCTGTTCGCCATTTAAAGTGGTACGCGAGCTGGGTTTAGAACGTCGTGAGACAGTTCGGTCCCTATCTGCCGTGGGCGTTGGAGAATTGAAAGGGGCTGCTCCTAGTACGAGAGGACCGGAGTGGACGCACCACTGGTGTTCCGGTTGTGTCGCCAGACGCATTGCCGGGTAGCTAAGTGCGGAAGAGATAAGTGCTGAAAGCATCTAAGCACGAAACTTGCCTTGAGATGAGTTCTCCCAGATTTAAAATCTGTAAGGGTTGTTTAAGACTAAGACGTAGATAGGTCTGGTGTGTAAGCGGTGCGAGCCGTTGAGCTAACAGATACTAATTGCCCGAGAGGCTTAACTATACAACGCTCAAGGGTTTTTGAGGTTGTAAGACTAAAATAAAAAGACTCAGAGACGAAAGAGAAAGTTTTTAGGTTGAATCAGCTTGTTTGGTTGTGAGCACTAGAGATAGTGAGAGCAGAAAGAGAGAGAAGAAGTTATTAAAGGAATAATCCTGGCGGCGATAGAGCGGTGGTCCCACCTGACCCCATACCGAACTCAGAAGTGAAACGCCGATGCGCCGATGGTAGTGTGGGGCTTCCCCATGTGAGAGTAGGACACCGCCAGGTAGTGAATGTGAACCCCGAGCTGAATGGCTTGGGGTTTTTGTTTATGGATTTTTATTATTAAAGATTACGATTGAAAATAGGAAAGTGCAGTAGAAATCTAGGCTATTTTCACGTAAAGAATAAATATATAAAAAAGGAGTTTATCCCAAATATCTGGGGATAGACTCCTTTAATCTTTTAAGAAAATAGCTTATTCCAGAAAGAACAAACAAATTCTCTTTCTTCTATAAATTCCGAATCACCCACAATAACAGGATTTCCTAATAAGTTTAGGTGATGGATTTTATTGCGTAGTGTCACGTAACAGGATTTGAGCTTTTCGCACTCTGCTAGAGAAATAATATGATATTCAGCCGTTGAATCAAAGATTCGGACGTTATCAGACCATTTGGTTAATATTGGATTAGCTGGGGCATTCGCGAGCATCAGATACTGGGCGATAAATTCAATATCGGTAATACCACCACGATCTGTTTTGATATTAAAAAAGCCTTCTTTTGTATGAGATAGATGTTCGTACATTTTTTCACGCATTTCTCTTACTTCAATTTTTAACTGATTAATATCTCTTTGTGCGGAAAGTACATTACAGCGAATTTTTTCAAATTCTGCTTTTAATTCAGTTTCACCAAAAATGGCACGACTACGGACAAGTGCTTGCTTTTCCCAAGTCCATGCTTCATTGAGTTGATAGTTTTCAAATGCTTGAAGTGAACAGCCTAATAAGCCCGCATCGCCTGAAGGTCGTAATCGCATATCAATATCGTAGAGTATACCTGCACTCGTATTCATACTAAAAATACTGACAATTTTTTGAGCCAATCTTAAATAGAATTGATTGCTATCAATGGATTTTTTCCCTCCAATAGTTTGGCCTTCAACCGCTTGGTATAAAAAGACTAAATCCAAATCGGATTTATACCCGAGTTCAATTCCGCCTAATTTACCGTAGCCAATGACTAAAAAGCCTTTTTCTGTTTTACCTACTAGATGTTCCGGTACACCAAAGCGTTGACTAACTTGTTGCCAGGCAAAATTGACAACGGCATCAATAATTGCTTCAGCCAGATAAGTGAGATGATCACTCACTTTCATAACAGGCAATACGCCAAGAATATCTGCGGCTGCAACGCGTAATAAAATAGACTGTTTGAATTGGCGTAAACCGTCAATAAATTGCTCTTCATCATCTTGCGGTAATCGTAGCATATATTGCTTTAATTCGTCAGGATACTGTGTGAACGGCAATGGATTACGTAGCGCTTCAGTATTTAATAATTCATCGAGTAGAATAGGGTGGCGAGCCACTTGTTCGGCAATCATCTGTGATTGTGCACATAGTTCAATAAGCTGCTTAATGGCTTGAGGATTTTCTAAGAGCAATTCTAAATACGTCGTTCTACTCGCAATTTTATCGATAATATTGAGAATGCGTGGCAATAAAGTGCGGTAATTTTTTTGTTCAAATATTTGAGTGAAGATATTTGGCAATAAGTGAGCTAACACTTCTCGACCTCGAGATCCAATAACACGGCGCGCAAGCCCCTCTTTGAATTGAATAAGTTTATCTAAGATATCGGAAATTGCGTCATCATCAATGTGATTATCAACCAACATTTGTTCAATGTCATCAAGATCACTTTCTAAAAAATCAATCCACTGATTATTGTCATCGGTACGTTCATCTTTTTCTTCACCAATTAATACATCAAAAACTGACCGCACTTTTTGTTGGTGTGATTGTAGCGTTCGATAGAAATCATCCCAGTTTTCAATTGGATAAGATTTTATCGTAGCCTGATTGTTTTCATCTAAATAAGTGTATTCTCGACAAGCAACCATTAATCTGAGGCGATTTTCTTCATCGGTTGGCAGAAGTTGCGTTTGTTGGTCGTCAATGGCTTGTAATACGTTTTCAGTGCGACGAAGGAAGATATAAGCGTCTCTTAATTCATGATATTGCTGAGGTGTAATTAAACCGAGATCCCGTATTTCGGGTAGAAGTTTAAGCAATTCATGTTGTTGGAGCTTAATCTCACGTCCACCTCGAATCAGTTGAAAAACTTGCACGATAAATTCGATTTCTCGAATCCCGCCTGCGCCTAGTTTAATATTGTCTTTTAAGCCACGACGACGCACTTCACGCTCAATTTTACCTTTCATTTCACGTAACGCTTGAATCACACTAAAATCAATATAGCGTCGATATACAAAAGGACGAAGTAATTGTTGTAAGGTTTTTACATTGGGATCTTGCGCATCAGCTCCTAAAATACGCCCTTTGATCATGGCATAACGTTCCCAATCTCGCCCTTGATCTTGGTAATATTGCTCCATCGCAGAAAAACTTAGGGCAAGTGCACCACTGTCGCCAAAAGGGCGAAGACGCATATCCGTACGATAGACAAAACCATCTGGTGTAAATTGATCCAACGCATTAATTAGACGTTGTCCTAAACGGGTAAAAAATTTGGCGTTATCAATGGCTCGTCTTGCCCCAACAGTTTCGCCTTGTGAGGGGTAGGTGAAAATTAAATCAATATCAGAGGAAAAATTTAGCTCAAAACCACCTAATTTTCCCATGCCAAGAATATAGAGTTGCTGAGGGTTGCCATTTTCATCACAAGGCGTGCCCATTTCTTCGCAAGCTTGTTTGTACAGCCAATCTCTTGCACCGATGATAAGACTTTCAGCAAGTTGAGAAAGACGAATAAAAATTTCTTCTACAGTAGCAAGATTTAAACTTTGGCAGAAACTGAGTTTCGCCATTTCTTGATTTCGAAAATCTCGTAGCGTTTTGTAAAGCTGTTCTTCGTTTTGGATAGTGGAGAGTTGGTCAGCTAGATGGCTAGCGTAATGTTGACAATCTGAAAATTGAGGAGGTGTTTGCCACCATTGGGCTAAAAAGTGCGGGTGTTTTTTTAAGACTTTTTCCAAGAAATCAGACAGACTGATGGCATAGTTTATTTGTCCGATTGCTGTCGTGAGATCTGTTTCGTCCCGCTCGATTTGTTGGGTTATTTTATCAAGATTCATTTCAGGGAAATGTTGGCAAAGCACTTCGCCAAGTTGAATGAGTTTTTCAGTCGAAAGCGGAAGTGAAAGCGCCATAATTTACCCCTTAAAATGTTCGTCAATCTTGCGTAGTACGATTTCTTTGGCTTGTTGCGGTTGCAGACTATCTAGCCAATTTAATGGTGTTTTCCAGCCGCGCAGCCAGGTGATTTGTCGTTTTGCTAATTGGCGAGTCGCACAAATGCCACGGAAGACCATTTCTTCATGATCATAGTCACCACGTAAATATTCCCACATTTGTCGATAGCCCACACAGCGGATAGAAGGCAAATCAGGATGGAGATCTTCTCGTTGATAGAGTTTTTCAACCTCTTCTTGGAAACCTAATTCGATCATTTTATGGAAACGTTGTTCGATACGTTGATGTAACACCGCACGATCTTCTGGAGCAATAGCAAATTGTAAAAATTGATAAGGCAATTCTTCGCCTTTTTGTTCAGTTAATTCCGTTAATGATTTGCCCATTAAATAGAATACTTCTAATGCACGATTAATGCGCTGAGAATCATTTGGATTGATACGCTCTGCAGAAATAGGATCAATTTTTTGTAATTCTTGATGAAGAGCAGGCCAGCCAAGTTTTTGCGCTTTTTCTTCAATTTCTAATCGTAACTTTTCATCAGCAGATGGAAGGGGGGAAAGTCCTTCAATCAATGCTTTGTAATACAACATGGTGCCGCCAACCAAAAGCGGAATTTTACCTTGCGCGGTAATATCGGCCATTTCTCTGAGCGCATCGTCACGAAAATTCATCGCAGAATAACTTTCAGCGGGATCTAAAATATCAATTAAGCGGTGAGGGGCAAGGGCTAGTTCTTCTTTAGAAGGCTTTGCCGTGCCAATATCCATGCCTTTATAAATTAATGCAGAATCAACACTGATCACTTCCACTGGCAGGCTTTGACGTAATTGAATAGCAAGATCCGTTTTTCCGGAGGCCGTCGGCCCCATCAGAAAAAGTGCGGTTGGTTTGGAGTAAGTTTTTTGTGTCATATTACAAATCAGTTAAAAAAGGCTGCCAGTTAATTGGTTTCAGTAATGTATTAAATTTTTCTTGATGAGCTTTATTCAGTAAGCGTTCCGTTTCACTTAATAAGCTGACTGCATCCGCTAACACCTCAATCGGTTTCATCTCTAGCGTCTGACAAAGTGCGGTCAGAAAATCAGGCATATTTTCTACATGTTCAGCAAGCAGGCTCACCACACATTTTTGCAAATTTTGCGTACGTAAAATCGCAGGTACTTTGTTTAATGTGAGGCGTAGTTGAGCTTTATTCTCAATGAATTCAAAACCACTTTGCTGAAAAAACGCTTTTTGTTTTTGCCATTGTTCAAATTGTTTTTCATTTAAGCGAAAAATAATCGGAATGAGCAATGGTTGTTGTGGAATTTCACTTTGTTGTAAGGTTAATTCATAATTTAAGGTTTGCAATTTAGCTAATAACATCAAATAAAACTGCTGATTTTGTTGTAAAAGCAACGCTTTATTTTCAATTAATGCTAATGCGCGTAAATAGCCTGGTTCACTTGTCTGTGGGAGTTGTTCAACGGCTGACTTTGTTAAAACTTGAGAAGTTTCCACAGGACGTACTAATTCACCATATAAGCGTTGTTCAGTCTTTGTAGGTTGTTTACGATAACCATATGACGGAACATATTCACTACGGTTTGAAAAGTGCGGTCGATTTTCTGATTGTTTTTCACGAGATTGATGATAATTTGAGGCGAAAATATTTTGCCCTGCCGCTGCACGATTGGGTTTAGGTTCATAGTGCGTTTGATACGAAGCTGAAGGCTCTCTTGCCTCATTTATCGCTGGCGCTAAATCCAATTCAGCTTGAGGAATGGCATTGAGTGCATTTGTTACACCTTGGCAGATAAAATCATGAATTAAACGCGCTTGATGGAAACGAACTTCGTGTTTTGTTGGATGCACGTTGACATCGACATCATGTGGATTGAGATCGATAAATAGCACAAATGCAGGGTATTGCTCAGTATGCAAATGCTCCGCATAAGCTTGACGAATGGCGTGGGTGATCACTTTATCGCGCACCATTCGTCCATTGATATAGCAATAGCTCAAATCATTTTGAGAACGTGTAAATTCAGGTGTCGCCACCCAGCCAGAAAGATGCAAATCATCATGTTTCCAATCAATGCGTAAGGCATGTTGCACAAAATCATCGCCACAAATGGCGGCAACACGTTTGAGCTGTTGTTCTTCATTCGTTGCAGGACGATATTGTCGAATAATTTTGCCATTATGAGTGAGCGTAAAAGCGATATTGAATTTTGCTAAAGCAATACGACGAATGACTTCATCAATATGAGCAAATTCTGTTTTATCAGTGCGTAAGAATTTACGACGAGCAGGCGTGTTAAAAAAGAGATTCGCCACTTCAACTGTCGTGCCAACAGGGTGAGAAGCAGGTTTAATTGTGGTTTCCATCTCTCGTCCTTGTGCATAAACCTGCCACGCTTCATTTTGCTCAGCTGTGCGAGAGGTAAGTGTGAGGCGAGAAACCGAGCTGATACTAGCAAGGGCTTCACCGCGGAAACCTAAACTTAAGATGGCTTCGAGATCATCGAGATCGGCAATTTTACTAGTTGCGTGTCGAGCGAGTGCGAGACTTAATTCTTCTTTAGGAATACCGCTGCCATTATCTCGAATACGAATCAGGCTGGCGCCGCCGTTTTCGATATCAATATGAATTTTATTGGCACCGGCATCAAGGCTGTTTTCCACCAATTCTTTCACCACAGAAGCAGGGCGTTCGACCACCTCACCTGCGGCAATCTGATTAGCCAGCTGTGGAGAAAGAATTTTGATTGCCATAGGATTCCTTATTTTTCTTTAAGTTTGATTTTTTGCCCAGTTACGACTTTGCCGTTTTTCAATGTTGGGTTCAGTTTTAAAAGACGATTAACTGGTACATTGTATTCACGAGAGATGGCATAGATAGTTTGATCGGCTTTCACCGTATGGTAAAGCGGGATTTCTTTCTTGCCATTATCTTTCTTCTCATTCCATTTTGAAGAAGTGTCTTTTTTATCGTTGTCTTTTTTTTCAGGCTCTTTTTTACTCTCGGTTTTTTCTTGTTTTTTATCTTTTTTAGAAACGGCTTTTTCAGCTTCAACAATCTTACTGTTTTTTCCTTTGTTATCGGCTTTGGCTTTATCATCCGATTTAGGTTTTTCTTCTACCTTTTTACCTTTGCCGTTATCTGGAATTTTAATGGTTTCATTTAGCCAAAGTTCTTTACGCTTCAGTTTATTTAATTCAATAATTTCACTGACTTTCACATCATATTTGTTCGCCAGACTACCAATACTTTCACCTGGTTTCACTTTATGGCGTACACCGCTGTCTTTGACATCGGAAGTGCGGTCAGATTTTTCGATGTTTTTCTCTTCTTTTTTAGTTGGTTCTTCCGCTTTTTTGCCTTTGGCATTATCAGGAATCTTAATGGTTTCATTTAGCCAAAGTTCTTTGCGTTTCAGTTTATTTAACTCAATGATTTCACTGACTTTGACATCATATTTATTTGCTAGGCTACCAATGCTTTCACCTGGTTTCACTTTATGGCGAATACCACTGTCTTTCACATCGGAAGTGCGGTCTGATTTTTCATTATTTTTGTCGTTTGATTTTGTAGATTTGCTCTCTTGCTCATCACTTGGAGGAACAGCAATCGCTTTTAAATTACCATTACGATAAGCGACTAAGCCTTCATAAATCATATAAGCAATACGACGACGATAAGCAATGGTATTCAGTTTTTGTTCTTCTTCCATATTAGAAAGGAAGCCAGTTTCCACCAGAACCGAAGGAATATCGGGTGAACGCAATACGCCAAGGCTAGCATGTTGTGGGGTGCTACGACTTAATGAGGTTACGCGAGCAAAGCGACGTAAAATACTGTTGCCAAGTTCATAGCCTGTACGTTGACTGTGACCAAATTGCAGGTCGAGTACAGTTTGATCTAAATATTTATCATTGTTATTGGAAAGTACTTTACCGGCTCCGCCTAAAAGCTCAGAGCGTTTTTCATCGTCTTCTAACCATTGACCCATTTCATCGTTGGCACGGCGATTGGATAGCACCCAAACAGATGCACCACGTTGGTCTGCATTAAGAGAGGAGTCGGCATGGATAGACACGAGAAAATTTGCTTTGTATTTACGTGCAATTTCAGAGCGTTCAGGCACGGAAATGTAGTAATCGCTACTGCGTGTTAAGACGCCTTTAAAATTAGGATCTTTATCTAATAAGGCTTTTAATTCTCGTGCAATAGAAAGGGTGACATTTTTTTCATAAATGCCGAGATTTTTTCCGATAGCACCGGGATCTTTACCACCATGGCCAGGATCAATGGCAATTGTCCATTGTGGTGCGGCAAATACGGTAGTAGAAATTAGAGAAAATATTCCAAAAAGAAACGAAAATTTTGCTTTCATGTAAATCAATTTTATAGCTGTGTCAAAATATGCTCGCCCACTGAGTTTTGAGCAATTAGCGTAATGTTTCGAGCATCGTCGTAATAATCAATATTCACCAATAAATCAGCCTCAGGCAAGATGCCTTCACCTTTTTCTGCCCATTCGATTAAGCAGATGCAATTTTGGCTGAAATAATCGCGAATGCCCATAAATTCCAATTCTTCAGGATCGGCAAGACGATATAAATCAAAGTGATAAATCATTTTCCCTGCAATGCTATATTCTTCAACTAAGGTATAAGTAGGACTTTTGACATTGCCTTGGTAGCCTAAACCTTGCACCATTCCACGAGTCAGGGTGGTTTTCCCTGCACCAAGATCGCCATTAAAATAAAGCACAATAGCGTTATCTTTCGGTTGTTTTACAAGCACTTCTGCGAGTTTTTTACCAAAACGGAGCATCGTGCCTTCATCAGGAATGTATTGGGTTAATTCGGTCATTCTTAGAGTGATTTTTTAGGTTAAAGTTTCTGGGGGATTTTATCGTATTTTGAAGGGAATATGTAGGGAAAATACAATAAAAAAATCCGCTGCTTTTCAGCAACGGATTGAGAATTTGGAGCGGGAAACGAGGCTCGAACTCGCGACCCCGACCTTGGCAAGGTCGTGCTCTACCAACTGAGCTATTCCCGCAGGGCATTTATGTGAAAATTTGGAGCGGGAAACGAGGCTCGAACTCGCGACCCCGACCTTGGCAAGGTCGTGCTCTACCAACTGAGCTATTCCCGCAGGGCATTTATGTGAAAATTTGGAGCGGGAAACGAGGCTCGAACTCGCGACCCCGACCTTGGCAAGGTCGTGCTCTACCAACTGAGCTATTCCCGCAGGGCATTTATGTGAAAATTTGGAGCGGGAAACGAGGCTCGAACTCGCGACCCCGACCTTGGCAAGGTCGTGCTCTACCAACTGAGCTATTCCCGCATTTCACATTGGTGAATGAGGCAACATTATACGAAAAAATTTATTCAACGCAAGCGCAGATTTTGCAAATGATTGAGTTTGCCTAAGTTTTCATCAACCCAGATTAATAAAGTGCTCACGGTAGTAAGCTAACTCTTTAATTGATTCACGAATATCATCAAGAGCTAAATGAGTATTGCCTTTTTTGAACCCGTCTAAAATTTCTGGTTTCCAGCGAGAAGCCAATTCTTTTAATGTACTGACATCCACATGACGATAGTGGAAATAATCGGCTAAATCAGGCATATATTTATAAAGAAAGCGTTTATCTTGTGCGATGCTGTTGCCACAAATCGGTGAAGCACCTTTCGGCACCCAGCGTTTTAAAAAATCTAATGTTTGTAATTCTGCTGCACGTTCAGTGAGTTTGCTCGCTTTAACACGGTCAACTAAGCCATTTGCTGTGTGGGTTTTTACGCACCATTCCGACATTTTGTTTAATAATTCATCACTTTGATGAACTGCAATCACAGGTCCTTCCGCTAAAATATTGAGATCTTTATCTGTCACAATGGTTGCGATTTCAATAATGCGTTCTTTTTCAGGATCTAATCCTGTCATTTCTAAATCGATCCAAATCAGATTTTGTTTATCTAATTGCATAATATAAGGTATCCTATAAACATTTTTAATCCCGTTTATTTTAACGAAAAACATCGGAAAAAACGACCGCACTTTATGAGCAAACGTAAACTAACGCAAAATCAAACTCGTCGAATTCAATCAAATAACGCGAAAGCCTTGCATCGCCACAAGAAGAAAGAAGTGGAATGGCAAGATGATATGCTAGGAGAAAGCCAAGATGGGGTAGTCGTTACGCGTTATTCAGTTCATGCAGATGTGGAAAATGCACAAGGCGAAATTTTCCGTTGTAATTTACGTCGTACACTTTCCAGTCTCGTGGTTGGAGACAAAGTGATTTGGCGACAAGGCAACGAACAGCTTCAAGGTGTGAGTGGTGTGATTGAAGCCATTCACCCAAGACAAAATGAAATAGCTCGTCCAGATTACTATGATGGGCTGAAACCAATAGCGGCCAATATCGATCGTATTATTATTGTTTCAGCGGTTGTACCGGTACTATCACTTAATATTATCGATCGTTATTTAGTGGTATGTGAAAATGCCGGGATCGAACCTGTCATTGTAGTGAATAAAGGTGATTTACTAGATGCCGAGCAAGAGCGGGAAGTGGAAAGCCAATTACAGATTTACCGTGATATTGGTTATCAGACCATCATCATTTCTGCTGAAACCGGAAAAAATATGGAAAAATTGACCGCACTTTTAAGTGATGGCACATCCATTTTTGTGGGGCAGTCAGGTGTAGGCAAATCCAGTTTAATTAACCATATTTTACCAACGGTCAATGCGCAAGTCGGTGGCATCAGTGAAACCTCAGGCTTGGGGCAACATACCACAACCTCTTCTCGTTTATATCATTTGCCACAAGGCGGTAATTTGATTGATTCACCGGGCATTCGCGAGTTTGGCTTATGGCATTTGGAGCCTGAGCAAATCACCAAAGGCTATCGTGAATTTCAATATGTCTTAGGCACGTGTAAGTTCCGTGATTGTAAACATTTGAATGATCCTGGCTGTGCATTACGTGAGGCAGTTGAAGCAGGTCGGATTTCACCAATACGCTATGAGAATTATCATCGCCTCATTGAAAGCTTGAGTGAGACGAAATCACAACGCCATTTTTCTGTGTAGTATATCTTTTACTCAAATTGGGTATACAAAGGTTTAAATTTTGTGATGTAGCTCAATTTTTTTTGTGTTTTGCCTTGATTATTGGGCATTTAATAGCGATACTACCAACGATTTATAGATTAAATTGCTTAAATTTTACTATTATTAAATAGAGGTAACATTATGTTCTCAAAAGATGTAGAAATTACAGCCCCTAATGGTTTACACACCCGTCCAGCGGCGCAATTTGTTAAAGAAGCGAAAGCGTTTGCTTCTGATGTAACAGTCACTTCTGGTGGAAAAAGTGCAAGTGCGAAAAGCTTATTTAAGCTACAAACCTTAGGTTTGACGCAAGGAACTGTAATCACCATCTCGGCGGAAGGTGAAGACGAACAACAAGCCGTTGAACATTTAGTAGCATTAATTCCTACTTTAGAATAATTAACGATAGCCACAGGATTCCTATTCTGTGGCTATTGTTTATTTAGCCTTTAATAAATTATTTCGGAATGTAAAATTATGATTACAGGTATCCCAGCATCGCCAGGTATCGTTTTTGGTAAAGCTTTAGTATTAAAAGAAGAAAAAATTGTTCTGGATTTCCAAAAAATTTCAGAAGATCAAATCGACGCAGAAGTCGCTCGTTTTTATGCGGGGCGTGAAGCTGCTGTTGAGCAACTTAATTCCATTCATCAACGCGCATTAAAATCTTTAGGTGAAGAAAAAGCGGCGATCTTTGAAGGCCATTTAATGATCCTTGAAGACGAAGAATTAGAAGAGGAAATTCTTGATTATCTTCGTTCACACAAAGTGAATGCGAGTGTCGCTGCAAGTAAAATCATCGATCAACAAGTTGAAATGTTGTCTGAAATTGATGATGAATACTTAAAAGAACGTGCAGGTGATATCCGTGATATCGGTAATCGTTTAATCAAAAATATTTTAGGTATGCACATCGTAGATCTTGGTGATATCGCCGAAGAGTCTATCCTTGTGGCTTACGATTTAACCCCATCAGAAACCGCTCAATTAAACTTAGAAAAAGTATTAGGTTTTATCACTGATATTGGTGGTAGAACATCCCACACCTCAATTATGGCTCGTTCACTTGAATTGCCGGCTATTGTTGGGACAAATGATGTCACAGCGCGAGTGAATACTGGTGATTATCTTATTTTAGATGCCGTGAACAACCGTGTTTACGTGAATCCGACTCAAGCAGAAATTGACGAATTAAAAACACTAGAAGCAAAACTTGCTGAAGAAAAAGCAGAATTAGCGAAATTAAAAGATTTGCCTGCAGTGACCCTTGATGGTCATAAAGTTGAAGTGGTTGCGAATATTGGTACGATTCGTGATTGCGAAGGCGCACACCGTAATGGTGCAGAAGGGGTGGGTTTATACCGTACTGAATTCCTCTTTATGGATCGTGATCAATTACCAAGCGAAGAAGAGCAATTCATTGCTTATAAAGAAGTGGTTGAAGCAATGGAAGGGCGTCTAGTGGTATTACGTACCATGGATATCGGTGGTGATAAAGAGCTCCCATATTTAAATTTACCAAAAGAAATGAACCCATTCCTTGGATGGCGTGCAATCCGTATTGCCCTTGATCGTCGTGAAATTTTACGTGCACAATTAAGAGCCGTATTGCGTGCATCTGCATTTGGTAAACTTGCCGTGATGTTCCCGATGATTATTTCGGTAGAAGAAATTCGCGAGTTAAAATCCGTGCTTGAAACCTTAAAAGCAGAATTACGTGCAGAAGGTAAAGCTTTTAATGAAAACATCCAAGTAGGTGTCATGGTTGAAACCCCATCTGCGGCAGTGAATGCGAAATTCTTAGCGAAAGAAGTGGATTTCTTCAGTATTGGTACAAACGATTTAACGCAATATACCTTAGCCGTTGACCGTGGTAACGAATTAATTTCTCACTTATACAATCCGATGTCACCTTCAGTGCTTGGTTTGATTAAACAGGTGATTGATGCTTCTCATGCAGAAGGTAAATGGACGGGGATGTGTGGTGAGTTAGCCGGTGATGAACGTGCAACTTTATTGTTACTCGGTATGGGCTTAGATGAGTTTAGTATGAGTGCAATTTCTGTACCACATATCAAGAAATTAGTGCGTCATGTGAGTTACCAAGAGGCGAAAGCATTGGCAGATGAAGCATTACAAAAACCAACAGCAGCTGAAATTGAGCAATTAATTCAAGCTTTTTTAGCAGAAAAGTCGTTAAACTAGATACAAAAACAGAGTTTTACGTTAAAATATCAGCCATCTTTAATAGATAGGAGATTAAAATGGGCTTATTTGACAAATTATTTGGTTCAAAAGAAAACAAAGCAGTGGAAGTTGAAATTTATGCGCCACTTTCTGGTGAGATTGTGAACATCGAAGATGTACCAGATGTTGTTTTCTCTGAAAAAATCGTGGGTGATGGTATCGCAATTCGCCCAACAGGTAACAAAATCGTTGCGCCTGTTGATGGTGTAATTGGTAAAATTTTTGAAACCAACCACGCTTTTTCAATGGAATCAAAAGAGGGTGTTGAATTATTCGTTCACTTCGGTATTGATACCGTTGAATTAAAAGGTGAAGGATTCACTCGCATCGCACACGAAGGTCAAAGCGTAAAACGCGGCGACACAGTAATCGAATTTGATTTAGCAACATTAGAATCAAAAGCAAAATCAGTTTTAACACCAGTGGTTATCTCTAACATGGATGAAATTTCATCTATCGAGAAAAAATCGGGTGAAGTGATTGCTGGAGAATCTGTTGTTTTAAGTTTAACAAAATAAGATTTACTGACTAAAAGATCCGCTTTAAATGAGCGGATTTTTTTATACTTATTCTTTTTAAAGAAGGTAAAAATGATTTATCGATTAACTGGCCAAGTACAGCATTATGCTTGGGGTGGAAAAAACTATATTGCATCATTGATTGGATTAAATTCAGCGAAAGATCAACCTTGTGCGGAGTGGTGGTTAGGCGCACATCCATCAGTACCTTCTGAAATTGAGAATGTAACAGGTAAACAATCCCTTATTGAATTTTTATCGCAAAATCCGACCGCACTTGGGCAAGCAAGTCGTCAGCAATTTGGTGATGAACTTCCTTATTTGTTAAAGATTTTAGATGTTGAAAAGCCGTTATCGATTCAATTACACCCAACGAAAGCGCAAGCTGAAAAGGGCTTTGAGGCTGAAAATGCAAAAGGTGTATCACTCACAGATAACACACGAACTTATAAAGACCGAAATCACAAACCTGAAATGATGATTGCTTTATCTGATTTTTGGCTTTTACATGGTTTTAAAACAAAATCTCAAATTCTTGCCACATTAAATGCACGCCCCTCTTTGCAACCTTTGGTTGAAAAACTAAGCACACAAAGCCTTGCTGAATTTTATGCAGATGTAATGTTGGCGGATCAATCAACGCTCGCAAATTGGCTATTACCTATTATTGAAGCTAATCAACAGCCTTATAAAAATGGTAAGTTGACGCTAGATAATCCTGATTATTGGGTGCTATATACGATGGAAGCGATGGCGATTTCACCTGAAAAATTAGATGCAGGCTTGGTGTGTTTTTATCTCTTTAATATTGTGCATTTAAAAGAAGGAGAGGGCATTTTCCAAGATGCGGGTATTCCTCATGCTTATCTTCGCGGACAAAACGTGGAGTTAATGGCATGTTCTGATAATGTGATTCGTGGTGGATTAACACCAAAATATGTCGATATTGTCGAATTATTAAAAATTGTGGATTGTCGCGAAGTGATACCACAAATTATCTTAGCAGCACCTCAAAATCACTCAGAATTTACTTATAAAACGCCAGTAAAAGATTTTGCCTTAGCTCAAATTCGTGTCGAACCCGAACAGCATACTAAAGTGAATCTTCAAAGTGCGGGTATTTTGTTAGTGATGCAAGGCGAGCTAAAAATACAAGAAAAATCAGCCGCACTTACCTTGAAACAAGGTGAGTCAGCATTCATTACAGCGGATTCTAATGTTGAAATAATGAGTGAAAAAGGCGGTTATGCCTTCTTGGCAAAATTGCCATAAAAATTAATGTGATAAGTATCACGATTTGTGAACTTATCACTAGATTAGTCGAAGATTTTAGGTATAGTGGCGTCATTCAGGCGACTTTTTTTATGTGGCTAAATTGCATTGGGAGTTTTTATGTCGTTGCCTCGTTATTTTGAAGATCCACAAACCTTACATGTGAATACCACACCACATCATGCTTATTTTATTCCTTTTTCTTCAACAGAAAGTTCGGTCAAAAAGACACGAGAATTTTCCCCTTACTTTACCTTACTAAATGGTGAATGGGATTTTGCTTATTTTGAAAGCTATACTCACTTGCCTCAAGATTTCCTTCATTTTTCATTTACAGATAAAATCCCCGTCCCTTCCAATTGGCAAAATCATGGTTACGATAATCATCAATATACCAACGTAAATTATCCTTTTCCTTTTGATCCCCCTTATGTACCCATTGAAAATCCTTGTGGTTTGTATCATCGAATCTTTAATGTCGAAATCAATCAAGAAAAACGGTATCTCTTAAATTTTGAAGGGGTAGATAGTTGCTTATTTGTCTATGTGAATCACCAATTTGCGGGCTATAGCCAAATTAGTCATTGCACCAGTGAATTTGATATCACTGACTTTTTGCAACAAGGAGAAAACCACTTACATGTTCTCGTGTTGAAATGGTGTGATGGCAGTTACTTGGAAGACCAAGACAAATTCCGAATGTCTGGTATTTTCCGAGATGTTTATCTGTTAGAGCGAGAAAAAAATTATTTACAAGATTTTTTCATTCAAACGCAATTGAATCAAGATCTTACCAAGGCTGAATTATATGTGGCCTGTCAGTTTGTTAGAAGTGAACAACCTATCTCTTGGCAATTATGTGATCCTAAAGGCAAATTGATAATAGAACAAAAAGGGCATGCATTTCATGCTGAAATTGAAAATGCACAATTATGGCATGCGGAGAAACCTCGCTTATACACGTTGATTTTACAATATGGCTCTGAAGTGATTTGCCAAAAGGTCGGCTTACGTCATATCGAAGTGAAGAATGGGGTAATGTTATTTAATGGGCAAGCCATTAAGTTTAAAGGTGTTAATCGTCACGATAGCGATCCGAAAACGGGTTATGTCATTAGTCGAGAACAAGCATTGCAAGATTTACGCTTAATGAAACAGCATAATTTTAATGCCATTCGCACAGCGCACTATCCGAATGCACCTTGGTTTACTGAATTGTGTGATGAATATGGTTTTTATGTGATTGCGGAAAGTGATATTGAATCACACGGCACGAATGCAGTCTATGTTGAGTCGCCAGAAACAAGCATTTTATTAGGGGTAAAAACAGAGATTGATCATGAAGCAATTCGTCAAAAAACAATCGATAATTATTGCTATATGGCTCGAAGCCCTGAATTTAATCAAGCCATTTTAGACCGCACTTATGCCAATATTGAGCGAGATAAAAATCGGCCTTCTGTTGTGATTTGGTCATTAGGAAATGAGAGTGGTTATGGTGAGAATTTTGAGCAAGCGGCCGCTTGGGTAAAACAACGCGATCCAAGTCGCTTAGTGCATTATGAGAATGCGATCTTTCAACATTCAGCACATCAAAATGACACATCCAATTTAGATTTTCATAGCGAAATGTACACCAGCACGGAAGAATTAGATGCTTATTTTGCCGATGACAAAAATCGAAAGCCGTATCTTTTCTGTGAATATTTGCATGCGATGGGGAATTCTTGCGGGGACACGGAAGATTATTTCCAAGCTATGGAACGACATGCTGGCGCTTGTGGTGGCTTTGTGTGGGAGTGGTGCAATCATTCCCCTTATTTGCCAAACTCAAGCAAGATGGGCTATGGCGGGGATTTTAATGACACACCGAATGATAGTAATTTTTGTGCTGATGGATTAGTGACAGCAGACCGCCAAATTCAAAGCAATTTGTTGGAATACAAAAATGTGTATCGTCCACTTCGTGCTACCTTAAAAAATGGTCATGTTGAACTCAAAAATTATTTGGATTTTACGGATGCGGCAGAGACCATTTCGATTCATTATCAAATTAGCGAAGATTTTGCTGTTATACAAGAAGGCCAAATAGATGATTTAAACATTGTGCCAAAGTCAACCGCACTTTTGCCTTTACGATTGCCAGCA
Source organism: Parahaemophilus parainfluenzae (assembly GCF_001055095.1). GTDB lineage: Bacteria > Pseudomonadota > Gammaproteobacteria > Enterobacterales > Pasteurellaceae > Haemophilus_D > Haemophilus_D parainfluenzae_Z. The sequence goes on from NZ_JVHG01000026.1 coordinate 19,652, forward strand.
AGTAACGGTTCATTACAAATTTTGACCTTAACCTATCATCAAAAAACAGAAACAGGTTTAATTCCTCAAGGGCATTGTTTGGGATTTGATCAGATTATTTTGTCGGCGCAATCACATTTATTCGCTGATGAGATCAAATCAAATATCCAATCGATTTCTGTTTCAGAATATGCCAATTTAATTTCAGTTAAAGTTTCAGATATTGAATACCAGTTTGATCAATATAAAGGCACTATTCAACAAATTCGTAAAGCTGGCGAGCCTTGGTTGAATCAACCTGCCGATTTTAATATTTGGCGAGCGCCTTTGGATAACGATAGTTTAATTAAAGCACATTGGCTTGCTGCAGGTTACGATCGTGCTACGAGCCGTGTTTATAATTACCGTTTAACCGAGCAGGAAAGTGCGGTTGAAATCACCTTCAAATTGGGGCTGGTCGCCGTATCAAAAGCGCGAATTCTGACATTGAATGTGGTGTATCGTATTGAACAAAATGGGTTACTTCACATCAATATTCATGCTGAAAAACAACCGCACTTGTCATTCTTACCACGCTTTGGTTTACGTTTTTTCCTTAATCAAGGATTTAACCAAGTGGAGTATGTGGGCTATGGTCCAACGGAAAGTTATCTAGATAAACATCACGCCACGGCTTTAGGTCGTTATAAAACAACGCCAGAAAGTAATCATGTGCCTTATTTGAAACCGCAAGAAAATGGCAGTCACTATGGTTGTACTGAAGTGAAGGTGGCAAATTCGTCTGATTGCTTTACCGTGCAAAGTCATACGCCTTTTAGTATGAATGTTTCCCCTTACTCTCAAGAAGAATTGGGCAGTAAAAAGCACCAATATGATTTGGAGAAAAGTGGCAGTACAATCTTGTGTGTGGATTATAAAATGAGTGGGGTAGGTTCTAACTCTTGTGGACCTGCGTTAAAAGCGCAATATCGTTTGAGTGAAACGGAATGGGATTGGGCGATCTCGTTGCAAATTAACTAAGATGAAATAAAAAAGTGCGGTTGAAATTAACCGCACTTTTATGTTTTTAGCAATAATTAAGCAACAACGTTAAATTGTTCTTTCATTAATGCTTCGAAATCAGTGCAACCGCCAATTGGTTTTTCATCGATAAAGATTTGTGGCACAGTTTCCACTTCTTTACCGACAGATTTTGATAAATCTGCTTTAGAAATGCCTTCAGCGATAATATCTACATAGCGATAATCGAAATCCGCTACTTCACCTTTTAATTTTTCAGCAAGGTTTTTTGCACGTACACAATAAGGGCAGCCTGGACGACCAAAAATAACTACGAACATAAAATTTTCCTTTTATTTAAACAAAGTTCCTAATGATTTTACTCTATTTCCACAAAAGCAGAAATCATTTTTCAGGATTATTGTGATTGGTGTAATATATCAACTCCTCTTTTCCTAAGGGTATAACTGAATGAAATTATTGATGCTTTGCCGTGAGCCTCGCCTTTATAGCTGCCAGCGTTTAAAAGAAGCAGCAGAAAGTTGCGGGCATCAAATGGATATTTTGGATCCTAATCGTTGCATTTTAAAACTTGACAAAAATCAACCGCACTTTTCTTTGTATTATCAACAAAATGCAGAAAGTCAGCCTTATTTATTGCCTGATTATGATGCTGTATTGCCTCGCTTTGGGACGACAAGCACTCAAATGGGCTGTGCGGTATTGCGTCATTTACAAGGAAAAGGCGTCTATTGCCTTAATAAAGAACAAGCATTTTTAGCCGCTCGCGATAAATGGCGAAGTTTGCAGATGTTATTGAAACAAGGTATTGCGGTTCCAAATTCTGTCTTATCGGGTTGTGAAGTTGAGCCGAAACAAGCCATTAAGCAAACAACCGCTCCAATGATTATTAAAACCCTAAAAGGATCACAAGGTATTGGCGTGATTTTAGCCGAACATCCACAAAGTGCGGTCAGTATTTTAGAAACGTTAAAAGATGTGAATGTCCCTGTCTTGTTACAAGATTTTGTCGAAGAGGCAAAAGGGACAGATATTCGCTGTTTTGTGATCGGTGATAAAGTCGTCGCTACAATGCAGCGTATTGGACAAGATGGCGAGTTTCGTGCAAATTTTCACCGTGGTGGCGCAGCAGAAAAAATTAAACTCACTGAAGAGGAAAAATCCATCGCCATTCGTGCAACTAAAACCTTAGGGCTTGCGGTGGCCGGTGTTGATTTGATTCGTTCAAAAGAAGGATTATTGGTACTTGAAGTGAATGCTAGTCCTGGTTTAGAAATGATTGAGAAGACCAGTGGCATTGATATTGCATTGCAGATGATCTTGTTTTTAGAACAGCAAGTGAAACAATAAAAGAAAAGGGCGAACTATATCATGTTCGCCCTTGTTGTTTACCCTTTTGTGTCTTGTTTAAAATCGTAACTCGGTGGTAATTCCGGCATCGTATTTTCTTCATCAAAAGGCTCGCTTGCTGGTTGATGTTGAAATTCTTTGCTATCGTGAGCCGGTTTTTCTTTACCTAATAATTGCGGTTGTAATTTGATAAAACTACTTTTATCTGAAAGCCATACATCAATAAACGCTTGTGTAAATTTTTGATCGAATTCGTGATCTAACACCGTGTCATTTAATACAAAGTAGCCTTTATCCGCTAAGGCAACAAAATTTAAGATATCGTTTGGTGAAAAATCAGGGAAGATTTCCTGCATTTTTTTGAGCCATGCCGTGGTGTCATCTTTACTTAAATTTTGTGATTCCATTTCTTTGGTTAATGCAATCGCAAAATTTTTCCCTTCAACTGGTTTTTCGTATTTAATCGAAAACATTAACGGACGTTCATTTTTTTCATAGGAACCCGTTTCAGAATACAAGCCGACAGTATAAACATGGAATGGCCCCCATGTGTATTCAGCATTGCCGACTGGTTGCCATTGGGCAAAAAGTGCGGTGGAAAATAAGGCTGAAATGGCAGCAATAATAAATTTCAGTTTCATAGTTTTTTTCATGTCAAAAATATTGCCGTGATTATAACAAAAAAGCCCTTTAAAAAAACACAAATAAAAAGGCAGGAATACCTGCCTTTGACACCAAATTATTTGGGTGAGTTTATTTTAAGCTACCCACCATATCTTCTGGACGAACCCATTTGTCGAAATCCTCGGCTGAAACTAAGCCTAAGTTAATCGCTTCTTCACGTAAGGTTGTACCGTTTTTGTGTGCTGTTTTCGCAATTTTCGCTGCATTTTCGTAACCAATGTGTGTATTAAGTGCGGTTACTAACATCAATGAATTTTCCAATTGTTGTTTAATGCGTGGGTAGTTTGGTTGAATACCGGTTGCGCAGTGTTCATCAAATGATACGCAAGCATCACCCAATAATTGTGCAGATTGTAAGAAATTCGCCACCATGACAGGGTTAAATACGTTTAATTGGAAGTGACCTTGTGAGCCAACGAAAGAGATAGTGGTATCGTTACCGAATACTTGTGCACATACCATGGTTAATGCTTCACATTGAGTTGGGTTCACTTTACCCGGCATGATTGAAGAACCTGGTTCATTTTCAGGAATTAAGATTTCACCGATACCAGAACGAGGGCCTGATGCTAATAAACGAATGTCGTTTGCAATTTTGAATAAGCTCATCGCTAATTGTTTAATTGCACCGTGAGTTTCCACAATCGCATCGTGTGCGGCTAACGCTTCAAATTTGTTTTCTGCAGTCACAAATGGTAAACCAGTGAATTTTGCAATGTAATCTGCTACTTTCACATCATAGCCTTTTGGTGTGTTCAAACCAGTACCTACAGCTGTACCACCAAGTGCTAATTGACTTAAGTGTGGAAGGGTATTTCTTAGTGCACGTAGACCAAAATCTAATTGTGCGGCGTATGCAGAGAATTCTTGGCCTAATGTTAATGGGGTTGCGTCCATTAAGTGAGTACGGCCAATTTTTACCACATCTTTAAATTCTGCTGATTTTTTAGCGAAAGTTTTTTGTAAACGTTCTACACAAGGAATAGTGTGTTCAACTACTTTTTTGTATGCCGCAATGTGCATTGCAGTTGGGAAAGTATCATTTGAAGATTGGGATTTGTTCACATCATCATTTGGATGGATGAATGATTTTTCACCTAATTTACCACCATGTAAAACGTGAGCACGGTTAGCCACCACTTCGTTCACGTTCATGTTTGATTGTGTACCTGAACCGGTTTGCCAAATGACTAATGGGAATTGGTCGTCTAATTTTCCTGCCAGGATTTCATCACAGGCGGTTGCGATTAAATCACGTTTCTCAGCAGGTAATACACCTAAATCACAGTTTGCGAAAGCAGCGGCTTTTTTCAAATAACCGAAAGCTTCAATAATTTCGTGCGGCATAGAGGCTGCCGGACCAATTTTGAAGTTGTTACGGGAACGTTCGGTTTGTGCTGCCCAGTATTTATCTGCAGGAACTTGAACTTCGCCCATAGTGTCTTTTTCAATACGAAATGCCATGTGATACTCCTATCATCAAAAATAAAAACAAATCTTGAAAATTCTAACACCTACGAGTTATGAATGGAATGTAACATAAAGGTAAAAAGTCACTTTTGTGATGTAGATCATAAAAGTGCGGTAAAAAATTTCCGTGTTTTTTCTATTTGCGTTAATCACCTTGTTGATGATTTATTTTTTAGTGCTTTTTTGATAAAATCCGCCGGTTTACAAAACGATAAATGGAGAAGTCGCAATCATGGCAAAAAACGCACAATTTTATCTCTTAAATCCAGAAAAGAAGATAACAGTTGAGCAACTTGCCTGTGATCTTGCCGCTCAAGCGTGGCGTTTAGGCAAGCGAGTGTTAATCGCTTGTGAAACAGAAGAGCAAGCATTTTTAATTGATGAAGCATTATGGCAACGGGATCCAAATGAGTTTGTTCCTCATAATCTTTCTGGCGAAGCAACACAATATGCACCGCCAATTGAGATTAGTTGGAAAGGCAAACGCAATGCCCAACGTCGAGATTTGCTGATCAATTTGCAAATGGAAGTGCCGGATTTTAGCCACAGCTTTACACAATTAATTGATTTTGTACCAGTAGAAGAAACGCAAAAAGCTCAAGCGCGTGAACGTTATAAAATTCTTCGCTCGCAGGGTTGGACGCTTTCTACTGAAAACACTTAATATTTTTAACTTTAAAACCTAGGAAATTAACATGAATTTAAACGCTAAAGTGGCTTTAAGCCTTATTCTCGGCGCAAGCACCTTATTATCTGCTTGTGACAATAAAGAAAACACATCAACCCAAGTTGAGAAAGCGGTAAGAATACCTGCATCAACAGAAAAAGCAGAAAGTACGGTTGAAAAATCAAAAGAATTGGTGGCTGAAACTAAATCAGCCGAAAAAGTCGCTGAGAAAACAGAAACCACAGAAGTTAAAGCTGAGGCTAACAAAGCAGATGTAAAATCAGACGCAGTGAAAGCCGAAGTTAAAAAAGAGGCGAAAGCGGATGATGTGGCAGAAAAAGTATCAGAGAAAAAAGAAACCGTTTTAGCACAACAAGCTGCAACGGCTCAGAAAGCACGCGTAATTCCTGCTGACAAAGCATCGAAAGAAAGTGCTAAATATAAACAGAAAAAAGCGGTATTGAATGTGCTAGAAAAACAATATAAACAAGTTCGTTGTTCTGCTGACGCGAAAAATTTAAGTAGTGATAGTTTCTGTCGTCAAGAAGAACGCCGTTTATTCTTAGAAATTCAACGCATTAAAGATGAATTAAGAGGAATTAAGGAATAATTTCATCCTTATCAATATGAGGGCGAGATCAATTCGCCCTCAAAATTCAAAATAGATTTTTTGTGACCGCACTTTATGAACGATATTACCTTTTATCAACGCTTCGAAGCCGATATTCTCGCTGGGCGTAAAACCATCACCATTCGGGATAAATCTGAAAGCCATTTTAAAGCAGGTGATATTTTGCGTGTAGGTCGATTTGATGATAATCAATATTTCTGCACGATTGAAGTGTTAGGTGTGTCGCCGATTACTCTTGATGAACTGACGGAACAACATGCGACGCAGGAGAATATGGGATTGGATGAATTGAAAGAAGTGATTCGGGGGATTTATCCCTGTGAAGTACAGTTTTATTTGATTGAATTTATAAAAATTTAGGACTTTTATGGATAGTAAAGAGCAAAAAGCAAAATATGCTAAGCAATCTAAAATTTTTCTTTTAATATCCCCTCTTATTGCAATTCTTGGATTGTTTGATTATAGCAAGCTTAAAGGAACTGGTGGTGAGGTAAGTTTAGACTCTTTAACATTTACAGCGCAATTTCTATACCATCATGGTGGTGAGAAGGCTGTGTTATTGGGACCTCTGATCTTTGCATTACTTGTCTTTTCTACTGGACTTTTTTACTCATATAAATCCAAAAGGTAAATCATATGTTTCAGCGTATAGCTTTTCTTTTTTTGTTCATGTTTTTTTCTAATTTTGCTAATGCGATTGATGAAAATGGAATGTTTAGCGAAGCAGCTAAGTTCACTCAACAAGGAAATTATTCAGAAGCAGAAAAAATTTATAAGAAACTCTTGAATGGGAATAACCCGCAAAGAGCTGCAACTATGCTCGGTACTATAGCTGAAGAACAAAGAAAATATCCTGAAGCCATAAAATGGTATGAAAAATCAGGTGATAGCATTGCTAGGTTTAATTTGGCTGCAATGTATTTGGAAGGGAAGGGTGTAGAGCAAGATTACGATAAGGCTGTAAAATTATACCTTCCATTGGTACAAGAAAATTTTCCATATGCGAAGCATTACCTTGGACGTTTATATCTAGAAGGACTTGGTGTTCCTTTGGATGTTAATAAGGCAATTCAATTATTGACTGAGGCATCAGATGTAGTTGATAAAGCTGGGTATGATTTAGGCCAGATTTATAAAGAAGGATATAAGGTGCCTATAAGTTCAGAAAAATCATCTAAATTTTTTAGAAAATCATGTAAGTTAGGTTATCAATTAGCCTGCCAAGAATATGATATGAATATTAAGAAAATGGCAAAAATGATAGGTGTCTCAGAAGAAACATTAAAATATATGGATAATAAAGAAAATTAATTTATAAGGTTATTTAACCTGTTATATTTAAAATATTCGGAGGAATAAATTCCTCCTTACCAAAAGAGAGCAACAATGACACAAAAATTCGAAATGGCAGACCGTTTTAATCCGTCTGCGGTAGAACAAGCCCTTTATCAACATTGGGAAGAGAGCGGTTATTTTAAACCGTCTGAAAATGAAAACGCGCCGAGCTATTGCATTGCGATTCCGCCGCCGAATGTAACGGGTTCCCTACACATGGGGCATGCTTTCCAACAAACCCTAATGGATACCTTAATCCGTTTTAACCGTATGGAAGGGTATAATACCTTATGGCAAGCGGGCACAGACCATGCGGGTATCGCCACCCAAATGGTAGTGGAGCGTAAAATCGCCGCAGAAGAAGGCAAAACCCGCCACGATTATGGTCGAGAAGCGTTCATCAACAAAATTTGGGATTGGAAAGCCTATTCTGGCGGCACAATCAGCCAACAAATGCGTCGTTTAGGTAACTCAATCGACTGGGAACGTGAGCGTTTCACCATGGATGATGGTTTATCTAACGCGGTAAAAGAAGTGTTTGTTCGCTTGCACGAGGAAGGTTTGATTTACCGTGGCAAACGCTTGGTGAACTGGGATCCAAAACTTCATACCGCAATTTCCGATTTAGAAGTGGAAAACAAAGAGAGCAAAGGCTCCCTTTGGCACTTCCGCTATCCGTTAGCTAATGGTGCAAAAACGGCAGATGGTAAAGATTATTTAGTCGTCGCAACCACGCGTCCAGAAACCATGTTGGGCGATACGGCGGTTGCGGTGCATCCTGAAGATGAGCGTTACCAATCTTTAATTGGTAAAACTGTCGTTCTACCATTGGCAAACCGTGAAATTCCGATTATTGCCGATGAATATGTGGATCGTGAATTCGGTACCGGTGTAGTGAAAATCACCCCTGCGCACGACTTTAACGACTACGAAGTGGGTAAACGTCACAGCTTGCCGATGGTTAACGTGTTAACCTTAAATGCAGATATCCGTGATGAAGCGGAAATTATCGGTACTGATGGCAAACCGCTTGCGGGCTATGAAGCGACTATTCCTGCGGATTATCGTGGTTTAGAGCGTTTCGCTGCACGTAAGAAAATCGTGGCAGATTTTGAAGCGCTTGGTTTATTAGATGAAATTAAACCACATGATTTGAAAGTGCCTTATGGCGACCGCGGTGGTGTGCCGATTGAGCCGATGTTAACCGACCAATGGTATGTGAGCGTGAAACCGCTTGCTGATGTGGCGATTAAAGCGGTGGAAGATGGCGAAATCCAATTCGTGCCGAAACAATACGAAAACCTTTACTTCTCTTGGATGCGTGATATTCAAGATTGGTGTATCTCTCGCCAACTTTGGTGGGGACACCGTATTCCGGCGTGGTATGACGCGGAAGGTAACGTTTATGTTGCGCGTAACGAAGCAGAAGTGCGGTCAAAATATAACTTAGATTCTGCGGTTGAACTTAAACAAGATGAAGACGTGTTAGACACCTGGTTCTCATCAGGCTTATGGACGTTCTCTACTTTAGGTTGGCCAGAGCAAACTAAAGAGCTCAAAATGTTCCACCCGACAGATGTGTTAATTACCGGCTTCGACATCATCTTCTTCTGGGTTGCGCGTATGATTATGTTTACGATGCACTTCGTAAAAGATGAAAACGGTAAACCACAGGTGCCATTCAAAACCGTGTACGTAACGGGCTTAATCCGTGATGAAAACGGACAAAAAATGTCGAAATCGAAAGGTAACGTGCTCGATCCAATCGATATGATTGACGGTATCAGCCTTGAAGATTTACTTGAAAAACGTACCGGCAACATGATGCAACCGCAGTTGGCAGAGAAAATTGCCAAAGCGACCCGTAAAGAATTTGCTGAAGGTATTGCGGTTCACGGTACAGACGCATTACGTTTCACATTAGCGGCATTGGCTTCAAACGGTCGTGACATTAACTGGGATATGAAACGTTTAGAAGGCTACCGTAACTTCTGTAATAAATTGTGGAATGCAAGCCGTTTCGTATTAACGAATGAAAAATTAGACTTAAGCGAAGGTGAGATCGAGTTCTCATTGGCAGATCGTTGGATTCAATCAGAATTCAACCGCACAGTGGAAACTTTCCGTAACTCATTAAGCCAATATCGTTTTGACCTTTGTGCCAATGCGATTTATGAGTTTACTTGGAACCAATTCTGCGACTGGTATTTAGAATTAACTAAACCAGTATTTGCAAACGGTAATGCAGCACAAATCCGTGCGGCAAGCCAAACCTTGGTTCATGTGTTAGAAAAATTATTACGTTTAGCACACCCGCTCATTCCATTTATTACCGAAGAAATTTGGCAAAAAGTGAAAGGATTTGTGGGCATTACAGCTGACAGCATTATGTTACAACCTTTCCCACAAGTGGAAGAGAACGGCTTTGATCCAGAAGCAGAAGCTGAAATTGAGTGGTTAAAAGAAGTGATCGTTGCGGTACGTAACATCCGTGCAGAAAGCAACATCGCACCAAGTAAAGGCTTAGATCTGTTATTCCGTAATTTAAGTGCAGAAAATGCAAAAATTCTCGAAAAACAGACCGCTCTTTTAAAAGCCATGGCAAAATTAGACAACGTTCAAGTGTTAGCGGCAAACGAAACAGCACCACTTGCGGTAGCAAAACTCGTCGGTAATGCAGAATTGCTCGTACCAATGGCTGGCTTTATCAATAAAGAAGCAGAGCTTGCCCGTTTAACCAAAGAGATTGAAAAATATCAAAATGAAGTTAAACGTATTGAAAACAAACTCAGCAACGAAGCTTTCGTGGCTAAAGCGCCTGAAGCGGTGATTGCGAAAGAACGTGAAAAACAAGCGGAATACCAATCTGGATTAGAAAAAATCCAAGAGCAGTATAAAGCGATTGAAGCATTGTAGTCTTTAAATAAAGAATGCGGTCAGATTTAAAATCTGGCCGCTTTTTTATTTTCTACAATATTGTTATAAGTCGAAAAATCTACTTTAGTTATTTAACACTTCAAGCAATGCTTGAACAGGGTGTTTCAAGATGGCTTTTTCATATCGCTTCACTTGGCTACGGCAGGAATAACCGGTTGCGAGACAATAATTCGGATCTTTACCTTGTAATTTTTTGCCCCAAGATACGTCGTAAATATCTTTCGACATTGTTTGATTTTGAACCTCATGACCAAATACGCCCGCCATACCACAACAGCCGACTTTCTCAACGTTCAAGGTTTGTCCAAATTGCGCAAAAATATACTGCCATTCTTTTGGGCTGTTTGGCATAAAGGTGGATTCAGTACAATGAGGGAATAAATGCCACTCAAAAGTGCGGTCAGATTTTACAATATTTTTCACCGCACTTTGTAATGCGTTACTTTCTAATTGATTGGTCAGCCATTCATGTACTGTGAGTACATGGAAATCACCGCGAGAATCACCTAATGCTTCTTTATATTCATCACGATAAGAAAGCACAATAGCTGGATCTACGCCGACTAAAGGTACATTTAATTTGGCGACGCGATTTAAAAATTCCGCTTGTGTTTTCGCGGTTTTACTAAAGCGAGCTAAAAAACCTTTAATATGCATAGCTTTGCCATTCGGTTTAAAAGGCAGAAGGATTGGTGAGAATCCTAATTTTTGTGTGAGAGCGATAAAATCGCGAACCACTTTGGCATCGTAATAAGAGGTATATGGGTCTTGTACGATAAAGAGCATATTGGCTTTTTCTGTGGCACTGAGACCTTCCAATTCTTCTAATTTTTTGCCTTGATAACCAATTTCCACTAATTGTTGTTGAAGGTTTGGCTCTGAAAGGAGAGGCAAATCAGTCATGCCAAGCGTTTTTTCAACCACGCTTTGAGTAACTTTCAGCTTGGTGAAGTAATTGAATAATGCCGGTTGTTTCGCCATATAAGGTGCAGCAACTTCTAAATTCGCCACAATATGATCTTTGGCTGGGCGCAAATAACGACTGTGGTAGAAATGGAAAAATTTCGCACGGAAACTTGGTACATCAATTTTAATCGGGCATTGGCTTGCACAGGCTTTACAAGCCAGACAAGTATCCATTGCCGCTTTTACTTCATGTGAGAAGTCATACTCACCCCGCCATTTCTGCACGCTATTGCGAAAACGTTCTACAAGTGCGGTCAGTTTCACTTGTGTTTTATGAAAATCTAATTGATCAGGCGATACGTTTTCATTGGCCATTAATCGCAACCATTCTCGCACCATAGTGGCTCGTCCTTTTGGCGAGAATACGCGATTTTTACTCACTTTCATGGAAGGGCACATAATGCTGTGCTCATCAAAGTTAAAGCAAAGTCCGTTACCGTTACAATTCATCGCACCTTTGAATTCATCTCGCATTTGAATTGGGATTTGGCGATCATTGTCAGCACGCATTGGCGAGAGAATCGAATAGAGTTCAGCATTGCTATTAAGTGGCGTACAGATTTTACCTGGATTCAGACGATTGTTTGGATCAAATAAAAATTTCACATAACGTAATTCTTGCCAAAGTTCAGGTGTGAAGAATTTCTCGCCATAATGAGAACGTACACCTTTACCGTGTTCACCCCATAGCAAACCGCCGTATTTCACCGTGAGTTCAGCTACTTCATCTGAAATTAGTTTAAAGAGTTTTACTTGGTCTTTATCGCATAAGTCCAAAGCCGGGCGAACGTGCAATACGCCAGCATCCACATGACCAAACATCCCATATTGCAGATTGTGACTATCTAATAAGGCTCTAAATTCAGCAATGTAATCAGCAAGATGTTCTGGTGGCACACAGGTATCTTCCACAAAAGGAATCGGTTTGGCCGCACCTTTTGCATTACCTAATAGCCCCACCGCTTTTTTACGCATGGCGTAAATACGTTCAATAGAAGGCAAGTCAGAACAAAGTTGATAGCCGATAATATGATCTTTGCCTTGTGCAATTTTTTCATCTAATTGCTGACAAAGTGCGGTCACTTGGCTGTCGATTTTAGCTTGATTGTTGCCCGCATATTCAACAATGTTTAAACCAAGAATTGGATTTTGTTCTTCTTCTGTTAAAAGTTCTTTCACTGAATGCCAAATAATATCTTGCTTAGCAAGGTTCAGCACTTTGGAATCGATAGTTTCAACTGAAAGGGCATTGGCTTTCACCATAAAAGGCGCATTGCGAAGTGCTGCATCAAATGAACTGTACTTCACATTAATTAAGGTACGATATTTAGGAATCGGCAATAAATTGAGTTTAGCTTCGCAGATAAACGCAAGTGAACCTTCTGACCCTGTTAAAATTCGGGTGAGATTAAATTCACTTTCATCTTTATTAAAGACATTCTTAAGATCGTAACCGGTGAGAAAGCGATTGAGTTGTGGTAAATCTTGAATGATTGAGGCGCGCTTTTCTTTACAACGTTGGAAAATCGTTTGATGTAGTGTTTTTCCATTTTCTGCTAGTGGATAGTTTTCTAAAACATCGTCGGATTTGACCGCACTTGTATCTAATATTTCACCATTCATCAAAACAGAACGTAATGCTAAAACGTGATCAGAGGTTTTTCCGTATTGCAGTGAGCCTTGACCAGATGCATCGGTATTAATCATGCCGCCTAAGGTCGCACGATTGCTAGTGGAGAGCTCTGGTGCAAAGAATAATCCGTGAGGTTTTAAAAATTGGTTGAGTTGGTCTTTTACTACGCCCGCCTGCACGCGAACCCAACGTTCTTCTATATTAAGCTCTAAAATGCTCGTCATGTGGCGAGAGAGATCGACAATAATGTTGTTATTTATAGATTGTCCATTGGTACCCGTGCCGCCACCGCGAGGTGTAAAGGTTAGATGAAGATATTTCTCTTTATTGGCTAATTTGGTGATACGTACTACATCGGCAACAGATTTAGGGAATAAAATAGCCTGAGGAAGCTGCTGATAGACGCTGTTATCTGTCGCAAGACTTAAGCGGTCAGCATAATTTGAGGCAATATCACCTTCAAAATGCTGCTTTTGGAGTTCACTAAGATAATCACTTACCACGTTATTAAGTTGTGGCACATTAGAAAGACGGGGCAACATAAAATCACTCACCTATATAATAGAGAAGAAAGTGAATTTGATGATATATGAAGCTCAAAAAAAAGTCGATTTCAACAAAAGATATTTTTTGTTAGAATAGAAATCGGGTTAAAAATTAACCCGATTTTTGTGAACGAATGTTCATTTTAGGGGTTGTTTGTCTATAAAATAACCAAAAAGGGCAAAAAAAGTTTGATCTTTGATGTTTTTATAGGATAATAACCATACTTTTGAACGTTCCTTTGGCTATGGCAAAGGAATTGAATTTGTCAAAAGGATAAGTTAGGGCAAATTCAAAACCCTAGTTAAGCAACGTTTAGAGTGTTTCTTTTTTATAAAGTTCACAATAAACAAGGAAACTTTTCTTATTAATAACGATGACTAAATAGAGGACATCAAAATGAAAAAAACTGCAATCGCATTAGTCGTTGCTGGTTTAGCAGCAGCTTCAGTAGCTCAAGCAGCTCCACAAGAAAATACTTTCTATGCAGGTGCTAAAGTTGGTCAAGCATCTTTTCATGATGGTATCAAAGACAACTTAGGTTCTTATCACCGTAACTCTGTTACTTACGGTGTGTTTGGTGGTTACCAAATCTTAAACCGTGATAACTTAGGTTTAGCGGTAGAATTAGGCTATGATGACTTTGGTCGTGTTAAAGGTCGTGATTTAGGTAAAACTGACTTCAAACACACTAACCACGGTGCTCACTTAAGCTTTAAAGGTAGCTACAATCTTGGTGGTTTAACTTCTGCTTTAGAAGGCTTAGATGTTTATGGTCGTGCAGGCGTAGCATTAGTTCGTTCAGACTACAAATTCTATGATGTAACAAACGGTGGTGCTCGTATCCACGATGCTGGTCGTCATAGTTTACGTACTTCTGGTATGTTCGCAGCAGGTGTTGAATATGCATTACCATCATTACCAGAGTTAGCATTACGTTTAGAATATCAATGGTTAACTCGCGTGGGTAAATTACGTACTGAAGATCGTCCAAATAGCTCAGTAGACTACAACCCATGGATCGGTTCTATCAACGCTGGTTTATCTTACCGTTTCGGTCAAGGTGCTGCTCCAGTTGTTGCACCTGAAGTTGTAAGCAAAACTTTCAACTTAAGCTCTGATGTAACTTTCGCTTTCGGTAAAGCTAACTTAAAACCACAAGCTAAAGCAACTTTAGACGGTATCTATGGTGAAATCGCTCAAATCAACAACGCTAACGTAGCTGTTGCTGGTTATACAGACCGTATTGGTAAAGATGCACCAAACGTGAAATTATCACAACGTCGTGCAGACTCTGTAGCTAACTACTTAGTAGCTAAAGGTGTTCCAGCTCAAAGCATCTCTGCAGTTGGTCACGGTAAAGCTAACCCAGTTACAGGTTCTACTTGTGATGCGGTTAAAGGTCGTAAAGCACTTATCGCTTGTTTAGCACCAGACCGTCGTGTAGAAATCGCAGTTAACGGTACTAAATAATTTTATTTAGTTATCCATTAACGGATTAGCATTAGAAGACCTAAACTTCGGTTTAGGTCTTTTCTTATATAAATTAAACCTATAAATTGAAGGAATTTTTGAATGAAAAAGTGGATTATCTTGATTATTATCGCTGTCGTAGCGGGTTTAGGCTTAATGTCTAGCTACAATGGCTTAGTAAAAGCAGAAACTGAAATTGATTCTGTTTGGGCGAATGTTGAATCATCTTATCAACGTCGTGCTGATTTAATTCCAAACTTAGTGAATACTGTAAAAGGTCAAGCAAACTTTGAACAACAAACATTAACCAATGTAATCGAAGCGCGTGCAAAAGCGACACAAACTAAAATTGATCCGTCTAATTTAACGGAAGAACAATTAAACGAATTCCAACAAAACCAAAATCAAGTAGGTTCAGCATTATCTCGTTTACTTGTTACTGTAGAACAATACCCACAATTAAAAGCGAACGAAGGCTTTATGAACTTACAAGCGCAACTTGAAGGTACAGAAAACCGTATCAATGTGGCTCGTAATAAATTCAATGAAGCTGCACGTATTTATAATGAAAAAGTACGTCAATTCCCAACTAAATTAGCGGCAATGATTTTTGGTTTTAAAGCTAAACCTTACTTTAAATCAGCTGCAGGCGCTGAAAATGCACCAACTGTAAACTTTAACTAAGGTTTATCTATGCCATTCTTTTCCAGAATTCCAGTAGATAAAAAGCAAATCGAGGCGGCAATTAGTCGCCTCGAAAGCTTAAGTTCGGCTGAGTTACGTGTTTATATTGAACGCAAAGTACCAAAAGCTTCAGCACGATTGTCAGCAATGGAACGTGCTTTAGAAGTCTTTGATGAACTGGAAATGCATAAAACAGCGGCACAAAATGCCGTGTTGATTTATGTGGGATATAAAAATCATCTCTGTGCAATCGTAGGTGATAAAGGCATTCATCAATTTGTTGATGTGGCTTATTGGCAGTTACAATGTGATTTAATGATTGAGCAGTTTAAACAAAAAGCTTATACACAAGGCATTGTGGATGCGATAGATCGTATCAGTGATATTTTATCTCGCCATTTCCCTATTCAGCCTGATGATGTGAATGAATTATCTAATGAGGTAATTATTAATGGCTAAGCTTTTATCTTTTATGAAAAGTGCGGTTATTTTTAGCCTTGTTTTTTTTGCTCAAATGGTTGCTGCGGCAGAGTTTCCGCCTGCACCAAATCCTTTCCATTACATAAACGATTACACCAACACACTTTCATCAGAACATAAGCAAATTTTAGAAAATAAACTGATTGCTTATAGTAAAGAAACGAGTTCACAAATCGCTGTCGTTTTGGTTCCTACAACTGGTGAATATGAAATTGCTGATTATACCTTCGCTTTAGGTGATAAATGGGGTATTGGACGTAAAAATCTAAATAATGGCGTGTTGATGCTGATTGCGAAAAATGACCGCAAAGTTTTTATCGCAACAGGGCAAGGTTTAGAAGGTGTATTGCCGGATGCTTTTTTATCGCAAGTCATCCGTTCGGCAATTTTGCCACAATTTAAACAAGGCCAATATGCGCAAGGTATTAATGATGGCTTAAACCAAATTATTGCGGCAAGTAAAGGCGAGTTTGATGCAGCACAAGTTGAAGAAGATGCGTTCGATAAGTACATTCCATTCTTAATGGTATTGGCGTTTATTGCTATTGTATTATTTGGTGAGTTCCAATATCACAAAGATGAAGTCTATATTAGCCCGAATCAACGTGACCAACTGAATAAAATTATTCGTCAAAGTACGATTTCTCGTCGTCGTGGTGGCGGTTCCGGTTTCGGAGGCGGATTTGGTGGAGGCTTCGGTGGCGGTGGTTCTTCCGGTGGTGGCTTTGGTGGCGGTGGCTTCGGCGGCGGCGGAGCTGGTGGAAGTTGGTAAGACCAAGTCTTTCACTCAGGTTCTATCTTATGTTAGAATAGCGCCCTATTCAGACTTATTTGAACAAGGAACATTATGGAAACGTTAGACAAAATCAAAAAACAAATCGCTGAAAACCCAATTTTAATTTACATGAAAGGTTCTCCAAAATTACCTTCTTGTGGTTTCTCTGCGCGTGCATCTGAAGCATTAATGAATTGCAAAGTGCCTTTCGGCTATGTTGATATTCTTCAACACCCAGATATTCGTGCTGAATTACCAGCTTATGCAAACTGGCCAACTTTCCCACAATTATGGGTAGAAGGTGAGTTAATTGGTGGTTGTGATATTATTTTAGAAATGTATCAAGCTGGCGAACTTCAAACTTTATTAAGCGAAGTAGCGGCTAAACATCAAGCTTAATTGACGATAGATTACAAGATAAACCTGCTTTTTAGCAGGTTTTTTTTGCTCAAAAAATGATAAACCTGTTATAAAAATGTGATCAGATTAACATTTTTAAGTTAAATAACTTGTTGATAAAATTCCCTTACGTTAGACTACATCGCACTTAGTCGGGGTGCCAATATTAATGGCTGAGAAACACCCGTGAACCTGAAACAGATAATGCTGGCGTAGGAAACTAATCATCTCATTATGCTGTTTCGTTATGCAAAAATAAGGAGAACGCATAATGAACAAAACGCTTCCCATTTTAACCGCACTTTTTACCGCTTCCGCTTTCGCACAAGCCGCACCTCAAACATTAGATGTTTATACTTATGATTCATTTAGTGCCGATTGGAGTGCTGGACCAAAGGTTAAAGCAGCTTTTGAACAACAATTCCCGCAATGTAAGCTGAATTATGTGGCTTTTGATAATAATGGCACCTTGTTTAACCGTGTTCGTCTAGAAGGTAAAAAAATTAAAGCAGATGTGGTGCTCGGTTTAGATAGCTATCAAATTGAAGATGCACAAAAACTCAATATTTTTGAGCCAAATAAAGTGGATTTAAGCCTGTTACGTTTACCAATTAAATGGGAAAACCACACGTTCTTACCATTCGATTATGCACAATACGCGTTTATTTATGATAAAAATAAACTGACTAATCCACCAAAGAGCCTAAAAGAATTAGTTGAGCGTCAAGATCTTAAAGTGTTATATCAAGATCCGCGTACAAGCAGTATTGGACGTGGTTTATTACTTTGGATGAATGTAGTTTATCCAGAAGCAGATGTCGCAAATGCCTGGAAAACCCTTTCTAAACATACGGTCACGGTCACCAAAGGTTGGACTGAGTCTTATGGGGCTTTCTTAAAAGGCGAAGGGGATGTGGTTTTAAGCGTCAATACTTCACCGATTTACCATATTCTTTCTGAACAAAAAGACAATTATGTGGCAACGGAATTTGCAGAGGGTAGCGTATTACAAGTTGAAGTCGCGGCAAAAGTCGCTAACCGTAATAATGCCTGTGCTGATGAATTTTTAGGATTCTTACTTTCACCGCAAGCTCAAGCGGATATTGCCAAAAATAATGTGATGTTACCCGTAGTAGAGACCAATATTGAAAGTCATATTGATGCGCTTAATTCTCGCGCAAAATCAATGCGTATTTTAGATACCACGAAGGTGACAAGTGAGCAGCTTAAAGGCTGGATCAATCAATGGCAAAAAGCCTTATCTAAGTAGTATTAATGCGCTTATTGCAACATCCGCATTTTCGTCCTCGCCATTATTTGGGCGGAAGTGCGGTCATTTTTTTCATCGTTTTACTCTACGGTTTTTCCCTTTCTGCGGTTTTTTCAGTAGGAAGTGATTATGCCTTATCTGATTTCTTAAAAGACGATTATTTGCATCAAGTTATTGTCTTTAGTTTGGGGCAAGCATTCTTATCAGCCTTGTTTTCTAGCGTAATTGGAACGTTATTTGCACGTGCTTTCTTCTATTTAGATTTCAAAGGCAAATCGCTCATTTTACGCATTTTTTCACTTACCTTTGTCTTGCCTGCATTACTGGCTATTTTCGGTCTAATTGGTATTTATGGCACTGCCGGTTGGCTAACACAATTGCTGCAAACCCTAGGTATTTCATGGAAACCCTCCATTTATGGTTTAAGCGGCATTCTCATTGCCCATTTATTTTTTAATATTCCCTTAGCAGCCCGAATGAGTTTACAGGCTTTGCAAAGTGTACCGACCGAACAGCATCAACTTGCGGCACAATTGAATATCAAAGGTTTCACATTTTTCCGTTTAATTGAATGGCCTTATTTGAAAAGCCAAATCGTGTCAGCCTTTGTATTGATTTTTATGCTGTGCTTCACCAGTTTTACGATTGTCTTGGCACTGGGTGGCGGGCCACAAAACAGCACACTAGAAGTTGCCATTTACCAAGCCATTTTCTTTGAATTTGATTTACCCAAAGCCGCACTTTTTGCGCTTGTGCAATTTGCGTTTTGTTTTGCGTTATTTTCACTTTCACAATATTGGGCAAAAGCACCTGAAATGCAGATTTCACAACGTTATCGCTGGGTTTTGCCCTCTTCAAGTACGGTCAAATTTGGACATGTTTTTGTCTTATTCTCGGTGTGCTTATTTATTTTAAGTCCCTTATTCAATATCGTTTTCCAAGGTTTATCTGCAACTCAATTATTTGGCTATTGGCAAAACCCACAATTATGGAAAGCGCTTGCTTATTCATTAACCATGGCACCGACAGCCGGGATTTTATCGGTATTATTTGGATTCTTCTTATTGTTACTTTCCCGTCAACTGCAATGGTTATATCACCCTAAATTAGCTCACTTGATTTTAACGGGTGGCATGATGATTTTAGCCATTCCGACGATCGTTTTAGCAGTCGGCTTATTCCTTTGGTTGCAAGATATTGATTTCTCGGCAGGGCATTTGTTTGTGGTAGTATCTGTTTGTAACGCCTTGGCTGCCTTGCCATTTGTGATCAAAATTCTCAATACACCAATGAATCAATCGATGCAATATTATGAAAAACTCTGTTTATCGCTGAATATTACAGGCTGGCAGCGTTTTCGTTTAATTGAATATCCGCTACTAAAAGCACCGTTGAAATATGCCTTGGCGCTTGCAACGACCTTATCACTCGGTGATTTTACGGCGATAGCCTTATTTGGTAGCCCTAATTTTACTTCTTTACCTCATTTGCTTTATCAACAAATCGGGCAATATCGAAGCCAAGAAGCGGCAGTGACGGCATTGATTTTATTGGGCTTATGTTTAGGCTTATTTATGTTTATTGAAGGTCAGAAGGAACAGAATGATTAAATTAGATAATGTAGTCTTCAATTATCAATCCATGCCGATGGTGTTTGATTTACAGATTCAAGCGCAAGAAAAAATCGCCATCATTGGTGAAAGTGGCGCAGGAAAAAGTACCTTGCTGAATTTAATTGCCGGATTTGAATATGCTGATAGTGGCGAGATTTGGCTTAATGATGAAAATCATACCAAAACGGCACCTTTTGAACGCCCCGTTTCCATGCTATTTCAGGAAAATAATCTCTTTACTCATCTTTCCGTGGAAGAGAATATTGCTTTAGGTTTAAAACCGAATTTAGCCTTAAATGCAGAAGAAAAAGCACTTGTAGAACAAGCCGCAAAGGCGGTCAATTTACAGAATTTTTTAACACGAAAACCGACCGCACTTTCAGGTGGACAAAAACAGCGAGTGGCATTGGCGCGCTGTTTGCTACGAGATAAACCCATTTTATTATTGGATGAGCCTTTTTCAGCGCTTGATCCTAAACTACGCATTGAAATGCAGGATTTAATGGATCAATTATGTGAAGAAAAAAAACTCACCATGTTACTGGTAACGCACCAACCTAAAGAAATTGAACGGCATATTGATCGAGTGATCGAAATTCATCAAGGAAAAGTGATCTGATCTCTTTTTATCTTATTGCAGAGTAATATGCTCAACTTAATAAAAGCAACGTTGCTTAAACGAGGAAAATATAATGACAACCACAAATGTAGTACAGCTTTCATCCGTTACACCTCATCCTTCAGCAGAATATTGGTCTGTTTGTAAAGTGGAAGCGTTATTTGAGACACCTTTTTTAGAATTAATCTATCGTGCGGCTCAAGTGCATCGAGAGCATTTCAATCCAGGCGCAATACAGTTATCGACGTTGATGTCGATTAAAACGGGTGGTTGTCCTGAAGATTGTGGCTATTGCCCTCAATCTGCCCGTTATCAAACTGGCGTACAAAATCAGCAGCTCTTGGATATTGATGAAATTGTTGAAAAAGCCAAAATCGCTAAAGCACGTGGTGCGGGGCGTTTTTGTATGGGCGCAGCATGGCGAGGCCCGAAACCAAAAGATATGGAAAAAGTGACAGCGATTATTCGTGCGGTAAAAGATATTGGCTTAGAAACGTGCGGTACTTTTGGCTTACTACAGGATGGTATGGCGGAAGAGTTAAAAGATGCAGGATTGGATTATTACAACCACAATCTTGATACGGCGCCAGAGAATTATCACAATGTCATTGGCACGCGCCGTTTTGATGATCGTTTAAGCACGCTAGGAAAAGTGCGTCATGCCGGTTTGAAAGTTTGCTGTGGCGGTATTGTAGGCATGAATGAAACCCGTAAAGAGCGAGCAGGCCTTATTGCGAGTCTGGCGAATCTTGATCCGCAGCCGGAGTCCGTGCCGATTAACCAATTAGTGAAAGTAGAAGGCACGCCAATGGCAGAGGCGGCTGATTTAGATTGGACTGAGTTTGTTCGTACTATTGCGGTGGCGCGTATTACTATGCCGAAAAGTTATGTTCGTCTTTCTGCAGGTCGTCAAGGCATGAGTGAAGAAATGCAAGCGATGTGCTTTATGGCTGGCGCAAATTCCATTTTCTATGGTGATAAATTATTAGTGACTGGCAACCCAGAAGAAGATGGCGATCAGCTTCTTATGGCAAAATTGGATCTTGAGCCGGAAACGGAAGAAAATAGAAAGCCACTCGACAGAAATTAGTCATAAAAAAAGTGCGGTGAAATTCACCGCACTTTTTATTGAGGCTTACTTAACTTGTTCGGTTAAGCAAGGCTGAATTTTATTTAGCATTTCTTTTAAAATACGCGCTGGTGCAGCCACGATGTTGCCTGAGCGTAAATAGCCATGACCCGCATTGAAATCACACACTAAACCGCCTGCTTCACGCACGATTAAATCACCTGCTGCGCAATCCCAAGGTTTTAAGCCCATTTCGAAATAACCGTCAACGCGACCGGATGCTACATAGCAAAGGTCTAATGCGGCAGAACCCGTACGACGGAAATCGGCAGCTTCATCAATTAAATTATTCATGATAGCAAATTGAGTTGCCATCAAGCTTGGTTGTTTGAATGGGAAACCGGTGGCTAAAATCGCCCCGTTAAGTTCATTTTGGCTATCTACACGTAAACGCACTTCATTTAATTTTGCACCTTCACCACGCACTGCAGTGAACAATTCATTACGAATAGGATCGTAAACCACACCTACTTCGGTACGGTTTTTTACACGGATAGCAATAGAAACAGAGAAATGTGGCAAACCTTTTACGAAGTTGGTTGTGCCATCTAGTGGATCAATCACCCATTGAATATCACTGTCTTTGCCTTCTAATGCACCACGCTCTTCACTGATAATTGTATGATCAGGATAAGATTTTTGAATGATTTCAATGATCTCAGCTTCAGCGGCTTTATCGACGCTAGTCACATAATCATTAATACCTTTTTTACTTGTTTGGATGTCATCACGGCGCTCATAGTTTTTAGCAATCACGTTGCCCGCTTTTCGTGCCGCACGAATAGCGATATTTAACATTGGATTCATATTTCCACCAGATTTTAAAGAACAGATAAATAGGTCGACTATTATAAGGGAGTTTTAGTAAATAGCCAGTTGAAAATGTTTAATTCACGGTTTTTCCCGTTTTTTAAAGGAAATTTGCGATCAGTATCGCAAGAATAAAGTAGCCAATTTGGCTTTCTTCTAAAGGACTTTTAAAGTGCGGTCAAAAAAGAAGGCATTTTATGTATAAAGGGATAACCTTATTAGAAACTTTGATTACGTTATTTATTTTAAGCTTAACATTAGCGTTTGCATTGCCTAAATGGCAGAAAAACGATCCCAAATATTTTCTCGAAAAAGAGCAACAACGGCTTTATTTTTTCTTACGTAATATTCAAGCGAGGGCGGAAAATTCATCGGCGATTTGGTTTATTTTGGCCAATCGAGATACAGCAAATCAACGTTGGTGTATCACAGCTCAAGTAAAAAGCGATCATTTTTGTGATTGTTTTCATCCCCAGAATTGTCCTAAAAACCTTTATGCGCATTTTTACTATCCTTATTTTGAAGGAAAAACGATGCTAATTGGCCCCAAACTATATCCGTCTGAAGTGGCGGTGAAATTTAATGGGGCCAGAAATACCATGGAAACGAATTGTTTTATGTTACAGGCGGAAGAGCATCGTACATTGTTCTCTTTTTTCAATGTGGGCACTATTAAATTAAAGTCTGATCAAGCGGCGAGTGCATGTACAAGATGAAACCTCTAAAAGGCGAAACATTGGTGAGTTTGTTGATTTCACTCGGCTTATCCGCTTTATTATTGTTATTGGTTGCTCAATTTTATGCCCAAACTCAGCAGCAAAATCAGCGTTTAATGTTACAACTTAAATTACAAGCGGAATTACAACGTACCATTCAACTCATCGGGAAAGATCTGCGTCGCGTAGGTTTTCGAGCCGCAAACCAAAAACTCATTGAAGATAATCTGGCTTTATTCGAATTAGACGAAAAGGGCACTGCAATAACCATTGCTCAAGCAGACAATGCACCATCAAATAGTTGTGTCTTATTTTTTTATGATTTGAATAGTAATGGTTGTATTGGTGAAAAATACACAAAAAATACCTGCGTAAATGGCGTTAAAAATGTGGCAAAAAATATCGAAAAGGAGCTATTTGGTTACAAACTTAACGGCAGAATGATCGAAACCAAACAAACTTATAAAAATGCGGTAAACGCGGATTGTCGTTCAGCAGAGTGTCAGCGTGCTTTAACGCAATCTACTTGTAACGCGGGTGGTGGATGGACAGATTTATTGGATGAAAAAGAGTTTGAGATTTCTCAATTACGTTTTGATTGGTTAAAGGCCGGGAAAGGGATTGAAATTAAACTCGCAGGGCATCTTGCCGCATATAAGCATATTCAATATGAAACTTCGCTTGTGGTGCCTTTGTTAAATCAAGAAGAATGATGATGAAAAAAGGGATTGTAACATTGACGGCACTGATTTTACTTTCGGGATTATTGGCATTGATCTTATTATTTGATGAACAGATCTTTGCGTTTTTTCGATCTCAAATGAGTCAGCGAAAATATTATGTAGAACAAAGCCTGGCGTTACAGAAAATCAGTCAGCAACAACAAACGCACATTTGCCAAAACTTGCCTTTAAATGGTGCTGAAAAAGTGAAACAAGTCTTTTTTGAGTCTTCAGGGGCAGAGGATAAAGTCGCTTATTCTGTTTGGTGTAAACGTGCAGAGTTATTTAAGAAATCGCCCACAAAAGGCATTAATGAAAATATGCTGCGAGATTTTATTTCCAGCGAAAAACAAGCTGATTTTCAACCGCACTTTGTGAAAGTAGATACTACTTTAACTGTTCAAAAAACACCGCAAGTATATTGGATAACGCAAAGCCAATTAGAAATTAAAGGGAATGTGAGTGGTATTCTGCTAGCAGAAGGAAATCTAACCTTAACCGGCAAAGGACGAATAAGCGGTGCAGTGATTACAGGTGGTTCGCTTAAGTTAGAGGAGGGAGTGACGGTGGCTTACGGTAAAGCCGTGGTAACAAAACTCGTACAAGAATATAGCCAATGGCGTTTGGTGGATAAAAGTTGGAGTGATTTAAGTGCGCAAGATCAAAGTGAATAATGGCATGTCGTTAATGTCACTTTTATTAGCCTTATCGATTTTCAGCGGGTTATTTTTGATTTTTAACCGATGGACGACTGAGCAACGAAAAAGTGCGGTCAGAATTTTTCAAGAATTTCAGGCGATTCAAATTGCTGAAAATCAGGCTCAACGTCAGTTTTTAGGCTTGTCTTGTGAAAATAGCGTAGAACAAAATGGCATTCAATTTGCAATTCAATGCAGTCATCATCAAGTGAATATACGCTATCCTCAAGGTGAATTTTTATTGAAAACCGAGTAAAA
The DNA here is from genome assembly GCF_001055095.1 of Parahaemophilus parainfluenzae. Classification (GTDB taxonomy): domain Bacteria; phylum Pseudomonadota; class Gammaproteobacteria; order Enterobacterales; family Pasteurellaceae; genus Haemophilus_D; species Haemophilus_D parainfluenzae_Z. The sequence continues at coordinate 44,513 of NZ_JVHG01000026.1, forward strand.
TAACGCATTGTTTTTGCTTTCAAAAGGGCGTTACTTTGTTCGTTACTTATTATTCAAACCAACCAGAAATTCAAAAAGATATTTTAGTTTCGCTGTTGGAAAATTTACCGCAAGATGATCCGTTTCAATCTGACATTGTGTTGGTGCAAAGCCCTGGTATGGCACAATGGTTACAAATGGAAATTGCGAAAAAACGCGGTGTTGCAGCGAATTTTCAATTCCCCATGCCTTCCAGTTTTATTTGGAAACTTTACGCCGATAATTTGCCGAATGTTTCTACGCAAAACCCTTTTGAAAAAGATTCAACGTTATGGCGATTAATGCGATTAATCCCTACTTTTTTACAGCAAAAAGAATTTGAACCATTAAAAAAATATTTAGCGTCTTCACCTGCATCAGAACAGCAAAAACTTTATCAATTAAGCCTAAAAGTTGCCGATTTATTTGACCAATATCTCGTCTATCGTCCCGAATGGATTGCCGCATGGGAAGAAAATAACGATGAAAAGATCTTGGCTCAAATTAATCAGCAAAAGCAGGAGCTTTCGGCATTAAATCCTACCTTTCTTTCTCAAATTAAAGGCAATATTCACTGGCAGGGAATTTTATGGCGAGCCTTGGTGGATGATGTTCAACGTGATTTCGGTGGAAAAGCAAAACATCGTGCTGCACTCAATCAACAATTTTTAGCATTATGTCGTGATCCCAATGCGACACTCAACTTACCAGAACGTATTTTTATTTTTGGTATTCCAGCATTGCCAACAGTTTATCTCAATATTTTCCAAGGTATTTCAGCTAAAACAGATGTGCATTTATTCTTTAATAATCCATGTCAAGAATACTGGGGCGACTTGCGAGATCTGAGTAAATCTTATTTATTAGAAAGACAGCGTTTCGTGCAAGCAAGTGATGATGTGAAGCCTTTAATTTCAGCCGAGCAAGTGTCATGGGAACCCACCGACCTTGATTACACCAATCAACAAGAAGAATTGTTCAGTGGAAATCCACTTTTAGCCTCTTGGGGAAAAATGGGACGGGATTTTCTCTATCAATTAGTGCGAGATGAGGAAAATATTCAAGCTATTTCTCGTGATTACTATGCAGAACTTCCCGAAAAAACGTTGTTAGGGCAGATCCAAAATCAAATTTTGACGTTAAGCCATGGTGCATTAAATGTAGAGAAAAATGACCGCTCTTTGGTCGTGAAATCTTGCCATAGCGCGATGCGAGAAGTTGAAGTGCTGCATGATTATTTGTTGGATTTATTCAATCAAAATCAGCATAAACCAAAAGAAGAACAGATTACACCAAAAGATGTGGTGGTCATGGTGGCTGATATTAACCAATATACGCCTTATATTCAGGCTGTCTTTGGTGCGAATAGTGCGGATGCACCTACTATTCCATTCTCAATTTCTGACAGTAAATTGTCTGAAAGTGATGTGATCGTGTCGAGCTATCTTTCCCTGCTAAATTTAAGAGAAAGTCAGTTTGGCGCGGAAGAAGTACTGGCTTTATTGGATATTCCCGCTATTCGTGAACGTTTTAATATTGCCCTTGCAGATCTTGAACAAATCCGTGAATGGGTGAAAGAGTCGGGTATTCGCTTTGGTTTAGAAAAACTGCAGAACACACTGAATTTTAATGCGTGGCAGGCTGGACTTGAACGTATGACTTTAGGTTATGCGATGCGTGAAGAGCAAGGTGTTTGGCAAGACAGTCTTGGACTTGACAGTAGCTATGGATTGAAAGGGCAGTTAGTCGGTGCGGTGAATCAATTTTTTACAGCTCTAAATAAATGGCATCAAGATTTGCAAAAGGCACACAATATTGAAAAATGGCGTGAAAAATTGACCGCACTTTTGACGGATTTCTTTGTGCAAAATGAAGAAACTGCGGATACCTTATTTTATATTCAAGATTGTATCAATGCCTTTGCCGATGATTTGCAGACTGTCAATTTTGAAGAAACCTTGCAAGCGGATGTAATTGCGGAAGTGATGTCTGCATGTTTAGAAGAAACACCAAATAGCCTTCGCTTCTTAGCGGGGAAAGTGAATTTCTGCACGCTTTTACCAATGCGTTCTATTCCTTTCAAAGTGGTGTGTTTGCTTGGGATGAATGAGGCAGATTACCCACGCAGTCATACACCAAATAGTTTTGACTTGATGCAATATCATCATCAAAAAGGCGATCGTGTTCGTCGAGATGATGATCGTTACTTATTCCTTGAAGCCTTGCTGGCCGCAAGATCTCATTTTTATGTGAGTTATGTGGGTTGTTCAATTATTGATAATCAACCCAAAGAGCCTTCAGTATTGGTGAGCCAGTTAATTGATTATATTAATCATTATTCAGACAATGGCTTGAGAATTGAACAACATCCAATGACGGCGTTTAGCCCAAGTAATTTCCAAAATGAAGGGAAAATTAACCGCTCTTTTGCAAAAAAATGGCTACCGATTGCGCAATTCCAAGAACGAAAATGTCATGAATTTGTTGTGCCGATGGCAGAAAATCAAGAGCCAATAACGGAAATTGAACTCGATCGTTTTGTGAGTTTTGTTGAAAATCCAGTGAAATTCTTTTTTGAAAAGCAGCTTGGCGTATATTTCCGAGATGAAGATGATCGCATTGAAGAAAGTGAAAACTTTACGTTAAATGGTTTGGATCATTATCGCATTAGTAATGAGTTATTGCATTTAGAGGAAGCGAAATTTAACGATTATTTCGCCAAACAGCGAGTAAAAGGCATCATGCCACGCGGCGAGTTTGCGGAAGTTTGTGCGCAATCCATTCGTGCTGATGTATTGGCTTTTAAAGAGAAAATTAAGGATTATTCTTCACCCCACAGTGAGAGTGTTGATTTTGTGGTGGAAACGGCACAAGGCAGTATTCGCTTGTTTGGCTATATGGAGCCATTATTTGGCGATGAAAATCAGATAATCGAATGGCGATTTGCAAAATATAAAGAGCGTTATCGTATTCGCCCATGGCTCTATTATCTCATTCAACTGGCGACAAAAGAGAACGCACTGCCACCACGTATTATCGCTAAAGATAAGGATTTAACATTAAAAACAATAGAAAAATCAACCGCACTTGAGAAATTGAAAATGTATGTTGAGGCTTATTTACAAAGCCAGCAACAAATTCAGCTCATTCCAACGGAAAATATAGCGAAGTTTATTGAAAAAGATGAAAGTGCGGTCAATTTTGACAATGTTTTAACGAATATCGAATCCCTTGCGAAAGATGATAGCTATAGTTATAGAAAAGCCGATCCTTATTGGACAAGGGTATTGGGTCAAACAGAACAACTTAAATCGCAGGATGGTCTCTTGCAGTTGGTGAAACAAACCACATCCTGGTTTGGAGAAATGTTGTCTTAACGCGGATCTTCAGATCGAAAAGATCTTGGATTTTTGATAAGATGTTAACTTAAGAATCATTTTGAAAAGGAGCTAAAATGCGTTGTCCGTTTTGTTCAACTGAAGAAACTAAGGTGATTGACAGCCGTTTGGTTTCTGATGGGTATCAAGTGCGTCGTCGTCGGGAATGCGGGAATTGTCATGAACGCTTTACCACCTTTGAAACGGCCGAATTAGTGGTGCCAAAAATTATTAAAAATGATGGGTCACGCGAGCCGTTTAACGAAGATAAATTGCGTAGCGGTATTCAACATGCGTTAGAAAAACGCCCTGTAAGTTCGGATGATGTGGAAAAAGCCATCAGCCATATTATTATCCAATTACGTGCGACAGGTGAGCGCGAAGTGCCAAGTCATCTCGTGGGCAAATTAGCCATGAATGAGCTGAAAGAATTAGATAAAGTGGCGTATATCCGTTTTGCGTCTGTTTATTTGAGCTTTGATAATATCAATGAATTCACCAAAGAGATTGAAAGCTTAAAGGATTAATATGAGTGACACCTTTTCCCCTGATGACGTGAAATTTATGCAACTGGCTCTTGAGCTTGCGGCAAAAGGGCAGTACACCACCGCACCTAACCCCTCCGTAGGATGTGTGTTAGTTAAATGCGGTGAAATTGTCGGGAAAGGGTTTCATTTTAAAGCCGGTCAGCCTCATGCAGAACGTGTGGCGTTGGCAGATGCCGGTGAGAAAGCTAAAGGCGCAACTGCGTATGTGACACTTGAACCTTGTTCTCATTATGGTCGCACACCACCTTGTGCATTAGGTTTAATTGAAGCGGGTGTCAGTCGAGTTGTTGCCGCCATGGCAGATCCTAATCCGCAAGTGGCAGGCAAGGGCTTAAAAATGTTAGCTGATGCAGGCATACCAAGTGCGGTCAATTTATTGAATGAACAAGCTGAAGCCTTAAATAAAGGTTTTCTCAAACGCATGCGAACTGGCAAGCCTTATGTGCAGCTAAAATTAGCCATGAGTTTAGATGGTCGAACAGCCATGGCGAGTGGTGAAAGCAAGTGGATCACAGGTGACGCAGCCCGTGCGGATGTACAAAAAATGCGAGCCAAAGCGACCGCACTTTTATCAACAAGTGCCACCGTGTTAGCCGATGATCCAAGCTTGAACGTGCGTTGGAATCAATTCCCCGATGATTTAAAAGCAGAATATGCTGAAGATACTGTGCGTCAGCCTATTCGTGTGATCTTAGATTCTAAAAATCGAGTTCAACCAAGCCATCAATTATTCCATACCCATTCGCCAGTTTGGCTTGTGGGTTCAATTCCACGAGATATGTCTGTATTCCCTGATTTCTGTGAGCAAATGTTACTGCCAGAAAACTATGATTTCGATATGTTGATGACAGAATTAGGCAAGAAACAAGTGAATTCTGTTTGGGTTGAAGCCGGTGCCAATTTAGCGGGTAGCTTGATTGAACAACATGCTGTAGATGAATTAATCATTTATGTCGCCCCGAAACTCTTGGGAGATAAAGCTCGAGGATTATGCCAACTTCCGCATTTGGAAAAACTTGCTGATGCCCCATTGTGGCAACTGCAAGAATGTGAAAGAATTGGGGATGATTTAAAACTTAGTTATTTACCTAACTTATTAATAAAAGAATAAAAAATGTTAAAAAAACTTTTCCACTCCGCCCTTTGGGGGCTTGCTGCGGCAGGTGTTATTTTATTTGCCGTTCCTAAGCTCAATAACAGCAGCCTTTTCTCTGCTGATGATATCGTTTCGTTCAATAGCGCCGTGAGAATTGCTTCTCCTGCTGTGGTGAATGTGTACAACCGATCTTTTTCTTCTGCCAGTATTAATGATAGCGATCAATTACAGGTAAATAACTTAGGTTCTGGCGTGATTATGACCAAAGACGGTTATATTCTTACCAATAAACACGTTATTCAAAATGCCGATCAAATTGTGGTAGCGTTGCAAAATGGCAATATTTATGAAGCCAATTTAATTGGCTCAGACAATTTGACAGATCTTGCGGTATTAAAAATTAAAGCAACCAATCTTTCGACGATTCCACAAAATAAAGAACGCCAAGTACGAGTTGGTGATATTGCTTTGGCTATTGGTAACCCGTATAACCTTGGTCAAAGTGTTTCCCAAGGGATTATCAGTGCGGTAGGACGCAGTGCCGTAGGCGATTCTTTAGGTCGTCAAAACTTTATTCAAACCGATGCATCAATTAACCGTGGTAACTCAGGTGGTGCGTTGATTAACTCTGCTGGCGAATTAGTAGGTATCAGCACGTTAAGTATTGGTAAAACAGCCAATGAAATTGCGGAAGGTCTGAATTTTGCGATTCCAATTAGTATTGCTAATGATGTGTTATATAAAATTATTCGCGATGGCCGCGTGATTCGTGGTTATTTTGGGGTACAAAGTGAAATCACTGCTAACTCAAACGGTGGTATTGTGATTACCGGTGTGACAGCGAATAGTCCTGCCGCTAAAGCAGGCATCCAAGTGGGGGATGTGATTTTACGTTTAAATAAACAAGATAACTTATCTATTCGTGAAATGATGCAAATTATTAGTGATACTAAACCGAATACAGAAGTCATTGTTACTGTTTCTCGCTTAGGTAAAGTGATTGATCTTCCTGTGGTTATTGAAGAGTTACCATCTAACTAAGGACATATCGTGGAAGTTAAAACCAGTCACTTTTTTGCCTGTTTAGATCGTCTTCGCTTAATTCAGCGTTGGTCATTGATGCGCAATATTGAAAAGGAAAACTTAGCAGAGCATAGCCTGCAAGTTGCCTTTGTAGCACAAGCCTTAGCCATTATTAAAAATCAATTTTTTGGTGGGGAAGTAAATCCTGAGCGTATTGCGGTGATGGCGATGTATCATGATACCTCTGAAATTTTTACGGGTGATCTGCCAACCCCAATTAAGTATTTCAATTCTGAAATCACTCATGCTTACAAAGACATTGAAGCGGCTGCAGAATTGCATTTAATTAGTTTGCTCCCGACAGAATTACAAGATAGTTTTGCACCATATTTAGATAGTGAGCAATTTAGCCCGGAAGAAAAGCATATAGTAAAACAAGCAGATTTGATTTGTGCCTATATCAAAGCTCAATTTGAATTAGAGCATGGTAACCACGAATTTAAAACAGCGAAAAAACGCTTAGAAAATTTAATGGAACAATGGCACAGCCAAGAAATGGATTATTTTTTACAGGTCTTTTTGCCAAGTTTTGGGCGTTCGATTGATGAGATCGCGTTATAAGCGAAAATAAAAAAGTGCGGTTAATTTTGACCGCACTTTTTGTTTCTAAGATTACTTCAATGTTGCTAAAATGATCTGTTCAGGATCCACGTGTAACCACACATCTTGTCCCACTTTCCAACCATCTTTGCTATGAATACTCGCACAAAATTCAATTGAGCTGTCCTTTATTTGCAAAATCGCTTCTTCATTCTGCATAGAAAGAATCGTCGCTTGGAAAAGGTTATTTTTTTCTTCTAATGGGGTGGCGCTAATTTTCACCCAAGGGGCTTTAAACATGACCATCACTTCTTTTTCAGTAATGAGTCTGAGGCGCTCAGCGCTGCGCATTGTGATTGAAACATGTAATGGATAAGCTAAATCCTGAATGTTTACTGCAACAATGCAGCGGGAATCCACAATATGTTGGCTTGCCACTTTACCGAAAAATTGATTGCGAGCGCTACTTTGTAAGGAGAATTTTGCTGTTGCTGAAAGCAGGCTGTTTAACGGGATCGTCTCATCTTGCAGAATATGGAACGCGTGCTCTTGTGTTTGTTCGAGTAAATCATAAAGCTGCAGCAAACGCTCAGCATAAGTAGTTAATGAAGTGCCACCCCCATTTTTCCCACCGATATTACGTTCTAAAAGCGGTTTGGGGCTGATTTTATTCATTGCCTCAAGGTGATCCCAAGCACTTTTATAGCTCACTTTAGCGTTTTTAGCCGCTTGGTTGATTGAGCCACATTCTTTAATTTCTTTTAAGAGGCGAACTCGTTTTGGATCAATAAATAATTCTTGATGAAGTTTGATCGTCAGTAAAATTTCAGTTTGTTTCATCATCTCCTCCTAATACACAATTCTGTTTATTTTACTTGATCTTTAAGTTTTTCTGTATGCTTATTTAAAAATTCAAGTTATAATTTATCCGCAGTATATTTTTTTATATATAGTTTCATTTATATAGGAGATAAATAATGAAATTAACTAAATTTGCAACCGCACTTTTAATTGCGGGTATGGGGGTATCTTTTGCTGCATCAGCAAAAGTGACTGTATTTGCTGCAGCTTCAATGACTGATGCGTTACAACAAATTGCGGATCAATACCAAACTGAAAAGCCAAATAATACCGTCGTTTTCTCTTTTGCTTCTTCTTCAACCCTTGCCAAACAAGTTGAAGAAGGTGCACCTGCAGACTTATTTATTTCAGCTAGCAACAAATGGATGAAATATTTATCAGATAAAAATCTCACCGTAAAAGAAACGGAAAAAGTATTAGCGGGTAATGAATTAGTATTAATTGCACCGGCTAAAAGTGCAGCTAATTCAGTGGATATTGCCAAAGGTGAATGGATTAAAGGCTTAAAAGACAGCTATTTATCTGTGGGTGATCCTGCACATGTTCCGGCAGGACAATATGCTGAAGAGTCATTAACCAAATTAAATTTATGGGATCAAGTCAAAGATAAATTAGCGCGTGCGAAAGACGTGCGTGGTGCATTAGCCTTAGTTGAACGCGCTGAAGCCCCTTATGGTATCGTGTATAGCACTGATGCGAAAGTGAGTAAAGACGTGAAAGCAGTCGGCGTATTCCCGAAAGACAGCTATAAACCAGTTGAATATCCGGTTGCGATTTTAAAAGATCATGACAATGCAGATACCCGTGATTTCCTTAATTACTTAGAATCAAGTGCAGCGAAAAAAATATTTGTTGAATATGGTTTCTCTGTGAAATAATGAGCTCAGACTTTATAAAGAAAGGACAGGAAACTGTCCTTTTTGTTATCTCTAAAGAAATTTCGTCATATCGATATATACACAAGGAAATATTTTGCTCTCTTGGTTTCAATTAAGCCCGATGGAATGGGATGCGATTCACTTAAGTATGAGTGTCGCATTGAGTTCTATGCTTTGGAGTTTGCCTTTTGCGATTTTTATCGCTTGGTTACTGGCTCGTAAGGAATTCTACGGTAAGTCACTGATTACAGGAATTATTCATCTGCCTTTGGTGTTACCGCCAGTGGTAATTGGTTATTTATTATTAGTCGCCATGGGGCGTAACGGTTTTATCGGTAAGTATTTATATCAATGGTTTGGTGTATCCTTTGGCTTTAGTTGGAAGGGTGCGGTATTAGCTTCCGCGGTGGTAGCATTTCCATTAGTCGTGCGGGCGATTCGTCTTTCCTTGGAAAGCATTGATTTTAAATTAGAGCAAGCTGCACAAACGCTTGGTGCTTCGCCTTGGCGAGTCTTTTTTACAATCACGTTGCCTCTTTCTTTACCTGGTGTATTGGCGGGTTTAGTATTAGGTTTTGCTCGCTCTTTAGGGGAATTTGGTGCAACCATTACTTTCGTTTCCAATATTGCAGGGGAAACCCAAACCATTCCTTTAGCGATGTATTCATTTATCCAAACACCGGGCGCAGAAGCACAAACTGCACGCCTTTGTTTGTTTGCGGTGATCCTTTCATTAATTTCTTTATTGCTTTCCGAAGCCTTAAGCAAACGGATGCAGAAAAAATTGGGGCAAGGCGATGCTACACATTAATGTACAACAACAATTAGGTCGCCTGACCTTACGTGCGGATCTGCAATTGCCAACTCAAGGTGTGACGGCTATTTTTGGTTTGTCAGGTTCGGGTAAAACCTCATTGATTAATTTAGTGAGTGGTTTAACTCATCCCGATCAAGGATTTATTCGTTTAAATGACCGCACTTTGGTGGATGTGGAGAACAGTGAGAATCTTCCCGTACATCAGCGTAAAATCGGCTATGTATTCCAAGATGCGCGTTTATTTCCTCATTATAATGTCAAAGGTAATTTGCGTTATGGCATGAAGCATGTCAGCCGTGAAGATTTTGACTATATCGTTCAGCTCCTTGGTATCGAACCGTTACTCAAACGCTATCCGCTTACTTTATCGGGAGGCGAAAAACAACGTGTGGCGATTGGGCGAGCCTTATTAACAGATCCTGATATTTTATTGATGGATGAACCGCTTTCTGCTTTAGATGTGCCTCGTAAACGTGAGCTCATGCAATATTTGGAAAGTCTATCCAAAGAAATTAATGTGCCGATTTTATATGTGACGCACAGTTTGGACGAATTATTACGTTTGGCCGATCGCGTGGTGCTGATGGAAAACGGTAAAGTGAAAGCCTACGACACCTTAGAAAATGTCTGGAACAGCCCGTTATTTGTCCCTTGGAAAGGTGAATCGGAGCAGAGTAGTGTGTTGGCATTGCCAGTATATTTACATAATCCAACCTATAAAATGACCGCACTTTCTTTGGGCGAACAACAGCTTTGGATTAATGAAGTGCATCATCAAGCGAATGAAAAAGTGCGTGTCTGTATTTATAGTTCCGATGTATCGCTCACTCTCAGCAAGCCAGAGCAAACGAGTATTCGTAATATCTTACGTGGGCAAATTGTACAAATCATTCCGCAAGAGAATCGCATTGATATTGCGGTGTTGGTGGAAGGGCATAAAGTTTGGGCAAGTATCAGTAAATGGGCGTTTAATGAATTGCATTTCGCTCAAGGCATGGAGGTTTATGTGCAAATAAAAGCGATTTCAGTCGTATAAAGTAAAAGTGCGGTCAATTTCAAAACAGTTTTAAAATTGACCGCACTTTTTGTTTAGGTTTACTTACCTAAGTTATCAAAGAATTTCTTCACACCGTCTAAAAAGCTTGAAGATTTCGGACTATGCGACTTTTGTCCTTTCAAACTTTCTTCCAGTTTTTCTAATAATTCTTTTTGTTCTTTATTTAAGTTCACCGGTGTTTCAATCACTACGCGACAAATGAGATCGCCTGCGTAGCCGCTACGAGTAGAGCTCACCCCTTTACCACGCATACGGAAGAGTTTGCCGGTTTGGGTTTCAGCAGGGATTTTGAGTTTCACTTTACCGTCTAAGGTTGGAACTTCAATTTCACCACCTAACGCAGCCATTGAGAAACTGATTGGCACTTCGCAGTAGAGGTTATTGCCATCACGTTCAAAGATATGATGTTCTTTAACGTGAATAACCACATATAAATCACCTGCTGGAGCACCATTTTCGCCCGCTGCACCTTCACCGCTTAAACGTAATTGGTTGCCTGTATCTACACCTGCAGGGATTTTAACGGAAAGGTTTTTCTTCTTGTGAACACGACCTTCGCCATGGCAGCTTTTACATGGTTTTTCAATTTTCTTACCAGAACCATGACAAGTAGGACAAACCGCTTCAGTTACAAAGAAACCTTGCTGACGACGAATACGACCTGAACCATGACAGCTTGGGCATGTCTCAACTTTTGATCCTTTTTCTGCGCCAGTACCATCGCAGCTATCACAGTGAGCAAGGGTATTAATCTGGATATCTTTGGTTGTACCTTTTACGGCTTCTTCTAACGTAATTTGGATGTCATAACGTAAATCTTCACCGCGTACTACACGCTGACGACCGCGTCCGCCACCGCCGAAGATATCACCGAACATATCTCCAAAAATATCACCGAAATCAGCGCCGCTGAATCCGCCACCGAAGCCACCGCCTCCCATACCGCCTTGTTCAAAGGCTGCATGGCCGTATTGATCGTAAGCAGCACGCTTTTCTTTATCACCTAAAATTTCATAGGCTTCTTGGATTTCTTTAAATTTTTCTTCTTTGGCTTTATCACCTTTGGTTCTATCAGGGTGATATTGCATGGCGAGTTTTTTGTAAGCACGTTTAATTGCTTTTTCATCTGCGCCACGTTCAACACCAAGAACGTCGTAATAATCTTTCTTTGCCATAATGTTTTCGTTTTCCGTTTAAAAATATAAATTTAAAAAATTTTATTTTGTTATTGTATGGTATTGAGTTAACAACATACCTAAGAATAAAAATAATGTCGAAGTCAGAAATATCAAGGGTAAATTCGTTAATTTATGACTTATTTTGCTGCTGCGAATGCTTGCTCTAAGTCAGCTAAAATATCTTGAATATTTTCAATACCGCAAGAAAGGCGAATAAGTCCTGCAGAAATCCCCGCTTTTTCTAATTCAGCTTCACTTAATTGGCGGTGCGTTGAAGTCGCTGGATGTAATGCACAAGTACGAATATCGGCTACGTGTACTTCACGAGAGGTCATTTGCAATGCGTTTAACCATTTTGCCGCAGTTTCTTTGTCACCTTTAATTTCAAAGGAAATGACGCCACACAAACCGTTCGGTAAGTATTTTTGTTTGAGTGCGTAATCTGGCGAGCTTGGTAAGCCAGGATAATTCACTTTAACGACTTGCGGATGTTTTTCTAAAAACTCGGCTACAGCCTGTGCATTTTCATAATGACGTTGCATGCGAAGTGCAAGGGTTTCCATACCTACATTTAATAAGAAACTATTTTGTGGTGCTGGTGTAGCACCTAAATCACGCATTAATTGAACACGCGCTTTGACAATATAAGCTGCAGGACTAAAGGCTTCTGTATAAACTAAACCATGATAAGTTTGGTCTGGCGTGCTTAATTGCGGATATTTGCCGTTATTCCAATTAAAGTTACCGCCATCAGTAATGGAGCCACCTAAGGCAATAGCATGACCATCTAAATATTTAGATGTGCTGTGAATGACCACGTTTGCGCCAAATTCGATTGGGCGACAAAAATAGGGGGTGGCAAAAGTGTTATCAATTAATAATGGCGCCTCTGCAGCTTTCGCTAAGGCAGCAAATTTTTCAATATCTAATACTCGTAAAGCAGGGTTAGCAATAGTTTCAGCAAAAATAGCTTTTGTATTTGGACGAATCGCTTTTTTGAGTTCTTCAAGTGGTAAGTCTTGATCCACAAAACTCACTTCAATGCCCATTTTTTTGAATGTATGGGCAAATAAATTGTAAGTACCTCCATACACATAAGAAGAGGAAATAAAATGATCGCCGGCTTCTAAAATATTCAACATCGCATAGAAAACCGCAGATTGACCAGACGCAGTACACATTGTTGCAACGCCACCTTCAAGTACCGTAATTTTTTCTTCCGCAGCATTTGTCGTTGGGTTTGCTAGGCGAGTATAGAAATAACCTGCAGCTTGTAAATCAAATAGCTTGCCAATTTCTTCTGCAGAATCGTAGGTATAAGTCGTGCTTTGTACGATAGGTTGAACACGTGGCTCAGCGTTTTTAGGGCTATAGCCAGCATGGAGGCATTTCGTTTCGAATTTCATTGTTTTTTCCTTTGGTTGTGTTTGTTTTGGGGATAAAGTGCGGTCGTTTTTTATAAAATTTTATGCACTTTGAGTTTAGCAATGTGGTACAACAGCGATATAAATTTCTACCAAACCATCAGAGTGGTATTTTTCAAAATCCACCGAATAAGCCCGCTTAAGTAAACCTTGTTGTTCTTTTTTCCAGATTAGTTGCCATGTTTGATAAATTTCATTTACTTTGCAACGAAAAACTTCGTAGAAACTCAAATCTTCAATTTTAATCACCGGAATATCTGTCTCTAATACTACTTCACTTGCAATCGCAAAATCATAGTCTGCTAGGTGATTCGTAGCATAATTAAAATAGATGCCATAACAACAGTGACCTTGTGGTAGTTTATCAAGATTGTTTTGCCAAAGGGTTGAGATTATCTCATTTGCTATGTTGTTATTTAAGCGTTGTTGTACGATTGGGTAGAGTTTTAACGCCATTTATCCTCCGGGTTTATTTTTCCTGACTTCACTTTTTTAAATAAAGTCAGGAAAAATGACATTTAATGAATATGCCAAAAGGGCGTATCGCTACGCCCTTTGATTTAGGTTAAAGTGAAATTATTTGTTGTCTTTCACTTCTTCAAACTCAGCATCAACAACATCATCATTTGGTTTGCTGTTGCTTTGAGCTTGTTGTGCATCAGCTTGTGGTTGAGCCGCTTGAACAAGTTTTTGCGCAACTTCTGCAAGCGCTTGAAGTTTAGCTTCGATTGCTGCTTTATCTTCGCCTTTCGCTGCAGTTTCTAAATTGCTTAATGCGCTTTCAATTGCTGCACGATCTTCAGCTGGAACTTTGTCACCTGCTTCTTCTAATTGTTTACGTGTGCTGTGTACAAGATGATCTGCTTGGTTGCGAGCTTGTACTAATTCTTCAAATTTACGGTCTGCTTCAGCGTTTGCTTCTGCATCACGAACCATTTTTTGAATTTCTTCATCACTTAAACCTGAAGAGGCTTTAATGGTGATTTGTTGTTCTTTACCAGTACCTTTATCTTTCGCAGAAACGTGGATGATACCGTCAGCGTCGATGTCGAAGGTTACTTCAATTTGTGGCATACCGCGTGGAGCTGGGTTAATGCCTTCAAGGTTGAATTGACCTAACGATTTATTCGCTGATGCTTGTTTACGTTCACCTTGTAACACGTGAATGGTTACTGCACTTTGGTTATCTTCTGCTGTTGAGAACACTTGCGATTTTTTAGTTGGAATCGTCGTATTTTTCTCAATTAAGGTAGTCATCACACCACCCATGGTTTCGATACCTAAAGATAACGGTGTTACGTCTAACAATAATACATCAGTTACATCACCCGCTAATACACCACCTTGAACTGCTGCACCGATAGCAACGGCTTCATCCGGGTTCACATCTTTACGAGGTGCTTTACCGAAGAATTCTTCTACTTTTTGTTGTACTAATGGCATACGGGTTTGACCGCCCACTAGGATAACATCATCAATTTGTGATGCACTTAAGCCAGCATCGTTTAATGCAACTTTTACAGGTTCAAGTGATTTAGCCACTAAATCTTCTACTAAAGATTCTAATTTAGCACGAGTTAATTTAATGTTTAAGTGTTTAGGACCTGTTGCATCTGCAGTGATGTAAGGTAAGTTCACATCAGTTTGTTGTGCAGAAGAAAGTTCAATTTTCGCTTTTTCACCCGCTTCTTTTAAACGTTGCATTGCAAGTGGGTCATTACGTAAATCAACGCCTTGTTCTTTTTTGAACTCATCCACTAAGTAGTTGATTACACGGTTATCGAAGTCTTCACCACCTAAGTGAGTATCACCGTTGGTTGCTAATACTTCGAAGGTTTTTTCGCCACCTACTTCATCAATTTCGATGATAGATAAGTCGAATGTACCACCACCTAAGTCATATACAGCGATAGTTTTGTTGCCTTGACCTTTATCTAAACCGTAAGCTAATGCAGCTGCTGTTGGTTCGTTGATAATACGTTTAACTTCTAAGCCTGCGATACGACCGGCATCTTTTGTTGCTTGACGTTGAGCATCGTTAAAGTATGCAGGAACAGTGATTACTGCTTCAGTCACTGGCTCACCTAAGAAGTCTTCTGCAGTTTTCTTCATTTTTTTCAATACTTCTGCAGAGATTTGTGGTGGTGCAAGTTTGTCACCTTTTACATTTACCCATGCATCACCATTGTCTGCTTTGGTGATTTCAAATGGCATAATGCTGATATCACGTTTTACTTCAGCATCTTCAAAACGACGACCGATTAAACGTTTGATTGCGAATAATGTATTTTTCGGGTTGGTCACTGCTTGGCGTTTTGCCGGTTGACCCACTAAAATTTCGTTATCATTTGTATAAGCGATAATTGACGGGGTAGTACGATCGCCTTCTGCGTTTTCAATTACGCGTGGTTTATCACCATCCATTACAGCGACACAAGAGTTTGTTGTACCTAAGTCAATACCAATAATTTTTCCCATGTTGTTACTCCTAATTAAATTTTAAATTCGTTGTAAATTGTTACGATGAATAAGATGTGGATACTTTTTCGCATTTCAAGAGGCAAGATTTAAAATTTTTTCTTCCTTTTAAAGTGCGGTCATTTCCGTTCTTGTTTTACAAAATAAGTCCAGAGATGAGAAGTTCAAGGGGGGGATATAAAATTATTTTTGAAAAATAAGAAAAAAATTGTAATTTGTGATAAATTGCCCGCAATTTTAATCATCTATTAGTTAGCAAAGGAATCAAAATGAAAAAATCAACTGTAGCATTAGGTGTCATTGTAGCCCTTGGTGTTGTCGGCGTCGGTGGTGCATGGTTTACTGGTGAAAAAGCACAAACTGAATATTTACGCCAAATTGAATTAGCGAACCAAAAATTACAAAGTTTAGGTTTGTCAGATTCAGTGAATCTTGTTTATAAAAATAAGCAATTTGATCGCAGTTTCTTTACCTCTCAAGTGGAAGATGAAGTGGTTATTTCTTTACCAAAAGAAGGACAAGTATTTACAATTCCACTTTCAACCAAGCTTTATCACGGTCCATTTCCACTTAATCAGCTAGAAAAATTCAACTTTGTACCAACAATGTTTTCTGCACAAGGTGTGATTGGTAAAAATGAAACAACTCAGCCGTTATTTGATTTTCTTAAATCAGATAAACCTGTTCAATATCAAGCTTCGACTAGCTATAGCTTAGCAACAAAAGGTAAAGTTGAATTAGCAGCAGGGGAAATGACAGATCCTCACTCACCGCAAAATAAGATCTCATGGTCAAATATCAACATTGGTTTCGATGTAGATAAAGATCGAGCAGGTAAATATGACATGACCTTAGACGAAGTGACTGCTGATTTAGGCCCTAGCAGTGCAGATGGGGAAGATAGCCAGGACGCTACTGCAGTTAAATCAGTAAAAACAAAGATGAAGGGCATGAAATTAGATGCTTCATTCAACCCTACAAAATGGGCTTATATTTATACGGGGAAAGGTTCTTATACAACTGAAAGCTTCGAAATGACGAGCACGGATTATGCTGGGAAAACGACCTCTCTTATTGAAAAAGGTTTAAAAGCGACCTCTGATTTTTCACTTAATGGTGATTTTGTAAACTTCAAAAGTGAAAGTACAGTAGATTCATTCGTGTTAGATGGAAAAGAGTTAGGGAAATTAACTAACAATAGCGAGTTAAATCATATTGAAGCAAATGCAGCAAATGCGTTAATTGAAGCTGTTTTCACTGTCTTTAAGTCAGTCAGAGATGATAAAAATGTGAATGATGAAGTGGTATCTGAAATTTTAAGTTCATGGGTTGAAAATCATGGTATGGCTATTTTTAATAATCAGCCTCAACTTAAACTCAACCCTGTGTCAATTTCAGATAATCAAGGTAAAGTGTCATTAGATTTAAATGTGGCGTTAGCGAAAGATCCGAAATTTGATTTAATGAAAGGGAGCTTATATAAACAATTTACGGATTTTGCAGTGCATATTCATGTAGATAAAGCGACAGCAGAAAAAATCCTGACACAATTTTCTCCAAAAGAAGATAAAGCGTTGATTAAAGAGAAAATTGAAGAGCAAGCTAAACAAGCGGCGGCACAAAATATTGTGGTGAATAACGATAAAAATGTGACGCTTGCCCTAGTGCTCGAAAAAGGCGAACTCAAACTTAATGGTCAAGTGATTCCTGAAGAGCAGGTGCAAGGCGTGCTGTTTATGTTAATCATGAGCGCAGCAATGCAGGGTAAATAATTAACGACTAAATAAAGGAGATAAAGTGATTTATCTCCTTTTTATTTGGTTAATTTAAACGCGCTTTTAAATATCCTTCATAATCAGGGATATCAATATTGATTTCTTGATCAAATAAGCTTGATGTTAAAAGGAAATCGGCTGTGCTTTGATTAATCGCTACGGGAATATTCCAAACAGTAGCAATACGCATGAGCGCTTTGACATCGGGATCATGTGGTGCTGCGTTCATCGGATCCCAAAAGAAAATCATCATATCAATTTTTTTCTCAGCAATCAGTCCGCCAAGTTGTTGATCGCCACCCATCGGGCCACTTAATAGCGAGGCTATTTTGAGTCCCGTTTCTCTTTCCAATAGATGGCCTGTTGTACCTGTCGCATAAAGTTGATGGGGAGCAAGTGCATCTTTATGTTTCTTTACCCAATTGAGCAGATTTTGTTTACAGCTGTCATGTGCAACGAGCGCTATGCGTTTATGAGAAAAGATTGGGCGAGTTGTCGTATTCATATTTTGTCCTCTAAAAAAGCTTAAAAGCATGCGGACACTTTAGATCAAAGCGGGTAGTGAATGCAATACATAAAACAGGCTTTAAATTAAACCAGAAAATCCTTTCAAAATGACCGCACTTTTAGTGAAGAGTATTGCAATAACTCGAAGAAATGCGTGAGAACAGTGAAAATCTACTATCTTTCTTGCAAAAAATCTTCTAAAATTTACAAGATTTGTTAAATGTTTGTAACATTGATTAACAAGCTTGATTTTCGTGTTTGGTCATAACCAAACTTCATTTTCACTCAGTAAAATAAGGAAAGACTATGTCAGATACCTTAGTAAACGATATTGACCCAATTGAAACACAGGATTGGTTGTCAGCTGTTGATTCATTAATTCGTGCCGAAGGCGCAGAGCGTGCGCATTACATCATCAATCAGGTGATCGACCAGGCTCGTAATGGTGGTGTGAACATTGCAAAAGGTGGCGTAACAACCCCATATGTTAATACCATCCCAGTTTCTGAACAGCCAGCATACCCAGGTGATAAAGCTATTGAGCGTCGTATTCGTAGTGCTGTACGTTGGAATGCGATCATGGCGGTATTACGTGGCCAGAAAAAAGATCTTGAATTAGGTGGTCACATTTCAACTTATCAATCTGCAGCAAGCATGTATGAAGTTTGTTTTAACCACTTCTTCAAAGCGGCGACAGATAAAAACGGCGGTGACTTAGTCTTCTTCCAAGGCCATGCGGCACCAGGTATGTATGCTCGTGCATTCGTTGAAGGTCGTATTACTGAAGATCAAATGAATAATTTCCGTCAGGAATGTGAACCTGGTAAAGGTCTTTCATCTTACCCACACCCGAAATTAATGCCTGAATTCTGGCAATTCTCGACCGTATCTATGGGTTTAGGTCCGGTAAATGCGATTCGTACTGCTCGTTTCTTAAAATACTTAGACAACCGTGGTTTAAAAGACACCAAAGATCAAAAAGTGTATGCTTTCCTTGGTGACGGTGAGATGGACGAAATCGAGGCAAAAGGTGATTTAACATTCGCTGCACGTGAAGGCTTAGATAACTTAATCTTCGTCGTAAGCTGTAACTTGCAACGTTTAGATGGACCAGTAACAGGTAACGGTAAAATCGTTCAAGAATTAGAAGGTTTATTTGCTGGTGCTGGTTGGGAAGTGATCAAAGTTATGTGGGGCTCTAACTGGGACAAATTATTTGCCAAAGATACCTCAGGTAAGTTAACTCAATTGATGATGGAAGTGCTTGATGGCGACTATTTAACCTTCAAATCTAAAGATGGTGCTTATGTTCGTGAACACTTCTTTGGTCGTTATCCAGAAACTGCAGCATTAGTAGCGGATATGACAGATGATGAAATCTGGGCATTAAGACGCGGTGGCCATGATTCTGAAAAACTTTATGCGGCATTCCATAAAGCGCAAACAGCAGGTAAACCTGTAGTAATCCTTGCACACATGGTTAAAGGTTATAAAATTCCTGAAGCAGAAAGTAAAAATACGGCTCACCAATCTAAAAAAATGTCGATCGAAAGTCTTAAATACTTCCGTGATCATTTCCACCTAGATATTAAAGATGAAGATATTCCTAACTATCCATACATTACCTTCCCAGAAGGTTCGGAAGAGTACAATTATCTTCATGGCAGACGTAAAGCGTTAAACGGTTACTTACCGAAACGTTTACCAAAATTCACCACTGAATTTAAAGTGCCATCTTTAGAAGAATTTGCCCCATTATTGGAAGCTCAAGCTCGTCCAATTTCAACTACAATGGCATTCGTGCGTTTCTTAAATACCTTATTGAAAGATAAAAATATTGGTAAACAAATTGTGCCAATTGTTGCTGACGAAGCACGTACTTTTGGTATGGAAGGTTTATTCCGTCAAATCGGTATTTACAATCCACATGGTCAAAACTATGTGCCTTCTGACCGTGATTTAGTGGCTTACTACCGTGAAGCGAAAGATGGCCAAGTATTACAAGAAGGTATCAATGAATTAGGTGCTGCATCATCTTGGTTAGCGGCAGCAAACTCATACTCTGTAAATAACCTGCCAATGATTCCATTCTTCATCTACTACTCAATGTTTGGTTTCCAACGTGTGGGTGACTTAATGTGGGCAGCAGGTGACCAATTAGCACGTGGTTTCATGATTGGTGGTACTTCTGGCCGTACAACATTAAATGGTGAAGGTTTACAACACGAAGATGGCCACAGCCATATTCAATCTCTTGTTATTCCTAACTGTGTGTCTTATGACCCAGCTTACGTTTATGAAGTGGCAGTTATCCTACAAGACGGTATCAACCGTATGTACGGTGAAAAACAAGAAGATGTGTTCTACTACATCACCACATTAAATGAAACTTACGAACAACCAGCAATGCCAAAAGGTGCAGAAGAAGGTATTCGTAAAGGTCTTTATAAATTTGAAACCGTTGAAGCGAAAGGCAACAAAGGTCATGTTCAATTATTAGGTTCTGGTGCGATCTTCCGTCACGTTCGTGAAGCAGCACAAATTCTTGCAAATGAATATGGAGTAAGCTCAGATGTATATAGCGTGCCTTCATTCACTGAAGTGGCTCGTGAAGGTGCGGATGCTGTACGTTGGAATATGTTACATCCAACTGAGACACCACGCGTACCTTACATTGCACAAGTAATGAACGATGCTCCAGCTGTTGCAGCAACTGACTACATGAAATTATTTGCAGAACAAGTTCGTGCATTCATCCCAGCACAAAGCTATCACGTATTAGGTACTGACGGTTTCGGTCGTTCAGACAGCCGTGAAAACTTACGTGAACACTTTGAAGTGGATGCACGTTATGTTGTGGTTGCAGCATTACATGAGCTTGCAAAACAAGGCAAATTTGATGCGAAAGTGGTGGCTGATGCAATCGCGAAATTTGGTTTAAAAACTGAAATTTTAAATCCGCTTTACGCTTAATTAAAACATCCTGTGTGTGAGAGCACACAGGAGCATCTACAAATAAAGTGCGGTTGATTTTAACTGCGTTTTTTAAAGGTAAGATAACATGTCAAAACAAATTCAAATTCCTGATATCGGTAGTGATGAAGTTACCGTAACAGAAGTGATGGTGAAAGTAGGTGATACCATTACTGCTGATCAAAGTATTATCAATGTTGAAGGTGATAAAGCTTCAATGGAAGTCCCTACACCTGAAGCCGGCGTGGTAAAAGAAGTATTAGTAAAAGTGGGTGATAAAGTCACAACTGGCACACCAATGCTTGTATTAGAGTCAGCGGATGCGGCAGCGCCTGCTCCAGCTGCAGCAGCACCTGCACCGGCAGCCGCACCAGCAGCTGCAAGTGTAGTTGAAGTCAATGTACCCGATATCGGTTCAGACGAAGTAAACGTGACAGATATCATGGTGAAAGTAGGCGATACCGTTGAAGTTGATCAGTCAATTATCAATGTTGAAGGTGATAAAGCGTCAATGGAAGTGCCTGCTCCAGTTGCTGGCGTCGTAAAAGAAATTTTAATCAACGTGGGTGATAAAGTTGTTACTGGCAAATTAATCATGAAATTTGAAGTGGCAGGTACTGCACCAGCCGCAGCACCAGTTCAACAGGCGGCAGCACCTGCAGCAGCACCAACAGCTTCAGCCATTAAAGAAGTGAACGTACCAGATATCGGTGGTGATGAAGTTAACGTAACTGAAATCATGGTTGCCGTTGGTGACAGTGTTTCTGAAGAGCAATCTTTAATTACCGTTGAAGGCGATAAAGCCTCAATGGAAGTGCCAGCTCCGTTTGCGGGTGTGGTAAAAGAAATTTTAGTGAAATCAGGTGATAAAGTTTCAACCGGTTCATTAATTATGAAATTTGAAGTGGCGGGTGCAGCACCTGCTCCAGCAGCGGCTCCTGCGGCAGCAGCTCCTACTCCTCAAGCAGCACCTGCAGCACAATCAGGTAATGTATCTGGCTTAAGCCAAGAACAAGTTGTCGCAAGCGCAGGCTATGCACATGCAACTCCAGTGATTCGTCGTTTAGCGCGTGAATACGGTATTAACCTTGATCGCGTAAAAGGTACGGGTCGTAAAGGTCGCGTAGTAAAAGAAGATATCCAAGCTTACGTGAAAACCGCTGTTAAAGCGTTTGAAACCAGCACGGTTTCTTCTGCAGCAGTGGGTAATGGTGTGGCAAACGGTGCGGGCTTAGGTTTATTACCATGGCCGAAAGTTGACTTCAGCAAATTTGGTGAAGTGGAAGAAGTTGAATTAAGCCGTATCAACAAAATCTCTGGTGCAAACTTACATCGTAACTGGGTAATGATTCCACATGTTACTCACTTCGATCGCACAGATATCACAGATTTAGAAGCATTCCGTAAAGAACAGAACAAGATTGTTGAAAAACAAAAATTGGATGTGAAAATTACACCAGTTGTGTTCATTATGAAAGCGGTAGCGAAAGCATTAGAAGCGTTCCCACGTTTCAATAGCTCTATCTCTGAAGACGGTCAAAAATTAACACTTAAAAAATACATCAACATTGGCGTAGCGGTAGATACACCAAACGGTCTCGTTGTACCTGTATTTAAAAACGTGAACAAAAAAGGTATTATCGAACTCTCTCGTGAATTAATGGAAGTCTCCAAAAAAGCACGTGACGGTAAACTTTCAGGTTCTGATATGCAAGGTGGTTGTTTCACCATTTCAAGCTTAGGTGGTATTGGTACAACTCACTTTACGCCAATCGTAAATGCACCTGAAGTGGCAATCTTAGGTGTGTCTAAATCAGAAATGCAACCAGTTTGGAATGGTAAAGAATTTGAGCCACGCTTAATGCTTCCATTATCATTATCTTTCGACCACCGTGTGATCGATGGTGCTGATGGTGCTCGTTTCTTAAGCTATATCAATGGCGTATTAGCTGACTTACGTCGCTTAGTGATGTAATTAACACGGTAAGATGTGAGTGATTAGGCTCACATCTTACAGAAAGGACCGCAAGTGCGGTCAAAAATTTGAACGTTTTTACGAGGTAAAAATGAGTAAAGAAATTAAAACCCAAGTTGTGGTACTTGGTGCTGGTCCTGCAGGTTATTCAGCGGCATTCCGTTGTGCGGACTTAGGTTTAGAAACAGTACTTGTTGAACGTTATTCAACATTAGGTGGGGTATGTTTAAACGTAGGTTGTATCCCTTCTAAAGCATTACTTCACGTTGCTAAAGTAATTGAAGAAGCAAAACACGCAAGCAAAAACGGTGTGTATTTTGCTGAGCCTCGCATTGATTTAGATGAAGTGCGCGCAGGTAAAGAAGCGGTTGTGGCTAAATTAACAGGCGGTCTTGCAGGCATGGCTAAACAACGTAAAGTCACCGTTGTTGAAGGTTTAGCGGCGTTTACCGATCCACATACATTAGTAGCACGTGATCGTGATGGTAAACCAACCACTATTAAATTTGATAATGCAATTATCGCAGCAGGTTCTCGTCCAATTCAATTACCATTCATTCCACATGAAGATCCGCGTGTTTGGGATTCAACGGATGCACTTAAATTAAAAGAAGTACCGAAAAAACTGTTAATCATGGGCGGTGGTATCATCGGTTTAGAGATGGGTACCGTATATCATGCATTAGGTTCTGAAGTTGAAGTGGTTGAAATGTTTGATCAAGTGATTCCAGCAGCAGATAAAGATGTTGTTGCAATCTACACCAAACAAGTTGAGAAAAAATTCAAGTTAATGCTTGAAACTAAAGTGACCGCAGTTGAAGCAAAAGATGATGGTATCTATGTTTCAATGGAAGGCAAAGCATGTAACGATACTAAACGTTATGATGCAGTGTTAGTGGCAATCGGTCGTACACCAAACGGTAAATTGATCGATGCAGGTAAAGCAGGCGTTGAAGTGGATGAGCGTGGTTTCATTCATGTTGATAAACAAATGCGTACCAATGTGCCTCATATCTTCGCAATCGGTGATATCGTTGGTCAACCAATGTTAGCTCACAAAGGTGTTCACGAAGGTCACGTTGCGGCAGAAGTGATTGCAGGACAAAAACATTATTTCGATCCAAAAGTCATTCCTTCTATTGCTTATACTGAACCAGAAGTAGCTTGGGTAGGTAAAACTGAGAAAGAGTGTAAACAAGAAGGTTTAAACTACGAAGTTGCGAAATTCCCTTGGGCAGCTTCTGGTCGTGCGATTGCATCTGAATGTGCAGAAGGTATGACCAAATTAATCTTTGATAAAGATACTCACCGTATACTTGGTGGGGCTATCGTAGGTGCTAACGGTGGTGAATTATTAGGTGAAATCGGTCTTGCGATTGAAATGGGGTGTGATGCGGAAGATATCGCATTAACCATCCATGCTCACCCAACACTTCATGAATCTGTGGGTCTTGCGGCTGAAGTCTTTGAAGGTTCAATTACCGATCTTCCAAATGCAAAAGCGAAGAAAAAATAATCGATTTTAATCCTTTTAAGGGCTGCTCATTGAGTAGCCCTTATTTTTTTGAGATCTCACTCACAAAATTGCATAAAAATTCAATAAAGACTGGCGGGCATAATGACTTTTTGATAAAATCCGACCAGTTTTGTTTTTATATTTTTTTATTATTTAAAAGCTATGTTAAAGAAGATTTTGATTATTGTAGGTTTGGTTGTTTTGACAACAGCCTGCTCTAACAACTCGGGGCAGGCACAAAACGGCATGATTAGTGAAAGTGATGATGCTGAGTTAACGGGTTTGATTGCTGGTTTAGATGGGAAAAAAGGGGGCGTTTACCCTAAATTAAGAACTAACCGTCCTAAATCAGGTTTAATTGGTGATAAAGCGCTTGCTCAAGTTTATAACGAATGGGTTGGTACTCGTTACAGAATGGGGGGCACTTCAAAACATGGTATTGATTGCTCTGCATTTATGCAAACTGCTTTTCTCGATGCTTACGGCATGGAGCTTCCACGTTCAACCTCAGAACAACGCTATTTAGGTCGCCAAATCCAAAAACATGAATTACGTAAAGGTGATTTAGTGTTCTTCCGTCGCAACAATCATGTTGGCGTTTATATTGGTAATAACCAATTTATGCATGCAAGTACAAGTCAAGGTGTAACAATTAGTTCATTGGATGAAGATTATTGGTCAAGAACTTATACACAATCTCGTCGTGTGATGTAATGACAATTTTATTTCAATAAAAAAGTGCGGTTAATTTTAACCGCACTTTTTCTTTATTTAGATTATCTGATTATTGGCTTAAGCCGCAAATTTCATTAAGTCTCTTCTTGGTTTCATTTGATGGATAGTATTCGTCACCGTGCCAACTAATGGTAGGTTTGTCCATTGTGTTGTTTTAATATTTTCCACTTTAGAATCTAATGCCATGAATACAAATTCATTACCGCTTACGCCGGCAAATTCATAAATATGGAATTCGTCTTGTTTTTCTAAAACAATAAGATCACCAATGAAAAGGCTGTCATTTTTTTCAACCACTAACATATCGCCCATTTCAATTCCCCAAGCAAGCATATTTGGATTCGTTACACGAATAAAACAAGTTTGTTGTGGACGTTTGATGCAATAAAGGTTGAGATCTAATTTTTTATTAAATGTCGATTTGCTTTCAACATCATTGAAAAATGGCATAGGATGATAAGAAAACGTCATATTATTTTGTGCAACTGTATTTGCGTAGTTCATCATCTTGTGTTCCTTTTAGTTTGTGTGTTTTTAATCAGTGGTTGTTTATACAGTGTAATATACTGGTATTAGATACAGTGTGTCAATAGGGCATAGAAAAAATTTTTTTATAGGCGAAAATTTTAGAAAAAATTCATTCCTTACTGAAAAAGTTCAATTTTTTAACAAAATAATAAAGAAAAAATTTTCTTTTAAATAAAATTTGAGCTATCTTTATCTTGTTTCGGTGGATCGTAACGATCTGAAGTTCAACTTAATCTTCATTTAAAACTATTATGAATACAACACGTTTATTTCATTTTTTGTTCCAAGGTAATTTGGTAAAACGAATTGCCGTTGGTTTGGTACTCGGGATCCTTGTTGCCTTGGTGAATGAGAGTGTAAAAAATTCAACAGGTGTTGATCTTGCATCTAGCTTTGGTGTGCTCGGTCAAATCTTTGTTAAAGCATTGCGTGCTGTTGCACCAATTTTAATTTTCTTCCTTGTTATGGCGGCCTTAGCGAATAAAAAAGTTGGCTCTAAAAGTAACATGAAAGAAATTATTATGCTTTACCTTGTAGGGACTTTCTTAGCCGCTGTTGCTGCGGTAATTGCAAGTATGGCATTCCCGTCAGATGTGGCTCTTGCAGTAAAAGAGGATGCGAGTTCAGCACCTCAATCTGTTGGTCAAGTCATGTTAACGTTAGTATTGAATGTGGTGGATAACCCATTAAATGCAATTTTCAAAGCAAACTTTATCGGTGTTTTAGCGTGGTCTATCGGTTTAGGTTTAGCCCTTCGTCATGCATCAGATGCAACTAAACAAGTTGTGGCTGATTTTGCAGAAGGCATTTCTAAAATTGTTCATATCATTATTTCTTTTGCGCCTTTCGGTGTATTCGGTTTAGTGGCTGAAACATTATCTGACAAAGGTTTATCTGCGTTAGGTGGATATGTTCACTTATTATTCGTGTTAATCGGTACAATGTTATTCACTGCATTTGTGCTAAACCCAATTCTCGTTTATTGGAAAATCCGTCGTAACCCATATCCATTAGTTTGGACTTGTGTACGCGAAAGTGGTGTAACGGCATTCTTTACACGTAGTTCTGCAGCAAACATTCCTGTAAACATTGAATTAGCAAAACGCTTAAATCTTGATGAAGAAACCTATTCTGTGGCAATTCCATTAGGTGCAAATATCAATATGGCGGGTGCGGCAATTACAATTACTGTATTAACCTTAGCAGCTGTTCATACATTAGGCATCGAAGTATCTTTCATCAGTGCGGTGTTATTAAGTATTGTGGCGGCGCTTTGTGCATGTGGTGCTTCTGGTGTGGCAGGTGGTTCATTATTATTAATCCCATTAGCTTGTAGCTTATTTGGTATCAGTGATGACATCGCGGCACAAATGATCGGTGTAGGTTTTGTGATTGGTATCTTACAAGACTCAACAGAAACCGCGCTAAACTCTTCAACTGACGTATTATTTACTGCGGCAGTATGTATGGAAGAAGAGCGTAAAAACGGTTAATTAAATTAATCTGACAAGGCGGGCAAATTGCTCGCCTTTTGTTTTTAAAGGAAAGCGAATGACACTTTTAATTCAGCAGGCAAAATTTGAGCTTCATCAAAAACAGACCTTAAACTTACCGCACTTTGCGATTGAGCCACGACAATATTGGGTTGTGGTAGGCAGTAATGGGAGTGGAAAATCAGCGTTTGCTCTCGCTTTGCAAAATGAATTGTCTTTGCAGGAAGGGAAGTATCATAATTCCTTTCAACGGGTTCAATCCTTTTCTTTTGAAAAACAACGAGAAATTCTTGAGTCCACATTAAAGAATTTAAACAACGATGATACCGATCCGGATTTTTTTGGTCAAACGGCAAGAGAAACCATTTTAAATGGTGGTTCTGAACTCACTTTTTGTGAACAAATTGCAGAAAAATTAGGGATTACTTATCTCTTAGATCGTTTCTTTATCAAACTTTCCACTGGAGAAGCGCGTAAAGTCTTATTGACACAAGCGTTATTACAAAAGCCCGATCTATTAATTTTAGATGAGCCTTTTGAAGGGCTAGATCAACAATCAGTGCAAGATTGGATGGCGATGTTGAATGAACTGGAAAAAGAATGCGCAATCGTTCTAATCGTTAATCGTCTGGCCGATATTCCGGCTGAAGCAACTCATTTAGCCATGTTGGAAAATTTAGAGTTAGTATTAGAAGGTGAACGACAAACCATTGAGCAACAAAGTATTTATCAACAATTAGTTTATGCGGAGCAATCTGTTGATGTGGCTTTGCCAGAACCAGCATCACCATTACTAAAACTGCCTGAAAACCAACCGCACTTTGAGCTTAAAAATGTCACGGTCCAGTATGGCGATAAAGTCATTTTGGATCATTTAAACTGGGTTGTTCAACCTCATGAAAATTGGTGGATTAAAGGACCAAATGGTGCAGGAAAGTCAACCTTACTTTCTTTGATTACAGGCGATCATCCTCAGGCATTTTCGAATCATGTGGTGATCTTTGGTAAACAACGAGGCTCAGGTGAAACGATTTGGGATATTAAACAAAAAATTGGTTACGTAAGTAGCCAACTGCATTTAGATTATCGTGTGAATTGTTCAGTGCTTGATGTGATTATTTCGGGCTTTTTTGACAGTATAGGGATTTATCAACAGGTGCCAGAGGCAATTCGTTTGAAAGCCATGCAGTGGTTAGCTCGTTTAAATCTAACTCATTTAGCAAAAACGCCATTTCGTTCACTTTCTTGGGGGCAGCAACGTTTGCTTTTAATCACACGAGCGATGGTAAAACATCCGCCTGTTTTAATTTTAGATGAGCCTTTTCAAGGGCTTGATGGGTTAAATCGCAAGTTAGTAAAACATTTTATCGAACAACTGGTAAATAATAGTGAAACGCAGCTTTTATTTGTTTCTCATCAAGATTTAGATGCCCCGAATTGCATTACGCATCTTTTTGAATTTATAAGAGAAAACGATAAATATATTTATGTACAAAGTGCGGTCTAATTTGATAGACTTTTCTTATATTTCCTCATCATTAAGGAGCAATCTATGGAAGGCTTATCTATTGCCGCAATCGTCTTTATTGTATTAGTTGTTGTTGTGCTATTTTCGGCACTTAAAACTGTACCGCAAGGTTATAACTGGACGATTGAGCGTTTTGGGCGTTATACCCACACCTTAATGCCAGGCTTGAACTTTGTGGTCCCATTTGTGGATCGTGTTGGTCGTAAGATCAATATGATGGAACAGGTATTAGATATTCCCTCACAAGAAGTTATTTCTAAGGATAATGCGAACGTATCCATTGATGCGGTTTGTTTCGTCCAGGTGATTGATGCTCGCAGTGCAGCTTATGAAGTGAATCATTTAGAACAGGCGATTATCAATTTAACCATGACCAACATTCGTACCGTGCTAGGCTCGATGGAATTGGATGAAATGCTTTCTCAACGTGATTCCATTAATGGTCGTTTATTGGCAATTGTGGATGAAGCGACCAATCCTTGGGGGATTAAAGTCACCCGTATTGAAATTCGCGATGTGCGTCCACCACGTGAATTGATTGATTCTATGAACGCACAAATGAAAGCGGAACGTAATAAACGTGCGGAAGTGTTGGAAGCGGAAGGTATTCGTCAGGCGGAAATTTTACGTGCAGAAGGGGAAAAACAAGCCCGAATTCTGAAAGCGGAAGGGGAGCGTCAAGAAGCCTTCTTACAAGCAGAAGCGCGTGAACGTGCAGCAGAAGCGGAAGCGAAAGCAACTCAAATGGTATCAGAAGCGATTGCCAGCGGTGATACCAAAGCGATCAATTACTTTATCGCACAAAAATACACAGAAGCCTTAAAACAAATCGGTGGTTCACCAAATAGCAAAGTGGTCATGATGCCGCTTGAAGCCGGTAATTTAATCGGTTCGGTAGCCGGCATTGCCGAACTGTTAAAAGGCGACAAAAAAGCGTAATTTCCTAAAGTGCGGTTAAAAATGACCGCACTTTTTCTCTCAAGGAGTTGATATGGCAGATTGGTTAACAACTTGGTCAGTATGGCATTGGTTGGTATTAGGTTTTGTATTATTAATTGCTGAAACCCTCGTGCCCGGGGTATTTTTATTGTGGTGGGGCTTGGCTGCGATTGTGGCTGCAGGCGTAATGGCGTTAGTACCGAGTTTATCCTTAACCGTGTTAGCCGTTTTTTATGCGATTTTAGCGATTATTCTCTCGTTGCTTTGGTGGAAATATCAACATAGCAAAGATAATCAGGACCAATCACGTACAACTTTAAACCAACGAGATCATACTTTGTTAGGTAAAAAAGGCACGGTATTAGAAATTGGTTCTAATGGGATTGGTCGTGGTGCCTTTGGCGATACCACATGGCGTATTCAAGGCGAACATTTAAGAGTGAATGATCTGGTGGTGGTAGAACGCGTTGATGGCATCACATTGTTAGTGAAAAAGGTAACGGAATGAATCATTTAATTATTTTTGCGCATCCAAATAGCCAAAAAAGCTTTGGTCGTGCCATCATGGATCGCGTTGTAAAAGCAAGCCAACAGCTTGGTGTTGAAACCCATTTGCGCGATCTTTATACCATGGAATTTAATCCGATTATTTCCTTTGAAGAATTACAATCGGCGAATAAAGGGATTATTCCGGCAGAAATTCAGCAAGAGCATGATTTTATTCGCCAAGCAGATTTGATTACGATGATTTATCCTTTATGGTGGATGGGTTTTCCCGCAATCTTGAAAGGCTATTTGGATCGTGTATTAAGTCATGGTTTTGCTTATAAAACAGAAAATGGCGAATCTAAAGGTCTGCTTCAAGGTAAAGCGATGCAACAATTTATCACCATAGGGAGTAGCGTAGCAAAATATCAAGAATACGGCGTGGATAAATCCCTCAATCATTGTTTGATCAACGGTTTATTTAATTATTGCGGTATCGAGAATGTGGATTACACCCTGTTTGGGGATATTCATATTATCGATGATGCTGCTCGCCAAGCGATGCTTGGTGAAGCTGCCGAAAAAACAACGGCAAAATTGACCGCACTTTTAGCTCAATCGTGAGCACAATTATAGGAAAGCAACTGATGTCAGAAACTCAAGTGAATAATTTTTCTTTAATAAGCCGCCTATTTGGCAACTTATTTTATCGCAGCCCTACGGATCCCATTTTGAGTGGGGTATTTGATTGGCTGCAGCAACAAGGTTTAAGTCAAGTGTGGGCTCTTTCTACGGATAAAGAAAGCGAAGCGGCCATGGATAATTTACAAATGAAAATTGATTTAACGTTGCTTGATCAAGAATATCAAAAATTGTTTGGTCAAAACGGTAACGTACCAACGGCTATTTCAAGTTATGATATGGATGTGCAACGTTTTGTGGATTTTCGTCATGCGCGTAATGTGCCAGAAGCAGAGAATGTGGATCATTTTGCCTTGTTATTGCTTACGGCTTCTTGGTTAGAAGACAACACGGAATCGCTATCTGCTCAACAAGATTTATTCGGTGATTTCTTATTACCTTGTGCAGCGAAATTCTTAACCCAAGTGGAAACTTATGCAACACTTCCTTTCTATCGTTCATTGGCGTATTTAACCCGTGAAATTCTTGCGGCAATGGCTGATGAATTAGAAGAAGGCGAGTAGTTTTCATCAATAGAATAGAGCTCTAAAAGAGATTTTAGATACAATAAAAAAGCCCCGCGAATCAAAACGCGGGGCTTTTATTTAATGGAAGATCAATTATTCTCCAGAAGTCACATCTTCAGTGCCTTCGTCTTCATCATCCACATCACAAACACGTTCAAGACTGACTACGTGTTCATCTTCTGCGGTACGAATTAAACGAACCCCTTGGGTGTTACGGCCAACGATACTTACTTCACTTACACGAGTACGCACTAAGGTACCTGCATCAGTGATAAGCATAATTTGGTCGGTTTCTTCTACTTGTGTCGCTGCAACGACTTTACCGTTACGTTCGCTCACTTTAATCGAAATCACCCCTTTGGTATTACGCGATTTGGTTGGGTATTCGCTTAATTGTGTACGTTTACCGTAACCGTTTTGTGTCGCCGTAAGGATTGCACCATCATTTTTCGGCACAACTAAGGATACGACTTTATCGATGTTGAGATCGAGTGTTTCTTCTGCATTATCGTCAGAAACATCTTCAATTTCGACCGCACTTTCATCGTCAGCGATATCATTGGTAAGAGCGAGTTTAATACCGCGTACACCTGTTGCTAAACGACCCATTGCACGGACTGCACTTTCAGCGAAACGCACCACGCGACCTTGTGAAGAGAACAACATGATTTCGTTAGAACCGTCAGTGATATCTACACCGATTAATTCATCTTCATCACGTAAGTTCAAGGCGATGATGCCGCTTGAACGTGGACGGCTGAATTCGGTTAGTGCAATTTTCTTCACGATACCACCAGCGGTTGCCATGATAACGAATTTATCTTCTTCATAAGCAGAGATTGGCAGGATTGCGGTGATACGCTCGTTTTCTTGTAACGGTAGAATATTGACAATTGGACGACCACGCGCACCACGGCTCGCTTGTGGTAATTGATAGACTTTTAACCAATATAAGCGGCCACGGCTAGAGAAACAGAGAATCGTATCGTGAGTATTCGCCACTAAGAGTTTTTCGATGAAGTCTTCATCTTTCATCTTCGTTGCAGATTTACCTTTACCGCCACGACGTTGTGCTTCGTAGTCGGTAAGTGGTTGATATTTTACATAACCTTCGTGAGAAAGGGTTACAACCACATCTTCTTGAGCGATTAAATCTTCTAAATCAATATCACCGGAAGCTGCAGTAATTTCGGTACGACGTTCATCGGCGAATTGTGTACGTACTTGTTCAAGTTCTTCACGAATCACTTCCATCAAGCGTTCAGGGCTGTTGATGATGTGGAGAAGTTCTGCAATTTTAACCAATAACTCTTTGTATTCATTGATGACTTCTTCGGTAGCAAGACCGGTTAAACGGTGTAAGCGAAGTTCTAAGATTGCATCAACTTGTTCTGGAGAAAGGTAGTAATCAGAACCTTGAATACCAAATTCAGCCGCTAATTCAGCTGGGCGTGCCGCTGCATCAAGCAGACCTAAAATTTCGTTATTCAGTTTCCAAGGGCGAGAAATTAATTTTTCTGCCGCTTCTTTACGCTCTTTTGATTGACGGATAATGTCGATGATTTCATCGATATTTGATGTTGCAACCGCTAAACCTTCTAAAATATGGGTACGCTCGCGGGCTTTACGCAATTCAAATAAAGAACGGCGAATCACCACTTCTCGACGGTGCATCACAAAGGCTTCAATGATTTGTTTTAAGTTGAATAAACGTGGTTGACCGTGATCTAAGGCCACCATGTTGATCCCGAAGGTCACCTGCATTTGTGTAAGCGCATAGAGGTGATTTAATACCACTTCACCTACGGCATCACGTTTGATGTCGATTTCAATGCGGATCCCTTCTTTGTTAGAAAGATCGATAATATTGCTGATGCCTTCAATTTTTTTATCTTTGATAAGCTCTGCAATTTTTTCCACTAATTTGGCTTTGTTCACTTGATAAGGCAATTCGGTCACAATGATTTGCTCTTTGCCTTTATCTGTGGTTTCTACGCTAGCGCGAGCGCGAACATACACTTTGCCGCGACCGGTGCGATAAGCTTCTTCAATCCCTTTACGGCCATTAATTAATGCTGCTGTCGGGAAGTCTGGGCCCGGGATATATTGCATTAACTCATCAATGGTGATGTTTTCGTTATCAATATAAGCCAAGCAGCCATCTAAAACTTCATTTAAGTTGTGTGGAGGAATATTCGTTGCCATCCCCACCGCAATACCGGAAGAACCGTTTGCTAAAAGTGCTGGAATACGGGTTGGTAATACGTCCGGAATCATTAATTCGCCATCATAGTTTGGCGAGAAATTTACGGTTTCTTTATCCAAGTCAGTTAATAGCGCTTGGGTAATTTTTTGCATACGAACTTCGGTATAACGCATTGCTGCTGGCGCGTCACCGTCGATTGAACCGAAGTTACCTTGCCCATCTACCAACATGTAGCGTAATGAAAACGGCTGCGCCATACGCACAATGGTGTCATACACCGCAGAATCACCGTGCGGGTGATATTTACCGATTACATCACCTACAACACGGGCAGATTTTACGTATTTTTTGCCGGCAGTGATGCCAGATTGATCCATGGAGAAAAGCACACGTCGATGCACCGGTTTTAAACCGTCACGCACATCAGGCAAAGCACGCCCAACAATCACCGACATGGCGTAGTCAAGGTAAGAAGATTTGAGTTCTTCTTCAATATTGACTGGGGTAATAGAGGAATGGATTGAATCCGTCATTTTTATTCCTTTTTTGATCAAAAAATTGTGACGAATTATAGCATAAATTTAAGCGTTTTTGTGTGAAAAGTGCGGTTGATTTTAAAGCAGTTTTTTAATGCGGAAATAAATAAGGCAGACATAAAGTCCGCCTTATGATTGAGAGAAAATCGTCTATTTCCAATTTTCTCGTTTAGCTTTTTGTAATTTCGCATAAGCGCCAAGTAAAGCTTGATGTTCTTTAAAGTTTTCAAGCGTTTCATCGCTGGCTGGCAAGTTATAGAATGGGTTACCTTTTTCTGCTACCGCAGCCCAAGCTTGTTGAACGGCTTTTTTGCCATACATTCTTTCAAATACAGTACGATATTGTTGTGGATCGCGAGTATTGTCTAAATGCAATTCAATGATACTGATTAAGGCACGATAGTAATTCACACGTTCTGGCGTAAATACAGAGCTGTTCATATTCATCGTCCAGTTTGCCCAATCTAAGGCTAATTCTAATTCACCTAATGCTAAGTAAAGCATGGATTTAAGCTCACCAACACGTAATGTTGTCCAACCGCTTGCTTTTGGTGCCACGATACCGATAAATTCACGAACACGTGTGGCATCGTCAATATCTTGCTCATCTAATTCTGCTAACAACTCTTCGTAAGTTTCAGCATCATGATGATGGTGTGGTAAATCTAATAAAATCTCGCGCCAGTCCATCCCCATATTGTTATTGGCATAAATGAGGTCATCAGCAGGATAGATATCAGACATGCCTGGTACGATAATGCGGCAAGCGTAAACGTCTAAATGGTTGTAATCCATGATGTAGACTTCTTTTTCCTCTGCATTAAAGATTGCCATCAAGTTTTCATATTCTTCTTGTGTTGAACCAGAGAAATCCCAATCTACAAACTCATAATCTGGCGTATTTTTGAATAAATCCCAAGAAATTAAACCGCTAGAATCAATGAAGTGTGTTTCAAGGTTAGCGTGTTCCGCCACATCATCATTATTAAATGATGGAGGAGAGAATACATCGAGATCTTTTAAACTGCGACCTTGTAAAAGCTCTGTTACGGTACGTTCTAATGCCACTTGGAAATTCGGATGTGCACCAAAAGAGGCAAAACAAGTGCCGTTATTAGGATTAAGTAATACCACACAAATCACAGGATATTTTCCACCTAATGAGGCATCGAAAGCATAAATAGGGAAGCCTTCTTCCTCTAATTTTGCAATAGAGGCTTGAATGGATGGATAGCGATCCATCACGGATTTTGGAATTTCAGGAAGACTGATGGCTTCTGCAATAATGCGATTTTTCACATAGCGCTCAAAGACTTCTGAAAGCCCTTGCACACGCGCTTCATTTCTTGTGTTACCAGCGGACATCCCATTAGAAACATACAAATTCGCAATGATACTTTGTGGAATATAGACGGTTTGTTGATCGGATTGGCTCACATAAGGCATGGCGACAATACCACGATCGTAATTACCGGATTGCAGGTCCACGAGTAATTCAGGCGTTAGTTCTTGGTTTGGATCGAAATAATCCCATAGATAATCATCTAAAATTCCTTCTGGTAAAAGGGCGTCATCTTCAATTGGAAACCATTTTTCAGTGGGGTAATGAACAAAATCACTATTAGCAATTTCTTGTCCTAAATAGAAATCAGCAAAGAAATAGTTGGTGGAAAGACGTTCGAAATATTCACCTAATGCAGATGCTAACGCTGCTTTTTTACTTGCGCCTTTGCCGTTAGAAAAACATTGTGGGCAATCCTTATCACGAATGTGTACAGACCATACATTTGGCACAGGATTAAGCCAAGAGGCTTCTTCAATATTGAAACCAAGTGCGGTCAATTTTTGTTGAAATTTTGAAATACTGTCTTCAAGTGCGGCATCTTTGCCGGGAATAAATGTTTGTTCGGTCATAATTGTTCCTGTTATAAAAAGCCCCAGCATCATAGGGGAGTTTAGAGAGCTAATCAAGCATAAAATTTATGCACTTTTGCTCTTGTTTTCCTTGATTTTTAAGGGTAAATTAGCTTGGCGCAGAAAGGCATTTTCTGTGTGGGTAAAATTATAAACAAATCAACCAATTGGGAGATATTATGGCTCAAGGATTTTATGAATTAAAAGTGGCTAAAGACGGACAATTTATGTTCAACTTAAAAGCAGCAAACGGACAAGTGATTTTAACTAGCGAACTTTATAAAACTAAAGCATCAGCTGAAAACGGTATTGCATCAGTACAAAAAAATGGTGTGGATGCGAAAAACTTTGAATATCGCGTAGCGAAAAATGATAAACCTTATTTCGTATTAAAAGCGGCTAACCACCAAGAAATTGGCCGTAGCCAATATTATTCTTCTCAAGCTGCAGCAGAAAAAGGCGTTGAGTCAGTGATCAATAACGCATCTTCTGCAGTAATCAAAGAAGTCTCAGAATAATTATTCTGTTCTTATTTCTTTAAATGCACCTGCCGGCTCTAAAAATGCCGGCATTTTTGATCGCGCTTTCTCCGGATTCAGTGTTAATGGATAGGTTCGTTTTTGAGCAACGATGACCGTAAGCGGAGAGCAGAGCGTGGTCTTTTCTTGTTTTATAGATAGTCTTTCTTCTGCAATCACATCAAAATTTAATAACGATAACCAGTCAATGACTCGCCAAGTAGCATATTGTCGGAACTTAAACTCGCCTAATTTCGGTTTGAAAAGCAAGGGACTCAGCGGATTAAATAACGTGATGAAAATCCAACCGTCATCTTTTAAAACACGATGTGCTTCACGCAATATTTGATGAGGATCTTGCGCAAAATTTAAGGTATTTGCTAATAAGCAGGCATCCATTTCTTTTTCAATAAAAGGCAAGGTTAATGGCGATGCTTGGAGCAAGCTATCACTTTCATTTAAAAGTGCGGTAGGAAAATGCGCTGTTTTTTCAGCTAACACAATTTGATGACGTAAAGGCAAGTCAAAGGCAATTTCGCCACTTAAGGCACCGACTTTCAGAATTTGATAGCCTAAAATTTTTGGCGTCCATTGGGCAAAATAATGTGTTAATACGTTACAATAGGCTTCACCTTGTGGTAACGCTTGCCAACTTTCAGGTAAAAGAAGTGGTTTGTGCCATTTGGCTTTCCAATTCAATGTTAATCCTATTTTCATAAGGTAATTTATGCTAGTTCCTATTCCTGCACTCAATGATAACTATATTTGGCTTTATAGACGAGAAAATTTCCCCGTAATTGTGATCGATATCCCAGAAATAACCCGTTTAATTCCGTATTTAGAATCGAATAAATTAGACGTAGAAGCGGTGTTATTAACCCATAATCATGATGATCATGTGCAAGGTGTCGCGGAGTTTAAGCAATATTATCCTAATGTGCCTGTTTTCGGTCCAACAGAATGTGCAAATAAAGGGGCAACCAATATCGTGGATAGTGGTGTGATTAATACGGCACATTATCATATTGAAGTTTTGCCAAGCGGTGGTCATACGGCAGGGCATGTCAGCTATTTGGTGGATGGGCATCTATTTTGCGGCGATGCGTTATTTTCTGGTGGTTGTGGACGCGTGTTCACGGGAAATTTTGCTCAAATGTTTGAATCTATGCAGCGTTTTAACCAATTACCAGATGAAACCGTTGTTTGTCCGGCTCATGAATATACGCGGGGTAATTTAGCTTTTGCAGAAACCATATTGGCGGATAAAAGTGCGGTTGAAAATCAACGTATTTTAGTGGAACGTTATCGAGCAGAGGGGAAACCGAGTTTGCCAACAACAATTGGATTAGAGAAACAAATTAACCCGTTTTTGCAAGCAAAAAATTTAGACGAATTTACGCAATGGCGTTTAGCGAAAGATAAGTTTTAACTCGTTTTAGTTATTTGTTTGAGTTTTTTCTCTTGAAATTTGCTCAATTCTCAACAATTCATTAAAATAGCGAAACTTTTACTTTCTACTTAATCCGCATGTTCATAAAAGTGCGGTTGTTTTTATTAGGTTTTTATGACCCTTCTTGTTCTAGGCATTAATCATAAAACGGCTTCTGTTGCTGTTCGTGAGAAAGTCGCTTTTTCTGAAGAAAAGCGGCAGCTTGCCTTACAACAAATTCACCAACAAGATTTGGCAGAAAGTGCGGTTATTCTTTCTACCTGTAACCGTACAGAGATTTATCTTCACCATCGTCAAATTTCACCCCAAGAGTGTAAGCAATGGCAAACGAACTGTACAAATTGGTTTGCTAATATTCATCAGCTTTCTGTCGATGAATTAAATAAAAGTATTTACACACATCAAAATCAACAAGCAGCGAATCATTTAATGCGCGTGGCCTGTGGTTTGGATTCATTAATTTTGGGTGAGCCGCAAATTTTAGGACAGGTGAAACAAGCTTTCCAAATCAGTGAAGATTATTATCAAGCGGCGAATATTCCGCTTTCAAGTACGCTTTCTCGCTTGTTCCAAAAAACCTTTGCAACAGCAAAACGAGTGCGTACTGAAACCAATATTGGTGAAAGCGCTGTGTCGGTAGCTTATGCAGCTTGTAGCTTGGCTCGTCAGATTTTTGAATCTTTACGTGAACTACAAATTTTACTTGTTGGGGCAGGAGAAACCATTGAATTGGTGAGCCGTCATTTATTACGCCACGGGGTAAAAAAATTGATGATTGCTAACCGCACTTTATCTCGTGCTGAGCAGTTGGTGGAAAAACTAGCGTCTAATACACCGATTGATGTGTATTCGCTTGATGAATTGCAAACCCCATTAAATCAAGCGGATATTGTCATCAGCTCTACAGGCAGTCCGACTATTTTAATTACTAAAGCGATGGCTGAAATTGCGGAGAAAGCACGCCAATTTAGACCAACTTTAATGGTTGATATCGCCGTGCCTCGTGATATTGATGAAAATGTCTCGGAATTAGAAAGTGTGTATCATTACACCGTGGATGATTTGCAAGATATTATCCAACGCAATCTTTCTCAACGTGAGCAAGCATCAGAGCAAGCACAAGATATCATCACGCAAGAATGTAATGCCTTCTTTGAGTGGTTGAAAGTTCAACAATTCTCCAATTTGATCCGTCATTACCGTGATGAGGCAGAGAATACTCGCCAAGAATTACTCGAAAAAGCGTTACACCAAATTCAACAAGGTGAGAATGCTGAAAAAATTCTGCAAGAATTAAGTTATAAATTAACAAATAAACTCATTCATGCACCAACCCAAACTATGCAATCCATGATGAGATCGGGTAATGCAGAAGGGTTGCATGCCTTTTCAAATGCGTTGCATTTAACCCATCCTTTAAATGAAAAAAACGATTAAATTTTTGACTGCACTTTTCAGTAGCGCATCGTTACTGATGAGTGTGCCAGCCCTAGCGGAATACCGAACTTTTGATGATGGCAATATTACTTATGGAATTTTTCAAGCAAAGCCAGAAGAAGTACAGCTACATTGGAAAGATGCTGAAGGTAAAGATTATCAAAGTTTAACGCGTCTCAAAAATGCCTTAGAGCCTAGCTATAACGTGAAAATGATCATGAATGCAGGCATTTATAGCATGGATAATACGCCAGCGGGATTATGGATTGAGCATGGAAAAGAGCTCAATGCGTTAAATACAAAATCAGGCAAAGGTAACTTTCATGTACAACCCAATGGTGTGTTTGCCATTGCAGGAAATAAGCCCTATATTTTAACAACCACCGCTTATCAGAAAAGCAAGCTCAAGCCGGATTTTGCGTTGCAATCAGGCCCGATGTTGATTATTCATAGCAAAATAAATCCGCAATTTAGAGCAAATCTAGAAAGCTATCATAAGCGTAATGCAGTGTGTTTGACGAAGCAAAATGAATTACTGTTTTTGATGACTATAAGAGGTGAGCCTAATCTTTATACCTTGAGTCAAGGTTTGCTTAAAATTGGTTGTCAGGATGCCTTATATCTTGATGGAACCATTTCTAATTGGTACATCCCAGGGCAATTTAGCTCTTTGCATTGGAAGCATTTTGTGGGAATGATCTCCGTTCTTGATGTGAACAAAAAATAGCAAAAGCGTTTTATTTATAATCAACTAAATCAAAAAATCCGTTTTTTGCAAAAAAATGATTGACGAGAATAGGTCAAATCAGGATAATACGCCCCGCAAAGCCGATAAGGTAAAGCAAATGATGGCTACATAGCTCAGTTGGTTAGAGCACAACACTCATAATGTTGGGGTCGCAAGTTCGAATCTCGCTGTAGCCACCAAATTTGCGGGACTGGCGAAATTGGTAGACGCACCAGATTTAGGTTCTGGCGCCGAGAGGTGTGTGGGTTCAAGTCCCTCGTCCCGCACCATTTATCAGCTTGCAGTCAAATAGTAGTTGGGGTATCGCCAAGCGGTAAGGCACCGGGTTTTGATCTCGGCATCCCTAGGTTCGAATCCTAGTACCCCAGCCATACTATCTAAGTAAAATCTTCTTTATTTCCAATCAAAGAATTCCAGTTGGGGTATCGCCAAGCGGTAAGGCACCGGGTTTTGATCTCGGCATCCCTAGGTTCGAATCCTAGTACCCCAGCCATCTTATTTTCTCTATTTCTTTTATATAAAAAATGCGATTAATTTAAGCGCACTTTGTTTTATCTGTCTGTTGTTATTAGCTACAATTTTAATGTCTTTATATAAAAGAAAAGCCACCTTGCGGTGACCTTTCACATTGATTTATTTTAGTTCTACTAAAGTTAAATTACATTGGGCTGTTGATGCTGCAGGTAATGCTTCATAATCTTTTCCTGCCTGAGGCGTGAATACAAGTTTTTTGCCTAGGCAATGTTCAGGTCCTACGAACTTACCATTGACTATATAATTAATATTATGGGGTGTAATAATTTCACTTTGTAGAGTGATTTCTGCATCTGATGGGATTATAAATTCTTTAAAAAAAGTACCAGAACCTATTTCATTGAATTGACTAGGATTCATACTTGCACTAGAGCTTGGCATGCCAATAGATTCATTCCCTTTAAGATAGAGTAATGAGCTGAAAGATTGTCCAAGGCTTCCTCCAACATTCACTTTTTCTGTTTTTCCATTTTGTTTTACTTCCATCTCAGTGTAGCGGCCATTTTGTCCGTATAGACGGATACGTGCGTCAGTTTGTGGATTATAAGCTTTTCCCGCATTTGACAGCTCGGTGTTTACACAACCTGAAAGTAGTAACGCTGCTGTACTGATAATCATCAATTTTTTCATGATTTTTCCTTTTGTTAATGATAGGAAATGGTGAATTAATGTTCCCTTGTTTTAAAGAAGGTCACATCAGGATAACGTTCTTGTGCAAGATTTAAGTTAACCATGGTAGGTGCGATATAAGTGAGATTATCACCACCATCTAATGCTAGATTTTGCTCATTTTTACGTTTGAACTCTTCAAATTTTTTGTTATCCGCACATTCTACCCAACGAGCTGTTGCTACGTTGACAGTTTCGTAAATGGCTTCAACGTTATATTCTGATTTCAAACGAGAAACGACCACATCAAACTGTAGCACACCGACCGCGCCAACAATCAAATCATTATTGCTTAATGGACGGAATACTTGCACAGCACCTTCTTCAGAAAGTTGTACTAAGCCTTTTAACAATTGCTTTTGTTTGAGAGGATCTTTCAAACGGATACGACGGAATAATTCAGGGGCAAAGTTTGGAATACCGGTAAATTTAAGCTCTTCACCTTGTGTGAATGTATCACCAATCTGAATTGTGCCGTGATTGTGCAAACCGATAATATCACCCGCATAAGCTTCATCGGCATGGGTACGATCCCCCGCCATAAAGGTGAGCGCGTCAGAAATAACCACATCTTTACCAATACGCACGTGTTTAAGTTTCATCCCTTTTTCGTATTTACCAGAAACTACGCGTAGGAAAGCCACACGGTCGCGGTGTTTTGGATCCATATTAGCTTGGATTTTAAACACGAAACCAGTGAATTTTTCTTCTTCAGCTGAGACTTTACGCGTGTCTGCCTGACGAGCTTGTGGGGCTGGCGCCCATTCAGTTAAACCATCTAAGAAATGATCGACACCGAAGTTACCTAATGCCGTACCGAAAAAGACTGGCGTTAATTCACCACTTAGGAATAAATCCAAATCAAATTCGTTACTCGCACCTTTTACTAATTCTAATTCATCACGCAATTGTTGGGCTAAGTCATCGCCTATGGCAGCGTCTAATTCTGGGCTATTTAAGCCTTTCACAATGCGTACTTCTTGGATTGTAGAGCCTTGACCACTTTGATAAAGATAGGTTTCATCTTTATATAAATGATAAACCCCTTTAAACAATTTACCGCAACCAATCGGCCAAGTAATCGGTGCACAATGGATTTTTAATACGCTTTCCACTTCATCTAATAATTCCATTGGATCGCGAATATCACGGTCAAGTTTATTCATGAAAGTGATAATTGGCGTATCGCGTAAACGGGTCACCTCCATTAATTTAATGGTTCGTTCCTCAACCCCTTTTGCCGAGTCAATAACCATTAAGCAGCTATCTACGGCCGTTAAAGTGCGGTAGGTATCTTCCGAGAAATCCTCATGACCCGGCGTATCTAATAAATTCACTAAGCATTCATTGTAAGGGAATTGCATCACGGAAGTGGTAATGGAAATACCACGTTGTTTTTCCATTTCCATCCAGTCAGATTTTGCATGTTGTGCCGAGCCTTTACCTTTAACAGAGCCTGCTTTTTGAATGGCATTGCCGTATAACAATACTTTTTCGGTGATGGTGGTTTTACCTGCGTCAGGGTGGGAAATAATCGCAAATGTGCGACGTTTATTCACTTCTTCTAATGGATAACTCATTGCCTTGTTTCTTCTGTTTTAAATAATGCTGTATT
Source organism: Parahaemophilus parainfluenzae (assembly GCF_001055095.1). Taxonomy (GTDB): domain Bacteria; phylum Pseudomonadota; class Gammaproteobacteria; order Enterobacterales; family Pasteurellaceae; genus Haemophilus_D; species Haemophilus_D parainfluenzae_Z. The sequence continues at coordinate 87,158 of NZ_JVHG01000026.1, forward strand.
GTCGCTGATTTTCAGATTGAGCTCAAATTAAATTGGATAAATAGTTTAGGTGGAAACATGCAAGGTTGATTTATGAATATATGAATCTAATTATTGAGTGATAACGGGATAAAATGGTTTCCCCCAACTTGGTTCATCATCATTACGCAACATGATCTTTACCATAGCAGGAATAAACAATGATAGTAGTGCGCAAGCTTCTTCTAGCTGTTTTCGGTTTGTACGGCTTTCGTAAGTTGAACCACCGTGTATAAGCTGATTTCTCAGAGTATATAGATGTCCAAATATCACCTCTAATACCTCTGCGGTTTTCTGTTCCTCAAAAGCAAAATTGGCTTTTTTCTTCGCTGAAGCAAACATTGACTTCCATTCTTTTCCAGCTAGAAAACCATTATGTGCATCCCAAAATGGTTGGAATGTATAAGGTGTATCTAGCAGTGCTTTCACAGTGCCAGGAAACTCATCCCAAATAATCCCATAAAGTAGATGCTCGGAGTCTAATTCACAAAGACGAGTGATAAATTGATGAAATACCTTACGTTCAATTTCTTCTTTACTTAACTCGTCAGCATAGGCTGCATTGAAGGCAATCCAAAGTGCGATAAATCTGAAGTCTAAATTATCTTCTTCATTGGCTTTTTTTAACCAGCTTAATGTACGGTGCATTTTTAAGCGAAAGTTATCGTTAAAAGCATCACGATTTTCTTTGTAATAAGCGGTCAAATTTTCTAATTGTTCTGTTAGTGACATAATAGACTCCAATATAATCAAATATAACCATTATGGTATAGACTAGAATATTTGTAAATTACAAAAGAAAACCAACCTCTAAGGTTGGTTTGAATGGTTCATATTTAGTTAAAAAATAATGAAATTAAAAAATCTTCTAAATTGGATTGGATTTCTTTTACTATACCACCATTTGGAGAAGCCCAAATTAAAATAGTTTTAGAATCATTATCATACAGGTAAAAATGCCCATCTCCAATTTCGGATAACGGAACTGCAGATTTAGGAAATTGCGGAGATTCTCTCATTTCAGGTAAAACTTTATAAAGGCTTAAATAGGATGTATTTTTTATACCTAAACCATAAATTTCTGTTGATTCAAATGAGATAACTCCAAAAGATGAAAGATAATCGCTATATTCCTCTGAAAATCCAATACAAAGATCTTTTTCAGCTTGCGTGATCGTTTCATGATCAACAGGACGAGTTAAAGCATTTGTTTGTTTTAATTTTTCAATAAGTTTTTTCATAATAATTTCCTATGCATTCATTTCAGATTCTAGCTGTTCTGCACGCGCTTTCCAATGTTCTGCTCGTTCTTTAGCAAAATCTTCTCGATTTATTTCAGATTCTTTCTGTTTATTATGTAACACTGTATCATTACCTTTACCACGATGTTCATTTCGCGTTAATTCCGCTAATGGTGAATCCATTTTTTGCCCTACATGATGTAATTCTATTGGATTGCCATCCTTATCTAATGGTGCAAGTCCCTGCTTCATCCGTTCAAGATTGGTTCGACCAAAATCATCCTCTTTAGTCAAATCAATATCATTTTTTACCAAAGCATCACGTTCATTAACTTCTTTTGGGGTTACACCCGAATTTTCATAGATGTTTTTTTCCTCTTCACTTCCTATATTATCAATCACTGAGTCAGGGTACCCTTGTTCTTTTAATTTAGCTTTTGACGCTTCAGAAAGCGGTGTTAACTCATTTGGGGTTTCACTGGCAGCATCCTTAGAATCTTTAACCTTATCCACTGGTGGTAGCTCACTTGCTGGAGGCAGAGGTTTAATATCAGTGGGTTGCATTCCACTTTCATCATCAATGAGAGGCAAATCCTTAATGTCAGGTATTTTAAAAGGGTTTTCTTCTGGAGTTGGTAAATCCGAAGGTTTAAAATTTTCTAACATAAGAGATACCTACATAATGTTAGCTAAATGTTGTTGTAATTCAACAGATAAATCTTTTTGAACCAATTCTATTTGTTGCTGAATAATGCGCTGATAAAGATCGACCAAATAATTATCGTCTTTTTCCAAAATTGGCGGAATTATATTTTGCTCAAGGCGATTAACAACATCTAAAAAGTAATTTTTGTATTCTACGCCTAGTTTTGACTGCTCAATACTTTTGGATATTTCTACCAAATCTAACTGTTTTTTTGTCTTTTGGCTAAATAACAAATCTGCAATATGTTGATGAAATGCTTTTTTCTCATCACTTAGCTGATTTTTCGGCTCATATTGATACGGCTTTTCTTCCTCACAAAAGTGATGAATCTTACAAAGCACAGGTTCTAACCAGTCGTTTTGATATACCACTGCTACACCTTTTGGCAATTTTGCGATTTCTTCTAACTGCTCATCGCTGACACCGGCGGCTTTACCTGCTAAACAGCGATCTGATTCATCAGGCAAGCGCATAATAATTTTGGTGTTGGTGTTACGAATAGCTGAAATGTCTACCGCACTCGGTGACTGATCTGCAATAATAAAACCCTCGCCATAAGTCCGCATTTCGGCAATTGCATTAGATAACATTTCCACCGCCTTACCTGCTACGTTTGAATCTTCTGAGCTTTGTTCTGTTGAAGTACGTTTTAAAATATTATGCGCTTCTTCTAATACAGTAACGTGTTTGAGTGGTTGGTTCATCCCAGCAGTATTCGACATACGATGTTCGCTCAAACGCATCACTAAAATCCCCATAATAAGAGACTTCGTTTCTTGTGAACCAATACGACTTAAATCTACGATGACATTGCTATCAAATAATCGCTCATTATCAATTTCGTCTGCTGCAAAAATTTGACCATTTAAACCATTAGTGAGTGATTTCACACGGGTCACTAATGAACCAATATAGTTACTTTTCACTTCTTGTGAGAATGCCGATTGCTGAATCACTTTTTCTAATTGAGTGAGTAAATCTGTAAAGGTTGGGAACAGTACTTTACCAAACAGATTACAAGATACATCTAAATCCCAACCGCTTATTTTATAGGCTTCTAACATTGCATCTTTCAACACTGCTGGCATTGCTGCATACATAGGCCAGCAAACATTGATAATTTCCACTAAGCGATCAATATGTTCTAAAACGTGTATCCCCTCTGGGAATTTAAACGGATTGATTTTAAGCAATTCTGCTCGTAATGGATTTGTGCCAAGCACAGTGACATCTTCACGATGCCCAAAGACATGTTTATATTCGCCTTTCGCTGGCTCAATCACCATAAAATTCACATCATTTTTATTTAATTCAGAAAGTAATTGATAAACCGTATTACTTTTCCCTGAACCTGTCGAACCTGTTACAAAAATATGGCTTGCTAATTTCTTCACATCTAATTCGACTTTTTGTGGTAAATCCGTCCATAAATGACGTACCACCCCCAAATCAACAATTTTCTCTGCTTTTGGTGTAAAACTATCCACATTTTGGATCTGACGACCAAATGTTTTTGCCTCAACAACGGAAACAGTTGAAGTAGAACGGCGTGGTAAGCCAAGTTGAATTGCCATCTCTTTACCTGATACCAAAGTCGCAGGGCTTAACTCACCTAATTCCGCCATATCAATCACAGGGTGAGATAATTGACTGAGTGAATCAAAAATAGGCTGTGCTTTTTCATTTTCCCACGTGTTCAGTGCAAAATATTCACTATTCGATTTTTCCCCACGCATTAAGCCCAAGAAAATACTTGCAAGAGATTCACTTGCATAACTATGTGATGACACAAAATAAGCCGCGGTGTACCAAGCACCGTAATTATGTGCTTCATCAATGCGTTCAAGATTTTGATCTAATTTTGCTAATAAGCGGTCGATAAATTTATTCGCAGAATCAAAGGCAATAGTTCGGCTTATACCAATCGTTTGAGTTTCATTTTGCCCTGTTGTATCCGTCGTGCTATTGCCGTGAGCATCAGAAGTGCCGATAGTCGATGAATTAGTTTCAGTATCAGTAGTGGTTGTACCCTCTGATGAGCTTGAATTCTTGCTATAAGAAACTGTTTCTGAAGCGTTTATCGTAGTTTGACTATGTACAGGAAAGAATGATGAAGTTCCTACAGATGTTGAGCCTCCTATAGTGGTACTTGAACCAATCGTAGTTCCTTCAGTTTTAGTAATAGAATGCCCAATCGATTTGCCAACACTAATGGTTTTACTATTTGACGTTGTTTGCGTAAAACTTTCAGTAATACCTTTACTAATGCTTGTGCCAATGCTTTCTGAGCTGTTCTCACCGAATGAAACTTGTTGTTTTAACAAAGGTGATAATTGTGTTGCAATATTGGCATATTTTGCTTCAATGGCATTGAGTTCTTGATTTCTTACAGGTTCCGCTAAGATTAATGCTTGATAATCTTGATTTTCTGCCGCATCAATAAAATGCTCCAAACCTTGCATAAAATTATCACGTTCTTCTATTGAGGTAGAAGGAACACAACTTGCAGAAGTGACTGCACGATATAGCCCGAAATTCGCATTTAATGGTTGTAATTTATTAATAGCATTTTCACGAGTTAATTCACTTCCCGTAAAATGTCCATTAAACGCTGAGGTAATCAGTTCGCCTCCCACTTCGGCTAAACCTTTTTTACCTTTTACCCCAAGATAAACATCTGTTTTACCATTTTTTCCTTCTAAATAGAGAAAAACGGTACACCCTCTTGTGCCCAAAGCGGTGTAAATTGCAACTAAACTTTCCAGTATGGCTTGTTTATTTTCTGTTACTAAGCGTGAAAGTTTAAATAAGCGAACATCCATATTAAGCTTAAGTGATGCTTCTGAATGTAAAACAGGATATTGTGCTAACGTAGGCAAATAGGTTTTATTTAACCAATAACTTCCCAAATCAAGTGCAGTAGCTGCATTTTTTAACATAACATCTGCACCTGAGTTTTCTACGGAAGATTGTTTTAATACAACATTATTTGTCATAAACCATCCTTACCAAAATAAAACTAAGCCAACCACAATTAATACTGCAATTGCTGCTGCTTTTTTAGGGTTTTCTTTTGCGAAATCCGCAATATCTGAAGCAAATTTCTTCATTTTTTCTAGAATACCATCGTTTTTTTCTGGTTGATTAGGTAATTTTTGTTCCGCTTTTAATGTTGGATTGATGTAGGATTTTACATCCACTAAATGAATAAAGCGTGCTACAGAGAAATTTAGGGTTAAATAACTCTGTTGTTTTAAGAAATAGTCCTTATTCCAATGCGTTTGATCAGAATCCGTATCTTTAATCGCTTCATAGAACTTAGAGATATTGTAAGGTTCTAAACTATCAGGCATTTCTTTTGCCACCAATGTAATTAAAAATAACAGTTCATCAGGTGAAACTGATGCATCCGTTAATTCTGTTTTTAACATAGAACGAACTAAATGTTTGTCGTTATTTTTAATCGCTTCTAACCAATGTTTGCCTTGTGGTGTCTTTTTATAAGCTTCAAGGCGAAGTGCATATTCTTGTTTTAATTGTTCAATACGTGCTGCGTATTTTTGTTGGATTTGTTCAATAGTCATATCATTTTCCTTATACTTCAATAATGGCATTTAATCGAGCTTGATATTTTTCAATGGCATCAATATTACTTTGTGCTCGTTTAATTTCTGCTTCGCGTTTTTCATTATCTTGAGCAAGCTCAAGTAACTCTTGAGTTAAACGAGCTAACTCAGGTTTAAACACTTCATCTAATTGTTTAATATAGATTTCCGTCATTTCTCGAGCATATTCTTGAACGGAACTTACCGCTTCAGGAATCACTTGGCTAATTTGACTAAGTAATACAGGTTTATGTTGTTTCCACAATGCTTCAAGATCGACAACCGTTTCTTTAATAGTAACATTTTCGTATCCACCGAATCCAAAGAGCCTTGCAACGCCAGCAAAAATACCCGATTTTTCACGAGATACAACTTTATTTTTTGTTTTCATATATTCAGGTTTAATCACCAATTGAATATCTAAATCTTTTAAATGATGCTCAAAACCTTTAATTACATCAAGTTCTAAATTAGGTACATTTTCAAAGAATTTAGCAATATGTTCTTTATATTCTTCACTTAAGTTCTTAATCATTTCCTTTTGCGCTTGCTCCACTCTATCATTAAGATTTAATACAATATCTTCACTTAGTTTTTTAATTTGATGTCTAACACCGAGTAATTGATTTTCAGCTTCAGATTTAGTAACTCTTTGATCCCTAAATTCATTATCCCATCCATTAAATTGTCTTTCTAATTCTAGAAGTTCTGCATTAAAGGCATCTGAAATATGTGTAGGAATTGCAATTTCTCTTGTTTTCAGACTATTGATATAATTTTGAGTTAAATGCCCTTTTTCTTCAGAGTTGTTTAAATATTCAATTGCCTTCTTAAGTTCTTCTTCTTGACCTCTAATCTTATTTAAAGCAGCTTTATAATCCTCTGAGTTATAAGCCCTTCTTAGTAAATCAGTTATTACCTCTTGAATTCGTTCAATTCGATAAATAATATGGTATTTACTAATATATTCATCAATCACTAATTCAACCGCAGGAATTCCTGTGCGATAAAATGCTGGTGAAAGTTGTTTTTCTGTTAATCTATTTTTTACATTTTCACTTAAACGCATATATTGGTTAAGATCACGACCTTCACGGCTAATTTTACTGCTTAGTTCTATAATTTCATCTTCATCATCTTCATCTAAAAGAGATGAACTTAATTGTTGATTTTTTAATGCTAAGGCAAAACGTGAGCAAATTGGGAAAACATTAGGATTTTCAATACCAAAGCTAGCTAAATAATCTCTTACTCGTTTTAAAGTTTCTTCGATACTTTCACCTTTTTTGAAGAAAACATCCATTTTATTAACAAGGAACATAAAGCGATCTTGAGCTAATTTTCCTTTTTCTTTCATAATATTGCTCATATCTGAAAGGAAGGTATTATCATCGTTCACGCATAAATTATCACCACGTAGTACATAAAGCACTAATGGATTACGCTGATCATCTCGTAACATTTTTCGTGAAGTTAAAGCATGTTGGGAAACATTTGATTTATCTGTATTTGATCCTGGTGTATCAGTAATACGGAGCTGTACATCATCACGCTGCTGAATACCCGTAATATTGCCTTTTAGTTCAATCAAATAAGTTCTTTCATTTTCTGGTTTTTCCTGATTTTTAATATCAGCATTCCATTCTGCTAAAAATGCTCGAGACTTATCCGCTTGTTCAGGCGTTAATAAATTTAAAGTACAATCTTTATCAAGGTAGTTTTCCTCTTTATTTAAACGGCTAGCAGAAAATTCCCCTTGAGGAAATTTTTTATTATCAATAATTTTTGTGATACTTGCTGTTGTATCTTCTTGAAAGGCAGGCAACACTGCGGAACCTAATAAAGCATTGATAAAGGTCGATTTACCCGATGACATAGTTGCAATAACCCACGCATCAAAGTACTTATCCATTACATCATTCCATTGTGATTCAGACATAATTGGATTCAAAATAGGATTTTCTCGAATTTCGTTAACCAATTCTTCAAGCTCCGCCATTCGTTCATTTTGGCTTCTGATTTGAGTAAATTGATAGGTAATATTAAATCCAGCTGCATTCGCTTGTTGAATCGCCTCTTCTACATCTGCACAATCTGAAGGCACGCCCGTAAAATCAACAAAAAATTCTTTTGTTTGTAATGTATTCTCTACGGTTTGAAAAAACTGACTGATCCACATTTGCAAACGTTGTGTTGCAAAGGTTTTATATTTTCCATGTGTAATAGTTTCACCATTTAATGAAAAGCTAGTTTCATTTTTAAATGGATTATGTGTAAATTTAACTTCTTGTTGCATACGTTGACCTCGACGATGGTTAGATGAAATTAATTGTTGTAAATAATGATAAAATGCATTGATACCTGTATTCTCTAGCAATAACGCATTAAATTCTGTTTCAGTTAGATATTGTTCTTTAAATGCTCGTTTCCCTTTTTTAATTAGTAGTTCTAAATCGATCATTTCATCTTCATCTAATTCTTGATGATTGATTTTCTTATGGAGCAATAAGGCAGAATAAGCTGATATAGGGAAAATTAAGGGCTCTTTAAATCCAATGTTGGTAAGGTTTTCTTTTACCCGAATTATTGTTTCTTCAAAATTTTCAAGTACTTCTTTTTTATTCAATAAGAAAACAACTTTTTTATTAGGTGAATTTTTTAGGGCATTTTGTACAAGGTGAAGTAAATCATTCTCATCGTTCGTACCTAAATTTGAGCTATTTAGTACAAAAATAACGAGGCCATAATTACCATCTTCAAGAATTTCTTCTGTAAGTGCTTTATGACTATTATTTTGGCTATTATTAGGACCGGGCGTGTCATAAATCACTAATTCAGCATTGTCATTCTTAATAGCAGCAATATCCCCCATTAAATCAATCGTTTTAATACTAGGATCAGCATTCCACTCCTTTAATGTTTGTGCATCAATCCGATTGCTTTCTTTAAGCAGTTCAGATTGATATCCATAGGCACAACCAGAAAAGAAAGGTAATCCGTCCTTATCGTGAATACGAGTAATCGTTGCTGTGGTTGCTTCATTAGCAGAATGCAACAGCTCCTGTCCAATAAGCGCATTAATTACGGTAGATTTACCTGCACTCATTGTTGCTACCACTATTATTTCAAATAAATTTTTATTTTCATCTTCCTTTAATTTATCGAAAGTAGATGATATGGTAGCTTGGATAATATATGGTGAAATCATAACTAAATGCCTGTTTTATTGTTTTTTTTCGATAGACTTTTAAGTCTTGATTTATTCTAGAAAATGCTAATTTCATTATCTAAATCAGGTTTTTTTACTTTTTCTATCATTTTTTTCAATTTGGCAGCTGAAATCATGCAGTTTTTCTCGATGAATTTATTTTTTCGTTTGAGTTTTATCATCTCTTTTTTCATTTCTTTTTGCTCTTTACGAGAAAAGAGTTGTCCTAAATCTCTACTCATTTTTTCTTGACGATTTTTGAATTCTTTTAGCGTTATTTTTTTCTTCATATAAGCTTTCATAAAAAATCTCCTTAGATTCTGACCGCACTTATGTATGCTTTTAATTTATCAATCATTTTTTCTTGTAGATTAGTGGGACTGATTATCACTAAATGAGGGAGCCAGTATTGCACTGTGGGAATAATCTCCATTTCATGAATATTTTTACAGGAGATAAGGAGTTCGCCATTTTCAATGTGTCGAATAATTTCTTGATTGGGTAATAAGGCGCGCTGAGAGAAATAGCGAGCGACTTGAGCATTTACTTTAATGATAACTTCATCTAATTGATTACCATGAGAAATGCTGTCGCTTTTCTTGATTTCAGCAAGCAAATTTTCATTAGGTGTAAAGATTTGCTTTGTTATGTTTAAAAAACTGATTTGATTGAAGCAAAAAGTTTTTTCTTTACCATTTTCTAAAGCAATGAGATACCAGATTCCATTTCTATTAACTAGCAGGTAAGGTTCAACGATTCTTTGGCTGGTTTCTTGATTATATTTCCTATAATGAAAAGAAATGATTTGATGATTTTTAATGGCTTGTTGTAGTTGTTTGAATTCAATTTGTCTATGGTAGATAGATTCATATTGCAAACCATTGACTTTAATGCTTTCATTTAAACTATTTTGAAAAAATTCACGATCTAATTTCGGAAATAAATCTTGTATGCTAGCAAAACGAGCAAAGCGATTAATATCATCTTGATTGAAAATACCGAGTTGATTTCGGTTAAGAGAGTAGTAGCGCGGTCCTGACTTTTCCCAATTAAGGAAAGCAAGACGTTCATTAAGGTCTTTTTGTAAAGTACGCTCCCCAATATTAAAGCGATCGACGAGCGCCTTAATATCAACCATACCGTACGTATTTAGCTCAATAAGAATTGAAGCTAAACGCTCGGCCAGCTTTTCATGTTTACTTGTCATTTGTTTTGTCCTCTTCAGCAAGTTTTATAATAGTTTATATTGCTGAATTGCACGGTTGGTTCGGTTATATAAAAGTAAAAAAATTTTTGAGATTATAGAATTATTGCTTTTGTTTTCAATATAGTTAAATGTAAATTTATGTAAAATTAGTATCAGGTTGAATAGCTAAACAACTTAAACTGTCGTTTATGAGAACAATGGATGTATTTATTCTTAAATCATATAGTTTAAGAAAAAACTCTTATTGAAATGAAAAAAAAAGCAAACGTTTGCGCTAAAAGTGCGGTACAATATCCACCGATTTTTTATTCTTATAATTAAAGGTGCAAGCAATGACACAACTTAGTCTAAAAAAAATCTATTCGGGAAAAGTGCGTGATCTTTATGAGATCGATGATAAACGGATGTTAATGGTAGCCAGTGACCGTTTGTCCGCATTTGATGTGATTTTAGATGATCCTATCCCACGTAAAGGTGAAATCCTGACTCAAATTTCCAATTTCTGGTTCAATAAGTTAGCTCATATTATGCCGAATCATTTTACTGGCGATTCAGTTTATGATGTGTTGCCAAAAGAAGAGGCTGATTTAGTAAAAGATCGCGCAGTGGTTTGCAAACGTTTGAATCCAATTAAAATTGAGTCTATCGTGCGTGGTTATTTAACAGGTAGCGGGCTAAAAGATTATAAGCAAACAGGGACCATTTGTGGCTTGAAATTACCGGAAGGATTAGTTGAGGCAAGTAAATTACCTGAACCAATTTTTACGCCATCAAGTAAAGAAGAAGTGGGTAATCACGATATCAATATCAGCTATGAACAATGTGAAAAAGCTATTGGCGCAGAGTTGGCGGCACAAGTGAGAGAAAAAGCGATTGCACTTTATACTGAGGCAGCAAAATATGCGCTGACTAAAGGTATTATTATTTGTGATACTAAATTTGAATTTGGTTTAGATGAAAATGGCACACTCACTTTAATGGATGAGGTATTAACACCGGATTCTAGCCGTTTTTGGTCAGTTGATACTTATAAAGAAGGCACAAATCCACCATCATTTGATAAGCAATTTGTACGAGATTGGTTAGAACAAAGTGGTTGGAATAAACAACCACCTGCACCGAAAGTACCAAAAGAAGTGATTGATAAAACAGTGGCTAAATATCAAGAGGCCTTGGATTTATTAACAAAATAACATTAACAAACTCCCTGCTATGCTTTAGAATAGCAGGGATTTTTATGGATAAAATATTGTGAATAAAAGAGTATGAAATCTGTTGCGATAGTTGGTTTAGGTTGGTTAGGCTTACCGCTGGCGCTACACTTAAAAGAGCTTGGTTGGTGTGTAAAAGGATCCAAACAATCCTCTGAGGATGCTCAAAAATTGCATCAGCTAGGTATTGAAACTTATCCTTTTTCGCTTTCTGAGAAAATGACGAGTTTACCAGACAATATTTGTCCCCTTTTTAATGTAGATGCTCTCATTCTCACCCTACCACCTAGCAGCTTTTCTTCTCAACAGTATTGTGAATATCTTGCTTTTTTAATTAATCAAGCCAAGAAACAAGGTGTACAGCACTTGATTTTTACCAGCTCAACGTCTGTTTTTCCTGATATTTCGGGGCAATTTGATGAAAGTGCTCAACGTTCAGCTGAAACAGAAATTGGCAAAACACTGATACAAGCCGAGCAGTGTTTATTCCAATCAGAAATATCCCATTGCGATATTCTTCGACTAGCAGGATTAATTGGTAAACAGCGCCATCCTGTTAAATTCTTAGCAGGAAAACGTAATTTAAAACAAGGCAATTCGCCTGTTAATTTGGTGCATCTAGAGGATTGCATTGAAGCTATTACTGCCTTACTTATGAATCCAAATGGATTGCGAACTTACCATCTTTGCGCGCCAATTCATCCTACTCGAGCAGAATATTACACAAAAACAGCGGTATTTTATGATTTATCCATACCACAATTTGAATGTAGTGATTCGGATCCGAAACGAATCATTATGGCAGATAAAATTTGTCGAGATTTAGGCTTCACTTATCGTTATCCAAGTCCCGATGATATGTTAGAAAAGCGCAGTGATTTTTGACCGCACTTTTTAAATACTCACTCACCATAACCAAAATGAAGGAAATAAAATATGTCAAATACGATTCTGCAACATTTACCTAAAGGTCAAAAAGTTGGTATCGCTTTTTCAGGCGGGCTAGATACCAGTGCTGCATTACTTTGGATGCGTCAAAAAGGTGCAGTACCTTATGCTTATACAGCAAACTTAGGTCAACCAGATGAAGATGATTACAATGCAATTCCCAAAAAAGCGATGGAATATGGTGCGGAAAATGCGCGTTTAGTGGATTGTCGTGCGCAGTTAGCCCATGAAGGGATTGCGGCTATTCAATGTGGCGCATTCCATATTTCTACTGGTGGAGCAACCTATTTCAATACCACACCACTTGGTCGTGCGGTAACAGGTACGATGCTTGTTGCAGCCATGAAAGAAGATGATGTGAATATCTGGGGTGATGGCTCAACTTTCAAAGGTAATGATATTGAACGTTTTTATCGTTATGGTTTATTAACCAACCCAAATTTAAAAATTTACAAACCATGGTTAGACCAACAATTCATCGATGAGTTGGGTGGTCGTTTTGAAATGTCACAGTTCCTAATCGAAAATGGTTTTGACTACAAAATGTCGGTAGAAAAAGCGTATTCAACTGACTCTAATATGTTAGGTGCAACACACGAAGCGAAAGACTTAGAAGAATTAAGCACAGGTATTAAAATTGTGAAACCAATTATGGGCGTGGCATTTTGGGATGAAAATGTTCAAGTAAAACCAGAAGTGGTGACTGTTCGTTTTGAAGAAGGTGTGCCGGTTGCATTAAACGGTAAAACATTTGACAACGTAGTAGAGCTTTTCTTAGAAGCAAACCGCATTGGCGGTTGTCATGGTTTAGGCATGTCAGACCAAATTGAAAACCGTATTATTGAAGCAAAATCACGTGGTATTTATGAAGCACCGGGAATGGCATTATTCCACATTGCTTATGAGCGTTTAGTAACGGGTATTCACAATGAAGATACCATTGAACAATATCGTATCAACGGTTTACGTTTAGGTCGTTTATTATATCAAGGTCGTTGGTTTGATCCACAGGCATTGATGTTACGTGAAACTGCACAACGTTGGGTCGCTCGTGCGGTGACTGGTGAAGTGACATTAGAACTTCGTCGTGGTAATGACTATTCCATCTTAAATACTGAATCACCAAACTTAACTTATGCGGCAGAACGTTTAAGTATGGAAAAAGTGGAAAATGCACCATTTGATCCAATCGATCGTATTGGTCAATTAACTATGCGTAACTTAGACGTAGCAGATACACGCGGCAAATTAAGTATTTACTCTCAAGTAGGTCTATTAACTGCGGGTAAAGATTCAGTGTTACCGCAATTAGGTAAAAAATAATCTATGTAAAAAGTGCGGTCGATTTTGACCGCACTTTTGATTAAGATAATAAAAAACCTTAGGTTTTAGCCTAAGGTTTTTGTCTTTAGCAAGAATTATTTTTTCTCTTCACATTTGTTGATATCGCTACATTTGCCGTAGAGATATAAACTGTGTGCTTTTAATTTGATGCCATGTTGTTCACTGATTTCTTTTTGACGTTGTTCAATGATGTTATCAGTAAACTCAAATACTTTACCGCAATCTTCACAGATAATGTGATCATGGTGTTCTGTTGGTGCAAGTTCAAAAACAGACTTGTTACCTTCAAAATTATGACGAATTAAGATATGCGCTTCATCAAATTGGTTAAGCACGCGATATACAGTTGCAAGACCAATATCACTGCCTTGTTCTAATAAGATTTTATACACTTCTTCAGCTGAGAAATGCTCGTTTTTATGTTCTTGCATTAACGCAAGGATAGTCAGCCGGGGTTCGGTGATTTTCAACCCTGCTTTTTTGAGTAATTTGATGTTTTCTTCAGACATAATGTTCCCTTAATTTGCTAAATAGAGATGGTTAAGCCAATTCTGCTAAACACATTTCATCGTAGATTTGTTTCGTCCATTTCTCTACGCGTTCTGCTGTGAGTTCTGGTTGACGATCTTCATCGATACACAAACCGATAAAGTTTCCGTCATCTAATAATGCTTTTGATGCTTCAAAGGTGTAACCATCAGTTGACCAATTGCCCACGATAATCGCGCCACGTGGTTCAACGATATCACGTACTGTACCGATCGCATCACAGAAATAATCTGCGTAGTCTTCTTGATCGCCACAGCCAAAGATACCGACTAATTTGTCAGTAAAATCAATTTCTTCTAAGGTTGGGAAAAAATCATCCCAGTCAGCTTGTGCTTCACCGTAATACCAAGTTGGAATACCGAAAAGTAAAAAATCATAACCTTCGATATCTTCTTTAGAGCTTTTTGCAATGTCACGAATATCAACGAGTTCGTTGCCTAATTGCTTTTGAATCATTTTTGCAATGTTTTCTGTATTACCTGTGTCACTACCGTAAAATAAACCGACAACTGCCATTGTTCTTTCCTTTTGAAATAAAATTAGGTGAGTAGAAAAAAGATGAGGGATCAAAGCCCCACAATTTGTGCGAACTATAACATAAATGAATTCTCATTTGAATAGAATAATTCTCATTTAAAACGATTAATTCTTATTTAGAAACCTATCAATAGCACGTATCACAAAATCAGGTTTTTCTGCATGAACCCAGTGCCCACAACCATTGATGGTGAAGGAGGTCGCATTCGGGAATTGTTTTAGAATGGTTTCGGTATATTCAGGTTTAATATAAGATGAAAGCCCACCTTTGATGAAGAGTGTAGGCGTATTAGCGAAGACCTCTTGCCAATCCATTAGCTCCGCATAATGTTCAAAAAGTGCGGTCAAATTGAAACGAAAATATTCACTTGAAGACGGCTCAAAAGATTTCAACATAAATTGCACCACACTCGGATCGGCAATTTCAGTTTCTAAAATAGGCTTAGCTTGTTGACGAGTTTGTGGCTGCGCTTTTTTCACAGCAAACAAACCACGGAACACATCATCATGTCCAGCACTGCTATTTGCGACTGGGGCAATATCAATGACGACCAATTTTTCTACGCGCTGTGGTTGAAGAGCGGTCATTTTCATGGCCGTTTTTCCACCCATTGAATGACCAATTAAGATAATCTTATCTAATTGAAGATGATCGATAAGTTGCCATACATCATCAGCCATGACATCGTAATTCATTGTTTCTGAATGAAAACTATGCCCATGATTACGTAAATCTACGCGCAAAATATTATAGTTATCGCTAAATGCACGCGCGATGACACCAAGATTATTCATATCCCCAAATAAGCCGTGAATGAAAACTAAAGTGGGCGAATTAATTGATTGTTTTGCTTGGTGAAATTGATGGTTTAATAATTGGGAAGATGACATATATTTTGCGTGAGAATTTGGTTAGAAATCGTTATAATGGACGAAAATTTTAGCAAACGGAGAGAAAAAAATGAAGATAATTGAAGTCGATGAAGAATTGTATCAATACATTGCGGCACAAACTCAATCTATTGGAGAAAGTGCGTCTGATATTCTTCGCCGTTTGTTGAATTTACCCACTCACGCAACAAGCTCAGTTGATTTCTTTGAATCAGTCGTATCAGCTGAAACGCCAAAAAGTGCGGTGCATTCTGAGCCTGTTTTAACGGAAAAAGCAACCGAAGCATCTCAACCAAAAGTTGAACCTGTCGAACCGCCAAAAGCAGTGAAAAAACAATCGGATGAAGCAATCAATCATATTGTTGATAAAGTCCGTGCGCTCTTGAATTCTGCTGAATTTAAAGAAGAGCCAAAAGCGGTTGTACGTTTTTTAAGTATATTACGTACGCTTTATCGTACCAATCCAGAAAGCTTTGCACAGGCAACAGAAAGCTTGCAAGGCCGTACTCGTGTGTATTTTGCTCGTGATGAAGGGACGTTGCTTGTGGCGGGGAATCATACTAAACCAAAACAAATTCCAGATACGCCATATTGGGTGATTACCAATACCAATAGTGGCCGTAAAATGTTGATGTTAGAAGGGGCGATGCAGTCTATGCATTTGCCAGAATATTTAATCGACGAAGTTCGCCCTTATTTCGTTAGCAACTAAGTCGATGCAAAAATTCCCTTGGCAAGCATTTGCCCAAAATTCAGCACATGTAAATCAGGTCGCGTTGCGAAATTCGCAGGGCGATCCTTTTACTTGGGCAGAACTTGCTGAGAAAATTAATCAGGTAGAAGCCTTTCTTTTACAACAAGGTGTGACAGCGCAAAGTGCGGTTGCTTTTTGTGGTAAAAATTCAGAACAGATCTTATTTCTTTATTTAGCCGTTATTCAGCTAGGTGCAAAAATTTTAGGTATCAACCCTGCATTTCCTCAAGAAAAAAGAGAAGAATTGTGTCGAATGTATGGTGTGGGTTTTTGTTATCAAACCGAAGATATTCATTATTTAGCTGTTAAAGCATTACCCGAACATAACGCTGATTTTACAAAAGCGGCAACGATGACATTAACATCGGGCTCGACTGGTTTGCCTAAAGCGGTGGTGCATAATGTTTCTGCTCATTTAGCTAATGCAGAAGGCGTTTGTGCCTTAATGAATTTTGGCAAAGATCAATCATGGCTACTTTCTTTACCGCTTTATCATGTTTCCGGACAAGGTATTGTGTGGCGTTGGCTGTATGCGGGTGCAACTTTAGTACTACCGAAAGAAGATTTTTATCAATCTATTGGTTATGTTTCCCATGTTTCTCTCGTGCCAACTCAATTGCAGCGTTGGTTTGATTATTTGACGGAGTATCCTCAACCTATCCAAACGCAAGCCGTGTTATTAGGTGGGACACAAATCCCTGTAAAATTAACCCAAGTATTAAGTGAATTAGGTATTCGAAGCTATTCAGGCTATGGTATGACAGAAATGGCTTCTACCGTATTCGCTAAACAATCGGATGGAAAAATTGGTGTAGGTCAACCTTTACTTGGCCGAGAGTTCAAGTTAGTGAATGAAGAAGTTTGGTTAAAAGGTGCAGGGCTTGCCATGGGATATTGGCGCGATGGACGTATAGATCCACTCACGAATCACGAAGGCTGGTTCCAAACCAAAGATAAAGGTCAATGGCTTGATGATGAATTAGTCATTCAAGGCCGATTGGATAATATGTTTATTTCCGGTGGTGAAAATATTCAGCCGGAAGAAATTGAAAAAGTGATTGCACAATCAGATTCAGTAAAACAAGTTTTTGTTTTACCTAAACATGATGAGGAATTTGGCCATCGCCCTGTCGCGATTGTTGAATTTCATACCTCATTTAATGAAAGTGCGGTCGAATCTCTCAACATTTTTTTACAAGGGCGATTGGAACGATTTAAGCAACCTGTTGCCTACTATGAACTCCCGCAGGATTTAATCCAAGGGGCAATAAAGATTTCTCGCAAGGCACTCGCCGATTGGCTGTCGCAACAATAGGAAAGTTAGTTTAATGAAAAATATCTCTCGCGTTTTGACCGCACTTGGTCTTTCATTTGTTTTTACGCTGGCGCTTTCTCAGCCTGTTTGGGCAGAGAATAATAATGCGGATTTACCGACGGAAAAAACACTAAAAAGTGAATTAGCCGAGGCACAAAAATTACCAGATGGTGATGAAAAAACAAATAACGTCGCGACAATCCAGGCTTCGCTTGATTTCTTGCAACAAATTCAAACACAGCAAAAAAATAATAACGATTTGCAAGATACGCTTATTGATGCAGATTCTGAAATTCAGAAGAATAATGCCGATCTTCAAAATCTTAAAAAACAGCTAAGCACGCCAAATAACACCGATTATGCTTCGCAAAGTTTAGCGACTTTACAGGCTCAGGTTGAGAAACTGACCAATCAACAACAAGATGCTCAATCTGCATTAAGTGCAGTGAATGCACAACTTGCAGGGCAAAGCGCTGTATCCGAACGCGCCCAAACAGCCTTAACAGATAATGTTAAACGTACGCAAGAATTGAATCAGAAATTGGCTGACCCAACAGCTAGTTCGCTATTAAAACAGCAAATTCAGCTTGAATTGCAACTGATAGAACTAAAAAATATCTATAATCAAGTGCTATTAAAAAATAGCGATCAGTTGACAGTGCTTTATCAAAGTCGATATGAGTTATTAAATACTCGTGTTCAAGCATTGCAGCAACAAATTGCAGCCATTCAAGAAGCGATTAACCAAAAGAATTTGGCGCAAACACAAAGCCAAGTTGAGCAGGTACAACAACAAAGTCAAAGTGCTGTAAAAAATCCATTTATTCAGAAAGAATTAGATCTGAATGCGCAGCTGAGCCAATATTTACTTGAGCAAACAGCGAAGACGAATACATTAACGCAAGATGAATTGCGTATGCGCAATGTATTGGATAATTTAACTCAAACCCAACGTACCATTGATGAGCAAATTAGTGCTTTGCAAGGAACGTTAGTGCTTTCACGTATTATTCAACAACAAAAACAAAAATTACCAACCAATTTAAATATTCAAGGGCTTTCAAAACAAATCGCAGATTTGCGCGTGAAGATCTTTGATATTACTCAGAAACGTAACGAGCTTTATGATATTGATGCCTATATCAGTAAAATAGAGCAAGATGAAAATAAGTCTTTTACCCCTACGGAAAAAGCACAATTAGCCAGTTTATTGACAGAACGTCGAAAAGTGGCCTCTGATTTGATTAAGTCATTGAATAATCAGTTGAACTTGGCGATTTCCTTAGAGCTAACCCAACAACAGATTACTCAAATCAGTGATCAGATTCAGTCTAAACTCGATCAACAAAGTTTCTGGGTAAAAAGTAATAATCCAATTAACTTAGATTGGATCAAAAAACTGCCAATGTCACTCAAGGCACAATTTGATGGCATTGGAAAGAAAATTGGCTTCCCAACAAATTTTGATAATTTGCCGTATTTACTCACTTATGTCTTTATTTTGTTTGTGATTGGTGGGTTGATTTTCAAATTTAAAGAATCGATTAAACAACGTTTGAGCGTGATTAATGGCGAAATTAATAAGCTTCGTTCTGATAGCCAGTGGCATACGCCGCTTGCGTTATTTTATACGGCGCTTTTATCGTTATCAGGTACCCTTTGGTTCTTAGCGGCTTGCCAATTGTTGGGCTTTTTCTTGGTGAAAAATCCACAGGAGTTTTGGGAATGGTCGCTCAGTATGGCGGGCTATTGGTGGTTCTTTAGTTTTGTTTTAGCTATTCTTCGTCCGAATGGTATTTTAGTGCGCCATTTTGGTTTTGCTAAAGAGAGTGCAGCTAGCCTACAAGATGTTACGAAACGTATTATTGTTTCTGTTGTGTTATTACTGAATACATCAATTTTCAGTAATGTCATGGATACAGGCTTAGCAAATGACGTATTGGGTGAAATACATACCATTGTTGCGTTGCTTTTCTGTATTGTGATTATTGCACCACGTTTTGTTCGTACAGAAAAATCCTTGAGTTCAAGCATAACGGATCAGCGTGATAGAACGCTTTTAAAAATTATGCGCGTTTTATTGCAATTGGTCCCTGTTATTTTAATTGTACTAATTGCTTTAGGATATTATTACACCTCCTTAAATTTAATTACGCATATTATTAATACCTACATTGCATGGGTGGTGTGGTCGTTGGTGCGTCATACAATTTATCGTGGTGTCACCGTAGCATCAAGACGTTTAGCTTATCGTCGTTTACAAGAGAAGCGTCAGCAAAAAAAACAAGATTTAAATGATGGCTCACCATCTGATGATGTGGTCGTAATTACCGAACAAGAAGAGGGATTGGCCTTAAATGAAGTGCGTAGCCAGTTACTACGCTTTGCCGATCTCTTTATTTGGACCGCACTTTTTGCCATCTTCTATTATGTATGGTCAGATTTAGTCACTGTTGTAAGTTACTTGCGAGACATTACCTTATGGCAGCAAACTTCAACGACTGAAGCGGGTGTGGTGACAGAAACCATCTCACTCTTTAACTTGATTGTTGCATTAATCATTGTCGTGATTACCTATATTTTAGTGCGTAACATTCAGGGTATTTTAGAAGTATTAATCTTCTCTCGAGTGAAACTTTCACAAGGTACACCTTATACCATTACAACATTATTAACCTATATCTTGGTTGCAGTTGGTGGAGCATGGGCATTCTCAACACTCGGGATGTCTTGGTCGAAATTACAATGGTTGTTTACAGCCCTTTCCGTTGGTCTCGGTTTTGGTATGCAAGAAATTTTTGCAAACTTTGTTTCGGGTATCATTTTATTATTTGAACGTCCAATCCGTGTAGGCGATACAGTAACAATTAATGGCGTGACAGGGACGGTGGCTAAAATCCGTATTCGTGCGATTACCATGATTGATCCTGATCGAAAAGAAGTGATTGTGCCAAATAAATCTTTTGTAACAGGTCAAGTGATCAATTGGGCATTGTCTAATACCGTTACTCGTTTAGTGGTGTCAGTTGGTGTGGCGTATGGTTCAGATTTAGACTTAGTGAAACGTTTATTATTGCAAGCTGCAAATGAGCAACCAAACATCTTAAAAGAGCCAGAACCAAGAGCGCTATTTTTAACCTTTGGTGCAAGCACGTTAGATCACGAACTACGTGTTTATGTTGGGCAAGTATCTGAGCGAAATGATACGTTGGATGCGCTCAATCGTCGTGTAAATGAGTTATTTGCAGAAAATAATATTGATATTGCATTCAATCAATTAGATATCTTTATTAAAAATAAAGATACTGGCGAAGAAATTCCATTTATTGATGTGGCAAAATTAGCCCAAAATCATTAATTAAAGAGAGACAATATGGCAGGGAATACTATCGGACAACTTTTTCGTGTGACAACCTTTGGGGAGTCACATGGTATTGCATTAGGCTGCATCGTTGATGGTGTGCCACCGAATCTTGAATTATCGGAAGCCGATATTCAACCTGATTTAGATCGTCGTAAACCGGGTACATCACGCTATACCACACCGCGTCGTGAAGACGATGAAGTGCAGATTTTATCTGGGGTATTTGAGGGTAAAACAACGGGTACCAGCATTGGAATGATCATTAAAAATGGTGATCAACGTTCACAAGATTATGGCGATATCAAAGATCGTTTCCGTCCAGGGCATGCAGATTTTACCTATCAACAAAAATACGGTATTCGTGATTATCGCGGTGGTGGACGCTCTTCAGCCCGTGAAACCGCCATGCGTGTTGCTGCGGGAGCGATTGCAAAGAAATATTTACGTGAGCAGTTTGGCATTGAAGTGCGTGGCTTTTTGAGTCAAATTGGCGAAGTGAAGATCGCACCACAGACTGTCGGCAAAATTGATTGGGATAAAGTGAATAGCAATCCATTTTTCTGTCCAGATGAAAGTGCGGTCGAAAAATTTGATGAATTAATCCGTGAATTGAAAAAAGAAGGCGATTCGATTGGTGCCAAACTAACCGTGATTGCAGAGAATGTTCCTGTTGGTTTAGGAGAGCCTGTTTTTGATCGACTTGATGCCGATTTAGCCCATGCCTTAATGGGGATTAATGCCGTTAAAGGCGTAGAGATTGGCGATGGTTTTGCGGTGGTTGAACAGCGTGGCAGTCAACATCGTGATGAAATGACACCCAATGGTTTTGAAAGCAACCATGCTGGCGGTATCTTAGGAGGTATTAGCTCAGGTCAGCCAATTATTGCAACGATCGCATTGAAACCGACGTCTAGTATTACTATTCCAGGTCGTTCTATAAATTTAGAAGGCGATCCTGTCGAAGTGGTGACAAAAGGTCGTCATGATCCTTGTGTGGGTATTCGTGCAGTACCCATTGCAGAGGCTATGGTTGCAATTGTTTTACTCGACCATTTATTGCGTTTTAAGGCGCAGTGTAAATAACTATTTTAAATTAAGCTTCTTGCGCTCTTTTATTGAAGAGAAATCAACTTATTTTAGTAAATCTTATGAATAAATCTTTAGCAAAATTACTTTCAAGTGCGGTTGCTTTAGGGTGTGTTTTTTTCTCGTTGCAAACAACAGCCTCGCCACAAGACTGGCAACGGATTAAACGTCCAATTCCTGCAACAGATGGTAAAGCAAATCCAATCGGCAGCTATTCGAATGGTTGTATTATCGGGGCAGAGCCATTGCCTTATAAAGGTGAGGGCTACCAAGTGATTCGTATGAATAAAAATCGCTATTATGGTCATCCGGATATGATTGCCTATTTACAGCGTCTTGGACAAAAAGCGAAGTCAGCAGGCTTACCAACGATGTTAGTTGGGGATATTGCTATGCCAGGTGGTGGTCGCTTTTTAACGGGGCATGCAAGCCATCAAATGGGATTAGACGCGGATATTTGGTTGCGCATGGGGACCATGACAGACAGTGAAGCGTTAAATTCTGACGGAAAAGGCTTGCTTGTGGTGAACCGTCAAACACAACGTGTTGATGAAAATGTATGGAATAACAATCATGCAACGTTAATTAAATTGGCTGCGCAAGATCCCAAAGTGACCCGTATTTTTGTGAACCCAGCGATTAAATTAAAACTTTGTCAGACTGCGGGTGATGATCGTGCTTGGTTACACAAAATTCGTCCATGGTTTGGGCATGATTCACACTTCCACGTTCGCATTGCTTGCCCGAAAGATGCTGCTTATTGTGAAGATCAAGCACCGGTACCAGCAGGCGATGGTTGTGGCGATGAACTTTATTCTTGGCTTGAACCTGCAAAACCAGGTTCAGGCTCTTCTAAACCAAAAGTGACACCACCAGAGCCGTTTTTATGCCAACAGGTGTTGAGTTCGCCAAATAGTAGTGAATGGTTAGAGTAGGAGTTAAATCATGGAGTTGGGGATTGATATATTAGCCATGCTTTTTGCTGCTGCCTTTATTGCCGCATTTATTGATGCGATAGCGGGTGGTGGAGGCTTAATTACAATCCCTGCCTTATTAATGACAGGCATGCCACCAGCAATGGCATTAGGCACGAATAAATTACAAGCATTCGGTGGTGCGTTGTCGGCAAGTATTTACTTTCTGCGTAAAAGAGCGGTCAATTTATCGGAGTTTTCTTTCATCTTACTGGTGATTTTTATCGGCTCGGTGATTGGTACGTTACTCATACAAAATTTAGATGCATCATTAATTAAAAAAGGGCTTCCATTTCTCATTTTAGCGATCGGCTTATACTTTTTATTTACGCCTAAATTGGGTGAAAGTGATCGTAAACAACGAATTTCTTACGTTGTTTTTGCGTTATGTTTTGGTTCATTACTGGGTTTTTATGACGGCTTTTTCGGGCCTGGGACGGGTTCATTGATGAACCTAGCTTGTGTGACGTTACTTGGATTTAACCTCACTAAAGCTACTGCGCATGCCAAAGTGATGAATTTAACCTCAAATTTAGCCTCATTAATTTTTTTCCTAATTGGTGGTCATGTGATTTGGACTGTCGGTTTAGTGATGATGGCAGGAAGCCTGATAGGTGCAAATTTAGGTGCAAAAATGGTGATGGCCAAAGGTAAACAACTGATCAGACCGATGGTGGTGATTATGTCATTTATCATGACGATAAAAATGGCGTATGATCAAGGTTGGTTTCATTTTTAACGATTGATTATGACAGATTCTCAAAAAAAATTACGTATTACGGCACGAACAGGCTATGAACCACATTTTTCATGGTCATATTTGCACCCGAAAAATTGGGGCATTTGGTTTGGTATTTTTGTGCTTTTGTTACTTGCTTTTGTGCCATTTCGTTTACGCGATAAAATGTCCGAGAAACTGGCTCGTGCGCTGACGAAAAAAATTGGTAAACCACGTATTCGTGCCGAGATTAATTTGAAACTCTGTTTCCCGGATTGGACGGCAGAGCAGCGTGACAAAGTGATTGAAGAGATGTTTGTGACCGTCGCGCAAGTGATGCTCGGAATTGGTGAGATTGCCATTCGTTCAAAAAAACATTTACAAAAACGTAGCGAATTCATTGGCCTTGAGCATATCAAACAAGCGAAAGCTGAAGGGCATAACATCATTTTGATGGTACCACATGGTTGGGCGATAGATGCCTCTGGCATTATTTTGCATACACACGGCATGCCGATGACGTCAATGTATAACCCGCACCGAAATCCGTTGGTGGACTGGTTGTGGACTTTAGCGCGTCAACGTTTTGGCGGAAAAATGCATGCTCGCCAAAATGGTATTAAGCCTTTTTTAGCACACATCAAACAAGGTCAAATGGGATATTATCTTCCTGATGAAGATTTTGGTGCCGAGCAAAGTGTCTTTGTGGATTTCTTTGCTACTTATAAGGCGACGCTTCCTGGGTTAAACAAAATGGCAAAATTAGCGAAAGCGGTGGTTATTCCAATGTTCCCTCGCTATAACGCCAAGAGTGGGAAATATGAAATGGAAATTCGCCCACCGATGCAATTAAGCGACGATCCTGAGCAATCAGCCCGTGCGATGAACGAAGAAATTGAGTATTTCGTTACGCCAACACCCGAACAATATGTCTGGATTTTACAGCTTCTTCGTACTCGAAAAGACGGGGAAGATATTTACCCAGATTAATTCATTTTATTTACAAAAGTGCGGTCAAAATTCACCGCACTTTTGCCTTTTTATATGCTAGAATGCGAGCCTAAAAACAGGATTTTTTCTTACTCTTTTTTGAGCAATTATTTATGAACAAACAACTTGAATTAATCAAATCTTCTATCAAATCTATCCCAAATCATCCAAAAGAAGGCATTATTTTCCGTGATATCACGAGCTTACTTGAAGTGCCTGCTGCTTTTAAAGCCACAATCGATTTGATCGTTGAAAAGTATAAAGATCAAGGACTCACAAAAGTAATTGGTACCGAGTCTCGTGGATTTATTTTTGGTGCGCCAGTTGCATTAGCATTAGGCTTGCCATTTATCCCCGTTCGTAAACCAGGCAAATTACCGCGTGAAGTGATTGCACAGTCTTATCAATTAGAATACGGTCAAGACACCCTTGAATTGCACACTGATGCCATTTCGCAAGGTGATAATGTGTTAATCATTGATGACTTGTTAGCAACGGGTGGAACAGTTGAAGCTACCGTGAAATTAGTTCAACGTTTAGGTGGTGAAGTGAAACATGCTGCTTTTGTGATTAATTTGCCAGAATTAGGGGGCGAAAAACGCTTACGTGATTTAGGCATTGATTGCTACACCTTAGTCAATTTTGAAGGCCATTAATTTTTAAAGAGATGCGATGAGCTACCAAGTTTTAGCCAGAAAATGGCGACCAAAAAACTTTTCTGAAGTAGTGGGGCAAAGCCATGTACTCACTGCTTTGGAGAACGGTTTAAAAGAAAACCGTTTACATCATGCTTATTTATTTTCCGGCACCCGTGGCGTGGGGAAAACCTCTATTGCTCGTTTATTTGCGAAAGGCTTGAATTGTGTAAACGGTATTACTGCCGATCCTTGTGGTGAATGTGAAAACTGCAAAGCGATCGAAGCGGGCAACTTTATTGATTTAATTGAAATCGATGCGGCTTCTCGTACCAAAGTAGAAGATACGCGTGAGCTATTAGACAATGTGCAATATAAGCCGGTAGTAGGGCGTTATAAAGTCTATCTTATCGATGAAGTTCATATGCTTTCTCGCCATTCTTTCAATGCGTTATTAAAAACCTTGGAAGAGCCACCTGAATATGTGAAATTCCTACTCGCTACAACGGATCCACAAAAATTACCGATTACGATTTTATCCCGTTGTATGCAATTTCATCTTAAAGCATTAGATGAACCGCAAATTTCAGCGCATCTTAATGGCGTGCTTACTGCCGAAAATATTCCTTTTGATGCACCAGCATTAGATAAATTAGCCAAAGCGGCACAGGGGAGTATTCGCGATAGCTTAAGTTTAACGGATCAAGCGATTGCCATGGGTAATGGTAGAGTTTCCACCGATGTGGTGAATACCATGCTTGGGCTGTTAGATGAAGATCAGCCGATTGAAATCATTTACGCCTTACATCAAGGTAACGGTGAGCGTTTAATGAAAACCATCCAAACTGTGGCTGAAAAAGCGGGCGATTGGGATGAGTTATTGGCAGAGACAGCAGAGAAATTGCATCAAATTGCGTTAATGCAGTTGCTCGCTAAAAATGCTACGGATGAAAACGATCATCTCGGTTTTCTGGCTAAACATATTTCACCGGAAGACGTACAATTTTTCTATCAAGTGATTGTATCGGGT
The DNA here is from genome assembly GCF_001055095.1 of Parahaemophilus parainfluenzae. Taxonomy (GTDB): domain Bacteria; phylum Pseudomonadota; class Gammaproteobacteria; order Enterobacterales; family Pasteurellaceae; genus Haemophilus_D; species Haemophilus_D parainfluenzae_Z. Next base: position 113,489 of record NZ_JVHG01000026.1, read on the forward strand.
CGAAAAGAATTGGCTACCGCACCAAATCGTCGAATTGGTGCAGAAATGACATTATTGAGGGCATTGGCATTCCACCCAAAGTTCCTTACGGCAGCACAAACGCCTAAACAAGGCGGGCTATCCCCTGAACAAAATACACAGAAAAGTGCGGTTGAAAATCAGCCTGTTTCTGGTTATGTGGATATGCCGGTGCTGTCGCAAAACATCAAAGCAAATTATTCTGCACAAGTGCAAAAGCCAATGGTTCAATCAGCGGCTATGCATTCTTCAACTTCTCAACCTGTTTCCACTCAAACCTCATCTTCATTGAATTTAGCCAGCCTTGCTGCGCTAGAGGCATTGAATCAATTAACGAAAATTGAGCAATCAGAGCGCCAGCATCATCATGATGAACAGCAAGCCGCAGTGGAAGAAACCTTGCATTACCTCCAAGAGTTAGATGAGCAAAAAAATTCGCCAAAAATGACCGCACTTCCTGTGCGAGAGATGACACCACCGAAAGCTGCGCAAACGAAAGCGACGCAAACGAAAGTAGCGGTACTAAATCCAATGACTCAACAAGCTGACGAGTTAAAGCAAGGTATTGAGACGGTTGAAAATACCATTGATGACAATGCTGAAATGGATGCGGAAGAGCAAGAAATTCTCGATGCGGAAACCTACCGTTGGGAGTGGAGTAATCCGGATTTAGCCAAAGTAGATAGTGGTGTGCGTCCTTCTGATATTAAACAGGCAATGTTGAAAGATGTGACACCAGAATTGCGTGAGAAAATTATTCAAATTACGCAAAAACAAGATCCTTGGACGGATATTGTCGAACGTTCTGGTGTGATTGGCTTTTCAAAAGAGTTAGCATTAAATTGCTTCATTAAGTCGCAAACAGAAGATGAAATTCAACTCGGGCTTCATTCTGAAAAAGCGCATTTAAAACAAGATCGAAATATTAAAAATCTAGTGGATCATCTTGAACGTTTATATGAAAAACCAGTCAAATTATCTATTTTTGTTGAAGATTCCGATGTTTTAACACCGATGGATTACCGTAAAAAAGTTTATCAAGACTTACGTGAACAGGCGCGTACTGATTTGCAGCAAGATAAAAAACTGCTTTTATTACAAAAAGAGTTTGATGCGAAGTTGGATGTCGAAAGCATTCGACCAGTCTAAAACTCATTTCTCTAAATTTTAACTTTATAAAGGAAAGAATATGGCGTTTAGCTCTCTTTTTACCCTTATTGATGACATTGCATCGATTCTTGATGATGTTGCCTTAATGACCAAAATGGCAGCCAAGAAAACCGTTGGTGTGGTAGGCGATGACTTAGCCTTAAATGCTAATCAGGTAACAGGGGCATCTTCCGATCGTGAATTACCCATTGTCTGGGCTGTCACCAAAGGATCGTTAGTCAATAAAATCATTTTAATTCCAATTGCTTTATTGCTTTCTGCGTTTTTACCTTGGTTGATCGTGCCGCTTCTGATGATTGGTGGGGCGTATTTGTGTTTTGAAGGTGTAGAGAAAATTCTACATAAATTTATTGCTCACGAAGAGCATGAAGAAAAAACAACCTTTAATGAAGCCGCTAAAATTAAAGGGGCAATTCGTACCGATTTTATTCTTTCCGCTGAAATTATCATTATTGCATTAGGTGAATTAACTGAAGCGAGCTTGCTGACTCGCATCATTTCTCTTTCGATAGTGGGTATCGGAATTACTATTTTTGTTTATGGCTTGGTCGCATTGATTGTTAGAGCGGATGATTTCGGCTTATACCTTATCAAAAAAGGGGGCGTAGCGAAGTCAATCGGGAATGCAATTTTAGTGATTATGCCAAAATTTATGCGTTCACTTAGTTTTATCGGTACGCTTGCGATGTTCTTAGTCGGTGGCGGTATTTTTGTGCATAATGTAGATTTCATTCATCATTTGCTCGCTGATTATCAATTAGCTGATGGCTTATTAGGTAATGTGGCAACGTTAGTCGTTGGTGTGATTGTTGGGGCGATTGCTTGTGCGATTGTATTACCCGCAATGAAATTATTCGGTAAACACTAAAAACGAGATAAAAAATAACCGCACTTTGATGCTTTCAAGGTGCGGTTTTTTTATGGATGAAACAGACTATTTACGAGAAGTGTAATCGCCGATACAGACCCATTTATAGCTGGTTAAGGCCTCTAATCCCATTGGACCACGAGCATGAAGTTTTTGAGTACTTACCGCCACTTCTGCACCTAAACCAAATTGTCCGCCATCGGTAAATCGAGTACTTGCATTAACATACACGGCTGCTGCATCTACTTGATTAATAAACTGTGTCGCTAATCGTTGGTTTTCCGTTAAGATACTTTCTGAATGTTGTGTGCCATATTCACGAATGTGAGCAATTGCCTCATCCATATCTTCAACCACCACGACATTGAGATCGAGTGAGCCCCATTCTTGGCGTAGTGCTTGTTCGGTCACTTCTTGCACATCGACATTTGCAGCTTGAAGAATCGAAAGTGCGGTCGATTTTGCATGGAATTTTACTTTTTTCTCGGCTAAATATTTCGCGAGTTTTGGTAGGAAGGTTTCTGCAATCGAGCGTTGAACTAAAAGCGTTTCCAACGTATTACATGTGCTTGGACGTTGGCATTTTGCATTAGCAATCACCGCAAGGGCTTTTTCTTGGTCTGCACTTTCTTCCACAAAAAGATGACAAACACCCACACCACCGACAATCACTGGAATGGTAGAATGTTGTTTACAAAGCTCATGTAAACCGGCGCCCCCACGAGGAATAATCATATCCACGTAGCGATCCAATTTAAGCAGTTGCATCACAAGTTCACGATTCGGATCGGTAATAGCTTGGACTGCATGGCGTGGTAATCCCGCTTGTTCAAGGGCATTTTGTACCACTTCCACTAAAATTTGGTTGGAATGTTGTGTTTCTTTTCCACCACGTAAAATCACGGCATTACCGGTTTTTAAGCAAAGACTCGCCACATCAATGGTGACATTGGGACGTGCTTCGTAAATGGTACCAATTACGCCAAGCGGTGTACGAACGCGTTCGATTTTTAATCCGCTATCTAAGGTGCCCCCATCAATAATTTTTCCCACTGGATCAGTGAGAGAAATCACATGGCGGACATCATTCGCAATACCTTTTAGGCGCTCTTCGGTTAATAAAAGGCGATCAATTAAGGCTTCAGATAAGCCGTTTTGTTTCGCAATTTCAATATCTTTTTGGTTCGCGGCTAGAATACGCTCCGCTTGTTGTTCTAATTGATCTGCAATAATGCTGAGCGCATGATTTTTTTCAGTGGTGTTTAACTGCGCTAAAATAAAGGCTGCATCTTTGGCCTGTTTGCCCATTTGTTCTAACATATCGAATCCCTTGTTATTGCAACAAAAATATGGTGTAGCTTATCGTAAAAATGCGTAAGGTGAAATGATTAAAATTAAGGATTTTGTGAATTATGAGTAATGATTTATCATCTAGTCAGTTTATATCCCGTGAGTAGGGTGCGATTTGAGAATTTATAAACCCTACTTAAGTCTTAATATTTCTTAAACAATAAAATAAAGGTTTGTATGACATTATTTGAAGAGTGTGTAGAAGCTCTTTCAGACGATTTTAGCCTCTTATCAGAAGAAAAAGAGAAAGAGGTTCTAAATATTTTTTATAAATATCCATTTGAGTATGGAAATATAAATAAATTAAAGGAAGGTATTGTTACTTTAAAATTTGATAAATTGATTAAATTGGTTGAAGAAAAAGTAAAATCTTCAGAAGTTTATGTTTTAGCCGATATAAATGGAGTACCTATCTTTAAAACTAATTTATTCTTAGCTTTAGAAAAAATAGATGATATATCTGCATTATCAACAAAAGTGTTTTTGCTTGGGGATGGTTATTTGGCTCAAATAGTGCCCCAAACACCTCCATTAGATATTGTAGCCTTGAATTCTTAGTAGTTTGTGAGTCGTTTGGGATTTTAGCCGTGTACAATCAAAGTGTTAGAACATAAAATGTGTTTGGTTTTTAAGAAATTTTTAAATGCTTTTATCTTATGGCCCATCATACTATTTCTTTAATTAAAGAAATCTAAATTTACATCTTATCCATTATTTCTATTTCGTTTTCTTCGGTAATTTATCATTTGTTTCCTCTTCTTGCTCTTGGAAATCGAAAACGGGTAATCCCCAACCAAATCGAACTGCAAGTAAGCGCAATGCAAAACCACTGAATAACGTGAGTAAAATTGAAAGCGTGTGTTCTACTTGAAGGTGTTGTAATGCCATATACATAGCGGCAGAGAAGAATGACACGCTGGCGTAAAGTTCTTTTTGGAATACAAGGGGAATGCGGTTACAGAGTAAATCACGTAATACACCACCAAATGCCCCTGTCACCGTTGCCGCAATGGATGTCACGGTAAAGCCATAACCCATATCAATGGCAATCTGCGCACCGATAATGGAATACACGATTAATCCTAAAGCATCTAACACCAAGAAAATCGTGCGGAAGTAGCGCATGAAATGTTTGATGAAGGGCGCGATAAAAACCGTTAATACAGCTGCACCAGCCACCATAATGAAATATTCAGGATGTTTAACCCAGCCAAGCGGGTAGTGCCCAAGTAAAACATCGCGTACCGAACCGCCGCCAATCGCCGTCACGCAGGCAATAATAATTACCCCAAAAATATCCATTTTTTCTCGTCCAGCGGCTAATGCGCCGGTAATTCCTTCGGCAGTTATTCCAATAATATAAAGTACGCTTAATAGCATTTTTTGTGGTTCCTAAAGTGCGGTTATCATTTTGCTTATTTTAAAAGGGAATGAGTCAAAATGCACGAAAGCCATTAAAAAAAGCTGTAAATTTTGGCATAATGACGCCTTCTTTTTCTAATCGAGAATCTTATGTCAGAAGAACAATCCAAACCCTTAGCCGCATTTCTTGCTCTCTTGCCAATTGGGTTGCTATTAATTATTGAATTTTTTGCAGAGTCTTTGCAATCTGCTGAAAAATTGATTCCTCATTTAGCCTTTGGTGTGCTGATTGCTCAGTTACTTTGTTTGGTTGCGTTTATTAAAGGCGAAATTTGCCCAGGGCAGCGCGGACGTTTAATCAAAGCAAATGTCTGTTTTGCACTTTATTGGTTAGTTTGGCTTGGAATGAGCTTAGCCTCACCACATCATTACGTGATGACTGATATTGTCAGCTTATGCGGGTTATCTGCCGTATATGCAGTATGGAAACAACCTAAAGATGAATCGGCTCGGCGTGGTTTTCTCTTAATGGCATCGTTGGTGAGTGGATTGGGTGTAATTGCTTATTTGATGATTTTCTTCGGCAATCCAACACCAAATTTCGTGCAATATAATCCATTGGCACAATCGGTGATGGGCGTATTATTAGCGAATTTATGTTTGTCTGTTTCTCGTAATCGTCTGCAAGGTTTCATTGCGTTACTGCCATTATTGATGATTTTACTACTTGCACTGAATGCGTTGGCAGTACTGATCTTTATTATTTATCAAGGTGTAAGTGCGGTCAATTTTGATGGTGTTTTCGCATACGGTATTTATTTTGTTCTTCATTTAGTAATAGCAGGGGTATTGCTTTTGCACAGTGTTAATAAATGGAAACTCAGTTATAACAGCTTACTCATTTTATTCTTTATGGCGGCGAGTTTGGCTGTCTGGGCAATGTTTATTTAATGGATAAAATAAAATCTTACGCTGCCCCGATGTTAGTCTTGGGCTGTGTGTTATTCGGTTTAGGAAGCCTGATTGTTAAGTTTGTTCCAGTGGGTGGTTATGCCATTGCATTTTGGCGTTTACTTATTGCCTCTTTTATTTTCTGGTTCTTAATGAAATTAAAAAGACAGCGTTTCCCGAAAAGCCGTAAAGCGATGATGTATGCCGCATTAGCCGGCATCTTTTTAGCTTTTGATTTATCTTTTTGGCATGAAAGTGTATATGCGGTAGGGCCGGGTATTTCAACGTTGCTGAATAGTTTGCAGATTTTCTTTTTGGCCGCAATTGGCTATCTCTTCTTTGGTGAACGCCAAACGAAATTACAAATGTTAAGCCTTTTTCTAGCGGTTGCGGGTGTTGTCTTAATCTCAGGGGAAGAGCTACAGCATAATTTTGACGGTATGTACGGCATTATCATTGGGCTCATTTCGGCAGGCATGCTTGCCGCTTCAATGATTATGATTAAAAAAGTGCACGAAGAAGAACCTACTGCTTTATTTTCGTTAATGTTTATTTTGAGTTTAAGTGGTGCGCTTGTCTTAATTGTTCCTTCGTTGATTTTTAATTCCGATAACCTCTATCCTACCACTTTCACCGATTGGGGATTGGTGTTCATTTATGGTGCAGTGATGCAATGTGTCGCTTGGGGCATGATTGCTTATACCATTCCTTATTTGTCGTTAGGTTTAACCGGTTTGTTGCTTCTTTCCGAACCGGTGGTGGCGCTTGTGATTGATTATTTTGGCTTGGATAAGCCCATCAATCATTGGCAATGGACGGGAGCAGTGCTGACATTAGTAGCGATTTATCTGGGCTCTCAAAAGAATAAAACCACTTAAAACAAAAAAGTGCGGTAAATTTCACCGCACTTTGTCTTCACATTAAACCAATTACTCAGCTGCTTTCTTTTTCAAGTATTGATAGAGCTCGTCTTTAATCCGTAATTTTTCTTTTTTCAAGTTCTCAATTTCCGTATGAGTAGCGAGTTCTATGTTATCAATCTTATTTTTGATCTCTTGGTCTAACACATTGTGTTTTTCAAACAAGCGATCAAAATAAGCATCTTTGTTTTTGAGATTAGTAATTAAATCGCGAAATTCAGGAAACATAGGTTACTCCTCTTGGTTAACGTTCATTTTTATTATAGAACTTTTTTTTGCTGTTTCTAGTGCCTCATTCTCAGAATTTGACAGAGATCACAAAATTAAATCATGGCAAAGTGCGGCCATAAAATTGGATGTTTTTGAAGAGGTTAATAAAAGAAAAATCAGGCTTTTAACTGGTTTATTTGCTCAAAGCACGCTAGAATAAAGGTATCTGTTTCATAATGAAAAATAGGGAATTCCAATGATCGATCCAAATTTACTCCGTAATAATCTGGCTGAAGTAGCAGAAAAATTAAAAGTAAAACGTAACTTTATTCTTGATACGGAAAAACTTACCGCATTAGAAGAACAACGCAAAGATTTACAAGTAAAAACTGAAACATTACAAGCAGAGCGTAACGCGCGTTCCAAAGCCATTGGTGCGGCAAAAGCACGTGGTGAAGACATTGCACCATTATTGGCTGAAGTGGATAACATGGGCGAACAGCTAAACGAAGCGAAAACTCAACTTGATGCTGTGTTAGCAGAAATCAATCAAATCGCGTTAAGCATTCCAAACCTTCCAGCAGATGAAGTGCCATTAGGTAAAGATGACACTGAAAATAAAGAAATTTTACGTTGGGGTACGCCGCGTACATTTGATTTTGAGATCAAAGATCACGTGTCATTAGGTGAAGATACCAATGGCTTAGATTTTGCAGCAGGGGCTAAATTAGCGGGTGCGCGTTTTGCGGTAATGAAAGGTCAAATTGCTAAAATGCACCGTGCATTAGCGCAATTTATGTTAGATCTTCATACTGAACAACATGGCTATTTAGAAGCTTATGTACCTTATTTAGTTAACCATGCGACCCTTTATGGTACAGGCCAATTACCAAAATTTGGCGAAGATTTATTCCATACTTTAGCGTTAGAAGGCGAACAACCTTACGCATTAATTCCAACAGCGGAAGTGCCAGTGACTAACCTTGTACGTGATGTGATTGTTGATGAAGCAGATTTGCCAATCAAAATGACCGCACATACACCATGTTTCCGTTCTGAAGCAGGATCTTATGGTCGTGATACCCGTGGTTTAATTCGTATGCACCAATTCGATAAAGTGGAAATGGTACAAATCGTTGATCCTGATAAATCTATGGAAGCGCTTGAAGAATTAACAGGCCATGCAGAAAAAGTATTACAGCTTTTAAATCTGCCATATCGTAAAGTATTACTTTGTACTGGTGATATGGGCTTTGGTTCTTGCAAAACTTACGACTTAGAAGTGTGGGTGCCTGCACAAGATACTTACCGTGAGATTTCTTCTTGCTCTAACATGTGGGATTTCCAAGCGCGTCGTATGCAAGCACGTTGCAAAGCAAAAGGTGATAAGAAAACTCGCTTAGTGCATACATTGAATGGCTCTGGTTTGGCAGTGGGTCGTACATTAGTGGCGGTGCTTGAGAACTATCAAAATGCAGACGGCTCAATTACAGTGCCGGAAGTATTACGTCCTTACATGGGCGGATTAGAAGTGATCTGCAAATAATCAAAAAAATATTAATTCAATTTAGGGCTAATGTTTATTAGCCCTTTCTTTCATTTAGAGAAATGAGATTTTTATTCTAGTCTTTGAGATAAATCCACATCAATATTCATGCTTTTATAGGTAATCTTATAAGGTATCAATTTTTAGGAGAATAATAATGACTGATAAACGACCATTTCCGTTACCAACAGGGTATTTTGCGATTCCATTAGGTTTAAGCGCTTTATCTTTAGCCTGGTTACATATGGGTGATACGCTCTCTTTTTCTCGAAATGTGAGTGATATTATTGGATTAATCTCTGTTTCAGTATGGGCACTTTTCGTCTTGCTTTATATTTATAAAATGATTTATTTCTCTCAAGAAGTACGAGATGAATATTGTTGTCCGATACGTTTTTCTTTTCTCGCCTTAATACCGATTACAACGATGTTAAGCGGGGATGTTCTGTATCGTTGGTTTCCTCTTATTGGCGAGGGATTAATTTGGATCGGGACAATTGGGCAACTGTTGTTTGCTTCAGTGCGTATTAGTGCATTATGGAAAGATGGCACATTTGAGGAAAAATCGACACTGCCACCTTTTTATTTGCCCTCTGTGGCGACTAACTTTACAAGTGCCTCATCATTAGCCTTGTTAGGCTATCAAGATTTAGGTTATTTGTTCTTAGGTGCAGGGATGATTGCTTGGATTATTTATGAACCAGTGTTATTCCAACGTTTACGCGTGTTGCAGATTGAACCACAATTTCGTCCAACAATGGGGATTATTCTCGCTCCAGCATTTGTGGGCTCGTCGGCTTACTTATCGCTTAATGGGGGAGAGATCGATCTTTTCGTTAAACTCTTATGGGGGTACGGTTTTTTACAAATATTCTTTTTAATTCGTTTGTTCCCTTGGATTAGTGAAAAAGGGCTTAATATTGGCTTCTGGGCTTTTTCATTCGGATTAGCTTCTTTAGCGAATGGGGCGGTTTCTTTTGTTCATCATAACGTACTGAGCGGATTGGCAAACGGTGCATTTATCTTTGCTAACTTGATGATGAGTGGTTTGGTGCTGATGACATTAGGAAAAATTTTCAAAGGACAATTTTGGTTAAAATAGCTTAAATAAAAAGTGCGGTTAAAAATGACCGCACTTTTTTTATGAATTTTTTAAATAACAACCTATCATTTACAAAAACTAGACATGTCGTCTTGCTGTTGATGTAAATGCAATTTTATCTGGTCGATAGCTAATACTCCCATATTGAAACGGTCGACCATCCGCCAAATAAGTGGTGCTTGTCACATTCACAACCATGTCATACTCACCAAGATCGATCGCATTTTTTTCTTCTTCGTTAGCATAGCGAAAGATAATTTTTCGTTGTGAGTGACTAATTTTTAATTTTAATTCGTTTTCTAAATAGTGATAAATAGAGTGTTCAGCGATTTCTCGGCTAATAAAAGGCACGATGCGGCGATCAAAATAAGAAACCTCGTATTCAACGGCTTCACCATCAATTTCACGGAGACGAGCAATACGGTAGAAATCGATCTGATCATCGACATTAAAAATATGCATCAGCTCTTCTTCACCTTGCACAATATACAAGCTGGTTAATGTGGTTTTTACTTGGTGCGTTGAGGTACTATTTAATTCGCTGACGGTTTTAATTTCAGAAAGCATTTGTGGTTTAGATAAGTCATGCTCTAAAACAATCGAATTTCGGCCTTGTTGCTTTTGAATGTAGCCATCAATTTCAAGTAAAGAAAGGGCTTTTCGAATAGTATCTTTAGAAAAACCATAGCTTTGCATGAGTTCATTTTCACTCGGGAGCTCTTGCAATGGTGCTAAATTACCATTGTTAATTTGGGTCTTTATCTCGTTATAGACCTGTTTATACTTGCTCATTTTTAATCCTTTTATCGACCGTTCGTTCCATAGGTTTCGCCATAGCATATCATAAAATCATAAATGTTATACGTATAAAATGTGATATTAGTCATATTTTTATGAAAATGTTTTAAACTTTTACGTATAAGTTGTTGCATAAAAATACGCTTAGGTTAGAATGTGCCAAAATATAACTTCCTAGAGGAAATATTATGCTTACTCGTTCAAGTGGTGTTCTTATGCACATTACCTCACTACCAAATGCATTCGGGATTGGTAGCTTTGGGCAATCGGCTTATGATTTTGTCGATTTTTTAGTTGAAACTAAACAAACTTATTGGCAAATTCTTCCACTTACCACCACCAGTTATGGTGATTCTCCTTATCAATCTTTCTCTGCAATTGCAGGCAATACTCACCTTATTGATTTTGACTTATTAACTCAAATGGGTTTGTTGAAAGAAGCGGATTATGCATCGGTTAATTTTGGTGATGATCCAACTAGCGTGGATTATGAACGTATCTTTTACGCACGCCGTCCGATTTTAGAAACAGCCGTAAAAAATTTTTTAGCGAATCAATCACTCCAAGCTGATTTCAATCACTTCGAGAAAAACAATCGATTATGGTTGGACGATTTTGCTGAGTTTATGGCAATTAAAGAGCATTTCGGCAATCAAGCATTGCAAAAATGGGATGATAAAAAAGCCGTTGCACGCGATCCAAAAACATTAGAAAAATATCGCACGATGTTAACGGATCAAATTCAGTACTTTAAAGTGACGCAATATTTCTTTTTTAAACAATGGAGCGAGTTAAAACATTACGCGAATCAAAAAGGCATTAAGATTATCGGTGATATGCCGATTTACGTGGCTGCAGATAGTGTAGAAGTTTGGACAAAACCAGAACTCTTCCAATTAGATGAAGAACGCAATCCGCTTGTTGTTGCTGGAGTTCCAGCGGATCAATTCAGTGCAACCGGACAGCTTTGGGGCAATCCGCTTTACGCTTGGGAAGAGCATAAAAAACAAGGCTATGCGTGGTGGATTCATCGTATTGAAGAAAGTTTCAAGATTTATGATGTACTTCGCATCGACCATTTCAAAGGTTTTTCCGATTATTGGCAGGTAGATGGAAAAGCCGATATTGCTAAATATGGTAGTTGGCAGCCAGGTCCCGGCTATGATTTATTCAAAGCTGTTAAAGAGCAATTGGGTGACTTACCGATTATTGCCGAAGATTTAGGTAATATTGATGATAAAGCCAGAAAATTGCTTGCAGATTGTAATTACCCAGGTATGAAGATCTTGCAATTTGGTTTTGAAGATGTCAGCGGAAAAAGTTTAGATAGCCCGCATTATTGCATCCCACATTCCATTGTTTATACCGGTACACATGATAACGAAGTAACTAATGGTTGGTATAACGGACTTACCGAACAACAGCAACAATATATTAATGATTATACGCATCGTGGTGAGGATGAATCGATTTGTCAGGCGATGATTCGTCAGCTTTTTGCAACGGTTAGCAATACCGCGATCGCCACAATGCAAGATGTTTTAGATTTGCCAGCCAGTTCAAGAATGAATGTTCCTTCAACAATTGGTGGAAACTGGCAATGGAGAATGCAGCAATCAGATTTAACGCAAGATAAAAAAGACTTTTTAGCAAAAATGACCACGTTATATCAACGTGCTAATCAGGAAAAAACAATGATTAAATTTAGTACATTTGTAAAAAACGAAACCAATAAATCGCTTGAGCAATTAAGTGATAAAGAAACTTATATTCAATTATTAAATTACGTAAAAGCACTTTCTGCAGATAAACCTAAAAACACAGGTAAACGTAAGGTTTACTATATCTCAGCAGAGTTTTTAATTGGTAAATTACTTTCTAATAACCTGATTAATCTTGGTGTGTATCAAGATATCAAAACAGAATTAGAAAGTGCGGGTAAATCATTAAGTCATATTGAAGATATTGAACCAGAACCGTCTTTAGGAAATGGTGGGTTAGGTCGTTTGGCTTCTTGTTTTATTGATTCAATGTCTACACTTGGCTTAAATGCTGAAGGGGTAGGTTTAAATTATCATTATGGGTTGTTCAAACAAGTCTTTAAAAAGAATGAACAACATGCGGAGCCTAATGATTGGATTGAAGATAACTCTTGGTTAATTCCAACAGATATTACCTATGAGGTGCCATTTAAGAAATTTACGTTAACCTCTAAACTAGATCGCATTGATATTTTAGGTTATAAGAAAGAAACGAAAAACTATCTCAATTTATTTGATATTCAATCAGTGAATCCTAAACTGATTAAAAAAGGTATCGAGTTTGATAAAACTGCGATTGAAGAAAATCTGACTTTATTCCTTTATCCAGATGATTCAGATAAGAATGGGGAATTACTGCGTATTTATCAACAATACTTCATGGTATCAAATGCTGCACAATTATTAATTGATGAAGCAATTGCGCGTGGCAGTAACTTACATGATTTAGCGGATTATGCGTATGTACAGATCAATGATACCCACCCTTCAATGGTGATTCCTGAATTAATTCGCTTATTAACGGAAAAACATCAGATTAAATTTGCCGAAGCCGTTGAAATTGTACGTAATATGGTAGGCTATACAAACCATACCATTTTGGCTGAAGCATTAGAAAAATGGCCACTCGCTTATTTAGATGAAGTGGTGCCGCATTTAGTGGTGATCATTAAGAAATTAGATAAATTAGTGCGTGCAGAATATAAAGATCTAGCAGTGCAAATCATTGATAAACAAAAACGTGTGCATATGGCGCACATGGATATTCACTTTTCAAATTCAGTCAATGGTGTGGCGGCATTACATACAGAGATTTTGAAAAATTCAGAACTTAAAGCGTTCTATGCGTTATATCCTGAAAAATTCAATAATAAGACAAACGGCATTACCTTCCGTCGTTGGTTAGAGTTTTCTAACCAAGCATTAGCGGCTTACATTAAAGAATTGATTGGTGATGAGTATTTGCATGATGCAACGAAATTAGAGAAATTGTTAGCCTTTAAAGATGATAAAAAGGTTCATCAACAATTAGCGAAAATTAAGTTTGAAAACAAATTGGCGTTAAAAGCGTACCTTAAAGAAAATAAAGGTATTGATTTAGATGAAAATTCAATCATTGATACGCAAATTAAGCGTTTCCATGAATATAAACGCCAACAAATGAATGCGCTTTATGTGATTCATAAATACTTAGAAATTAAAGCAGGTAAATTACCAAAACGTAAAATTACCGTCATTTTCGGCGGTAAAGCTGCACCTGCTTATGTGATTGCACAGGATATTATTCACTTAATTCTTTGTTTATCTGAGTTAATCAATAATGATCCTGAAGTTAACAAGTATTTAAACGTCCATTTAGTGGAAAACTATAATGTGAGTGTGGCGGAAAAACTGATTCCAGCAACCGATATTTCAGAACAAATTTCACTTGCCTCTAAAGAAGCTTCTGGTACAGGTAATATGAAATTTATGCTTAATGGCGCGTTAACCTTAGGCACAATGGATGGGGCTAATGTTGAAATTGCAGAATTAGCCGGTGCTGAAAATATCTATACATTCGGTAAAGATTCAGAAAGCATTATTAAACTTTATGAAACAGCGGGTTATGTTTCAAAAGCGTATTATGAAAACGACAAAGATATTAAAAGAGCAGTTGATTTTATTCTGAATCCTGCCGTGGTGAAATTAGGCAATAAAACACGTTTAGAACGTCTTTATAACGAGTTATTAAATAAAGACTGGTTTATGACGTTAATCGACTTTAATGCTTATGTCGACGCGAAAGAACAAATCTTAGCCGATTATGAAGATCAAGATAGTTGGAATGAGAAAGTGGTGCACAATATCGCCAAAGCGGGCTTCTTCTCATCTGACCGCACTATCGCTCAATATAATGCAGATATTTGGCATTGTGAGGGCTAAGGGGAAGCAATGAAACTACTTACCCTGAATGTACACGCTTGGTTAGAAGCTAACCAAGCGGAAAAAATAGAGATTCTTGCTGAGACTATTGTAGAAAAGGGTTATGACATCATTGCCTTACAAGAGGTTAATCAATTGATGTCGGCTCCTGCTATTTCGCCAACGTTAAAGCAAGATAACTATGGTGTCATTCTGTTAAATAAAATCAATCAACGCGTTGCACAGAAATACTCACTTGTTTGGAGCAATTCGCATATTGGTTACGATAAATATGATGAAGGCATTGCATTTTTAACGCGTTTGCCTGTTTATGATGTTGATGCGTTTTATTGTAGCCAACATCAACGTCTTGACTCGATTCTCTCGCGTAAAATCATTGGCTTGACGGTAGAATATCAAGGCCAGTTAATTGAATGTTATTCTTGTCATATCAATTTGCCAAATTGTGATGGAGAAAACCAACTTGATAATGTTCGTTATATTGTAGAGCGAAGTCAAAGTGCGAATCTTAAAATCCTGATGGGTGATTTCAATACTGATGCAATAAGCGATCAGCAAGCTTACCAGCAGATTAAATCCTTAGGCTTATTCGATACATTTGAAATGGCAGAGCAGAAGGATAGCGGTATCACTGTGGAGAAAGCGATTGACGGTTGGAAAGGCCATAGTGAAGAAAAGCGACTAGATTATATTTTTTTAAATCAGGCAAAAAAGGTTTTATCCAGTCAGGTTATTTTTAATGGGAAAAATAAACCGATTGTTTCCGACCATTTTGGCGTAGAAGTAGATCTCATCTTGTAGGAGGATTGATATGAAAAAACTACTCAGTTTTGAGTTTTGGCAAAAATTCGGTAAGTGCCTAATGGTTGTGATTGCCGTTATGCCAGCAGCGGGTTTAATGGTGAGTATTGGTAACTCACTGCCTTTGATTAGTGACGCAGAATGGCTAGCGCTTGTCGGAAACATTATCGCCCAAATTGGTTGGGGGATTATTGGTAACCTTCATTTGTTATTTGCTTTAGCGATTGGTGGTAGCTGGGCAAATGAGCGTGCGGGTGGGGCATTTGCAGCAGGCCTGGCTTTCATTTTAATTAACTTAATTACCGGTAACTTTTTCGGTGTGAAACTTGAAATGCTAGCGGATCCAAATGCACATGTAAGTACAGTATTGGCCGGTGAAATTCCTGTGGCGAATTACTTTGTGAATGTGCTTGGGCAACCTGCGTTAAATATGGGTGTGTTCGTTGGTATTATCGCCGGTTTTGTGGGTGCAACAACTTTTAACCGTTACTACAATTTCCGTAAATTACCTGAAGTACTGACATTCTTTAATGGTAAACGTTTCGTTCCTTTCGTTGTTATTTATCGTTCTGTATTAGTGGCGATCTTCCTATCATTATTCTGGCCTTTAGTTCAAACAGGAATTAATCATTTCGGTCAATGGATTGCTAACTCACAAAACTCAGCGCCAATTTTAGCACCATTTATTTACGGTACCTTAGAGCGTCTATTGCTTCCATTCGGTTTACACCACATGTTGACTATCCCAATGAACTACACTTCATTAGGCGGTACTTATGAGTTCTTAACTGGTGCACAACAAGGTAAACAAGTATTTGGTCAAGATCCACTTTGGCTTGCCTGGGTGACTGACTTAATCAACCTAAAAGATGCAGGTAATTTAACCCAATATAACGACCTTCTTTCAACAGTGACACCAGCTCGATTCAAAGTAGGACAAATGATTGGTTCAACTGGTATCTTAATGGGCTTGACACTCGCAATGTATATCAATGTGGATGAAGATAAGAAAAAACTTTATAAAGGTATTTTCCTTTCATCTGCACTTGCCGTGTTCTTAACAGGCGTAACAGAGCCAATCGAATACATGTTTATGTTTGTTGCATTACCGCTTTATATTGTTTATGCCTTAGTACAAGGTTGTGCTTTCGCTATGGCAGATATTGTTGACTTACGTGTGCATTCATTCGGTAACATTGAGTTCTTAACGCGTACTCCGATGGCGATTAAAGCGGGTATTGGTATGGATGTGATCAACTTTATTTGGGTATCCATCCTGTTTGCGGTTGCCATGTTCTTTATTGCGAACTTTATGATTAAGAAATTTAATCTCGCGACAGCGGGCCGTAATGGTAACTATGATGCGAAAGGTTCAGATGAAGCTCCTCGTGAGGAGCAAAAGGTCGCAAATGCTAACACGCAAGTTATTCAAATCATTAACTTACTTGGTGGACGTAATAACATTGCAGATGTTGATGCTTGTATGACACGTTTACGTATTACCGTACATAATCCAGATTTAGTGGGTGATGAAGCAAGCTGGAAACAAGCAGGCGCAATGGGCTTTATTGTGAAAGGTTCTGGTATCCAAGCAATTTATGGACCAAAAGCAGATGTTTTAAAATCAGATATTCAAGACGTGCTTTCATCTGGCGTAGAAATTCCTAAAATGTAATTCTACCTAAATATCTATTTTATCCCCGCCTTCAAGGCGGGGATATCATATCAATATCTCATCTTGATGTTCTTCAATATATCCCAATAATCCTTTTATTTAATACTATAGACGTACAAAATATTTTTATAACTTAGGTTTTATAAAAAAATACCGCCTGTTGTGTAACGAGCGGTATTTCTAGATAGAGGGAAGTGGTTATTAAATGATTAATTGACCGACAATACTGCGAGTTTCTTCTCGTACTTCGGTGAGTTTTACTTTCACTAAATCACCGATTTTGTAACGACGTTCCCCTTGGATATACATCGCCAATTCATCAGTATTTACTTGCATTTCATCTTTATTTGGATGCAATGTAGAAGCTGGTACGAACATAGATGCGCCATTTTCTAATAATTGAACACGTAAACCACCACGCATCACATCTTGTACTTCTGCATCAAATTCAGCATTTTCAGCGACTTTGTCAGCAAGGTAGCGACAATATAGCCAATCGGCAATATCACGCTCAACCAAGCGATTTTGACGACGGGCTTCTTGTAAGCGAGCAAGGACTTCATCTTTTGGTTTTTCACAAGCTTGCTGTGTGAGCACGGCTTTAATTAAACGATGGTTCACCATATCGGAATATTTACGGATAGGTGATGTCCAGGTTGCATAACCTTCTAATCCAAGCCCAAAATGTGGAGCAAGTTCCGATTTAAACTCCGCAAAGGTTAAATAACGACGTAAACGGAATTCTAAATAGTCACCTTCAATCGGTTCAATATCATGACGCATTTGGCAATAACCTTTTAAGGTTGCCAAATTTTCCACTGAATAACGCTCTGCAAGCTCGGCTTGATTTTCTTCATTAGCTAAATTTGCCATTAAGAAATTATGGGCATTTTCTAAGAATTTCTTATCAAAGCCCGTATGTGTATTAAAGATACCTGTTTGTGCATGCTCCGCTAAGAATTGAGCGGCACAAATGTTGGCAATAATCATGGATTCTTCCACGATTTGATTTGCAATACGACGATATTCCGCCTTAATTTCTTTTACTTTGCCATTTTCAGCGAGAATAAAGGAATAATCCGGTTTCTCTTTAAATAACAATGAATGGGTTTTACGCCATTGAATACGCGCTTGAGTAAATTGATGTAACCAATCAATTTGTTGGGCAATTTCAGGTGTTTCCGGTTGCCATGCATCCGGTACTTGTTCTAAATAATCTGAAATCTTGTTATAGGCTAATTTCGCTTTAGATTGCACATAAGCGGATACAAAATGTGGTTTAGCCGTGATGTTACCTGCAAGATCTGTTTCAATGTAACACACTAAAGCAGGACGAGTTTCATTTGCCATTAATGAACATAATTCATCGGATAATTCACGAGGCAACATAGGAATGTTAAAGCCAGGCAAATAATTGGTGAAACAACGCTGTTTCGCATCTTTTTCAATTTGTGAATCTAATGCAATGTAAGCTGTGGGATCCGCAATGGCAACGACTAATCGCCAGCCGGTTTGTGTACCATTTTGCTCGACAGGTTCGATGTAAAGAGCATCGTCCATATCCTGCGTGCTTTCAGAGTCAATAGTGACAAAATGAAGTGCGGTCAGATCTTCGCGTGTTTGTTGATCTAACATTTCATAACTTTCTGCACCTTGCACAGGATGACGAGATTGTTCATGACGTGCCAATGTCACCCACCAAGGGGCTAATTCATCATCAGGACGGCAGATAAATTGATTGATAGTCGCATAGAAAAAGCGATCATCACGTAATGGGTGTGTTTTCAAATTTGCAACGACCCAGTCGCCTTCTTGTAATTCTTCTTTGACGGATTTAGCTTGTTGCGCACCAATGGGTTGGTTGATACTTGGATGATCAACCAAAACTTGCAATTTCTTGTCTTTATTGAACCGCACTTTGGCAATAAAGCGCGTGAGCATTGGCTCAATTAATTCTTCAGGTTCAGCTTGCTCTTTATCGCCTTGTTTTTCAATGGTGGCTTTGATTTTGTCACCGTGCATGACTTTTTTCATTGCAGGCGGGGTAATAAAGTAGCTTTTTTTATCGCACTCTAAAAACCCATAAGCTTTATCAGTACTTTTTACCACGCCTTCAACGTGTTCTTTACTATCGTGGATTTGTTGCTTAAGTTGTGCGAGTAATGGATTATCTTGGAACATAGTTATATTTAAAAAAAGAGAAAAGGCAG
Source organism: Parahaemophilus parainfluenzae (assembly GCF_001055095.1). GTDB lineage: Bacteria > Pseudomonadota > Gammaproteobacteria > Enterobacterales > Pasteurellaceae > Haemophilus_D > Haemophilus_D parainfluenzae_Z. The sequence continues at coordinate 132,432 of NZ_JVHG01000026.1, forward strand.
ACTGAAAAGCCTGCCTAAAAATAGATTGTACGAAAAATTATTCTTCGCCTAATTCGCCCATTGCAGTGATGCTGAAACCTGCATCTACGCGAACAATTTCACCAGTGATACCCGATGCTAAATCAGAGCATAAGAATGCTGCTGAGTTACCCACATCTTCGATAGTAACAGTGCGGCGTAATGCTGCGGTTTTCTCAAATGCAGAAAGCATTTTCTTGAAGTTTTTAATGCCTGATGCCGCTAAGGTACGGATTGGACCAGCAGAAATCGCATTCACACGAATACCTTCTTTACCTAAATCCGCAGCCATCACGCGAGTAGCCGCTTCAAGAGACGCTTTCGCTAAACACATCACGTTGTAGTTAGGAATTGCGCGCTCTGCACCTAAGTAAGAAAGGGTTAATAACGCTGCATTTGGATTTAAGTAAGGACGTGCCGCTTGTGCCATTGCAACAAAGCTGAATGCACTGATGTCGTGAGCGATACGGTAGCCTTCACGAGTTGCTGCGTTTACGTAATCACCATCTAATTGGTCGCCTGGTGCGAATGCGATAGCGTGTACGAAACCATCAAATTTTTCCCAACGTTTGCTTAATTCTGCAAAGCAGTTTTGGATGCTTTCATCGGTCGCTACGTCTAAAGGAAGGACGATGTCAGAACCAAATTCTTTTGCAAATTCTTCTACGCGTGGTTGTAATTTATCGTTTAAATAAGTGAAAGCAAGTTCAGCGCCTTGTTCTTTCATTGCTTTTGCGATCCCGTAAGCGATAGAACGGTTGCTTGCAAGACCTGTTACTAAAATACGTTTACCAGTTAAGAAACCCATATTTTCTCCTATGTTTGAGTTAAAAAAATCGACAAGATTATACTTGTTTTGTGTGCTTTCGGCAATTAATCACACTTTGTACCAGTTAGGCTGGATTATCAATATCTTTAAATTCTACATCCAGACCATATTCCGTTGCCAACCATTCACCTAATGCTTTAATGCCGTAGCGTTCTGTTGCATGGTGACCAGCCGCAAAGAAATGAATACCTTGCTCACGAGCAGAGTGAATTGTTTGCTCCGAAACCTCGCCGGTAATAAAGGCATCACAACCTTGTGCTGCCGCTAAATCAATATAGCCTTGTCCGCCACCAGTACAAATGCCTACTTTACGGATTAAGTGCGGTCCGTTTTCGGTGCAAATTAACGGTTTACGGTGAAGTACTTGTTCAATACGATGCGCAAATTCTTCAGCGTTAACGGGATCTTTTAACGTTCCCCAAACAGGAATGCTGGTTGAGCTATTTTCTAAAGGTTGAAGATCGATAATCCCCAATAACTGAGCAAGTTTTGCGTTGTTACCTAATTCTGGGTGGACATCCAAAGGCAAGTGGTAGCCGTATAAATTGATATCATTCACAAGCAACGTTTTGATGCGTTTGCCTTTCATGCCGCGAATACATGGATTTTCACTTTTCCAAAAATAGCCGTGGTGGACAAGCACCGCATCAGCTTGTTGTGCAACGGCATAATCAATCAAAGCTTGGCTTGCGGTGACACCCGTGATGATCTTTTTGATCTCTGATTTGCCTTCTACTTGCAAACCGTTAGGGGCGTAATCATTTATTCTATCTGTGCTAAGTTTTTCGTTTAGTAAACGTTCAAGTTCTAGATTGTTCATTATTTTTGAGAGAAAAGAAAAAGGTGAGATATGGTAAGGGATTTAAAAAAAAATGGCTAGTGCAAAAGGAGTGGGGGGGAATGCACTAGCCAGTAGTGTGTTTGTAATAAAACAAGTTTACTATCTAAAACGAGATTCATTATATATTTAATTATATAAAGATCAAGAAAAATTTTAGATATTTTTTAAAAATTGAATCATTGACAGATTTATCAGTCCTCAATGGCAGTTTTTTTACAAAATTTTATAGGGAGAATTTGCTGAGTTAGTCGCGTAATCGAGTAATTGGCTCTAGGTATAATTAAAGGCATAACTAATTGTTTTAAATATATTTTATACCAAGAAGTATACTTCTTTTAGTTGGTATTGACATACCAACTAAACAAACACTGATAAAAATATTTTTAATTAACATTTAACATAAGGAATCGGAGTAAAACATGCCAAAAATTGAATTATCAAGTAAATGGTCTTGTGATGGGCGTGAGTTAAAACCTAAATCAGGAGCAACTTCACAAAATACTTGGATATATGACGGTCGTTATCTAAAACCTAAATTTTCTGCAACATCAAAAAATACTTGGGTGTATGACGGACGTGAATTAAAACCTCAATTTTCAGCTAATTCACAAAATAGTTGGGTAATTGAAGGGAATAAAATTAAACCTCAATTTAGTTCAAATTCGAGTAATACTTATGAGTTTGATGGGCACTCAATTTTAGTTGCTTTTGGTCAAGTTGTTTTAAAACTTTGGTAAGAGAGAGGTAGTTATGTCTAAAAAAATTAGAAGCTGTGCAATTTATAAAGATTTAATTATCGAATCTGCTGAAGATTATACCGTTACTATCAGATGCCGTGACAGAAAAACACGGAGCATGTTAAGAGAAATTTCTGAAGATCTTGGTTTTGAATATTCTGATGACTGGAATACTCGTTATTTTGGCCATCGATTAATTAATTTCATCAACGGCGTTGATACCCGTAGAGAAACTACAAAACTAGCAGAGGATAAATTCCCAGAAGAACTTATCACTGATACCGATACTACAGGGAATATTTCTAATGAAGATTGGGAGTGGTGGTGTAGTTTATCTTATGTAATGAAGTGTGTTCTGTTATGGAATCTTAGAGATAAATTTCTTGAAACTGATCATAACTTAATCCCTGAATTGGACACTGAAAATGGTGATATTTCTATTTCAGTCGATCTTAACGATAGAAATACTGCTATTAGTTACTATGTAGGTAAATATTTAACAGGTCAGTATGGTTCAGATCATACATATAAGCCAGGAACAGTTACTTCTCTTGTTATTCCTCAAGTTTATGATGTAGAAGATGATTTTGATAAATTATCACATATCAAACAATTGTCATCGTTGTCACTTAGAGATAAAGATATAATTGTTCAAGGATATGTAACATCAATGATTGCGAGCATTCCTCAATTAGAAGAGTTAGATCTTTCTGGTAATGATCTATTTTTATATTCATTAGAATCACTTAAAGATATTAAAAATCTTAAAAAACTCTATTTAGAGAGAGTAAAAATTGCATTTACAGAGGATTACCTCAGTTCAGATGAACTAAATGTGGTTAAGGAATTGCTGCCAAATTGCGAAATTATTGCATAATGAAGCGTTATAACTATTTATAACTATATAGACATATGATTTTTTATGACACTATATTAAATTGATTTAATAGCAAATATTTATGATTATGTTAATGTAGTTACACTAGCCTATATGGACAAACATTAGTTACATATAGGCTATTTTTTTATTCTCTAAATTAGAATTAGCCGATGACTAAAAAAATTAGAAATTTTACAGTTTATAATGATGTCCGTATAGAATTAAGTAATGAAGGTATTAAAGTAATATATCGTGATACAATTAAAATGTTACGTGAAATTATGGATAGATTGGGCATTTTATATGGAAAAATGGAAAACCCTCAGAGTTTGAGCCGTCACCTTATTTCCCATATAACTGGCAACTCCAACTTTTCAAAGGATGCAGATTTCTCCGCTGAGTATGATGAGTTTTTTATTGAAAAAGTAAATGGGTATGTGACAGTTATGCATCGTAATGTCAGGCTCATATTAGATGAAATAGCAAAATCAGTTGGTTTTGAATTCGAAAGTGAGAAAGATCTCAATAAATTCAGCGAAGAGCTAGTAAGCTTTATTAATGCTCAGAAAATTAGAAAGATAATTCAAATGTCAGAGGATGAGATTGCTGACAATGAGTTTATTTCTGATGACGATTGGGATTGGTGGTGCCATTTATCTAACACAATGAAGTATATCTTAATATGGGATCTTCCTAATCAAGAAGAGGAAATTGGTATCAGTGAGTTTTATGATGAAAATTCTCTTGATACTGAGGCAGATATATATGATCGGGATACTTTTGGGCTCTTGTTAGGTGAATATATAACAGGATTATGTTTGTTAGATGATACTTTTATAGAGCCTGTTCTTGATAATGTAAATATTCCTAATAATGTTTATGAAATTGACAATTTGGATCCTTTAGTCTACCTAAATAATCATATTTTATCTATTTCATTTAGAGATTGGAGTGGCCAGGTTAGTGAGTCTATGTTTGATTCAATTATTCAATTTAATAAATTGGAAAGCTTAGATCTTTCCTATAATCGAATAAATATTGATGAGTTGTATAAACTAACTAAATTAAACCATTTGAAAAAGCTTTATCTAAGACGAGTGATGGATTTTTCTGATGAACTTGTTAACTTTAATGAGAGTGAGATATCTCAATTAAAGGGAGCCTTGTCTCATTGTGAAATCCTGATGTAAAAAACTTACTTTTACATAGGGTCTATCATATGTACTTAAATAGCTTTTGATATTGATAAAATATATTGGAGAAAATATGGAAAAAATTTTACCCCCTGAACCAAGTGTTTCAGAAGTTAATAAATATCTTAAAGGGTGGAAAAAACTTGAAAAGTACACTTCACAAGAAAGGGCATTAAATAAACTTTTTCTAGAGTTATTACCTGGAAATTCTGAAATAACTGATATTTTATTGAAAGCATCATGTTTAAATGATTTTTATAGCACAAATATTTTTGCTATTCACTCTGTTGCAGAGCATATTTTAAGTGTTAAAGATCTAGATAAACGTTTAAAGGATGGTGATATTAAACTAGTTCGTGAATTAGGAGAGGTAAAAATTGGTGAGCACAAGAAGTATTTTTATTCTTTTGCGACTAAATATTGTAGTCACCATAATCCAATTGCTTTCCCAATTTATGATAGCTATGTGGAGAGAGTTCTCCTCTATTTTAATAAAGTAGATAAGTTTTCATCTTTTAAAAGGCAAGATTTAAAAGATTACAGGAAATTTAAAGGGATTTTATTAGATTTTCAAAGATATTATAAATTAGAGAGATTCAATTTAAAAGAGATTGACCGATATCTCTGGTTATTAGGTAAGGAGTTTTTTCAAAAAAAATAATAACCTATTCTTAATATAAAATAAAAGGCTAGATTCTTTATAGTATCTCGCCTTTTCTGATTTTTTAGTAGAACCATCTTTTTTACAAATACAAACTTGGTTCATTTTCAGTTGGACGCGTTTTAAAGCGGCGGTGTAGCCACATGTATTGTTCCACACCTTTTAAGATTTCTTTTTCCACGACTTTATTCATTCTCTCTGCGATCGCTGTATCATCTGAAAGATCGGAAAAATCCACTGGTGGCGAAATACTGACCGTATAGCCTGAGCCGTCTTTATTACGCAATGGAGCAAAAGGGACAACTTTACAATTTGGTGCTGATTTAAGCAGATAATAACTGCCTGTCGTGGTTGCGGCTTCTTGAACAGCGAAGAAAGGCACGAATACCGCATTTTTTCTGCCGTAATCATGATCGGGCGCATACCAAATGGTTTCACCTTTACGCAAGGCTTTGAGCATGCCACGTAGATCTTTTCGGTTCAGCATATCTTTATTTGAACGTAAGCGACCTTTAATTTGTAACCAATCCAATACAGGATTGTCATTTGGACGATAAACGCCTACGCCAGGATGATGTAAGCCCACAATACGTGCGCCTAATTCAAGGGTGAGGAAATGAACACCCACAAAGATAATGCCGTCTTGGGCGTTTTCTTTTAAATAATTTAAGCCCTCAATTTTTGACCATTTTTTAATGCGCGCATCAGACCAAAACCATGCCATGCCGGTTTCAATAATCGCCATCCCAACGGCACGCAAGTTTTCTTGCAAAATGGCTTCACGTTCTTGCTCGGACATTTCTGGAAAGCAGAGCTCAAGATTTCGGCGTGCGATAGCGGCACGGCGTTTTCCCACTTTTAATTTTGAGAAAAGCCAGCCTAAGCCATTGCCGATGTGGCGTAGAATTGGATAGGGAAGTAACAAAAGGCTTCGCCAAATCGCCACACCAAGCCAAAATCCCCAGTATTTAGGGGCAAGAAAGTGCGGTTGAAATTGAGGGAGTTTTTCGTTTTTCATAATTCTTTTCTGGTTAGTTCGGCGTGTAGTTTATCGCAAATTTGAGTTGTGGTAAAATTGCGCCAAATTTTTATTATTCCAACAGAGAGATTTCAAAATGGCTCAATATTCTGCCAATTTTAATCAAGCAAAAGTATTAGTGTTAGGCGATGTAATGCTTGATCGTTACTGGTTTGGTGCGACTAATCGTATTTCGCCAGAAGCACCGGTTCCTGTGGTTCGTGTACAAGATAATGAAGAGCGTGCAGGTGGTGCAGCAAACGTGGCAATGAATATTGCTTCTCTTAATGTCCCTGTGCAAATTTTAGGTTTAATTGGTCAAGATGAAACAGGCACAGCCTTAACCAATTTATTACAACATCAAAAAATTGATTGTAATTTTGTGGCATTGGATACTCACCCAACCATTACGAAATTACGTATTTTGTCTCGTCACCAACAATTACTTCGTTTGGATTTTGAAGAAGATTTTCAAAACGTTGAATGTCATGAGTTGCTTGCGAAATTAGAATCGGAAGTGAAAAACTTTGGTGCGTTAGTGCTTTCTGATTATGGTAAAGGCACGTTAAAAGATGTGCAAAAAATGATTCAAATTGCACGCAAAGCAAACGTACCAGTCTTGATCGATCCAAAAGGTACAGATTTTGAGCGTTATCGTGGTGCGACTTTACTGACGCCAAATATGTCAGAATTTGAAGCGGTGGTAGGTAAGTGTGATTCTGAAGAAGAAATCATTGAGAAAGGTTTAAAATTAATTTCAGACATCGAATTGACCGCACTTTTAGTGACCCGTTCTGAAAAAGGCATGACACTACTTCGTCCAACTCAAGAGCCTTTCCATTTGCCAACCGTTGCCAAAGAAGTATTCGATGTAACAGGTGCGGGCGATACGGTAATCAGTGTTTTAGCAACCGCACTTGCAGATGGTCGTTCTTTTGAAGAATCTTGCTACTTAGCCAATGTGGCGGCAGGTATTGTGGTCGGTAAATTGGGTACATCAACGGTTTCTACTGTGGAACTAGAGAATGCGATCCATGGACGTTCTGAAACGGGCTTCGGTATTATGTCTGAAAGCCAATTAAAAACTGCGGTAGCTCATGCTAAAGCGCGCGGTGAGAAAATTGTGATGACAAACGGTTGTTTCGATATTCTTCACCCAGGTCACGTGTCTTATTTAGAAAATGCTCGCAAACTAGGTGACCGTTTAATTGTTGCCGTAAATACGGATGATTCCGTCAAACGCTTAAAAGGTGAAAGTCGTCCAATTAACAATCTGAATACACGTATGGCAGTATTGGCTGGTTTAGCATCAGTGGATTGGGTGGTTTCTTTTGATGAAGATACGCCACAACGTTTAATCGGTGAGATTTTACCGGATTTATTAGTAAAAGGTGGCGATTACAAACCTGAAGAGATTGCAGGCAGCAAAGAAGTGTGGGCGAACGGCGGCGATGTTCGCGTATTGAATTTCGAAAATGGCTGTTCAACTACAAATGTGATTGAGAAAATCAAATCGCTGAAAGATTAATTTATTAAGGAATGAGTAGAATAAAGCTTGCCTTTATCCTGCTCAATCGTTAAAATTCAGGCTCCTTGTCATCGCTGAGTTAGAGATCGGCGAATGATGTATTAATAACACTACCTTTTAGGAGTAAAAAATGTCTCTAAGTACTGAAAAAAAAGCAGCAATCGTTGCTGAATTTGGTCGCGATGCGAAAGATACTGGTTCTTCTGAAGTTCAAATCGCATTATTAACTGCACAAATCAACCACTTACAAGCTCACTTCGCTGAGCACAAAAAAGACCACCATGGTCGTCGTGGTTTATTACGTATGGTTTCTCGTCGTCGTAAACTTTTAGACTACTTAAAACGTACTGATCTTGCTTTATACCAAAGCACTATCGCTCGTTTAGGTTTACGTCGCTAATTTTTATTACGATAGTAAAAATAAAAGCCTTCGGATTACCGAGGGCTTTTTTATTTTCTGCATATTGGAAGATAAAAAAGCGGTCAAAAATTTGACCGCTCTTTTTTAGTTCATTAGTTTGCAATGCCTTTATGACGAAGCAATGCGTCTAATTGAGGTTCGCGTCCACGGAAGCGTTTGAATAAGACCATTGGTTCTTCAGAGCCGCCGCGAGTGAGAATTTCATCCAAGAAAGATTTACCCGTAACCGGATTGAAAATCCCTTCTTCTTCAAAACGAGAGAAGGCATCTGCAGATAGTACTTCAGCCCATAAATAGCTGTAATAACCTGCTGCGTAACCGCCAGCAAAAATGTGGCTAAAGCTATGTGGTGTTCTTGCCCATTCAACGCCTTTAATCACGGCAACTTTATCTTTCACTGCTTTTAAGGTATCAAGTACTTGATTAGCTTTGCCCACTTCAAAAGTATGATGAAGGGTAAAATCAAACAAGCCAAATTCAAGCTGACGTAACACAAACATCGCTGCTTGGTAGTTTTTCGCTTTGAGAAGTTGATTTAATTTTTCTTCTGGTAATGGTTCGTGCGTTTCAAAGTGACCCGAAATAAAATCAAGGGCTTCTTTTTCCCAACACCAGTTTTCCATAAATTGACTTGGTAGTTCTACCGCATCCCAAGGTACACCATTGATCCCCGCGACATCTGGCACATCAACTTTGGTGAGCATGTGATGAATACCATGACCAAATTCATGGAAGAGAGTGGTGACTTCATCATGGGTGAATAGCGCAGGTTTATCACCAATAGGCGCGTTGAAGTTACACGTTAAATAGGCAACCGGTTTTTGAATTGAACCGTCGGCATTGCGTTTTCTGCCGATACAATCATCCATCCATGCGCCGCCACGTTTATTTTCACGCGCATAAAGATCAAGATAGAAACTGCCACGTACTTCATCGGTTTCATCAATTAAATCAAAGAAACGTACATCTTTGTGCCAAGTATCTACACCAAAACGTTCAACTGCACGAATATTAAAAATACGCTTAATTAATTCAAATAAACCCGAAATAACGCGATCTTCAGGAAAATAAGGACGAAGTTCTTCATCATTGATCGCATATAAATGTTGTTTTTGTTTTTCGGAATAGAAACTGATATCCCAAGGCGCAAGTTCAGTGACACCAAATTCTTTTTCACAATAAGCTTTAAGTTCAGCTAATTCTTTCTCACCTTGTGCTTTTGAACGATCCGCAAGGTTATTTAAGAAATCTAACACTTGTTGTGGATTTTCAGCCATTTTGGTCGCAAGTGAGCGTTCAGTATAGGTATTGAAACCTAGCAATTTAGCTAATTCCACGCGTAACGTCATGATTTCTTCAATAATCGTCGTATTATCCCATTTACCGGCATTTGGACCTTGATCAGAAGCGCGAGTTGCATAAGCACGATACATTTCTTCGCGTAGTGCTGCATTTTCACAATAGGTCATGATTGGTAAATAACTTGGGATTTCTAACGTAAAGCGATAGCCTTTTAAGCCTTTACTTTCGGCAGATTGTTTTGCCGCAAGTAATGCAGATTCAGGAAGACCTGCTAATTCACTTTCATCTTCAATGACTTTTTCCCAGCCCATGGTGGCATCGAGCACATTATTGCTAAATTGTGCGCTTAATTCAGATAAGCGAGCAACAATCTCACCATAACGTTTTTGTTTTTCTTCAGATAAACCGATACCTGAAAGCTCAAAATCACGTAGTGCATTTTCAATGGCTTTTTTCTGCGCCACTGAATAAGTGGCAAATTCAGGGCTATTTTTTAAGGATAAATAGGCATTGTATAACCCTTCGTGTTGGCCAACCCAGGTACTGTATTCAGAGAGTAGTGGTAAGCAAGCTTGATACGCATCACGTAATTCATGGCTGTTTTTAACTGAATTTAAATGGGAGATCGGTGACCAAGCACGACTTAAGTGTTCACCTGCTTCAGAAAGCGGTTCAATAAAGTTTTCCCAAGTAAAGTGCGGTTGTTTTAGAACTTGTTCAATGGCTTGACGATTTTCTTCGATGAGTTTTTGGATTGCGGGTTGAATATGCTCCGGTTTGATTTGAGAAAACGGAGGTAAGCCTTCAATATGAAGTAATGGATTAGACATAAATATTCCTTTTGCTAACTGTTTCTTTAGTAAATTGCGACAAATTCTATAATATCAAGGTTGAAAAATCTAAAAAATCAGTAATAATTGCGTATCACTTTTATTTAGGGTTTATGATGAACGGCGCTTCCTTTTTTTCTATTATCATTTTTTCTGGCATCATTGCTCTTACGATTGTTATAGGTGTTGTTTCACTTAAGTTTTTCCCAAAAACTTCTTTAACCAAGGCTATGTATGTTGTTCTTGGATTCATTTCTTTAATATTAGGTGTTATTGGTATTTTTTTACCTATTCTTCCGACAACACCTTTTTTACTGCTTACACTTTATTCTTTTGCGAAAGGTTCTTCTCGTTTAGAACAATGGTTTTTAGGGACGAAGCTTTATCAAAAGCACCTAAAATCCTTTAATGAACGTCGTGCATTAACAAAAAAAGCAAAAATTTCTATTCTAACCTTTTCAACTACGATGCTTTTAATTGGCTTTTACTTTACTCCAAGTGTAGTGGGGCGAACGATCATTGCCATTTTAATTGCGGTAAAATATTGGTTCTTTTTCTTTTGGATTAAAACAGAAGACGTTGAAAATGGATAATTCTTTCTTTACTTGGCTTAAAAGTGCGGTCATTTTTGGTGTTGTTTTTGGATTGAGTGGTTGTGATAAATTAAACAGTCCTAAATCTACAAACACAGCAGCAGAAGAGCAACCAACACAAAGTCAGTCTATCGAACAAGAAAATACATCAAAACCGAGTCGAACTTTGCTGACTCGAGCGTTTACTCATCCCCCTTCTTTTGAGCCTTGGTTTGTGCGTTATCCAGAACAAGAAAACTTATTGCGTGATTTATATGAAGGTTTAACCGCTTATGATTCGGAAGGGCGAATCGTGCCGGGTATCGCAGAAAGTTGGCAAACGAAAGACAACAAAACCTGGATCTTTACCTTGCGTGAAGGGCTTCGTTGGTCAAATGGTGATCCTTTAGTCGCTCAAGATGTCATGCTTTCTTGGCAAGCATTATCTCAATCAAATAGTCCATTAAGATCTTATTTGGCTTATCTTAATCTAAAAAATGCGAAAGGCGTTTTAGAAAAAAATAAACCTTTTAAGAGCTTAGGAATTTATGCGGAAAATGACCGCACTTTACGTATTGAGCTTGATAAACCAACACCGTATTTGCCGGAAATGTTGGCGCATATTAGCCTCGTGCCACAATATAGCGATCCTGATTCTCCCGTGACAAACGGGGCTTATATGATCGAAAGTGAAAATGTGAAAAGTATACACTTAGCTAAAAACCCCTATTATTGGCAAAAAAATAATGTCGCTTTTGAGCGTGTAGAATATTTGCCTTTTATCGCCACTAAATTATCTCACTTTGATGTGGTGGTTGATGTGCCGGAAGTCCACTCAGAGCTCCAGCATTTTCCGCAGCTTTGTGGATATTTTTATGAATTTAATTTAAACGATCCTAAAGTTGCTAAGGCAGATGTGCGTAAGGCGATTGCGTCGTTGGTTTCGGTTACGAATATTGTGAATAATGAGATTCCAGCGGCAATTCCAAGTTCGTATTTTTTACCGAAAGCTATGTTAAATGGACAAGACTCAAGATGGGAACCCGTTGTTGCCGAGCAGTTATTGGCTCAAAATAAAATTGATGAAAGACATCCGCTACATTTAAATGTGCTTTATGATGATGCACCCTTGCATGTAAATATTGCGCAACGTTTAGTTGGCCAATTAACACAATCCGATATGTTGCGCGTGGATGCTCAACCTGTTAATTGGCAAACATTACAGACTAAGCGTCAAAAAGGAGATTTCCAAGTCATTCGTTCTGGTTGGTGTGCTGACTTTAATCATCCGATGGCATTTTTAGGCTTGTTCTATTCTAAAAGTCCAGATAATAAAAATGGCTATGCCAATGCGGAATATGACCAACTTTTTGAACAAGCATTGAAAAGCTTAAATGAAAAAGAACGGTCAGAAATTTACTTAAAATTAAGTGAGAAGATCCAACAGGAAAACCTTGCTTTACCGCTTTTCCAATACACCACACCGGTTTATATTTCTTCAACTATTATGGGGGCGAAGAAAAATTCAGTGGGCGTCATTTACAGTAAGGATCTATGGCGAAAAGTTGAAAACTAAAGCTGATTAAGAAAGTTGTTCATAATGTGATGAGCAACTTTTTTATTAAATCTAATTAAAAGTGTAAAGTAACACTATTTACTTTTTATTTTTATACGCTACAATACACAACAAATCAACCTAGAGGGAAATCCTGATGTTAAAAATGAATGATTTGGTTAAGCTTAGTCAGACACCAAAATCCACGGTGCTGTACTATGTGAAAGAAGGTTTGTTGCCAGAGCCGGTGAAAGATAAACCGAATTTTCATCTCTATGATGAACATTGTGTGAAGTTGCTCAGTTTTATTAAATATCTACAAAGCAATTTCAATGCAACGATTTCACAAATTAAAGCACTTTTTGCTCATCCTCGTTTTGATTGGAATAATCCTTATGAAAGCCTTATTGGATTATTGGATATCATCATGGGGGCTGAAAATGAAATGTTTTCAGTCGAGCAACTCTCTGAAGAGTTTCATCTTTCTACTCAGCAAATCGAAGACATGGTAGCAGAAGGATTATTGAATCCTCGCGAAGGTATTTTTACCGCAAAAGAACGTGATATTTTGGCGATCTTGTCTCGTTGTGATGAAGCTGAAATGGATGTGGTGAAAGCTTATTTAGCTGCTGCGAAAATGTTAGCGGAAAAAGAGGTGAATGTGACTTTAGCGGCATTAGCCAATAGCGAACAAAAGGATGAAAAATTAAAACATTTATTTGATTTGTTGTTGGTGTTAAAACCTTATCTCTTGAATATGAAAACCTTCAATCTTTATCAAGCGGAGAGTGCGAAATGAAACTCTTAAAATATGCTGGCTTTGTGCCTTATTTAGCCATTGCCTTTATTAATGCCAGTGTGGATTTGGCACATAAAATTACCATTCAAAATGTATTATTGAAAAGCTTTTCAGGTGAGAGCTTGGTTGTTTTAACGGCATTAATTAATGCGATGATTTTATTGCCATTTATTTTCTTATTTTCCCCTTCGGCATTTATTAACGATAAATTTTCGCGCACCAATGTGATTCGTTATAGCAGTTTAGCGGCTGTGGTGATCAGTGCGGGGATTTTATTGAGTTATATGACGGGAATGTTTGCTATTTCCTTTGTACTGACATTGATTTTGGCGGCGCAAAGTGCGGTCTATTCTCCAGCCAAATATAGCATTATTAAATCGATTGTGGGCACTGAAAATATTGGTATGGCAAACGGTGTCATTCAAGCGCTCACCATTGTGGCCATTCTATTTAGTTCTTTTGCATTTTCTTTCTTCTTTGAAGCGCATTATGTGGCATCAGATGACCCGAATGAAGTATTACAAAGTGTTTGGGTGATAGGTGTTGCGTTAGTATTGCTGAGTGCATTAGAAGCCTATTTTGCTTTTAAAATCCCATTCTTTAAGCAAGAAGCTGAGAATACAGATGGGCAGTTTGATATGAGAAAATACCTTTCTTTAGGGTATTTGAAAGATAACGTTCGCATATTAAAAGCAGATCAAAATATTTGGTTGAGTGTTATTGGATTAAGCCTATTTTGGGGCGTGTCACAAATTATTGTGGCGGCATTCCCTGCGCATTATAAAGCGATGTTCAATGAAGATAATGCTGTTGTCATTCAAGCGATTCTTGCGGTGAGTGGCATAGGGCTTGCGCTTGGTTCATATCTTGCTGGTCGTGCTTCTCGTTTGCATATTGAGTTAGGTATTGTTCCGCTTGGTGCATTGGGTATTTGTGTATCGTTATTCTTCTTAACTCTAGCCCAAAGTGGAGTAGTATTAGCACTTTGTTCTTTTGTCTTTGGTTTCTCTGGCGGTTTATTGATCGTGCCATTGAATGCAACCATTCAGTATTTCGCACCTGAGAAAATCAGCGGCAAAATCATGGCGGGTAACAACTTTGTGCAAAACGTGTTCATGGTGGTCTTCTTGCTATTAAGCATTGTTTTTGTACAACTTAATGTTTCGACTCAAGGTTTATTCTTAGTAACTTCAGCTGCATGTTTTGCTGCGAGTCTATATACCATGTCGAAAGTGCCTCATTTATTTACGCGTTTATTCTTACTCTTTGCGTTAAAAGCAAATTACCGTTTTCATGTGGATGGGTTAAAAAATCTTCCACAAAGTGGTGGCGTGTTGTTATTAGGTAACCATATTAGCTGGATTGACTGGTTGGTGTTACAAGCGGCTAGCCCTCGTGCGATTAAATTTGTGATGTATCGTCCGATTTACAACAAATGGTATCTCACTTGGTTCTTCCGTATTTTCAAAGTGATTCCAATTGGTGGCAGTTCAAGTCGTGAATCTATTGAAACCATTCGTGAATATTTAGCGCGCGGTGAAGTGGTGGCTTTATTCCCAGAAGGTCATATCAGCTATAACGGTCAAATTAATGAGTTCCAAAAAGGCTTTGAGCACGTATTAAAAGATTTAGAGAATGTGACGACTGTACCTTTCTATTTACGTGGATTATGGGGTAGCAGCTTCTCTCGTGCGGATTCTTTCTATAAGAATTTAACTAAACGCCAAGGTAAACGTGAAATTTTAGTAGCATTTGGTAAACCCATTCATGGCTTTATTGATGCGACAGCGATGAAGCAAAAAGTACTCGAACTTTCTTTCTCCGTATGGGAAAAAGTCATGAGCAAACGTAAACCGCTGATGCACCATTGGTTGAATTCAGCAAAATCGCATTTATTCAAAGAAGCCGCGGTGGATGCGCAAGGCACTAAACTGAATAACCTGAAATTTATTGCTGCAGTATTGATGTTTGTGAAAACCTTGAAAGCCGCTTTAGGGAATGAAAAAAATGTTGGCGTGTTATTACCAAGTTCATCAATCGGGGCAATTATCAATATGACCTTAATGGTGATGGGCAAAGTACCGGTAAATTTAAACTACACGCTAAGCCCTGAAGTGATGGAAAAAGCGTTGAAAAAAGCTAACATTTCGCAAGTCATTACTTCTGAAAAATTCTTGGATAAGTTGAACGCAAAAGGTTTTGACTTTAGCCAAGTGGTGGCTGATAAAGCTCTCTTTATGGAAAATTTAGGGAAATCTATTACTAAAGCGAATAAAGTGCGGTCATTTTTAACGGCGTTTTTAGCACCGCAATGGTGGATTAAATTACGCTACTTTGCAGACGTAAGCTTGGAAGATACTGCAACCATCTTATTCAGTAGTGGCAGTGAAGGTGATCCTAAAGGCATTGAATTAAGCCATAAAAACTTACTGACAAACATTAAACAGATCGGTGAATTATTAAATTTCCATAAAGATGATGTGATTTTGAATTCCTTACCAATTTTCCACTCATTTGGCTTAACCGTGACAACCTTATTGCCATTGTGTGAAGGGATTAAAATGGTGAGCGTGGCGGATCCAACAGATGGGGCTACAGTAGGAAAAATGTGTGCTCGACATCGGGTGAGTATTTTATTTGGGACTTCAACTTTCTTTAGATTGTATGTTCGTAATAAGAAATTCCATCCGTTGATGCTACAAAACGTGCGTATGGTTATTGCGGGTGCCGAAAAATTGAAAGCAGATGTAAAAGAAGCCTTCAAACTTAAATTTGGCTTGGAAATTTACGAAGGTTATGGGGCGACTGAAACGGCACCGGTAGCTAGTGTCAATATGCCTAATTTACTTGATCCGGAAACCTTACAGGAATTTACCTTCAATCAAGCTGGTACGGTAGGTATGCCATTACCGGGCACCATTATCAAAATTGTGGATCCGGAAAGCTTGCAGGAATTACCAGTCGGCGAAGACGGTTTGATCTTGATTGGTGGTGGACAAGTCATGAAAGGTTATTTGGATGCCCCTGAAAAAACAGCAGAAGTGATTGTTGAAATTGATGGTGTACGTTATTACAAAACTGGCGATAAAGGCCATATCGATCATAACGGCTTTATTACCATCGTGGATCGTTATTCTCGATTTGCTAAAGTCGGCGGAGAAATGATCAGCCTCGGCAGCGTGGAAGAGAAACTTTCACAAGTATTTGATGAAGAAACTCAATTTGTTGCTGTTGCCTTGAGCGATGATAAAAAAGGCGAGAGCATTGTGCTTTTAATTAAGTCTGCGCTTTCTTTAGATGAGATCAATGAACGTATTAAAGGATTAAATGTACCGCCGATTATGCTCCCAAGCCAAGTCTTCTTAGTGGATGAAATCCCGATGCTCGGAAGTGGCAAAGTGGATTTCAAAGGTGCGAAGAATCAGGTGATGAGTTTGGTTGAGTAACGAAAATTATCATAAATAAAAGAGCGGTCAAATTGACCGCTCTTTTTGTTATTTAATGAACCTCATTTAGGTATTTTCAGCATTTTTAACCTTACATCAACGTACCGACATATTTTAACATGACCCCAGCGGCAATAGCTGAGCCAATTACACCAGCAACGTTTGGTCCCATCGCGTGCATGAGTAGGAAGTTTTGGTTATCTGCTTCCAATCCGATTTTATTGGAAACGCGAGCTGCCATAGGAACGGCAGATACACCAGCAGAACCAATGAGCGGGTTAATTTTATTTTTGCTGAATTTGTTCATCAATTTTGCCATTAATACACCACTGCCGGTACCAATACCGAAAGCAATTACACCAAGAACTAAAATACCCAGTGTTTGTGGTTGTAGGAATTTATCCGCAATCAGTTTAGAACCCACAGATAAGCCAAGCACGATGGTTACGATATTAATTAAGGCGTTTTGTGTGGTGTCGCTTAAACGTTCAACTACGCCGCTAACGCGCATGAGGTTACCGAAACAGAACATCCCGAGTAATGGGGCAGCATCCGGTAGGAGTAAACCAACGAGCAACAGCAAAATAACCGGGAACAAGACTTTTTCACGATTACTCACATGGCGCATTTGCGTCATGCGGATTTTTCGTTCTTCTTCTGTGGTTAACGCTTTCATAATCGGTGGTTGAATCAACGGCACTAATGCCATGTAGGAATAGGCCGCTACGGCAATCGCGCCAAGCAATTCAGGGGCGAGTTTACTGGTAAGATAAATTGCAGTCGGACCATCTGCACCACCGATAATACCGATAGACGCAGCTTGAGGTAGCGTAAATTCGATAATACCGAAATAATTTAACGCTAGCGCACCGAGTACAGTAGCGAAAATACCGAATTGAGCAGCGGCACCAAGTAGCAATGTTTTAGGATTGGCTAATAGCGGGCCAAAATCTGTCATTGCACCTACGCCCATAAAAATGACCAATGGTGCAATGCCGTAGCTTATCGCAACTTTATAGAATAATGCCAAAATACCGGCGCTGTAACCCATATCCACAGATAAAACTTCTAATTGATTTATCATAGATATCGGCGCAGAATTTAGCGCTGTTTTAATTGCAGCAAGATCGGGTGAAACACCCAACTGCGCGGCGATTACCGCAATTTGCTCTGGTGAGCCGAGATGAAGCAAATTCTCCAATGCTGTCATAGCAAGACCTGCCTCAGGGATATTTGACAATAGTCCGCCGAAACCAATTGGCAGTAACAACAATGGTTCAAATTTGCGCGAAATGGCAAGCCATAGCAACAGTAGGCTCACAGCGATCATTACCGCTTGCCCCCATTGCAGATGGAATATACCCATCCCTTTAATTAACGCAATAATACTCTCCATAGACCATTCCTTATGCTAAGGTCATCACGGTGTCACCTACGGCGACAGCATCACCGGCTTTGACGCAAATGCCACGTACGGTACCAGCCTGTGCAGCTTTCACTTCGGTTTCCATTTTCATGGCTTCGAGAATGAATAATACATCGCCAGCTGCTACGGTTTGACCTTCTGTTGCAACAACTTTCCAAATATTACCTGCCATCGGCGCCGTAACTGGTGTGCCACTAGTTGCTGGAGCAGGAGCCGCTTGCGGTGCAGCTTGCGGAGCAGTAGTCGCCACATGAGAGATGTCACCGCCTTCGCTTACTTTCACCACAAAGGCTTTGCCTTCTAATTCCACGGTATAAACAGCAGAGCCTGAAGCAGCTGGTGCAGCTTTAGAAACAGGTTTATTTTCCACCGCACTTTCATTGCCGGTAGGGGCTGGCTCAAAGGCGGCAGGGTTGTTGCGGTTTTCTAAGAATTTCCACGCAATTTGAGGGAAGAGCGCCACGATTAAAGCATCATCCACAGCATTGTCTGCTAATTTCACGCCTTTCACTTTAGCTTGTTCTGCAACTTCAGCTTCAATTTTCGCCATTTCAGGCGCAATGTGATCGGCAGGGCGGTCTGTTATTGGTGCCGCACCTTCTAATACTCGAGCTTGCAACGCACTATCTACTGGTGCAGGCGTTTTACCGTATTCACCTTTTAAAATACCGGCAGTTTCTTTGGCGATAGTTTTGTAGCGTTCGCCAGTGAGAACGTTAATAACCGACTGTGTACCAACAATTTGAGAAGTTGGTGTAACGAGTGGAATGTAGCCCAAGTCTTTGCGCACGCGTGGGATTTCTTCTAATACTAAATCTAACTTATCGGACGCATTTTGTTGTTTTAATTGGTTTTCCAAGTTGGTGAGCATACCGCCTGGCACTTGTGCCACTAAAATACGGCTATCTACACCGCGTAATTGGCCTTCAAATTTGGCATATTTTTTACGCACATTACGGAAATAGGCAGCAATTTTTTCCAAACGAGGAATATCCAAACCGGTGTCATATTCAGTGCCTTGTAAGGTGGCGACTAGGGATTCAGTTGCAGGATGACCATAAGTACCTGACATAGAAGAAATTGCCGTATCAATACCATCTACGCCTGCTTCAACCGCTTTTAATAACGCCATTTCTGCCATACCAGTGGTGGAGTGACAGTGTAAATGCAATTCTACGTCGAAACGTTTTTTGATTTCGCGCACTAAGTCTGCAGCCGCCATTGGATTTAAAATACCGGACATGTCTTTGATGACCAAGCTGTCGATACCGATTTCAAGTAATTGCTCAGTCGTATCAAGCCAGGTTTGCATGGTATGAACTGGGCTGGTGGTATAACTTAAAGTCCCTTGAGCATGACCACCAAATTTACGTACTGCTTGTAATGCCGCTTTCATATTACGTGGATCATTGAGTGCATCAAATACACGGAAAACATCCATACCATTCGCTACACAACGTTCTACGAAACGTTCTACTACATCATCAGCATAGTGGCGATAGCCTAATAGGTTTTGGCCACGTAATAACATTTGTAATGGAGTTTTTGGACAAGCTTTTTTCAATTCACGCAAACGAACCCAAGGATCTTCCCCTAAAAAGCGAATACAGCTATCAAATGTTGCACCGCCCCAAGCTTCCAACGACCAATAGCCAATATCATCTAATTCATGAGCGATTGGTAACATATCATCAAGACGCAAACGCGTTGCGAAAAGTGATTGGTGGGCATCACGAAGCACCAGTTCTGTCATTTTAATTTTTTTAGCCATGGTAAAATCCTTATTTTATTTGAACTGTTGGGTACGGCGATGGTGTGCGATAGCCGCTGCAATCACAGGACGTAACCGCTCAAAATCGTCAGTAGGTGCCGCAGAAAGTGCGGTTGAATTTTGGGAAGTTTTGGGTTCGGGTTGAGGTTCTGGAAAGAATCGGTTGATAAGTTTAGACATCACTCCAATTGCCCAAATTAAAATGAGCAAAAAGACCAATACAAAACCCATCCCTGAAAACATCAGGTTAATTCCTTCGCCTATAAGTGCAGAGGGAGTCATCATTTTTCTTCCTTATTTGCTTGAAAAAATGGACAATTTTATTCTAATCGATCTGTTTGAATAAAACTGTGATGAAGATCATAATTTGAAATATAGGCACACAATAAAAGGGGAAATGTGCGGTTGATTTTGAAGTATTTTGGCGTGAGTTAAATATTATTAATGAGGTGTTTCTACTGAAACATACGTTATACAAAGTGTGTAAAAATTAAAAGGACTAAGTCCTATAGTGATAGAACTTAGTCCTTGAATTAAATGAATCTCGATTTGTTGATAGAAAGAAAAATTATTCTACTTTTACAATCCAGCCTTCAGGGGCTTCAATATCACCGAATTGGATGCCGGTTAGCTCGTTGTAAAGTTTACGTGTAACAGGGCCTACTTCAGTTTCTGAATAGAACACGTGGAATTTACCTTTGTGTTGAATACCACCTACTGGTGTAATCACTGCAGCAGTACCACAAGCCCCCGCTTCGGCGAATTGATCAAGTTGATCGATATACACGTCACCTTCAATTGCTTCCATGCCTAAACGTTCTTTTGCAATGTGAAGTAATGAGTATTTCGTGATACTCGGTAAAATAGAGTCAGAAGCTGGCGTGATAAATTTGTTATCTTTGGTAATACCAAAGAAGTTTGCCGCACCCACTTCTTCAATCTTAGTGTGAGTTTTTGGATCAAGGTAAATCGCATCTGCAAATTTACGTTCTGGCGTACCTTCTTCTGCGGCTAGTTCATGTGGAAGCAAACTTGCCGCATAGTTACCACCCACTTTTACACCACCTGTACCCATAGGTGCAGCACGGTCGTAATCAGTTGTAATGAAGTTAGATGGCGCTAAACCACCTTTGAAGTATGCGCCGACAGGGCAGCAGAATACAGAGAAAATAAATTCTGGTGCGGTTTTTACACCGATATTCGCGCCAGTACCAAAGAGGAATGGACGTAAATATAATGTTGCGCCAGAGCCGTAAGGGCCTAACCATTCTTGATTTGCTTTCACCACTTCTTTACAAGCACGGATAAATAATTCTGTTGGCACTTGTGGCATTAATAAACGATCAGAGGTGTGTTGCATGCGTTTTGCATTTTGATCAGGACGGAATAAGTTGATTGAACCATCTTTACAACGATAGGCTTTTAAGCCTTCAAAGCATTGTTGACCGTAGTGAATTGCAGTTGAACCTTCGTGGATATGTAGCATATTATCAGTGGTAAGTTTCCCTTCATCCCATTTACCATCTTTCCAATGTGCGATGAAACGATAATCTGTTTTGATATAACTAAATCCAAGATTGTTCCAGTCTAAGTCTTTCATTTTGCTTCCTTAATTTGTATAAATAATTTTATGAATGGAAATGCAGTTAATCTACACCATAACGGCTACTATGAAAACCTTTAAACACAAAAATATTGTGATTTCTCAAAATTTTTATTGGATTTTCAAATTTGTGAAGTTGGTCAGGAAATAAAATTTTGCTTATGTTAGAATGCGGGAATAAAAAAACGCCGCTCGAAATGAGCAGCGCTTAACCAGAATGGTTTAATATATACAGGAAGTAAATGAGTAACTTAATTGTTACTCCAGTTCGGAGAACCGAACTATATGCAAACACAACATCATACTTAAGTCTGAAACTCATTAACTTGTAAGGAATTACCAATCATTAAGTATGGTTGTATTGTAGGTAGAAGGTGATGGAAGGACAAATGATGTTTTTTTATTTGACGAATAAAAAAAACTAATCCGAATTAGATCTTCATCATTATAAACTAAAATTTAGCCGTTGGGAAGAATTATGTATAAACGTTTGCCTCCCTTGAATTCATTGAAGTCTTTCGAATCAGCTGCACGACATTTAAGTTTCACAAAAGCTGCGGATGAACTTTTTGTGACACAAGCCGCAGTGAGCCATCAAATAAAATTATTAGAAGATTTTTTAGGTGTCGAGCTTTTTATACGTAAAAATCGTTCACTCGAATTGACTGAATTTGGGAAAGCCTATTTTGTTGATATTAACAAAGTTTTGCGAAAATTAAATGAAGCGACCGAACGTTTATTAACACTTAAAGCAGAGCCACATTTGGCAATTAGTGTGCCACAAACCTTTGGTATTCAATGGCTTGTGCCGCATTTGAGTGATTTTAATAAGCAACACCCTGAAATTGAAGTGCGCTTAAAAGGCGTTGATCAAGATGAAGGTTTATTAAATAAAGAAATTGATATTGCCATTTATTATGGCAAAGGTGATTGGGAAAATTTACAAGTCGATCGATTAGGTGAAGAAAACTTAGTGATTTTGGCAGCACCTTCATTGCTTGAGAAAATTCCCGTTCGCCGTCCAGATGATTTGAAAAAGCACACGCTGATTCACACACATACTCGAGATAACTGGCAAGCGATGGCAGATTATCTCAAATTAGATGATTTGAATATTCAGCAAGGCCCGTTATTTAGCCACACATTTATGGCATTGCAAGCTGCTGTTCATGGTCAGGGTATCGTGCTGGCTAATCGTATTTTGGCTCAGCAAGAAATTGAAAATGGTCATCTGCAAATTGTGTTACCAACCGAATTACGGGATCCGAAATCATTCTATGTAGTCAATCATTTAGATCGTTTAGATGATGAACAGATTCAAGCCTTTAGAACATGGATTAAAGATTCAATAAAATTAGGGAAAATATGAATAAATTAGCCTTATATTGTCGAATTGGCTTTGAAAAAGAAGTGGCCGCAGAAATTACCGACCGAGCTTCTGAGCGTGGTGTATTTGGTTTTGCTCGCGTGGTAGAAAACAGCGGCTATGTCATTTTTGAATGCTATCAACCAGGTGATGCAGATCGTTTAGCGCGAGAAATCCCTTTTAATCGTTTGATTTTTGCACGTCAAATGATCGTTGTGTCAGATCTCTTAGAAAATCTCGATCCTCAAGATCGTATTTCGCCAATTCTGGCTCAATATGAACGCATTGCAGAAGACATTAATCTTAAGCAAGCGGTAGAGCTATTTGTTGAAACAGCAGATACGAATGAAGCCAAAGAGCTTTCGACATTTTGCCGAAAATTCACCGTGCCGTTGCGCCAAGCATTGAAAAAGAAAGGTTGGTTACAAGGCAAGCCGAATGCAAAGCGCGGTCAGATTTTGCATTGTTTTTTCACGCAGCCGAATTGTTGCTATGTGGGGTATTCCTATCTTGGTAATAACTCCACCCACTTTATGGGAATCCCACGTTTAAAATTCCCAGCGGATGCACCAAGCCGTTCAACTTTAAAATTGGAAGAGGCAATTCTAACCTTTATTCCTCGAAATGAAGAAAGTAAACGCTTGAATGAAAATATGGTAGGGGTTGATCTCGGTGCTTGCCCTGGCGGCTGGACCTATCAATTAGTGAAACGTGGTTTATTTGTGTATGCGGTTGATCACGGCAAAATGGCGGCGAGCCTACATGATACTGGCAGAATAGAACATTGCCCAGAAGATGGATTTAAATTCCAACCACCAAAACGTAAGCATATTGATTGGCTTGTGTGTGATATGGTGGAGCAACCAAGTCGAATTGCGAATTTAATTGGAAAATGGTTAATTAACGGCTGGTGCCGAGAAACTATTTTCAATTTGAAATTGCCAATGAAAAAACGTTATCAAGAAGTGATGTTGTGCTTAGAAAATCTTGCGGTGATGTTAGCAGAAAAAGAACTGGAATTTGATATTCAGGCGAAGCATTTGTATCACGATCGTGAAGAGATTACGGTACATATTGCTTTAAAATAAAAAAGCAAAGTGCGGTCAAAAAATCCGGTATTATGTAGCAGTTGCACAAAGACCTAACCGCTTGAAAATACTAAAATCTCCATTGAAAGTTTAACTCAATGGAGATTTTTATTATGGCAGAATCCCACCTTATTTCTCAACTTACCAAATTAATCGAAAGTAGCTATAAAGAAAAAGCAATTCTTGAACATCAACTTGAGCAGTTAAAACAACAGAAATCAGATTTAGAGGATAAAATACTTTGTTTTGAGAATACCTTGATATACATTGAACCCAATTTCGATTTAAGGCAAATCAAAACACAATTTAATGTTTCAAGGCTAATAAAACCTCGATTGTTTAAGCAAAATCTTCAATTGTTGGTTGCAAGAGTATTAAAGCAAAGTGATAGTTGGAAAACATTATACTTTATTACAGAGGCGGCGTTGGAATTAGACACTGGCAAAGATTATCCTCTCCCCCAAAAAGAACATGAATTAGCTGTTGCTCGCGTATTGAAAGAACTGTATAAGAAAGGAATTATTGAACGGAAAGAAGTTGAATTACATAAACGGACACTAAAGCGAAGATTTTTCAGGCGTTCTGAATGGCGATTAAAACCTCTTGAGTAGAAATGGATAAGTAGCGGTAGAAATACCGCTATTTTTGTTTCCATTGCCAGTGAACCTCATTTCGGCTGATTTGAACTCTATTAATCCATTCTCTTTTATAAAACTCATTCAGTTGTTTACGAACGGAATCAAGATGTTTTTCGGACGGTGTATCAGGATTTTGTTCAATATCAAAAATGCGCTGCGTAAGCTCGGCAATTGTAAAGGCTTTATTAGGTGCTTCTCGCATCATTTGTACGATGTATTTACGAATTTTCCCTTTAAAGAGCTTATATTTGGAACGGTACACAAAGTTGTCCGTATTATAAAGGGCTACATCACTTTCCTGTTGAGTAAGCTCAATAGCACGTTTTAATGTGGCAATGTTCGCATCAAGTAACGCAAGATGATGTAATACCTGTTTACGCTCAAATTCAAACTCTTTGAGTTTCTTATCTAGGTTATATGCCATATATCTATTGCCAAATCACTTCTTGATGAATAATTTTACGTTGCCAATAACCGCACCATTCATTGTTATCGTTGGTGGTTTTCAAACATCGGCTTAATACATCAATAAACTGCGCTTTATTTGAGGTACGGCGATTGTCCTCACGGTACGCAATTTCATTAGCATAGTTAAGTAGGTATTCATTACTAATTCGGTGAACTTGTCCGTAGTACATACGTTTAAAACGACTGAACAAACTTTCTGCCTGATTGTTCGTTACGCCTAAGTCACTACGATATTCTTCTTTATGGTTTACAGTTCTCAAGTTATAGTAAGGCAACAAGACATCATAAGCCGTGCTTTCATCCGTATTGATTTGCGTATTAGGTTTAATGAATTTGTTAGCAAAACTTTTCACTACCGATTGCGATTCAGTATGCGCTACAAAAACGTGAGAGCGTTTTGCCCCACAATGCAGCACATTACTGGCTTTTTCTTCTGGCGAATAATGCTCACGTGCAACCATGACACAACGTTTATCAGGATTCTGATTTTCCTTTAAACGATAGTCAATGCGATCAGATTTCTTATTTGCTTTACGTGGTGCAGGATGAACATAAGTACCGTCCATATCCACTACACCTGAAAGGGGTTTCATATCACGACTTTCTAATAATGCCTTGCGGAATTTATGCGATAAAACAAATGCTGTGCGAGGATTAAGTTTTGCATTACGTGCTAATTGAAGGGAAGATAACCCTTTGACAGCATTTACCCATTCCATTAAAGCATAGAGATAAACCTTAATCGGTTTCTTGCGATTGGAAAAAATGGTGCCAGAAGTGACACTAAAAGTGTGATTACAATGTTTGCAGCGCCATTGTTTGCGTGTAGAAATATAATAAGGCTTGTGTTGCACCCCACATTTAGGGCAAGTGATGAACTCTTTGCCACCCCATCTTAATTCACAAAGCAAATCATACGCTTCTCCTTCCGAGAGTTGTGCGATCTCGTAAGAAGAAAGCGTGCGAGCTTTGCTAGAAAGTAAGAAATGCTGAGTCATCGTCTTGTTTAAAATTTATGTTAATAGAGATTTTAAATATGCTCAAACGTGATAAAATACGTTTAAACTCAAAACAAATATACGCTCATATGTGTAATTTGTCAATTATAAATTGAAAATGGAACGCTCAAATGTGCATATCAGAAAGATTAAGACAAGTATGTGAAGCTAAAAATTGGAAAATTACAGATTTTGCAGAGCAGGCAGGAATAGCTTATCGTACGATGCAAGGTTATATCGGTGGTGAACGTGAACCCAATGCGGAAGGCATGACTGGGATCGCTAAAGCTGGGGTCAATTTAAATTGGCTCGTTAGCGGTGAAGGTGAGATGTTTCAATCTGTAATACAAAAAAACGAAATATCGGAACAGGAAGAAAAATTGATCGCGGACTACCGTTCTATGCCAGAAAACCTAAAAGATGCTTTCTCAATTTCTTTCAAAGAAATTTCTAATAAACAATAAATATTTAACTTGACATTAACTCAATAAGGAACAAAAAATGTCCCTACAAGCCTACAAGCCTACAAGCCTACAAGCCTACAAGCCTACAAGCCTACAAGCCTA
>NZ_JVHG01000001.1:0-84356 GCF_001055095.1 Parahaemophilus parainfluenzae
TGGTAGCGCAACTGGTTTGGGACCAGTGGGTCGTAGGTTCAAATCCTATCTCGCCGACCACTTCTTTTATATTTCCCTCGAAATTCCATACAAAAGATGTAACCCTTAAAATGCGCCCTTAGCTCAGCTGGATAGAGCAACGCCCTTCTAAGGCGTGGGTCAAAGGTTCGAATCCTTTAGGGCGTGCCATAACTCATCTCAATCTATCATTATTTTTCTAATTTGCTTTTTTAGCGAAACAAATCAATTCAACGCATATTTTATACAGAAGAAATTAATGTAAATTCTAGATCTCAAAAATGATTAGTTTAAAAGATAGTTTTAAATTCAGAAAAGAAAATATTTGAATGGCGGTGAGAGGGGGATTCGAACCCCCGATGCACTTTCGCACATACACGCTTTCCAGGCGTGCTCCTTCAACCACTCGGACATCTCACCGTTTTGAAGTGCGTGAAATATAAAGATTTATCCAAGATTAGTCAAGTTTTTTGAGCTAGAACATAAAAAATCCTTTTCCTTTTAGCTAAAATATAAACTTATCTCTTTTCTATCATTGTATTTTTATGCAAATCAAATCACTCTTTTCTAAAAATGTGTTTTTAGCCGTAAAACCATTTAGCGCATTGAAAGAATCCTTCCGTGAAGGTTACGGAAAACAAAAATTGATTAAAGATATTATCGCGGGTCTGACTGTGGGCGTCATTGCGATTCCACTTTCCATGGCTTTAGCCATTGCTAGCGGTGTGCCACCACAACACGGTCTTTATACCGCTATCGTAGCGGGGATCGTAATTGCGTTAACCGGTGGATCGCGTTTTAATATTTCAGGTCCAACCGCCGCATTTGTCGTGATTTTATATCCCGTCACCCAACAATTTGGGCTCAGCGGATTACTCATGGCAACGTTACTTTCGGGAATTATTTTAGTCATCATGGCGTTGTCTCGATTGGGACGACTAATTGAGTACATTCCTCTCCCCGTTACACTTGGCTTTACCTGCGGGATTGGGATCACCATCGGCACCTTGCAAATCAAAGATTTCTTAGGTTTAGACATTGCTCAGATGCCACCTCACTATATTGAAAAAGTGCAAGCTATTTTGACCGCACTTCCGACAATTAACTGGGCAGACACTGCGGTTGGTGTGGTCACCTTATTTGTACTCACCCAATGGCATAAGCTTCGTTTACCTGTGCCAGGTCATTTACCTGCGGTCATTATTGGGACACTCATGGCATTAGCCTTAGGGCAATTTGGCTTCTCGGTTGAAACTATTGGTACGGCATTCCAATATACCTTATCTGATGGCACAACAGGACATGGTATTCCTAATGTCTTGCCTGAATTTACCTTACCCTGGAATATTCCTAATGCACAAGGTGAAGTCATCAATTGGAATTTTGACCGCATACAAGATATCTTGCCTGCAGCCTTTTCAATGGCAGTATTAGGTGCGATTGAGTCACTACTTTGTGCAGTCATTTTAGATAATATGACTGACACTAAACATCGTTCCAATAATGAATTACTCGCCCAAGGTTTAGGGAATATTGTTTCGCCATTCTTAGGCGGGATTACAGCAACCGCAGCCATTGCGCGCTCAGCAGCTAATGTGAAATCGGGTGCGGTATCACCAATATCTAGTGTCGTTCATGCACTCTTAGTCTTATTCTCACTGTTATTCTTTGCCAATGCCCTGTCTTATTTGCCACTCTCTTCTATGGCTGCATTGCTATTAATGGTAGCTTGGCATATGGCGAATGTACCTGAAATCATTCGTTTAGCGCGTCGCTCAACAAAAAATGAAATTGCAGTGTTGTTCACTTGCTTAATTCTCACCGTGTTATTTGATATGGTGATCGCCATCTCTGTCGGCGTATTATTGGCGAGCCTCTTATTTATCCGCACCATTGCAGAAATGACAAAAGCGATTGAACAACCTGCACCAGAAGATTTAAATGATGTATTAGCTTATCGTATCAGCGGTCCATTATTCTTTGCTGCGGCAGATAAACTCTTTGCAGATTTACACGATAAAACCGTACATACGGATCACGAGATAAAACATATCGTATTACAATGCGATGCCGTGACTGTTCTGGATACAGGGGGCATTCATGCACTCATCCACTTTGTACAACATATGTTGCCACATCAACAAATCTACTTATGCAATATGCAATTTCAACCACTCAGAATGTTAGTGAAATCAAACTCAGTGCCTGAATTGCAAAAAATCAACTACGGCTCAGATTTACAAGATGTTTTTAATAAAATTCGTGAGTTTGAACAAGCAAATCCATAAAACAGTGAAAAGCGTGCTAAAATAGGCACGCTTTTTTATCAATAAAAATAAAGGAATTCAGAATGCGTCCAAATAATCGTGAAAATCATCAATCTCGTCCAATCAAAATCACCCGTAATTACACGAAACATGCTGAAGGCTCAGTATTAGTGGAATTTGGTGATACTAAAGTATTATGTACGGCGAGTGTTGATGAAAGCGTACCGCGTTTCTTAAAAGGACAAAATCAAGGTTGGGTGACAGCAGAATATGGCATGTTGCCACGCTCTACACACAGCCGTATGCAACGTGAGGCCGCAAAAGGCAAACAAGGTGGACGCACCATGGAAATTCAACGCTTAATCGCTCGCTCATTACGTGCTATGGTTGACTTAGAGGCCCTTGGCGAACGTTCTATTACCTTAGACTGTGATGTGATTCAAGCGGATGGCGGTACAAGAACAGCCTCCATCACCGGTGCCGCAGTGGCATTATGTGATGCCATCAACGGTTTAATCGCTAACGGCACATTAAAAACCAATCCAATCAAAGGTCTGGTTGCGGCGATTTCGGTTGGAATTGTTGAAGGTGAAGCCGTGTGTGATTTGGAATATGTAGAAGATTCTGCCGCTGAAACAGATATGAATGTTGTGATGATGGAAGATGGTCGCATGATCGAAGTGCAAGGTACTGCAGAAGGTGAACCGTTCAGCCACGAAGAATTACTTACCTTATTAGGCTTAGCCAAACAAGGCTGCGAACAAATCTTCGCTGCACAACGTGAAGCATTAGGTTTATAGGAACAAAAAATGGAAAGCTACAAAATCGAATTTATTAAATTCGCCTTGAGCCGAAACGTGCTTAAATTTGGTGAGTTTGCACTAAAATCAGGTCGAAAAAGTCCTTACTTTTTTAATGCAGGATTATTCAGCACTGGCGCAGATCTTGCTCGCTTAGGTGAATTCTATGCGAAGGCAATTCAGTCAAGTGCGGTCGATTTTGATGTTATTTTTGGACCTGCCTACAAAGGCATTCCAATTGCGACGAGCGTTTCCATTGCACTATTCAATCAATTTAACCGTGATACGCCTGTTTGCTTTAACCGCAAAGAAGCCAAAGATCACGGTGAAGGCGGTAATTTGATCGGTAGCCCATTAACCGGCAATGTGTTGTTAGTCGATGATGTCATTACAGCTGGCACAGCCATTCGTGAATCCATGGCGCTTCTTGAAGCCAATAATGCGAAATTAGCCGCTGTCTTTATTGCATTAAATCGTCAGGAAAAAGGCAAAGGGGAACTGTCTGCCATCCAAGAAGTGGAACGTGACTATCAATGCCAAGTGCTTTCCATTATTGATTTGGATGATTTAATGCAATTCATTGAAAAAGAACCCGATTATCAGCAATATTTACCTGCGATGCGGGCTTATCGTGAAAGTTATGGTGTGTAATTCATCACTTGAAAAATAAGAATAAAGCCATATTAATGTAGAGGCAGATATTAGCGGCTGCCCATTATTGTCAAAAGACCTTTTGACCGCACTTTAGGGGAAGAGAATGTATTTTTTTGGAAAGATTATCGGCGTTTTTCTCGGTTTTAAATGGGGGGGCTTTTTAGGCGCCATCGCTGGACTTATTTTAGGCTCTATCGCAGATAAAAAACTCTATGAGCTTGGTTCGGTTAACTCTAGCTTTTTTAAGAAAAAAACGACCCGACAAGCGCTCTTTATGCAAACTACTTTTGCGGTACTTGGACATTTAAGTAAATCCAAAGGTCGAGTGACGGAAGAAGATATTCAACTGGCAAATCAATTGATGAACCAGATGCAATTAGATGAGAGCCATCGCAAACTTGCTCAAGAGGCATTTAGTCGAGGTAAAGCAACAGATTTTCCACTACGTCAGGTGATTCGCGAATTCCGTATTGGATGTGGACAACGTGCTGACTTACTGAGAATGTTCTTACACGTGCAAGTGCAGGCTGCCTTTGCTGATTCTCAATTACATGAGTCGGAAAAAGAAGTGCTTTATGTGGTAGCCGAAGAGCTTGGTCTTTCCCGTATGCAGTTTGAGCAAATGCTGGCAATGGAAATTGCGGCTCGCCAATTTACCCAAGGTGGATTCTATCGCCAATATCAACAAGGTGGTTATCAACAGCAAGGTGGCTACCAATACCAACAACAGGGCGGATACCAACAATCTTCAGGCCCAACATTAAGTGATGCTTATAAAGTATTGGGCGTGAGTGAAAGTGATGACCGTAATGCCGTAAAACGTGCATATCGTCGTTTAATGAATGAACATCACCCGGATAAATTAGTTGCGAAAGGCTTACCGCCAGAAATGATGGAAATGGCTAAAGAAAAAGCGCAACAAATCCAAGCCGCTTACGATTTAATTTGTAAAGTGAAAGGCTGGAAATAGTGCGTGTTATCCTCGCCCCTATGCAAGGGGTGCTTGATCCTTTCGTTCGTCGGCTTTTAACTGAAGTGAATGAATACGATCTCTGCATCACCGAATTTGTCCGTGTAGTGGATCAACTCTTACCCGAAAAAGTCTTTTATCGTCTTTGCCCTGAACTCAAAAATCAGGGCTTTACCCCTTCTAAAACACCTGTTCGTGTCCAACTTTTAGGTCAACATCCAAACTGTCTTGCTGAAAATGCTAATCGCGCCATTGAGCTTGGCTCACATGGTATTGATTTAAATTGTGGCTGTCCATCCAAAACCGTTAATGGGAGCAACGGAGGAGCAGCACTTCTCAAACAACCTGAATTAATTTATCAAGCGACTCTAGCCTTGCGACAAACCGTACCTAGTCATTTACCTGTCAGTGTGAAAGTAAGATTAGGTTGGGATTGTACTTCTCAAGCGTTTGAAATTGCTGATGCCGTACAACAAGGTGGCGCCACTGAAATCACTATTCACGGTCGAACTAAAGCCGATGGCTATCGTGCCGATCGCATCAATTGGGAAAAAATCGGTGAAGTGAGATCTCGCTTGACGATCCCAGTGATTGCTAATGGTGAAATTTGGCGTTGGGAAGATGGTCAAGCATGTTTGAAAGCGACAGGTTGCGAAGATCTAATGGTCGGGCGTGGTGCATTAAATATCCCAAACTTAAGCCTTGTACTCAAACAAAATTGCGAAAAAATGCCTTGGGTGGATATTCAAAAAATCTTGCAAAAATATGCGGAAATGGAAAATTTCCATGATTCCGGTTTTTATCATGTTGCCCGGATCAAACAATGGCTACGCTATCTTAATAAAGAATATCCTGAAGCAGATATCGTTTTTGAACGAATTAAAACCAGCAAAACTGCAGAAGATCTTAGAGAAAGACTCTAGCAGAGCTAAAAAAGTGCGGTCAAAATAGACGGCTTTTTTAGCATTACCCCCACTCGTACGATGAGTGCTTACACTCAAACAAAACTTGACCAAAATCAAAAAGCTATCATACAGAATCAGTAGAATCGATGAGGCATATACCACAAAAAAGGAGAGGTGCCTTATGAAGACTCGTCTATTGCTTTCAAGCTTACTTATCGCATTAAGTGCAACATCATTTGCCCAAACGCATAAAGCGCATTGGTCTTATAATGGAAAAGAAAGCCCTGAACATTGGGGTGATTTGCTCACCGAATATCAAACCTGTAAGCTAGGGAAAGTTCAGTCGCCTGTTAATCTTGAAGCTGATAACGGCATGAAAGTGGCAAATAAACCACTTAAGATGAATTACTTCCCTGCGGAGTATCAAGTAGAAAACAATGGACATACCGTGCAAGTCAGTGTTGCACAAGAAAATGCACCATTTATTACGCTCAACAATAAACCATTTTATTTAAAACAATTTCACTTTCACACACCAAGTGAGCATACCTTTAAACGCCAACATTATCCTTTAGAAATTCATTTTGTCCATCAAAGTGAAGATAAAGCCTTGGCGGTTGTTGCCGTGATGGTCAATGAAGGTGAGGCTAATCCAGCATTAGCGCCAGTAGTTGAGAAAAAACTCACCGTTGGACAAAAAGAAAAATTGGCTCAACTGCTTGATATTCAAGCGCTAACGCCAAAAGAGATGGCACGCTTCCGCTTAAATGGATCGCTCACAACTCCACCTTGTAGTGAAAACGTGGCTTGGACCATTTTTAAAGCACCAATTCAAGCAAGCAAAGCACAAATTGCCGCAATAGAAGAAATGGAAGGGAAAAACAACCGCCCAACACAACCATTAAATCAGCGTGACGTGGAAGTTGAACAATAAATAAAAAATGCGTGGATAGCTTCCACGCATTTTTTATTCGATTAGAAGAGCTTAAAGGTGAATGTTACCATCATAAATATGAGTCGCATCGCCAGTCATATAAAGCGGTGAGCCTACGCCTTCCCATTCAATAAGTAAGCTACCACCTGGTAGATCAACTTGCACTTTGTTATCAAGTAAACCTTGCATAATCCCTACAGCCGCTGCCGCACAAGCGCCACTGCCACAAGCTTGCGTTTCACCTGCACCTCGTTCATATACACGCAACTTAATGTGGTTACGATTGACGACTTGCATAAATCCAGCGTTTACCCTTTCCGGAAAACGTTCGTGATTCTCTAATAATGGACCTAATTCTGCTACATTGGCCGTTTCAATATCGTCCACTTGAACAACACAATGTGGATTGCCCATTGATACTGCACCACAAAGCACCGTTTGAACATCGGTACGTAGAATATAATTTTTTTCAAATTTATTGGCAGTAAAAGGAATCTTATTGGGTTCCCAAATCGGCTCGCCCATATTGACACGAATTTGCCCATCTTCTTTTACCGTTAAAACCATTTTTCCTTTTTGCGTGCTTACTGCAATATCCTTTTTATTGGTCAGCCCTTTTAAGGTAACAAAACGCGCAAAACATCTTGCCCCATTTCCACATTGCGACACTTCACTACCATCTGCATTGAAAATACGATAATGGAAATCTAAGTCTGGATCATAAGGTGGCTCAACAATTAAAAGCTGATCAAAACCAATTCCACGATGACGATCGGCTAAGCGTTTAATGGTTTCAGGGGTAAAATAGGCATTTTGCGTCACAGCATCAACAACGACAAAATCATTGCCAAGGCCATGCATTTTGGAAAACTGCATGTTTCCTTCCTTGATTTGAAAATTTTTTGGCATTATAGAGAGCAATAAGCCGAATGGCAAATAGCCATAATAGACAAAGTGCGGTCACAAAACACTTTATTTTCTCACCGCACTTTCATCATTACATCCAAGCGTTATTACGAATGATCCCTACTGCAATACCTTCAATTTCAAAATGAGGTTGTTCTTCAAGATTAACGACAATCGGCTGAAACTCTTCATTTTCTGCATGCAGATAAATAACTGAACCTTTACGTTCTAAGCGTTTTACTGTCACTTCATCTTCAATTCTTGCGACAACAATCTGCCCATTTCGCACATCTTTTGTGCTATGCACGGCAAGAAGATCGCCATCTAAAATGCCGATATCTTTCATGGATTGACCATATACTTTTAATAAGAAATCAGCTTGTGGTTTAAACATATTAGCATCAACACGATAAGTACCTTCAATATGTTGCTCGGCTAAAATTGGTTCCCCTGCTGCTACGCGACCAATGAGCGGTAAGCCCTCTTCTTCCTCATCATTTGCACTGTCATCAATAATGCGAATACCGCGAGAAGCACCCGCAACAATTTCAATTGCACCTTTACGAGCAAGTGCTTTTAAGTGTTCTTCTGCCGCATTAGGGGATTTAAAACCTAATTCGCGAGAAATTTCTGCACGAGTAGGCGGCATACCCGTGGTTTCTAAATGGCGTTTTAAGAGTTCCAGCACTTCTTGTTGTCTGGCAGTTAATGGTCTCATATACACTCCTGTTACTTTATACAGAATAACTGTTAGTATATACAGAAAGATGGCGATTGCAACAACTATTTTCTAGTCATAAAAGTGCGGTCAATTTTTTTCATATTTTTGCGTGTTCATCATAAATCTCAAATGTAAATTTTTAGAATTTGACTGGTCGAATGTGTTAAAATGCCTGACAATACCTAGAAATGTCTAACAAAAAGAGAATATTAATTATGTCTGGCATCGTAAGTACTTATCGTAAATTATTAGAATTACCGCTTTCGGTTTTAGTAAAAAATAATCCTATTCCCGCTCAACCCATCGAAGAGCTTCAACTCAATATCAATCAACCTATTCTTTATGTTTTACCTTATACCTCTCAAACTGACTTCGTGATTTTCCGTCGTAACTGTTTGAGTGTGGGTTTGCCTGATCCGGCTGAAAAAAATGTGATTGATGGCGTAGCATTACCACGTTATGTCTATTTAGATGAAGGTCGTCGCTTTTTTAAATCAAAAGGCGCAAAAGATGAAACCGCTAAAGTCTTCAATAAATACTTAGAACTGCACCGTGATGCAGCCGATTTAGATGTACAACTCATTCCTGTTTCGGTGCTTTGGGGACGTTCACCAGGTAAAGAAGATAAAGCAAGCTTACCAAATCTTCGCTTATTAAACGGTCTTCAAAAAACCTTTGCGGCAATTTGGTTTGGACGTGACACTTTTGTACGTTTTTCTCAAGCGCTTTCTTTGCGTTACATGGTAAATGAGCACGGTTCAGATGAAAAAATTGCGCAAAAACTGGCTCGCGTGGCTAAAATGCACTTTGCTAAACAACGCATTTCTGCGACTGGACCTCGTTTGCCAAACCGCGAAGCGATGTTTAATAAACTCTTAAATTCCCAAGCGATTCAAAATGCGATTGAAGATGAGGCAAAATCAAAAAATATCAGCCGCGATAAAGCCTATGCTGAAGCTGAAAAAATTCTTCATGAAATCGCGGCTAATGTAAGTCATTCAAGCCTTCGAGCAGCGGATCGTTTCTTACGTTGGTTATGGAACAAACTGTATTCAGGGATTGATGTACAAAATGCGGACCGCGTG
Organism: Parahaemophilus parainfluenzae; assembly: GCF_001055095.1. Lineage (GTDB taxonomy): Bacteria > Pseudomonadota > Gammaproteobacteria > Enterobacterales > Pasteurellaceae > Haemophilus_D > Haemophilus_D parainfluenzae_Z. The sequence goes on from NZ_JVHG01000001.1 coordinate 9,261, forward strand.
CGTAAATTAGCGTTAGAAGGTCATGAGATTGTTTATGTGCCTTGTCACCGTAGCCACATTGACTATTTATTACTTTCTTATGTGCTTTATCACCAAGGTCTTGTACCGCCACATATTGCAGCAGGGATCAACTTAAACTTCTGGCCAGCAGGTCCTTTATTCCGTAGCTGGGGGGCATTCTTTATTCGCCGTACCTTTAAAGGTAACCGCCTTTACTCTGCGATTTTTCGTGAATATTTAGGAGAATTATTCCACCGCGGTTATTCCGTCGAATACTTCATTGAAGGTGGTCGTTCTCGTACAGGTCGCTTGCTTGCACCGAAAACCGGTATGATGTCAATGACGCTACAAGCACTTCAACATAACCAGACTCGCCCTATTTCAGTGGTGCCTGTGTATATCGGTTATGAGCACGTATTAGAAGTAGATACTTACGCGAAAGAATTACGTGGTGCCGCGAAAGAAAAAGAAAATGCCGGCTTAGTTTTACGTGTAATCAAAAAATTGCGTAATTTAGGTCAGGGGTTTGTGAATTTCGGTGAGCCAATCACGCTTTCAAATTACCTCAATCACCATTATCCAGAATGGAAAGAACAACATCATGAAGATAAACCTCACTGGTTTAACCATGCAGTTGGGTCTGTTTCGAATCAAGTGATGGTGAATATTAATAAAGCCGCTGCTGTTAATGCGATGAATTTAGTGGGGACCGCTCTACTCTCTTCTCGTCAGCGTGCACTTTCTCATGAGCAACTATTAGAACAACTCTCTAGTTATCAAGAAATGTTAAAGAATGTACCGTATTCTACTGATGTGGTACTGCCAACTGATACACCAAAAGCGATGCTTGATCATGTATTAAGTTTAGATCGTGTTGGCGTGCTAGTTGAAAAAGATAACTTTGGGGAAATTATTCGTTTAGAACGTAATTCTGCTGTTCTCATGACGTATTACCGCAACAATATTCAACACTTATTTGTGTTGCCTTCACTTGTTGCGAGTATCGTTTTACATTATGAAGCGATTCAAAAAGATTTATTATTGGATGCGGTTCGCAAAATTTATCCATTCTTAAAAGGCGAACTCTTCCTTCATTTCACTGAAGAAGAATTAGATACACAAATTAAAGCCATTATTGATGAATTTGCGCGTCAAGAAGTTATCCAAGCCAATGATAATTTCTTATCTATCCACCGCTCTAAAGTTCGTATTTTACAACTTTGGTCTGCGGGTATGCGTGAAATCTTACAACGCTACTACATTACAGTAAGCATTTTACGTAGAGATCCTGGAATTGCCCGTGGCTTATTAGAAAAAGAAAGCCAATTAGTGGCACAGCGTCTTTCTGTATTACACGGTATTAACGCACCAGAGTTCTTTGATAAAGCGGTATTCTCAGCCTTCATTGCTAACTTAAAAGAAGAAGGTTATTTCGATGATGACAAAGAAAAATTACACGAACTAGCAACAATCTTAGAGCATTTAATTTCTAGCGAGATTTGCTTAACAATCAACGGCGCAGCAGATAAAGCAGATGAAGTTGAGATTGAAGTAGAAGAAGAGGATAAATCAAATAAAGATGAATAATCTTTACTGAAATAATAAAAGGGCGTGTTGAATATCCAACACGCCCTTTTCTTTATATGATTAATTCAACCAGAAATAATATCCTATTGTCGCGATAACGAGTATACACACAATATTTAAGATAAATCCAGCTTTAACCATATCGCTTTGGCGAACCTCACCTGTACCAAATACGATTGCATTTGGCGGTGTCGCCACTGGTAACATGAAGGCACAAGATGCACCTAAACCGATAATTAACGCAAGACCAATTTCCGGCATACCGAGAGATTGTGCGATAGAAATAAAGATTGGTACTAATAACGCCGCACTTGCCGTATTGGAAGTAAATTCAGTTAAGAAAATAATGAAGGTTGCGACCAATAAACCGATGAGGTAGTAATGTTGTCCTTGAACTAAGAATACAATACCGTCAGCTAACACTTTACTTGCGCCCGAATCTTTTAACACCGCACTCAAGGTTAAACCGCCCCCGAAAAGCATCAATACGCCCCAGTCAGTGCTTTCTTGGATTTGTTTCCAATTTGCTACACCGGTTGAACAAATAATGACAGCCGCAAGTAATGCGACGACGCTATCAAAACTACCGATATTTTTAGCAAGACCAAATACACCTGAAATGATTGGATTGATATAGCTACTGAATACCCAGCAGAGTGCAATCAAAGCAAAAATCACAAGCGTTAAAACGCGTTGGCCATTCATTTCAATACGTTCAAAGTTTTGTTCAAAATGTAAATTAAGTTTTGGTTTAAAGACAATGAAAAGTGTACCAATCATCAACGGCATCAAAATGAGCATAATTGGTAAGCCATACCATAACCAATCAGAGAAGGTTAAATGTAAGTTACTTGCAACGATAGCATTTGGTGGGCTACCCACTAATGTACCCATACCACCAATACTCGCACTATATGCAATCCCTAATAATACGAAGACATAAGTATTATGTTCTTTTTCTTTATCAAGTTTGCTTAAGATCCCCATCGCTAGAGGCAACATCATGGCTGCTGTTGCTGTATTACTCATCCACATAGAAAGGAAAGCGGTAATGGAGAAAAGATACATAATAGCTACAAATAAATTACCACGGGCCATCGCCATGATTTTATTAGCAATCATTTTATCAAGCTTTTGCATATGCAATGCTGTCGCTAAAGCAAAGCCACCAAAGAATAAGAAAATGGTAGGATCGGCAAACGCGACTAAAGCTTGCTTAGTTGTCACCAAATCAAGTGCAATCGCAAGTAATGGCACCAACAGAGCGGTTACTGTGACATGCAATGCCTCAGTTAACCAAAGAATCGCCACAAAGGCTAATAATGCTAAACCAGCATTTTCCTTAGGTGCGAAAGGTAAAGATTTTAATAAGATAAAAAAACAGGCTATCGCCAGCAGAAAGATAATCCCACTTTTATAATTTTTAGTTGTGTTTGTTTCGTTCATGAGTCCCTCCAAACTGATTACAAATGAACTATTTTCGATGTTAAATGAATGTTACAAACTTTCAACTAACAAATGTCTAAAATGTGATCTTGTTCAAAAAAATTTTAACAAAAAAAGTGCGGTTATTTCTAACCGCACTTTAAAAAGGTCAATAATTTCAAAATTATTCTTCTTCGACGTCTTCTAAATCTAATGCTTCCTGTGAAAGAATGATACCTGTTAAATCGGCATAAATATAATCTTCAGGGAAGAATGTTACACCACCAAAATTCACAGGAAGATCACTTTCACCATGATTATTTTCATCTGCACCAACTGGAATTGGGGCAAGCGCATGAATACCAATATCAATATTTTCAAGTTGTTGAATTTGACGCACTGCACCATAAACAATGATGCCCGCCCAGTCATTATCTGCGGCAAGTTGTGCAAGCTCTGCATCAATTAAAGCACGACGTACTGCACCACCACCATCTACGACAAGCACTCTGCCTTCACCATTTTCTTCAAGGATCTCGGCAATTAATCCATTATTTTCAAAACATTTTACTGTCGTCACTTTGCCGTAGAAATTGCTGACGCCACCAAAGCTAGAAAAAATTGGCTCAACCACATCTACTTGATCAGCATAAATATCACAAAGTTCTGAAGTATCGATATACATAATGTACCCCTTGTCATTAAAATTTTTTCTCTAGTATAAGCCGATTTAGCCGATAAGCAAGCCTAAACTAAACAAGATATTGATAAATAAAGAAATCATTGACATCTGAGCCAACATCGGACGCAACACTGCGGGCTCTTTGCTTCGATAAACAAATAATGCGTGTTTTAATAACAATGGAAATGCCAATAAAAATAAGAAATGCCAAGGACTAAATGCTGTTGAGGCCGCAAATAGCACATAACATAAAGCGGCAACGCTTAATAAAACACAGTGATAAATGCGTCCTTTCTTCGGTCCAATACGCACAACCAGAGTATTTTTCCCTACCTTAGCGTCTTGCTCAATATCTCGTAAATTATTGATATTTAAAACGGCTGTTGCTAATAAACCTGAGCCTAACGCAGGTAAAATAATTAAGCTATCAATGCTGTGAGTTTGGAGATAATAAGTTCCACCTACACCTAATAGTCCAAAAAAGAGCAACACTGACAGATCGCCTAAACCTAAATAACCATAAGGTTTCGCGCCTACGGTATAAGTAATGGCAGCAATAATGGCAAGAATACCCAAACCAGCAAAGGCCAATAAATCAGTAAGACTTTGATATGCGATACCAATTAAGAATGCGCCGGAGAAAAACGCCCCCACCGCCATTAAAATTAATCCCCATTTAAGCTCATTCGCAGAAATTGCACCTTGCTGAATACCACGTAAAGGCCCAATACGTTCTTCGGTATCTGACCCTTTTTGATGATCGCCATAATCGTTAGCAAAGTTAGAAAGTACTTGCAATAAAATGGTAGTAAGCAAGCAAAGTAACATCACGGTGAGATTAAAACTTTCTTTATCCGCCCAATATGCCAATGCTGAACCAGTAAAAATAGAAGCTAATGCCAAAGGCAAGGTTTTTGGGCGAGCGGTTTCCCACCACATTTTCAATTTAGGATTTGTCATTTTTTTTGACCGCACTTTTGATTACAATAAAGGGTGTATTCTACACGGAAATTGCCTTTTTATGAATGATTTAACACTGACTCTTCACCCAATTGCGGTGATTCACACGCCTTACAAAGAAAAATTCTCGGTGCCACGCCAGCCTGATTTAGTACAAGATGGCATTGGTATTGTGGAGCTGCTTCCTCCGTATAATTCACCAGAAGCGGTTCGAGGATTAGAGCAATTTAGCCATCTTTGGCTTATTTTCCAATTCGACAAAATACCCCATGGGAAATGGCAATCTACTGTTCGCCCCCCTCGTTTAGGCGGCAATCAACGTGTCGGTGTATTTGCTTCACGCGCTACGCATCGCCCTAATCCGCTAGGCTTATCCAAAGTAGAATTACGCCAAGTAGAATGCATTCATGGACGTGTTTTTCTACATTTGGGCTCCGTGGATCTCGTCGATGGCACACCTATTTTTGATATTAAGCCCTATATTGCCTATGCTGATAGCGAGCCTGAGGCAAAATCAAGTTTTGCACAAGAAAAACCACCTGCAAAATTAAGCGTAGAATTTACAGAAATCGCCCAAAGCGCAGTGGAAAAATATCACAAAAACCGACCGCACTTAGCAAGATTTATTACGGAAGTGATCGCTCAAGATCCCCGTCCCGCTTATCAACAAGGTAAAGAAACCGATCGCATTTACGGCATTAGTCTGTACGAATTTAATATTAAATGGCGTATTAAAGCAGGGACAACAGATTGTGTCGAAATTCTGGATATCCAAAAATTAAAAGAACAAAAAAGCTGACTTTCGTCAGCTTTCTTTTTATCTCTTTAATTCTGTCTAATCTGGCAATGCATTTATCACAGCTTTGACGAGCGTTGCCAATGGAATCGCGAAGAATACCCCCCAGAACCCCCATAATCCACCGAAAATCAGCACGGAAATAACGATCACCAAAGGGTGTAAATTAACGACCTCAGAGAATAAATATGGCACCAACAAGTTTCCATCGAGAAGTTGACTCACCGCAAAGGCTACAATTAAATACCAAAACGTTGGGGAAATGCCAAACTGGAACATCGCCACTAACGCAACAGGGATCGTCACTAATACCGCGCCGATATAAGGCACTAATACAGACAACCCAACGGCAACAGAAAGTAAGAGAGGATAATTTAAACCAAAGCTTAAAAAGATGATGTAAGTCACCACGCCGACAATCAAAATTTCCAACAGCTTACCATGAATATAATTCGCAATTTGTTGCTGCATTTCATTCCATACTTTAGAGGCTAAAAGACGATTTTTAGGTAAAAAGCGACTCACGCCAGTAAGAAGCTCAGTTTTATCTTTCAGCATAAAGAACATCATTAATGGCACTAAAAATGCATAAATACCCAGTGATACAAGGTTCATTAATGAGGTAATCGACAATTTCACCGCAGATTCACCAAAGCCCAAAATCTTCGCACGAGCTGCACTAAAAAAAGTGTCAATCATGGTGTAATCAATAAGTTCAGGATAATGCTCAGGAAGGGCTAACAACCATTCATGTAACTTATTGAACATGGCTGGCAAATCGCTTAATAAGGAAATGGTTTGATTCCATAATGTTGGCACAAGCCCGAAGAAAATTAATAACGCCAAGGTTAGAAAGCCACCAAAAATGACTAACGTAGCGAGCATTCGAGGAAATTTTAATTTTTTCGTTAGAAAATTAATCGGCATTTCCAATAAATATGCTAATACAATGGCAATCAGCAACGGGGCGATTAAATCACTAAAGAAATAAATCGCAATAAAGCCAAACAACAAAATGGCAAGTAGCCCCATCGCCTGCGGATCGCTTAAGCGACGGCTATACCAATTTTTTAGCATTTCTAACATAAAGTCTTCCTAAACAAGTATTTTTTGTCATTATAAGTTAAAATTTGAATCAATCCTATATCCACTCATTCAACATAAAATAGAAGGAAACGTTATGTCTGTGACGATTTATCATAATCCGCGTTGTTCAAAAAGCCGTGAAACCTTAGCTTTATTAGAAGAAAAAGGCATTCAACCGACGATTGAACTTTATTTACAACAACACTACTCCGTTGAAGCATTGCAGCAACTAGCTAATAAATTAGGATTAGATGATGTCAGAAAAATGATGCGTACCAAAGATGAGCTTTATCAATCATTAGGGTTAGATAATCCTGCATTAACTAAGGATGATTTATTAAAAGCCATCAGTGAAAATTCAGCCCTATTAGAACGCCCGATTGTAGTAAAAGGTGAAAAAGCTAAAATTGGACGACCGCCTGAAAGCGTACTCACCATTTTGTAATTCTATTCATTTTCGCTATAATGACTTGCCGTGAACGACTTCACGGCAATTTTTTAGAGGTAAAGATGACGAAAAAAACAAAAAGTGCGGTTGAAAATCAGCCCATTTATCAACACACCAAAGGTGTCGTGAAAGATAATGCCGTGATGGCACTATTACATGACAAATTATTCCGCCAACGCGTTGAGAAAAAACGTAAAGGTAAAGGCAGTTACCAACGCAAAGCAAAATATGCGAGCAATTGGTTTGAAAAGCCCGATGATAAAGTTTTTGATTTCAGAAATTTTATCATCGGGTTTTTCGTTTCAATTTCAGTATAAAAAATAACAAACAGAGGAAGTCTATATGTCAATCAAAACAGAAGTTTTATTTAACAATACTTGGAATGTCCGCATCAGCGATCCGGGTGAAGAAGGGGCTCAAAGCCACTTTTTTGAAACCATTTATCTCACGCTCACGGCTTATTTTGAAGGCGAAAATGTGCGTTATGAATTTGTGCGTAAAGTAGAAGATCAAGTAAAAATCAAACGCTCATTTACAGAATTAAGTGAGTTATTCAAATTCTTAGGGGATTATTTGGATCCGGTTTCTCTCGGTAATCTTGGTGTAAAAATTGGTAACTTAGGCGTAAAAGCTGAATAACGTCTCTACCAATAAAAAAGTGCGGTCAAATTGAACCGCACTTTTTTATTTCTCAACTCATATTATTGTGCAAGTAATACACTTAATGCTGAATACAAGGATTGAGCCGCTTCATTTGGTAATGCTTTGCCGTCTTCATCAGTGATCACGACCGCACTTTGTTTACCCACTGCAGAAATTTGCATTTGATAAACACCTTTTTCTAAATTAGGCGGATTCACACCTAAACGTAACCACTCTTGTTTATCTAATGGTTTATATTTTAACTCGCGATAGCCACGGCCAGCAGATTCCGATGTAGCTTTAAAGCCTAATTTCGGTAAAACCGAACCTAAACGTTGCCATGCTTGACCAAAGCTTGCATCCATACCTAATGCCATTCTACCGTTCGTATCAGTAATTAAACCTGATTGGAAAGGTCCTGCAGAAGCATTATTTAAATCTTGTTGTTGCTTGTTATAAGCGTTAGTAAGCGCAGCAACAAAACGATTTAGACGATCCGATGCATAGCGTTGTTTATCTGCTTGGTTTGGTGTGTAAATCACACCATCACGACGCATTTGCTCGACAGAAACCGCTAATGCACTTGCATCTTGCGCCATAACTTGTTCAATTTTATAACGGATCTCTGTATTGGCTTTATCATCTGCACGACCTGTTGGCGCCCAATCGCTAATTAATACCGCACCATTTAAAGTTGAATTCGTGCCTTCTTCTTTCAATAAACGCTCAATTTGTTTGAGATTATAAAGCTCTGCTTGTGCATCCGTATAAACAATCAATGCACGTTCACCATCAAATTGTGTCAAAGAATTTTTGATAATCGCTAATGGGGTTGAAGGCGGACGAATATCCACGCGTTCTTTTTTCGCATTAAGCTGAGGAAGTTCATAAGTCGGATCGGCTTGCGGCAATGTTACACCACCACTTGCTAAAGGAGAAAAGCTCGGTATTTCACGATCAGAATTTTGGTAAGTGTCATTAGCCGTCTGCATTTTTTCTACGCTGTTTGAACACGCCGATAACAATGCTGCTGCGACTAAACTCAGTACGATTTTTTTCATTCCTTAAATCCTTCAATAAAAATAATTAAAATAATGACCGCTCTTTGACAAATAAAAAAGTCGAAAGTTTAAAGGGCTGTAAAAACAACCCTTTAATTCATTAAATTAAGCCAGCGATTTTTAATGCTTCTTCCACTTTTACTTGCGCGCTTTCGCTTAACACAGTAAGTGGTAAACGTAAATGTGGAGTCTTAATTAAACCTAAACGATATGCTGCCCATTTAACTGGAATTGGGTTGGATTCAATAAATAAATCTTGATGTAAAGGCATTAAACGTGCATTAATTTCTTCCGCTTTCGCAAAATCGCCCGCTAAAGCATAGCGACACATCGCGGCCATATCTTTTGCAGCAAGGTTATTTGTCACAGAAATAACACCCTCTGCGCCTAATTTCATCGCTTCTAACCCTGTGGCATCATCTCCACTTAATACAATGAAATCTTTACCGGCTAATTCTTTAATCGCAGTAATACGAGTTAAATCGCCTGTTGCTTCTTTAATCCCTACAATATTCTCAATTTGAGACAAACGTGCGACGGTTTCGGGTTTCATATCACTACCGGTACGACCTGGTACGTTATAAAGAAGTTGTGGTAGATCCGTGCATTCTGCAATCGCTTTAAAATGTTGGAACATGCCTTCTTGAGTTGGTTTATTGTAGTAAGGCACAACAGATAAACAACCTGCAACACCGCTATCACGTAATAATTTTGTCATCACAATGGCTTCACTCGTTGCATTAGCACCGGTTCCAGCAATGATTGGAATACGTCCTTTTGCTAACTCAACCGTCTTTTCAATCACTTTCACATTTTCTTCAATACTTAATGTGGCGGACTCTCCTGTTGTACCCACAGATACAATCGAATCTGTACCTGCATTGATATGAAACTCGATAAGCTTTTCTAATGTTTCAAAATCAATGTTTCCGTGGTTATCCATCGGGGTTACTAAAGCAACAATACTGCCTGAAAATAAGGGGGTTTGCGTAGTCATAAGGTACTCCATTTACATCTATTTTGCGTTTCAACAATAACATTTGAAAATATCTGGTTATAATCGCTAAAATAGCTTGAATTTACAAATCATTTTTTACTTTTTTAAGGATTTTTTATGAAAACATTACAAGCGGGTGACTTAGCACCGCAATTCACCCTTTTAAATCAAGACAATCAGCCAATTTCACTTAGCGACTTTAAAGGCAAAAAAGTACTTGTGTATTTTTATCCCAAAGCCTTAACACCAGGCTGTACAACTCAAGCCTGCGGTTTACGTGATGCTAAAAGTGAGTTAGAAAAATTAGGTGTGATTATTTTAGGCATCAGCACAGATGCGCCAAAAAAACTGGCTCAATTTGTTGAGAAAAAGTCGCTCAATTTCACCTTGCTTTCTGATGAAGATCACCAGGTTGCCGAGCAATTTGGTGTATGGGGTGAAAAGAAATTTATGGGACGCACCTATGACGGCATTCACCGTATTAGCTTCCTCATTGATGAACAAGGCAAAATTCAACATGTTTTTGATAAATTCAAAACAGGCGAACATCATCAGGTTGTCTTAGATTACCTGCAATCCCTTTAAATCCCCTCTCAAAACAACCGCACTTTCGATGATTTATCTCAAAGTGCGGTCAAAAAAATGATCATTTTTCTGATTTATATTTACGCTCTATTTTCCATTTGATAAAATTCCCTCCTAATTGAAATTAATTCTCAATTCATTTTTATTTTTTAGAACACACAAAGGGATTATCAGATGCCAAAACTTTTTGAGTTTTTACAACAATATAGTGATTACATCATTATCGGACTTTTACTTCTTATGAGTGTAATCATGCTTGCTACTGTGATTGAACGTTTTATCTTTTTAAGCCGTGTCAATGTCGCTAAATATTCCAATATACACGCTCTTGAAATTGATTTAAATCGCAATATGACAATCATTTCAACCGTTGGCGCAAACGCACCTTATGTGGGTTTGTTAGGAACGGTAATTGGTATCTTATTAACCTTTTATCAAATTGGTCAGGCGGGCGGTGATGTTGATGCTGGCGCAATCATGATGCATCTCTCTCTTGCCTTAAAAGCAACGGCTTTGGGTATTTTGGTGGCAATCCCTTCCATGATTTTCTATAACGGTTTAGGTCGTAAAGTGGAAGTTAACCGCTTAAAATGGAAAGTGTTAAACGCTCAAAAAGATAAGGAATAATTGTGAAAAAATTTGATGAAATCAATATTATTCCTTTCATCGACATTATGTTGGTGTTATTAGCGATAGTGTTGATCACCGCATCCTTTATTTCTCAAGGAAAAATTCAAGTCAATGTGCCCAAAGCCAGTTCAACGGTCGCATTCAAATCAGATGAATTAGCCAAATTATTAACCGTGACGGCAGATAAACAACTTTATTTTAATGATAAACCGATCTCCCAAGAAGCCCTTGAAAAAGAGATCGCGAGCTGGAATAAAGATCAGAAAGTCACATTAAAAATTGATGCAGAAGCCTCTTTCCAGGATTTTGTGACGATTACTGACATGTTATCGAAAAACGACATTAAAAATGTCGCGATTGTTTCGATGAAAGATAAAGGTTCACCAAACAAAACAACGCAAGAAAATGAAACAAAAAATACGCCAACACTAGGCGGAGTTGCACGTGGAGGCGTTGGAGTAGGACATAATCAATGAACAGCCAACAAGCGAAACGATCATTATTAGGTTTGGTTATTTCTCTATTGGTTCATGGTGCCATTGTAGGTGCATTGCTTTGGAATTGGCATAAGCCAAGTGAAGCGGCAAGTAATGCGGAAGGCGAAATTTCTACAACGATTTCAATGGAAATGATTCAAGGAATGAGAGTGGAAGAACCAGCTCCAGAGCCGGAACCTGAACCTCAACAGGCAGAGCCTGAACAGGAAAAACAGGAAACTGTCGCGGATCCGACAAAGCAACCGGAACCCGAGAAGAAAAAAGAGCCTGAGAAAAAGCCAGAAAAACCAATTGAAAAACCGAAACCAAAACCGAAAGAGAAGCCCAAAGAAAAACCTAAAAATGAGGTAAAAGCAGAGAAAGCGGTAGAAATGCCGAAGAGCTTACCAATTGGCGATAAGAATATTAATTCAACGGCTACGGCAAATTCTAAAGCAACGACCACAGGACAACCTGGTACAAATGGTGTTCAAGGTGGCTCAGGTGCCAATACGGATGAGCTAAATGCTTATCGTGCGGCTATTCGACGTGAAATTGAACGGCACAAACGCTATCCTGCTCGTGCGAAGATGATGCGTAAACAAGGTGTTGTGAGCGTGAGTTTTAGCGTAGGGGCAGATGGCTCCTTATCAGGAGAACGAGTAACGAATTCCTCTGGAGATGAAAGCTTAGACAACGCAGCACTGGAAGCGGTGAGAAGTGCGAGACCTGTTGGTCCAAAACCAGCTGGATTTACCTCTTCAGTCAGTGTACCAATTAGCTTCACCATTCAATAGATAAATAAAAAGGCGAACATCATGTTCGCCTTTTCTTTTGCTAATCTTAATTAGCCCATACCGTATTTTTTCAATTTCTTACGCAATGTACCACGGTTAATGCCGAGCATGTTTGCTGCACGGGTTTGGTTACCGCGGGTGTATTGCATAATCATATCTAACATCGGGTGTTCAACTTCCGCTAATACTAATTCGTAAAGATCATTCACATCTTGACCATCTAATTGTGATAAGTAATTGCGTAAAGCTTGTTTTACTGAATCACGTAATGGTTTGTTTGTTACTTGTGATTGAGAGTTTAAAACTGAAACGGTTAACGCTTCAGACGGACTACGTTGTTGTTCTAACATTTTTCTTTATCCAAAATTGAATTTAAAAAATCTTCCAGCACAATTAACTGCTCTTTCGGTTCATTAATTGCGTTAAAAGTCTGTCTAAAAACGGAATCGGGTTGAATTCCCTGTAAATACCAAGCGACATGTTTGCGGGCTATTCGATAGCCTTTTTGCTCGCCATAGAACTGATGAAGTTCTTGAATATGACGCAAAATATGACCGCACTTTTCACGTAAACTTGGTGTTTGAATTATCGTATCATGTTCTACTAGCGCTTCCACTGCTTGGAAAAGCCACGGATTGCCTAATGAAGCACGACCGATCATTATTGCATCGGCACCTGTGTACTCAAGTACCTTTTTCGCTTTCGAGGCAGAATCAATATCACCATTCGCAATGACTGGAATTGAAATTGATTGTTTGACTGCTCGAATATTGTCGTATTCCGCTTCCCCTTCAAATAAGCATTCTTTCGTCCGCCCGTGAATGGTTAAAGCTTGAATACCAGATTGTTCTGCAATTTTGCCGATTTGCACACAGTTTTGGTTTGCCTTATTCCAACCTGTGCGAATTTTTAACGTCACAGGCACATCAACGGCATTCACTACTTCTTTTAAAATTTTTTCCACTAAATCAGGAAATTGAAGCAGTGCAGAGCCCGCTAATTTTCGATTTACTTTCTTTGCGGGACAGCCCATATTGATGTCGATAATTTCAGCACCATAGGCTACATTAATTGCTGCAGCGTGGGCCATTTCTAAAGGATCAGAACCTGCGATTTGCACCGCATTTAATCCTAACTCTTCACTATGCGCTAAACGAAGTTTCGATTTCTCTGTATGCCAAACTTGTGGATTAGTCGACATCATCTCTGAAAACGTTAATCCCACGCCATAATGGGCACATAAACGTCGAAAGGGTTGATCCGTGATACCTGCCATGGGTGCCAATAAAATACGATTTTTTAATTCGTAAGAACCAATTCGCATTTTATGTTATCCCCAATTACAAGTCCTATCTCCAGCAAGTCAGGCAACAATAGCAACCGACAAGGGGTGCTATATTACGCATTTTTCTTTTTTTTGCAAAGTGAATTTTGTTCAAAAAATGCACTTTTTTTAATTGACAAAAAGAAATTAAGCCGATTTTAATTTACCTGTAATGCGGCACCATTCCTCTTTTACCGCTACGGGATCTAAATTAAACGATTGCGCATACGCATCGCATACCGATTGTGCTTGAGTTTCTAAAATACCCGATAATCCAAGATCGCCCCCCTCTTTCACTAATTGAGAAATAATCGGGTAAAGTTCTTTCAATGGCCCCGCAAGAATATTCGCCACAACGACATCCGCTTTTAAATCTTCGGGTTTATCATCGGATAAGAAAAGTTGCAGACGATCCGCCACCCCATTCTGTTCTGCATTATTACGACTAGCGAGAATCGCTTGTGGATCGATATCAATACCAATCGCATTTTTCGCGCCTAATTTAAGGGCAGCAATGGCAAGAATTCCTGAGCCACAACCAAAATCGATGACAGTTTTGCCTGTTAAATCCAAACCATCTAACCACTCTAAACAAAGTGCGGTTGTCGGGTGAGTACCTGTCCCGAAAGCTAAACCAGGATCAAGCATTACATTAACCGCATTTTGATCCGGTACTTCACGCCAGCTTGGGCAAATCCATAAGCGTTTGCCAAATTGCATTGGGTGGAAGTTATCCATCCATTCACGTTCCCAGTCTTTATCCTCGATTTGCTCAATTTTGTAAGGCGTATTTTCATCTAAATGATGCGCTTGTTTAAGCAAACTCACAATCTCATTCATATCGGTTTCTGCATCAAACAAGGCGATCACATCGGTATTTCCCCACAGACGCGTTTCGCCTGGAAGTGGTTCAAAAATCGGCGTATCTTGGCTATCCATAAATGTGACCGAAACTGAGCCAATTTCTTCTAAAAAATCGCTAATTTTCTCAGCTTTTTCATTTGTACTATTTAAGCGAATTTGAATCCACGCCATCTTCTTTTCCTTTTAATTAATTTCTTTATGTAACCATTTCGGTAATAAACTTACGCCTAGGGCTGAAGCCACAATAATGATAATCCCAAGTGCTGAAACAAGTGAAACCTCTTCGTTAAGCAATAATACCGCCAAAAAGACACCGAAAATCGGCTCAAGTGCGGTCAAAATTCCAGAGATTTTTGCATCTACTGAATTTAAGCCTTTATTCCACAACCAAAAGGCAAACCAACTGCATGCTACGCCGAGATAAATCAAACCGAAGAAACCAAGCCAGTTAAAATGGATATCCCAGCTTTCCGTCAGTAATAAAGTAAATGGCAGCATGGTGATGGTCGCTAATACGATAGAAATCGATGTATAGGCTTGAGCAGAAACCGTTGCTACCACTTTTTTCGTCCAACGTAAACAACAAGCAAATACAATACTTGCCGCAACCACTAATGAGCAGCCCAATAAGCTAATTTCACTTGAGCCTTCATTGCCCTGCCCACCTAGAATTAAAATGGCCACGCCTAAAAAGGCAAAAGCGCCACACAACCAGTGATACCATTTCGCACGATCTTGAAAGAAAAAATGCCCAATAAAAATCACACATAATGGCTCTAATCCAATCATGGTCGTTGCGCTCGCCGCGCTTGTATATTTTAAACCAATAAATTGCAGCAAAAAGGTGGCCGTATAATTAAAAAAACCTAGCCACCAAAGCTGTTTTCGCATCGGTTTAGACACGCCTTTCCAACGACGAAAAAAGAGTGGCATCACAATAATTGCCGCCATTAATAAACGAACTTGGATCATCAAAATGGTGTCCATCATTGTAAAGGTGTATTTAGCGGCTACAAAGGCACTACTCCAAATAAACAATGCTAGGATTTGATAAACCATAAAGTGCGGTCCGTTTTTACTGTTTTTTTGTACCGAATTGGTTACCCAAGATGAAAGCTATCAAACCAAATACAAGTGCAGGCACAATCGCATTAAAACCAAATAGTTTGATACCAAATTGAGTCAGAAGCACATAACTGCTTAATCCCACCACCATTGAACTTATTGCCCCTGCTGCATTTGCTTTATCCCAATAAATGCCTAATACAATCACCCAAAGGAATGCGGCTTCTAATCCCCCGAAAGCAAATAGATTCAACCAAATAATCATATCTGGTGGATTCAGTGCCGCGAGAATTAGCAACGCCGATAAAATCAGTGTGATGACTGATGAAATACGGCTAATTCGTTTTTCATTCTTCGCGGCTTCAGGTTTGCTTGCAAGATATAAGTCTTTCACAAAAATTGAGGAGGATTGAATGAGTTGTGCATCAACTGTGGACATGATCGCAGACATCGGCGCCGCTAAGAAAATCCCTGCAACAATAGGTGGGAGCACTTCCAACATTAAGGTTGGAATGACTTTATCTGATACCGTTAAATCAGGCACAACGGCTCTTCCTAAAGCCCCCGCCAAGTGCATACCAAACATAATGACTGAAAGGACAATCGTCCCAATAAGCATGCCTCGATGTAAGGCTTTACTATCTTTGAAAGCCATGCAGCGGACTGCTGTATGCGGTAAACCAACCACACCAAAACAAACTAAAATCCAAAATGAGGCCATAAATTGAAAATCAAGCATCTCATTCGGACCGTAAGGGCTTATTAAACTCGGATCAATTTCAGTTAATTTATTGACCGCACTTTCTACACCACCGAGATGGTAAACAACCCCGACTAACAGCACGATTGTACCCAAAATCATTACCGTACCTTGAATCGTATCGGTTAATACGACCGCTCGGAAACCACCAATAAATGTATAAATGCCAACAGTTAAGGCAAAAATAAGTAACGCATGAGTATAAGGAATCCCTATCGTGGTTTCGAGCAATCTCGCCCCACCAATAAATTGCACAACCATGGCAGCAAAGAAGGCAAGCAACAATGCTAGACTGGAAATCCAAACGAGATATTTATTTTTATAACGATAGAGAAATAGATCATTGATGGTGAGTGCATTGGTTTCGCGAGAAAGTAATGCAAACTTTTTGCCCAATGCACCTAAGGCTAACCACACAGCTGGCACTTGGATCATGGCGAGTAATACCCAACCTAGCCCATATTTATAGGCAGCCCCTGGTCCACCAACAAAAGAACTCGCACTGGCATAAGTGGAAGCCGTTGTCATCGCAAGAACAAAGCCCGTCATGGAACGATTTCCCACATAATACTCGGTAAGGAAATCCCCTTTACTACGTTTTACATAAGCAAATAATGCTGCGCCAAAGATGAAGACTAAATAGATGACTAAGGGGAGAATAATACCTAAATTCATTATTTATTCTCCTTTGACTCAACATCTAGCGGGATATCTAAAAAGACAATTTTGACAATCCAATATCCAATGACAACAAACAAAATGGGTAAATAAATACAGGATAATTCAAACCATAACGGAAAACCTATCGGCCCAGGTGAGTCTTTGGGTAAATAAGCACAAATACACCATCCAATTACATAAAAAATAGCTAATCCTAATGCCCAGCGCGCCTCCTTGGCGGCTTGTTTATATCGTTGTGATAAATCCATTATAAACTCCCGTTAGAATGTTTTACCCATTTCAAGGAAAATACGATTTTTGTCGTAGCTATAAAATGGGTGATTACTTGAAACTCGTTGATAAGACCACGTGATTTTAGGCGTGATTCCCCAGAAGTAAAGATCTCGATGCCATAATGTTACAGCCGATTGGTATTCATTATTTTTTTGACGAATATTAAATAAATCAGCACCTTTGTAAGTTCTACGTGCATAGGCAAGGGAAATTCGGGTTGAAATACCCCAGCCCCACTCTTGCCCCCAACCTAAACGGAGATTTTTACGTTGATAAGCATTGTCCTTATCTCGAGTATTTTCACGATTATAATCAGCGCCTACGAACCAAAATTGACCACTCTTAGGAAAATAAGATAACGTATTCGACCAAAGATAATTATTGCCATTCAAATGCTTACGAGTGTTGTAACGCTGTTCACCATACTCGAGTGCGGTTGAAATTTGCCACTTTTCATTCAGCCAATAAGTTAAATCTAAACGAGCACCTGAATTCTTCGAATACTGCTTCATTGATTCGCTACCTGAGGAGCCACCTGCATACCATCGTCTTTCTGTAAATGGCATCAATGAAATCTCAAAACGTGCTGTTTGATAACCTAATCCAGCGCCAACTCTACCATTAAATTCATTATATTTTTTATTATCCCAGTAATATTTCCCACTCCCCTCAATAGAAAATTTAGTGAAATAATTATGGGGTAATGACCATTTTTTCTCTGCTTCTGCAAAATAAGAAAAACCGGTTGCACTTTCGCGCTCCCAGGCATTCCAATTTCCAATGCGAGTACCTGCTTTTGGTGCATTGTTAATATTACTTTCGTTTAAGAAACTCAGACCACCTTGAAACTTCCACTGATCTCGGCGGTTAAGTGCCGAAAGATATTGGTCGATCATGACAATAGACTCGGGCGAAACTTGTTCAGCTCTCAGTTTTTGGAATTGATCTTTGGCCGCCTCATTATCATTGTTTAAAAACAGTGCTTGTGCTAACTGATAACGTAACGGTAGGATGGTCGAATCTTGAGAAAATAGAGTACGATAACGAGTTACCGCTTCCGAAAAATGTCCCTCTTCGCGAGCATTAATCGCATTTGCCCACTCAAGTAAAAATGGATCTTGTTTAGGCAAATTTTGATACAACGGCAATAATAGTTGAACGGCTTCACTGTTATTTTGCAACACTGCAGGAATCAATCCACGTACGATCAAATCAGGATGTTTTGCCAATTCTTCTTTCGTAATAGAAAGTGTATGTTTATCGTCACGTTTTTCTGAAATTTGTGGCTTTTGAGTGGATAAATCCGGTTTTGCAAGCTGAAGCTGATCATCAAATCGCTCATCCCGAGGTTGAGGAGATTTCTCTGCAGCAAAAGAGAATGAACTAAGCAACAATGAGGAGCTTAAAAATAAAACAAGTTTCAATTGTGAAGTCATTTTTATTCCTATAAAGAAAAATAACGCAAGCCAAAGGCTTGCTTTAAAATTTACAAAAATTTTCTAATTTTTTCTAGCACCAAAAACACCAAATTTATCATATCCTTGATAAGTTCCAGCCACTTCATCTGCATCTTTTCCGTAGAAACCACCTTCAACCTGAACACCTTGGTTATTCGTTCCACTAAATTGATTGCCTTGAATTTTGGCAGATAAGGAAACATCATCAAAATGTAGATGAGGAGGAAGAGCGCCTCCAGCAATCTTATTTGATACAAGCTCATCTTTAAAGCCAGTTTTTGCTAAAGAAATTGTTCCATTTAATGTTTTATCTGCAAAATTAGCCGTTAGTTTTACGAATGATAAATTAGAATCTAAGCCATCAGCCCGCTTCTCTACATGCATACCATTTCCAATATAACTTGCAGTACCTGATTGTGGCATTTCTGTTGTTGGATCTACACCAAATGCGACATAATAATCAGAACCTAAAGTAGGCTCCGTAAATTTTCCCCAGCGAATATTTTTATAGTTTTTGCCACTGATAGAACGCAATTCAGGATAATCTGCCTGTAGTACTTCTTTCTCATTAGTTCCAATGACTGGACGTTCGTAATACCCTGATGGAATAATTTCAATTTCATGACCTTCAACATTAACGAGATTCACGTTATTGTCATCATGTATTTGTCTTTCAATTGTATTAACTACTCTATTCTCTTTGTTAACTTCAAATCCTACTCGACTAAGCACAATTTGTTCTTCATTTTTTGGTTGTTCAGCTGGTTTTATTAGCTCAGCTGTTTTACTGGCTCAGGTGTTTTTACTGGTTCAGCTGGTTTTACTGACTCAGCTGGTTTTACTGACTCAGCTGGCTTTACTGACTCAGCTGGTTTTACTGACTCAGCTGGTTTTACTGGCTCAGCTGGTTTTACTGGCTCAGCTGGTCTTACTGGCTCAGCTGGTTTTACTGGCTCAGCTAGTTTTACTGGCTCAGCTGGTTTTACTGGCTCAGCTGGTCTTACTTGCTCTGTTGGTTTTGCTTGGTTAACTGGTTGAGTATTGCTACCACCGCCACTTCCACAGGCAGCTAACGTTACAGTTGCAAGAATTGTTAAGCTTAATTTAGAGAGATTAAATTTCATTGTTTTTCCTTAGGTAAAAGTAAGTGTGTATTATAAAAGGGTTTAAAGTACTTTCTCAAATAAAATCTATAAGTCATTAATATAAGATTGACTTTACTTAATAAAAAACGGCTAACGTAAGTTAGCCATTTCATTTTAATCATACATCCCTAATTTCTTCTCTAAATAGTGGATATTTGCGCCACCTTTTTGGAAGTTTTCATCTTCAAGAATGAGTTCATGAAGTGGGATATTGGTTTTGATACCATCAATGATCGTCTCTGATAATGCATTTTGCATACGACGGATTGCTACATCACGAGTATCACCGTATGTGATTAATTTTGCGATCATAGAATCATAATGCGGAGGAACGGTATAACCACCATACACATGAGAATCCCAACGAACGCCTAAACCACCTGGTGAGTGCAAGTGTACCACTTTACCTGGAGATGGTAAGAATGTTTTTGGATCTTCTGCATTGATACGACATTCAATTGCATGACCTTTCACTTTAATATCTTCTTGTTTATAAGAAAGTGGTAAACCAGCTGCAATACGCAATTGTTCTTTCACCAAATCCACACCAGTAATCATTTCTGTTACTGGGTGTTCTACTTGAATACGAGTATTCATTTCGATGAAATAGAACTCACCATTTTCATATAAGAATTCAAATGTACCTGCACCGCGATAGCCAATTTCAACACAAGCCTTCGCACAACGAGAACCAATATCACGACGGACTTCTTCGGTAATGCCTGGTGCTGGTGCTTCTTCTACAACTTTTTGGTGACGGCGCTGCATAGAACAATCACGCTCTGCAAGATAGATTGCGTTACCGTGTGTATCAGCTAAAACTTGGATTTCAATATGGCGTGGATTTTCTAAATATTTTTCCATGTAAACCATATCATTGTTAAACGCTGCTTTTGCTTCTGCTTTTGTCATCGCAATGGATTCTTCAAGTGCATCTTCGCTACGTACCACGCGCATACCACGACCGCCGCCACCGCCAGACGCCTTGATAATAATTGGATAGCCAATACGTTTTGCAATTTCTTTATTTTTCGCGATATCGCTGCCTACTGGACCATCTGAACCTGGTACGCAAGGCACGCCCGCTTTTTTCATTGCTTTAATCGCAGAAACTTTATCCCCCATTAAACGAATAACGTCCGCTGTTGGGCCAATAAAGATAAAACCAGAACGCTCAACTTGCTCTGCAAAATCCGCGTTTTCAGAGAGGAAACCATAACCAGGGTGAATCGCATCCGCACCGGTTACTTCTGCTGCAGCAATAATAGCAGGAATATTTAAATAACTTTTTACAGATGGAGCAGGTCCGATACAAACTGTTTCATCAGCAAGTAATACGTGTTTTAAATCACGGTCAGCGGTAGAGTGAACCGCCACAGTTTTAATGCCTAATTCTTTACAGGCACGCAAAATACGCAGTGCAATTTCACCACGGTTAGCAATCACAACTTTTTCTAACATAACAATATCCACTTGGGTGAAAAAATGGCGAGAAAGCTCGCCATTTCAGATTGATAGGGATTATTCGATAACGATCAATGGTTGATCAAATTCAACCGCTTCGCCATCATTTACTAAGATTGCTTTAACCACACCAGCTTTATCAGCTTCGATACGGTTCATCATTTTCATTGCTTCAACGATACAAAGTGCATCACCTACTTTGACTGTTTGTCCCACTTCCACGAAAGCTTTCGCTTCTGGGCTTGGGCTGCGATAGAATGTACCCACCATTGGTGAACGTACTTGGTGACCAGACACTTCAGCTGCAGGCGCTTCCGCAGGTGCAGCCGCTGCAGGTGCTGAGGCTGCTGCCGGAGCCGCAACCGGTGCGACTGGCGCCGCTGCATATTGAATTGCAGCAGGTGCAACAGCTGGTGCCGCACGACTAATACGTACTGTACCTTCTTCTTCTTGCACTTCTAATTCAGTGATACCCGATTCTTCTACTAATTCAATCAGTTTTTTGATTTTACGAATGTCCATACGTTCTTCCTAAAAATAATAATGAATTGTTAACCGCACTTTCAGAATTGATTTCCAAAGTGCGGTCATTTTGAAACCTGTTTTTTTGTATCGGCAAGATTACCGCAAAATCATGAACTTTGCGATAAATTTCTGCGAAAATCTGTAAATTTTGTGAAATTTTATGCTTTTTTATTTAAAAAATCTAACGCAAATTGAAGCGCAAACTCATAGCCTTTTACACCTAAGCCACAAATCACACCTTCAGCCACATCACTAAAGTAAGAATGATGACGGAATGGCTCGCGTTTATGTACATTAGACAAATGAATTTCGACAAAAGGAATTGACACCGCAAGCAACGCATCGCGCAATGCAACACTGGTATGCGTATAAGCTGCCGGGTTAATTAAAATAAAATCCACTTTCTGAAAACTTTGATGAATCTTATTAATTAACTTTTCTTCGCTATTTGCTTGGAAACACTCCAAATTCACACCATGCTGCTCAGCAAGTTTACCCACATTTTCTTCAATGGCAGATAATGAAAGTGAACCATAATGTTTTGGTTCCCTTGCGCCCAACATATTCAAGTTCGGGCCATTTAACAGCAAAATATTGAATTTTTTTGACATTTTCACATCCTTTAACTTGTGCGAATTATAGCGATTTTTTGTGTAATGGTGGTCGTATCTCTAGATAATTTTGGTAATAAATTCTGAATTTAGATCAATTAACGGTAAATCTGAGCCCGGCCATGCTCGTAATACCTGATGTTGCATCAAATTCAATGTATCTAATCCTGGCATCACGTTAGGCGTATATTGCGCAGCGATACGAGCGAGTTGTGTTAATCCAAGACTACTTTCAAGGCTCGAGCTGATCACTGCTTTTATGCCTAAACTATGCGCTTGAGCAATCAGCTTTTGACAATCTTGCAACGAGCCAATCAATGTTGGTTTAATCACAATGGCGCTTAAGTGCGGTTCTTTTTCTACAAGAAAATCTGGCTCACGCACACTTTCATCCCAAGCAATATTTATGCCTGTTTGCTCTGCAAACTGGCGGCTTTCTTCACGGGTTTTACAAGGTTCTTCCAAAAATTGAATACGAGATCTATGTTG
Source organism: Parahaemophilus parainfluenzae (assembly GCF_001055095.1). Lineage (GTDB taxonomy): Bacteria > Pseudomonadota > Gammaproteobacteria > Enterobacterales > Pasteurellaceae > Haemophilus_D > Haemophilus_D parainfluenzae_Z. The sequence goes on from NZ_JVHG01000001.1 coordinate 32,091, forward strand.
CGGTTTTACTTTCTCCGCAAATTTTAACGCCTTTTCCAAGGTCCATTGACGATTCGCATCTAGACGTAATTGCAAATCAGGAATGGCTTCAAGAAACATATCCGTAATCAAACCATCACGATTCACTTCATACATACCGACTTTGATTTTAGCGACTTTGTCACCTGACATTTGATTAAGTTCTGCATATAACTCATCAGGATCGCCATAGCACAACGGTGCAGTATGATAGTTGCCTTCCTCATTTAAATAACGTTTCATCTCATCCATCGCCGTGCTAATACCGAAGGCAACTGAAGGATAACAACCGTCAAGTGGAACTCTTGGCGCTTCGCAGCTTGCCTGACACCAATTTGTCAACCATTCAATGGCTTGCTCTTGCGCTTGTTCGATGGTTTCTTCACTAAACCCAGGTAAAGGTGCAATCTCTCCCCATCCATCACGGCTACAAGAAACACGCACAATTAGCCCCTCACGGCGTTTTAAAAAACGTCCACGTAAAATTAATTGGCTGTCGACGGGAATAGAATAACGATAAAGATTAAATGATTTGGTTTCCATCTTATTCTCCTTGATGACAAAAGTGCGGTTAAAAATACACAGATTTTTAACCGCACGTATTCTATTTAAAAGGCACTTGTTTCATAAATAATTTACGTTTTACTCTCATAAATTCGTTTATGATTCTTTCAAAGACTGAAAATTTCGTTTGATTTTCACAAACCGACTCTCGACCTTTTTGCAAACTACTTTCAAAAGGCTTATCCGGATTCACAACAAAATCTTGCACACAAATCCCTGGTGAAAGCTGAACCACTTTATAATCCTTTAAATTCAAAAAATGCTCAAAGATAAGAGAATCAATGGCCACTTCAAGGGGTTTATTTTTCACCTGTTCGAGAAGATATTTAGCGCCTTTCGCTGTCACGGTATAACCCGCCGTTCCTGATTGCTTAAATGTTATGGGATAAATCTTTCTATCATACTTTGCTGGTCTAGGCGCGCGAAATACCATTCTTCCATTAGCTTCAAGCTTCAATACATCAATATCATCAGGCAAATAATCGACTTCTAACAGCTCTTTTGCATTCTCGCCTAAGTAAATATCATCTTCAAAAATATTGATATAATCTAAGTTCTTTTCTAATGCTAAATTCCATAGTGAGATATGACTTAACGCACAACCAATTTCCCCATCCCATAATTTAGCTTCTGAAGAGCGATCTAAAATAATATTAAATTTCTTTGCAACATCCTCAATACGATCTGGCGTCACTGCATCAAAAAATGAAAAAAGGATATTTTGCCGACCAAATTCTTGTTCAATGTGTTTGCGACGTTTTGTTTCTCTGGTTAAGCTAATCACATAATTATGTTGTTTCACACAGGACATAAAATAATTCTAAAATATGAATAAGGATTGAGATATATCACGACAAGGCGGTTAAAAACACACAGATTTCTAACCGCACTTTTATGTTCAAATTAAGGATTGCGTCTAAATTTGCTGAAGTCTGGCGCGCGTTTTTCGTTGAACGCGTTACGACCTTCTTGACCTTCTTCAGTCATATAGAACAACATGGTTGCGTTACCCGCGAGCTCTTGTAAACCTGATTGACCATCACAGTCTGCATTTAATGCGGCTTTTAAGCAACGTAATGCAATTGGGCTGTTACGTAACATTTCACGGCACCAACGCACAGTTTCTTTTTCTAAATCTGCATAAGGTACAACAGTATTCACTAAGCCCATATCTAATGCTTCTTGTGCATTATATTGACGGCATAAGAACCAAATTTCGCGGGCTTTTTTCTGCCCCACTAAACGTGCCATATAGCTTGCGCCCCAGCCACCATCAAATGAACCGACTTTAGGACCAGTTTGACCGAAAATCGCATTGTCTGCCGCAATCGTTAAATCACATAACATATGAAGTACGTGACCACCACCAATCGCATAACCTGCGACCATTGCCACCACTGGTTTTGGACAAGTACGAATATCACGTTGGAAATCCAATACATTTAAGTGATGCACACCGCTTTCATCTTTGTAACCGCCGTAGTCACCACGAATTTTTTGGTCACCACCAGAACAGAATGCTTTTTCGCCTTCACCGGTTAACACAATCACGCCAATTTTTTCATCGAAACGCGCGTTAGAAAAAGCATGGATCATTTCTTTGACTGTTTGCGGACGAAATGCATTACGCACTTCCGGACGGTTAATCGTGATTTTTGCAATACCATCAGTCGATTTGTGGAAACGGATATCAGTATAACCTTCGCTATGATCAACCCACTCAACTGGTGCATATAAAACATCATCTTTTGGATTTTGCATTGTTCTTTCCTTTATAAGTGTAAAAAGTGCGGTCATTATAGCGGAAGTTTTTTAGTTCGGGAAAGAAAATCACTTCTCAATTAGAGAATCACTTTACAATCAGATTGTTGTTGTTAAAATTTTGCCATTCTAGATGTTATAAGGAAATTTAAGTGAAAAAAATTATTTTTTTAAGCAGCATCATGTTATTGAATGCTTGTAGTTTATTTGGTTCATCACAATCAACTATTCCTGCTGAATTCGCACAAGCTGATTATCTCCTTTCAGATGAGAATGCGAAAGCATGGGCTACAGCAAGTAAACAAGCTGAGCAATGTATCTATCCAAATTTAACTCGTATTCAGCAACAACATTTTGCCAAAGAAGATAGCTATATTCATTCCCAATATGTCTTTTTCTATCCGTTAGAAAAAATCATCGGTGAAGATTATGTAAAAATGATTCAAAAAGATGAAAAATCGATGAATTATGCAACCTATCAATTTAAGAAATTCCGCGCAGAAATTGGTGATGTCGATGCATTAGAACCAAAAGCTTGCCAAATCTTACGTACTCAGGCAAAAGAAGACTTAGATGTGGTGAAAGGCCAGTATGTAAATGGCATGGTAGATGAAACGAAAAATGATGACGGCACATTGAAGAAAACGGGTGATGGTATTGCAACCAATCAAAACAAATTCTTCTTTGATATTATTAAATGGGGTTCTGCCCTTCTTCTCTAATTTTTATTATTTTATATAAATTTATATCACTCTCACGGCGTAAATATTTTTACGCCGTTTTTATATCTGAGAAAACGGTTGCGATCAAAAAAAGCTTAAATTTTCAGTAAAAAAGCAAAATAGTCATTTAAATTAAAGTCATTTTCAGCTAGTCTAACAAGAATTAGTTTTTACAAGGAGAAAACATCATGACAACGCTTTTTGATATTGCTCAAAACTGGTTAAACCAAGACCCTGATGCAGAAACTCATGCAGAATTAACCGCACTTTTAACGGCGGCGAAAAATGGTGATGAAAAAGCAAAATCTGAATTACAAGCTCGCTTTAGTGGGCGTTTACAATTTGGTACGGCTGGGCTTCGTGGACCATTACAAGCAGGCCCTATGGGTATAAACCGTGTTTTAGTGGCACAAGCTGCGGGCGGTTTAGCAGATTATTTAAAAGATTACGACAAACAACCTTCCATCGTGATTGGTTACGATGGTCGTAAAAACTCTGATGTTTTCGCACGTGATACCGCTGAAATCATGGCTGGTGCAGGCGTGAAAGCTTATTTACTTCCACGTAAATTACCAACGCCAGTATTAGCTTACGCAATCCAATATTTTGATACCACCGCAGGTGTCATGGTGACTGCAAGTCACAACCCACCAGAAGATAATGGTTATAAAGTTTATTTAGGTAAAGCGAACGGCGGTGGCCAAATCGTTTCTCCTGCAGATAAAGATATCGCGGCATTAATCGACAAAGTGGCAGCAGGTAATGTAAAAGATTTACCACGCAGCCAAGATTATGTGGTGTTAGATGATGAAGTGGTTAACGCTTATATTGAAAAAACCGCTTCTCTTGCTAAAGAACCTAAAGCAGACATTAACTACGTTTATACCGCAATGCACGGTGTAGGCTATGAAGTGTTAAGCAAAACCTTAACCAAGGCGGGTCTTCCACAACCTCATATTGTGGCGGAACAAGTATGGCCAGACGGCACATTCCCAACAGTAAACTTCCCTAACCCGGAAGAAAAAGGTGCATTAGACTTAGCCATTAAAGTAGCAAAAGAACACAATGCGGAATTCATTATTGCTAATGACCCAGATGCAGACCGTTTAGCGGTGGCTGTTCCAGATGCACAAGGTAACTGGAAACCTTTACACGGCAACGTAGTAGGCTGTTTCTTAGGTTGGTATTTGGCAAAACAATATCATGCAAAAGGTGAGAAAGGCGTATTAGCGTGTTCTTTAGTATCTTCTCCAGCGCTTGCTGAAATTGCGAAAAAATACGGCTTCCAATCAGAAGAAACCTTAACCGGTTTCAAATACATTGGTAAAGTTCAAGGCTTATTATTCGGTTTCGAAGAAGCGCTTGGCTACTTAGTTGACCCAGATAAAGTACGCGATAAAGACGGTATTTCTGCGGCAATCGTGTTCTTAGATTTAGTGCGTCACTTAAAAGCACAAGGTAAAACCTTAGCGGATTACGCCAATGACTTCACGCAAGAATTCGGTGCTTATGTAAGTGGTCAAATTTCTATTCGTGTAAGCGATTTATCTGAAATTGGTAAATTAATGGCCGCACTTCGTAACACACCTCCAGCTGAAGTAGGTGGCGTTAAAGTGGCGCAATTCATCGACCACACTAAAACAGATCGTCAAAGCGACATCCTTGTATTCGTATTAGAAAACGGTAGCCGCTTAATCGTTCGTCCATCTGGTACTGAACCGAAAATCAAGTTCTATCTTGATGCTCGCGGTAAAGATCCAAAAGATGCGGATCACGTTTTAGCACAATTTGATGAAGGCGTTCGTCAAATCCTTCGTCAAGATGCTTACGGCAAACAAGATTGCTAATTGAGCAAACTATTAAATGATAAAAAACGCTAGGTTTGATGCCTAGCGTTTTTATTTTTACTTATTTCAATGCAAGTTGTAACTTGCCCTGATGTTTTTCTAATAAAGCTTCCGCTTGAGCACGATCTAATCCACTCAGAATCATCATAATCGCTAATTTCGCATTTTGATCAGCCTGCTTTAATGTCTCTTCTGCGAGAGCCTTATCGCAATCCGTGGCTTGCATGACGATGTGAATGGCACGTGCTTTCAGCTTTTCATTACTCGCCTGCACATCCACCATTAAGTTTTGATAGCATTTACCCATTAAGATCATGGAAGCCGTAGTAAGCATATTCAGTACTAATTTTTGGGCGGTGCCTGATTTTAAGCGACTCGAACCAGTCAGCACTTCTGGCCCCACTACCGTATCAATAGCAATATCCACAATATTCGCCATCGCTGAATTCGGATTACTTGCAATCGAAACGGTCACTGAACCTAAACTTTTCGCATATTCCAATGCACCGATCACATAAGGTGTTCGGCCACTCGCAGCAATACCAACCAAGACATCTTTTGAGGAAAATTGAATGGTTTGTAAGTCAACCACGGCGTGCGTTTTGCTGTCTTCGGCACCTTCAATTGGATGACGTAATGCGCGCTCGCCGCCTGCAATAATACCTTTCACCATTTCAGGTGACACACCAAATGTTGGCGGGCATTCAGAAGCATCAAGTACGCCTAATCGACCACTGGTTCCAGCGCCAATATAGACTAATCGACCACCTTGTTGAAATGCAGCAACAATACATTCGACCGCTTGGGCAATTTGAGGTAAGCATTTTTCAATTGCCAAAGGCACTTGTTTATCTTCCTTATTCATTAACTGCACAATTTCCAATGCAGACAAGCTATCCACATGCATGGAATTGGGATTCCGTTGTTCAGTAATTAAAGTTGAAAGGGTTTGTAATAAATTTTCTGCCATGGTTTATTCCTTTGGAAAAATCGCCCCTAAACTGACCGCACTTGTGGCACCCGTCACACTCGGTAAATTAGCGGGCAAATTATGCATACGACGATAGGCCAACCAAGCAAAAGCTGCCGCTTCCACATAATCGATATCAAGTTCTAATTCCGTCGTCAGTTGAATACGCCAATTTAGTAATGCCTGTTTTAAACCATTCATGATCACCTGATTTTTAGCACCTCCGCCACAAACAAGTAATCTGCATGGTAATGTCGTCTGAATATTATTAAGGGCTAATACAATACTTTGCACGGTAAATTCAGCCAAGGTGGCTTGCACATCTTGTGGTAAAAGTGCGGTCGTTTTGCCTGTTATTTTTTGAATTTTATTCTCTAGCCAAGCCAAATTAAATAATTCACGCCCCGTGCTTTTCGGTGGTGGAAGCTGAAAGAAATCTTCATCTAATAATACCGCTAACAAATCTGGATTCACTTGACCTGAAGCCGCCCATTCACCATTTTTGTCGTAAGCTTTGCCTTGATGTTTTTCGATCCATTGGTCGAGCAAGGCATTACCGGTTCCCGTATCAAAGCCAATGACAGGCTGTTCGGGTATCAATAACGATATATTGCTAATACCGCCAATATTAAGCACCACCGTTGCCCAGTTAGGATCAAAAAATACCGCTTGATGAAAAGCGGGTACTAAAGGCGCCCCTTGTCCACCAAACGCCATATCTTTACGGCGCAAATCACCAACAACCGTAATACCTGTTTTAGCGGCTAATAAATTCATATCACCGATTTGCATGGTAAACGGGAATTGACTTTTTGGGGAATGCCACACTGTTTGACCATGGCAGCCAATGGCTTCGACCTGCTCAGGTTTTAACTCATGTTTACGTAAAAAGGCATTTACGCAATCGGCATAAAGAAAACCAAATTGATGATCAAGCTCCCCTAGAGCCTGTAAAGTGGTTTCGCCAGATTGAATAAGTGCGGTCACTTTTTCACGTAAATTTGCTGGCATCGGCGTGAAATCGGCCGCAATTAATTTGGTTTGATTCGAATGGATGTCAGTAAGAGCAATATCGACACCATCAAGACTGGTGCCCGACATAATGCCAAGATAATAAGTCATAATATTCAATTCGTGAGTTTTTCAGAATTATAGCGGATTTTAAAAAAATAAAAAAAGAGAGAACATTGTAGTTCTCTCTTTTCATCATGGATGATTCTTATAAGTCGTCAATGACTAAATAGATTTTTGCTACTGGGCCATGTACGCCAATCACTTTAATCAATTCAATATCTGCCGTTGAACTTGGACCTGAGATAATATTGATACAAGATGGCATACGCTCGCCTTGTTGTGCTTTATCGTGTAATACTTTCGCCACTTGTGCAACACGTGGAAGTACTTGGCTTTTACGTACAACAACAATCGATTTTTCAGGTAATAAACTCACTGAACGTCCACGATCTGCACTAGAGAATAAGACGATTCCGCCAGTTTCCGCCAAACCATATTCTGCATAAACCACACCAAGATTAGCTTTTTCAGAAAAACTAATATTATCTTGTGCCGTTTCTGGTGACCATGTATGGCAAGTATATTTCGCTTCAAGCGCCGCTGGAATACCAAGTGCGGTCAATCTTTCATCGGAATTAAGCACAACATCACCGCCGCCATATTTTTCACAGAGAGCAAGTAAGGTTTGTACTGCATCAGACTCTCTACACACATTTACATCCACCATCATGGTTTTAGCAGAATTGGTAAATTCATTCGCTAAATCAACCGCACTTAAATGAGTTAAACGCTCAGTTGGGTATGTATTGACTGGTACATCCATCGGTTCAGGTATGATAGCACGGGCTTTACCCATTTTCGCCGCTAATTTATTAAGAAAATTTTCGCGATTTTGTAAATCCATGCTTATTACCCTCTCTCTCTATTATTAAACCATTGACGGAAACTTTCGCCATCTGCTTGTGGTAAATCTCGTGCTTTTGTCCATTCACCCAATGCACCAAATGTAATTGGTGCTTTCCCATTTTTGATCAGCTTACCCGCTAATTTTGCACCGATATTCACACCTGTTTTCCATAGTGTTGGGTTGGCATTGGCTGTGGTGAAACCAAAAATAGATAAACGTTCCATCGCGGGAGTTTTACCTAACTCTACCATTTTCTCACGGTGTTTTAAGATTAACTGCGCTAATGGAATACGCACTGGGCAGACAGAGTTACACGCATTACATAAAGAACAAGCATACGGCAATTCTTTAAACTCATCGTAGCCACCCAATAATGGAGAAATCACTGCACCAATTGGCCCCGGGTAAATAGAACCATATCCATGACCACCGATTTGACGATATGCCGGACAAGTATTCAAACAAGCACCGCAACGGATACAACGTAAAACTTCTTGGAATTCAGACGCTAAAATATCTGAACGGCCATTATCCACAATAACCAAATGGAATTCTTCAGGACCGTCGGTTTCACCAGCAAGACGAGGACCGGTTAACCAAGTGTTATAACCAGTTAATTTCGCCCCTACCGCACTACGAGCAAGCATCGTAATTAACACATCCACCTCTTGGAAAGTTGGCGCTAAACGCTCCATTCCCATCACGGCAATATGTGTTTTTGGTAAGGTCGTCGCTAAACGTAAGTTACCTTCGTTTGTCACTAAACAAACTGAGCCGGTTTCCGCTACAGCAAAGTTACAACCACTGATACCGATATCAGCCTCTAAAAAATCTTGACGAATTTTTTCACGTACGAAACGCGTCATATCTTCAGGCGTTTCCTCACCTTCATAGCCGAGTTTTTCAGATAAATCTTTGCGGATTTGGTGACGATCTTTGTGAATTGCAGGCACAACGATATGGGATGGTTTATCACCTGAAATTTGTAATAGATATTCACCCAAATCGGTTTCGATCACTTGCATGCCCTCTTTTTCAAGCACTTCGTTTAAACCGATTTCTTCTGTCACCATGGATTTGGATTTTACGATTTTCTTCGCATTTTTCTCTAATGCTACTTTGCGAATATAAGCACTCGCTTCTTCGGCCGTTTCAGCAAAATACACTTTACCGCCATTTTCCATCACTTTTTCGCTTAATTGATACAAATAAGCATCTAAATTAGCTAAAACATGGTTACGAATCTGTTTAGATAAATCACGCCATTCTTCCCAATGACCTAATTCGTCCACCATTTTTTGACGGTTAGCCCCAATAGTTTCTTGAGCTTTCACCACCGCTTTACGCATGATGGTGTTATGCACTTCATGATCGACACGCGCTTTAAAAGGAAGATTACTGGTTTTCAATGACATCTTATTTCTCCCCTTGCATTAATACTTCCGCAATGTGCATCACTTTGATCTTGCTGCCTTCGCGTTGTAAACGACCACCAATATTTAATAAACAACTTACATCTGCACCGATTAAATATTGCGGTTCAACCTCTTCAATATGCTCAACTTTTTCTTTCACCATTTCGCCAGAAATCTCTGCCATTTTCACAGAGAAAGTTCCACCAAAGCCACAGCAAGTTTGTTGATTATGAATAGGAAGAAGATCTAACCCTTTTACACCTTTCAAGAGAGCGATTGGTTCATCAACAATGCCTAATTTACGAGTAAGACTACAAGAAGGATGATAAACCGCTTTACCAGGCAAATAGGCGCCAACATCTGTTACACCTAATTTATTGACGATGAAATCCGTTAAATCACAGAAACGTGCGACGACCTTTTTCGCTCGCTCAGCCCAACCTAACTCACCAGCTTTAGTGAAATAGTCAGGATAGTTTTTGATAGCATAAACACAGGAACCTGCAGGGGCAACAATGGGATAATCGTTCACTTCAAAGGTTTCGACTAAGTTTTTCATGCCAGGGATGGCTTGTTTGGTGTAACCGCTGTTTAATGCTGGTTGCCCACAACAGCCTTGTTTTTCAAGGAAGATAACATTACAACCGAGTTTTTCCAGTAGTAATACAGTGTTTTTTGCCACACCGCTCTTTACTACGTCGGCAATACAAGTAACGTAGAAATTTACGTTCATAAATAATTACTCCAACAATAATAGAAAATAAAAAGTAAAATATTCGATAAAAGTTAAGCAACCGCCCACAAAGTGCGGTTGCTTTTTGCCTCTATTTTAGAGCGCATAGAATAGCGGAATTAAGAAACTTGCGCAAAGGGCTGCAATGATACCGTAAACGACCATTGGTACAATCGTAGTCTTAATGATTGTTCCTTCTTTGTTTTGAATATTCAACACGGAAGAAACTGCTACGATATTATTAATACATACCATATTACCCATCGCACCACCGACTGATTGTAACGCCAGAATTAAAGTCACAGATAAACCTGTAGTTTCTGCTGTCGATAATTGTACGCTACCGAATGTTAAGTTAGATACGGTATTTGAACCTGAGAAAAATGCGCCTACAGCACCTAAGAAGGATGAGAAGATTGTCCAGTCACTACCGGTAACTTCTGCAAAGGTACGACCTATGATTTTTACCATAGAATGCTCGCCACCCACTAACATCAAGTTTACCATCACTAAGGCTCCCATTAAGGCAATAAATGGATTTTTTACTTGGCTTAAGCTTGTACTAAAAATGCCTTTTGTTCTGCTGAAGTTCACTCCGAAAAGTGGTAATGAAATTAATACGGTAATTACAAATGGAATTAACGCAGGTACATAAAGAAGTTTATAGCTTTCACTCACTTCTGAACCGAAGATATTTTTCAAACTAAAAATTAAACCTTTGCTGACTTCAAATGTGCCTAATGAACCTAACGCTGTGGAGAACCACACATCTTTGTTATTCATTAAGCCTTTTAAGCCTAATTCTGGAATACGTGTAACGATTAAGAATAAAATTAATAAACCGGTTGGTAGTAATGCTTTAGCAACTTGGCCTGCGCTAACAGCATTATTATCTAACTTGTTTTCAACTTTCGCTAAACCAATACCTTTATTCGCTACAAATACAGAAATAAAGAGACCAATTGCGCCACCAACTAATGATGGGAACTCATAGTTAAATTGTGCAATTAAGAAGTAAGGAATCACGCAAGAGAATACGCTGATATAAATGAAAACAATATTTTGACGGATTTCTTTCCAGGTCACCATGATGCGTAATGCCATCAATGGAATCACTAATGCCGCAATGGAGTGGATAAACGCTGTCATCGAACCAATTTCAAGAATCGATTTTGAATCTAATTTTAACGGACCAAAACCGAACCAAGTTGGTGTACCTACAGCTCCAAAAGAAACCGGAACCGAATTCATCACTAAAGCTAACATGGCGACTTTTAATGGATTAAAACCTAACCCCATTAAAATTGGAGCTGCAATCGCTGCTGGTGTACCAAAGCCGCTTGCCCCCTCAATCATAAAAGCAAATGCCCAACCGATAATCATTAATTGTGCAACTGGGTTTGGATTAATATTGCCTAACCATTTACGCATCGTATCAGTTGCGCCAGATACTTCTGAAAATTTGTTAAAGAGAATTGCACCAAAAATAACAGTAATTGGTGTTTGAACAGCCACGATTGCTGCAGTCACATTCGCACTAATTGTCACTATATCGGTATTAAAATGAAGAAGATGAACCCCCATTACTAGAGTTGCAATCCAAGGTAATGCAACATAAGAAGGTAATGCATTACGCTTTACCATTAAATAGATCAACAGGATGATCGGAAAAACACTAAGAATAAAAGATAGGGTCATACTTACTCCTCTTACATAACTAAAAATTGCGCGTATTCTATGGGTTTTAAAGAAAAAACCTATACCCTATTAAGTGAAATTTATTGAAAATGTGACAAAGATCTCATAATTTTTTAACATTTCCCTTTTATCCTTGTAACATTTTTTTAACCATTCAAAAAATCTGACAAAAATACAGAAATTGTGCTAGAAAATAAATTTTCATTACAAAAGGCATAATAAAAAAATCCTTGCAAAGATTGACTTCGCCAAGGATTTTTAAGTTTAAAATAGATTAAGAGACAATATCTTTAGTTGTTTATGGAATAAGGAAGAGATTCAATTTTCAGAACTGTTCCATCTTCAGGTAAACGGAAATGCGTCCCTTCTTCTAAATCGTTGTTCATCACCACTTGTAACCATAAAACACCATCAAAATTGACCGCACTTACAATCGTACCCGTTTTACGCCAAGCCGTTTCTAACTGCATTTCTATTTCACTGCCGATTTTCGGTGTAACCGTTGTTTCCCCCGAAAGCACATACATAGCACGTTTATTGGCACCACGATATTTGGCTCGCGCGACAGTTTCCTGCCCGATATAACACCCTTTAGTAAAAGAAATCGCTTGTTCGATAGCTTGTAGATTTAATGCCTGTGGGATAAATTCATTTTGCGTTTCCGCACTCAAGCTTGGTAAGCCCGCTTGAATATCCGCACAAAGCCATTGTTTTTCATCGCCATTAAAGGTGACATCTAACGGTGTAGGATTGAGCAAAATTGCACGATTTTCATCAATATCTAATTCAATCTGCGCGTGAATTCGACCGCACTTTTCACCAATCAAGCCGACAATTTGCCAATCCAACACTTGGAAAGTGACTTTGGAAAACACCGCGTATTTTTTTAAATGATCGAGTGGAGCCAATAAAGCTTTCGGCATTAAAATCAAAAACTGCTCTGCTGAAAGCTTAATTAAGCGGAACAACGAATTCATTTTGCCTTTAGGATCGCAATGGGCTGTAAGCGTTGAAGCGCCAACTGCTAAATGCACCACATCACAAGTTAATTGACCTTGCAGATATTTCTCCGCATCGACACCAGCCACTTCTACCAAATCATAGTGGTTTAATGAAATAAATGTTGCCATGATTTTTCCTATTCAAGGTTTTGAATTTGCTCACGCATTTGTTCGATTAATACTTTTAATTCCACAGCAGAAGCGGTGATCTCTGCATTAATGGATTTTGATGCCAACGTGTTAGATTCACGATTGAGCTCTTGCATCATAAAATCTAGTTTACGACCCACTGCCCCACCTTTTTTCAAGATATTGTTGGTTTCTTTCACATGCATTTGCAAACGATCTAATTCTTCTGCCACATCCACTCGTTGCGCCAATAAAATCATTTCTTGTTCGACACGTTGTGGATCAAGTTGAATCTTCGCTTCTTCAAAACGTTGCAATAAACGCTCACGCTGCCATTGTAAAACTGCCGGCATTTGTGACCGCACTTTTTCGGCTTCCACGGTGATGCCATCAAGACGCTGTTGAATAATGGCTTGCAATTTTTCGCCTTCACGTCCACGCATTGCAATAAATTCCACCAACAATTCATCGAAAGCTGTCAACAAATCTTGACTGATGGCATCTAAATCTTGCTCAGTCGCTTCCACCACGCCGGGATAACGCAATACATCCGTTAAATTGATTTCGCCCTCACCTGCTTGCGCCTTAATCCATTGTAAAGATTGAATAACTTGATTCGCCAACTCTTTATTTAAATTGAGTTCAGCCGCTGTTTGTTTTTTGCTATCAATACGCAATGAACATTCAATTTTACCGCGAGTGAGATTTTGACGAAGTTTCTCACGCAAAGCATTTTCCAAGCCTCTAAATTGCTCTGGCAAGCGGAAAAAGTTTTCCAAATAACGTTGGTTAACCGAACGAATTTCCCAAACTGCATCGCCCCAAGCTTTCTTGATTTCAAGGCGTGCAAAAGCTGTCATACTATAAATCATAAGCGCTCTCCTACTATTGTCTCTCGTCTTAATTGATTTGGTGGCTATTTTATCGGGAAAGTGCTGTCATTTCTACCGTACATTTTGTAGAAGAATTTTGTTTCTTCTACTTTACACACTGTAAAGATTAAAATACAATCATCGTAAATTTATTATTACAATTAAAGGAAAGTAAAATGAACAAGACTGTAGGAAGTACCTTACTTGTTGCTGGAACCATGATTGGGGCGGGGATGCTGGCAATGCCGCTCACCTCTGCAGGGATTGGCTTAACGGCGACGGTTTTCTTATTAATTGGCTTGTGGGCGGTGCTCACTTTCACCGCATTGTTATTCGTGGAACTGTATCAAACCGCTGACAGTGATGCAGGGATCGGCACACTTGCTGCACAATATTTTGGTAAAGCAGGGCGAATTATTTCCACTGCTGTTTTAATTGTCTTTTTATATGCCTTAATTGCTGCTTATGTGAGTGGTGGTGGATCCTTATTAATGGATTTACTCCCTGCCATGGGCGATAAAGACACCATGAATAAGATCGCGGTACTTGTATTCACGATTTTCTTTGGCAGTTTTATTGTCATCGGTACCCACAGCGTAGATAAAATCAATCGCGTTTTATTCTTTGTGATGATTGCCACTTTTATCTTAGTGCTCGCATTAATGTTACCAAATATTAAATTTGATAACTTAATGGCGATGCCGATTGATAATGCCTTAATTATTTCTGCAAGCCCTGTATTTTTCACGGCATTTGGTTTCCACGGTTCCATTCCTAGCTTAAATAAATACTTAGACGGTAACGTAAAATCCTTACGCATTGCAATTTTAGTGGGCTCCGGCATCACATTATTTGCTTACTTTTTATGGCAGCTCTCTACGCATGGCTTACTCAGCCAAAATGAGTTCTTACAAATTTTACGTGAAGACGCCACATTAAATGGCTTAGTGAAAGCAACCTTAGAAATCACCCAAAGCCCAATTATTGCGAATGCGGTAAAAATCTTCTCCACTTTGGCGTTAGTAACCTCATTCTTAGGCGTGGCATTAGGCTTATTAGAATGTATCGAAGACTTGCTCAAGCAATCTTTTAATATTCATGCAGGGCGTATTTCATTAGGTTTAATGACCTTTATTCCACCGGTGCTTTTCTCCCTTTTCTATCCAGAAGGTTTTATTCTCGCACTGGGTTATGCCGGTCAAATGTTCGCGTTCTACGCAGTGGTTTTACCGGTAGCATTAGTTTGGAAAGCTCGCTCAATTCATCCAAACTTGCCATACCGAGTATGGGGCGGTAAAGCATTGTTAGTGCTCGTCTTAGTGCTTGGGGTAATTATTACTTCGATTCCTTTTGCCATCCGAGAGGGTTACTTACCTTTTGTTGTGGGTTAAAATGAACGAAAAAAAGATCGCACTTTTAAGGTGCGGTCTTTTTTTATTTGTTTTCATATAAATGTGTCACTAACTGACCATTCAAATATTCGCCAATATACACTTGCTCAACTGTTAGGTTCTGTTTTTCTAACTCGGCTTTAACCCAGTCTTCATCATGATCAATAATGTCTAAAATATCACCATCTAATTGTCCATCAACAATTAATGGATAACGTAAGTTATCATCGCCGTATTGAATAATCGAGAGTTGCCCATTTTGTTCGAATACCGCACGTTTAACCGTTTTGATTTCATAAATACCGGCAGCACGTAACTTAAACATGAGGTCATTAGCAGTAATACTGTTTTTCATACATTCAGCGGTTTTAACCTTACCGTTTGAAATCACCCAAACAGGTTTACCATCAATCAAAGATTTAACTAATTTGTTATGATTTTTGATAAAACGGAGGGTAAAAACCAATAATGTCCAAAGCACGAGCACGAGAGAGAACTGGAATACCCCAATACTATCGCTATAAATCACACCACCAATAATGCCACCTAGCACATAGTTTTGTACCTGATCCATCGCGGAAGTCGGTGCAAGGTTACCTTTTCCCATTAAGTTAATTTGGAGTACCAGTCCAATAATACCCATGGCCAATTTCAAGCCTAATAATGTGTAGCCATCCATTATTTATCCTCCTTATCAATCACAGTAACATTAGGGTTTACTAAGTTAATTGGGGATAAGGTATACGCTGAAAAATCATTATTAAAATGGACTTCGAAATACTGATCCCGAATATTTAAAATCATGCCGTTCGTTAATGTACGGCTATTGGTACGAATATCTTCTTTCTGTAAATTTTGACTATCTTTCACCGAATTTAAAAATGTCACCAGGCTAGAGATATCAGCTGCATAGACTTCATTTCGCTCATATTGCTTATATTGCACACCGAGCAAGAAAATAATTAATAAAAGAAAGATAATACTGAGATCGCGATATTTGGTTTGTAACCGATGACGTAAATATAAGCTTGTCACCACAAGCAATGCACCTAACGAGACAAAAATGGCGATATATTTAAAATAACCTTCAAAAGACATCGCATTTTCTAAAAAAGCAAAAGAGAAAAAAGACATTTGTCATTCCTAATTTTAAAGAGAAAAACAGGTTGCTACTGTAGCACAACGAAAACTGACTAGCTATCTTTATCACAGAAATTAAATTCGTTTTTCCGAAAAATCCCTTTTATAATGACCGCACTTTTGAAACAAAAAGAGAAAAATATGAAAGCAATTCAGCCCGAAGATCAGGGATATTGGCTGTTCACCAAAGGATCGACACTTTATTGGCAGGAAAATGATCTGCCTTTTGGATCAGCAAAAGAACTCGGCCTCACAACGCAAAAAGCAATGTTGCTCGGGAAATGGAAATCACGACCTTTATGGCTTGTGGCAGAAAATGATCAAGATGAGCGAGAATACCTTTCCTTACGGAGTTTGTTGTCCTTACCGACTGAAGATTTTCATTTGTTAAGCCGAGGCGTAGAAATCAATCATTTTTTGAAAACTCACCAATTCTGCGGAAAGTGCGGTCAAAAAGCGGAACAAACTCACGATGAACTTGCGGTTCAATGTACAAGTTGTGGCTATCGTACTTATCCAGTTATTTGCCCTTCGATTATTGTCACCGTTCGCCGTGGCACAGAGATTTTATTAGCCAACCATAAACGCCATTACACGCCTGGCAAAGCGGGGATGTACACCACGCTCGCCGGTTTTGTGGAAGTGGGTGAAACCTTCGAAGATGCGGTTCACCGCGAAGTGTTTGAAGAAACCGGCATTCGCATTAAAAATATTCGCTATTTCGGTAGCCAACCTTGGGCATTCCCTAATTCACAAATGGTGGGCTTTTTAGCCGATTACGACAGTGGAGAAATTCAACTGCAAGAAACAGAACTGCATGATGCACAATGGTTTTCTAGCGCTGCCCCCTTGCCAGAATTACCGCCAACAGGTACTATCGCACTCAAATTAATTAATGCTACGCTTGAGCTTTGCAAAGCGGAACAAAATAAATAAAGGAAAGCCCATGTCTGAATTAAAAAATGATCGTTATTTAAAAGCCTTATTACGCGAACCAGTGGATATGACCCCCGTATGGATGATGCGCCAAGCGGGACGCTATTTGCCAGAGTATAAAGCAACACGTGCAGAAGCGGGCGATTTTATGTCTCTTTGCCGCAATGCGGATTTAGCTTGTGAAGTTACTTTACAGCCACTTCGTCGCTATGCTTTAGATGCGGCTATTTTATTTTCAGATATTCTGACTATTCCTGATGCGATGGGCTTAGGATTAAGTTTCGGTGCAGGTGAAGGCCCGAAATTTGCCCGTCCAATTGAAAACAAAAGTGCGGTCGAAAATTTACCCATTCCTGACCCTGAAGGTGAACTTCAATATGTGATGAATGCTGTGCGCACAATTCGTCGTGAACTAAAAGGCGAAGTGCCATTGATTGGTTTCTCTGGTAGCCCGTGGACACTGGCGACTTATATGGTTGAAGGCGGTAGCAGCAAAACCTTCAATAAAATCAAGAAAATGATGTATGCCGAACCGCAAACTTTGCATCTTTTATTAGATAAAGTGGCGGATTCCGTGATTTTATACCTAAACGCACAAATCAAAGCAGGTGCACAAGCGGTCATGGTGTTTGATACCTGGGGCGGTGTATTAGGTCATCGTGAATATTTAGACTTCTCTCTGCAATATATGCATAAAATCGTTGATGGTTTAATTCGTGAACACGATGGTCGTAAAGTACCGGTGACTTTATTTACCAAAGGTGGCGGCTTATGGTTAGAAGCCATGGCAAATACAGGCTGTGATGCGCTCGGGTTAGACTGGACAGTGAATTTAGCGGATGCGAAAGCACGCGTAGGCCATAAAGTGGCACTACAAGGCAATATGGATCCAAGCGTGTTATATGCCCCGGCGGAACGTATTGAGCAAGAAGTGCGGTCAATTTTAGCTGATTTTGGTCAAGGCAGCGGACATGTATTTAATTTAGGTCATGGTATTCACCAAGATGTGCCGGAAAGCGCACCAAAAATCTTCGTGGATGCGATTCATGAGTTCTCTAAAGCCTATCATAAATAAGTGAGAAAAAAATGCGAAATCCGATTCACAAGCGTCTCGAAAATCTTGAAAGCTGGCAACATCTAACTTTTATGGCTTGCTTATGCGAACGTATGGCACCGAACTTTGCATTGTTTTGCCAAATGACGGAACAAAAGCCCGCAGACAAAACCTATCACAACATTTTAAACTTAGTGTGGGAGTTTCTAACGGTTAAAGAGGCAAAGATTAATTTCGAGAACCAATTAGAGAAACTTGAAGAAATCATTCCTGATGTGAATGATTACGACTTCTTTGGTGTGGTACCCGCTCTCGATGCTTGTGAAGCGCTAGGTGAATTATTGCATGCAATTATCGCGGGCGATACGCTTGAAAAAGCAATTCAAATCAGCCAAATTTCACTAGGCACCGTTTGTTCTTTGTTAGAAACACAAGAAGATCGTGATCTTTCTGAGACTGAGCTGAAAAGCCGTAAAGAAATTGAAGAAGAACTTGACCTTCAATGGCAAATCTATCGACTACTCAAAGACTGCGAAAAACGCGATGTAGACTTGATTTTATCCCTCCGAAACGAGATAAAGCAGGAGGGAATCTCCAACATTGGTATAAAAATTGAGCAATAACGTGAGATTTGTCACAATTTTTGCAAATCGGGCTTTTATTTCCCGCTCAGTTAGATTAGACTTTGCCAAGCCGTAGCAGTTAAAAGCTACGCTTATTTAAATAGAGTCAAATTTTAATTTAACAGAAGGTACAAATTTATGAACAAAACAGATTTAATCGATGCAATTGCAAGTGCAGCTGAATTAAACAAAAAACAAGCTAAAGCTGCATTAGAAGCTACTTTAGCCGCTATCACTGGTAGCCTTAAAAAAGGTGAACCTGTTCAATTAATCGGTTTCGGTACATTCAAAGTGAACAAACGTGCAGCACGTACTGGCCGTAACCCACAAACTGGTGCAGAAATCAAAATCGCAGCATCTAAAGTGCCTGCATTCGTATCTGGTAAAGCATTAAAAGACGCAATCAAATAATTTGTCTTAAAACGGATTTTAATTAAACCCTGCTTTGTCAGGGTTTTTTGTTACCTAAATTTTAGCTTTACAATCATCATTTTGCCGATATAATTCCGAACCGAAACTTATTACGGGATATAAATAATGAAACGAAACATTCAACACCGAAATACCCAACAACGCAGACATGCCATCATGCAACTTCTGCAAGAACAAGGTGAAGTCAGTGTTGAACAACTCGTACAGTTATTTGACACCTCTGAAGTGACGATTCGAAAAGATCTCACTGCATTGGAAAGTAATGGTTTCCTTCTTCGTAAATATGGTGGCGCCATTTTAATGCCACAAGAAATCATCGAAGAAGAACAAGATGATGAACTTTCGCAACGAAAGTTAGTCTTAGCAAAGGCAGCCGCAGAACGTATTCGTGATCACAACCGAATTATTGTGGATAGTGGCAGCACAACCGCTGCATTGATTAAACAGCTTAATCGCAAGCAAGGCTTGGTTGTGATGACGAATTCGCTTTCGGTGGCCACCGCATTACGTTCACTCGAAAATGAACCGACACTCTTAATGACGGGAGGCACTTGGGACACGCGTTCTGAATCCTTCCAAGGCAATATTGCCGAACAAGTGCTACGTTCTTATGACTTTGACCAATTATTTATTGGTGCCGATGGCATTGATTTAGAACGTGGTACAACAACATTTAATGAGTTGGTTCGCTTAAGCCAAGTGATGGCTGAAGTATCTCGTGAAGTGATTGTGATGGTGGAATCACAAAAAATTGGCAGAAAAATGCCAAATGTGGAATTAACCTGGCAGCAAATTGATGTGCTAATTACCGATAACAAATTATCTCAGGCTGATAAAGAAGCCATAATGGCGCAAGGCGTAGAAGTAATTTGTGTGGATGTGGCATAAAGTGCGGTCAGAAAAACAAGACTTTTAATTTTATTAAATAAGGAAAAACTATGTGTGGTATTGTTGGTGCGGTAGCACAACGTGATGTAGCAGAAATTTTAATTAATGGTTTACACCGCTTAGAGTATCGTGGTTACGACTCAGCGGGTGTTGCTGTTGTGGATCCAAACCATGAATTACACCGCGTGCGTTGCTTGGGTAAAGTAAAAGCCCTTGATGAAGCCGTTGCAGTAAAACCATTAATCGGTGGTACTGGGATTGCACATACTCGTTGGGCAACGCATGGTGAACCGTCTGAAGCCAATGCTCACCCGCATACTTCAGGCAACTTTGCTGTCGTCCATAACGGTATCATCGAAAACCACGAAGAATTACGTGAATTACTTAAATCACGTGGCTATGTATTTAATTCTCAAACTGATACCGAAGTAATTGCTCACCTTGTTAATTGGGAAATGCGTACAGCCTCAAATCTTCTTGAAGCAGTCCAAAAAACCGTAAAACAACTTACTGGTGCATACGGTATGGTTGTACTAGATCGTGAGCATCCAGAACATTTAGTGGCTGCGCGTTCAGGCAGCCCGTTAGTAATTGGTTTAGGAATTGGTGAAAACTTCCTTGCATCTGACCAACTTGCGCTCTTAAGCGTAACACGTCGTTTCATCTATTTAGAAGAAGGCGATATCGCAGAAATCACACGTCGTACCGTGGATATTTATGATGCGAATGGTCAAAAAGTAGAACGTGAAGTGCACGAATCTAACCTTGAAAATGATGCAGCCGAAAAAGGCAAATTCCGCCATTTCATGCAAAAAGAAATCTATGAGCAACCAAATGCATTAATCAACACAATGGAAGGACGTATCCTCCATAACAACGTGATTGTCGATGCTATTGGTAATGGCGCAGCAGAAATCTTAGAAAAAGTTGAACACATTCAAATTGTGGCTTGTGGTACCTCTTATAATGCAGGGATGACCGCTCGTTACTGGTTTGAAGCTCTTGCTGGAGTAAGCTGTGATGTTGAAATCGCGTCTGAATTCCGCTATCGCAAATTTGTCACTCGCCCAAATAGCTTGTTAGTGACTATTTCTCAATCAGGTGAAACGGCGGATACCCTTGCAGCACTTCGTCTTGCAAAAGAAAAAGGTTACATGGCAGCATTAACGATCTGTAACGTATCAAGTTCATCTTTAGTGCGTGAATCGGATCTTGCTTTCATGACTCGTGCAGGCGTTGAAGTTGGTGTGGCATCAACCAAAGCATTTACCACCCAGTTGGCTGCATTATTAATGTTAGTCACTGCAATTGGTAAAGTAAAAGGCAATATCTCAAACGAACAAGAAGTAGAAATTGTAAAAGCGTTACAATCACTTCCGGCTGAAGTTGAAAAAGCTCTTGCATTTGATAAAGATATCGAAGCGTTAGCAGAAGACTTCGCTGAGAAAAACCATGCGCTTTTCTTAGGTCGTGGTGAGTTCTACCCTATCGCAATGGAAGCTTCATTGAAATTAAAAGAAATTTCTTATATCCATGCTGAAGCTTATGCGGCGGGTGAATTAAAACACGGTCCATTAGCGTTAATCGATGCGGATATGCCGGTTATCGTGGTTGCACCAAACAATGAATTACTTGAAAAAGTGAAATCAAACATTGAAGAAGTGCGTGCACGTGGTGGTCAGCTTTATGTGTTCGCCGATAAAGAAGCAGGTTTCACACCAAGCGAAGGTATGAAAATCATTACCATGCCAAAAGTGAATGAAATTATTGCGCCAATTTTCTACACTGTTCCAATGCAATTATTGTCATACCATGTGGCATTAATTAAAGGAACCGACGTAGACCAACCTCGTAACTTAGCGAAATCGGTAACCGTAGAATAAAGTGCGGTTGAAAATCAGCATGTTTTAATACAAAAAAGCACAGGTTTAATCCTGTGCTTTTTGTTTAAATAAACCGATAACCGTTTTCTGTCACTTCCAAAATTGAGGCGTAATCCTTTCGCCAATCGCCTAACACAATGCGTGTGTACCCTTTTTCCTGATGGATGGCTTCTCGATGTGTATGGCCGTGAATTAATCGTTCTACGCCAAATGCCTTTACTGTTTGTGCCGTAAACGCTAAATTCACATCCATGATATCCAGCGACTTATATTGCTTATCTTGTTTACTCTTCGCGCGAATTTTCTCTGCAATTTTTAACCGCACTTTTAATGGCAAACATAAAAACAATCTTTGTCGCCATTTTTGATGCACTTTTCGGCGAAATTGCTGATATTTCACATCATCAATACACAAGGTATCACCATGACAAATTAAGGTTTTCACACCATAAAGATCAACACAATGATAGTCAGGCAATAAGATTAAACCACAATCTTGTGCAAATTTTTTCCCTACAAGAAAATCTCGATTACCATGAATGAAATAACAAGCAATGCCCTTTTCTGTCAGGTTTTTAATCAACTGTTTTACTTGTGAAATTAAAGGTGAAACTTCATCGTCACCAATCCAAAAATCAAAAAGATCGCCCAAAATATAAACCGCTTGGGCTTCTTGCGCTTTGTTTTGCATAAAATCGTTAAAAAGAGCGGTTAATTCCGGATGGGTTTCGCTTAAATGAAGATCTGCAATAAAATAAATGGGTTTCATAACTATTCCGTCATTTTTTTCATTAGATTAGCACACATTTTTGTGTAATTTGCTATACTTTCCAAAAATTTTAATTAGGTATTTTCTATGTTAAAAATCGCCAGAATTCTCATCGTTGCACTTTGTTGTATTTTAATTTGTGTGCTCGGTACGATCTATTCCTTTATTCGTTTCAAAAATCCAAGTAACGTGGGCATTATGGCTCGCTGGTTTGGTCGCCTATACCCATTATTTGGCTTAGATGTAGAACACCGCTTCCCAAAAAATAAAGAGAATATGCCGCGTTGCATTTACATCGGTAATCACCAAAATAATTTCGATATGGTAACCATCTCTTACATGGTACTCCCGCGCACAGTAAGTGTGGGTAAGAAAAGCCTGATTTGGGTTCCTTTCTTCGGCATTTTATATTGGGTGACGGGTAATATTTTCTTAGATCGTGAAAATCGTTCTAAAGCACACAGCACCATGACGGAACTTGCTCGCCGTATCAATAAAGACAACCTGTCAATTTGGATGTTCCCTGAAGGCACTCGTAGCCGTGGCCGTGGTTTATTGCCATTCAAAACAGGCGCATTCCATGCAGCGATTGCGGCTGGCGTACCAATCGTGCCCGTTGTGTGTTCGACAACCCATAACAAAATTGATTTAAATCGTTGGGATAACGGCAAGGTGATTTGTGAAATGATGGATCCGATTGATGTGTCATCCTACACAAAAGACAATGTGCGCGAACTCGCCTCTTACTGTCATGATTTAATGGAAAAACGCATCGCCGAACTCGATGCTGAAATTGCACAAGGAAAATAATATGTTGCGTCTTTCTCGTCGCCAATTATTAAAAACTACCGCAATTTCAACCGCACTTGCTGCTACACCTCAATCGGTATTAGCTGCATCCCGTGAAAAATTAACTATTCCGCCGTTGATGGAAACGAAACGTGGTCGCCCAATTATTCTTAATATGGAAGAAACCGGCTACAAATTAGATGGCTCCCATAGCGTCAGTGTATGGGGCTTTAACGGCAATTATCTTGGCCCTACTATTCGTATCAAATCGGGTTCCTTTGCAAAACTCAATTATCACAACAATTTGCCACAAAGCATTGCACTCTCTATTCAGGGATTACAAGCCAGTGGCGAATTATTTGGTGGTGCCGCAAAAGTCTTAAAGAAAGGGGAATCTTGGGCACCAATTATCCCTATAGAGCAACCTGCTGCGACTTGCTGGTATCGCTCGGCGACTCTAGCTAACTCGGCTTATCAAACCTATCGAGGCATCGTGGGGATGTGGTTAATTGAAGATGATCAAAGCTTAAAGTCACAGCTACCTCATAAATATGGCGTGGACGATATCCCATTAATCTTACAAGACATGGAATTTAATGGCGATGGATTACAATTATTTAAGCAAAATCAACCGCACTTTGTCGGTAATCGTCTTCTTGTGAATGGACAAGAATCCCCTTATCTTGATGTTCCTCGCGGCTGGGTACGTTTACGCTTGCTCAATGCCTCACTAGCAAGAGCCTATGATCTCCGTTTAGATAACGAGCAGGACATGTTACTCATTGCGAGAGATTTAGGCTTTTTACCTCAAGGTAAAGCGATCAATTCTCTTATTCTTGCACCGGGTGAGCGTGCAGAAGTACTCGTTAATTTAAGTGAAGGTGAAGGCGTATCGCTGATCTCTGGTGCCAAACGTGGTTTCTTCGACAAAATCAAAAATGTCTTCAGTTCAGGTAATGATTTTGCCGATAACACCGTTTTAGAACTTCGCCCACAAGGTGAAATCTCTGCATTCAGTAAAAAGATGAATGAATCATTCAATACTGATGCTACTGCGATGTTAGAAAGTAAAATCGCGCAAGAACGTACCTTTGAATTAGATGTGACGAATGGCTTAATTAATAAACAACGCTTTGACCCGCGCCGTGTTGATGTTTCGGCTAAAGTCGGCAGCGTCGAACGTTGGATCATCAACAGCTCGCTGCCCGTGGGTTTCACCATTCAAGGCGCAAAGTTTGTGATTGAAAGTCAAGATGACGTTAACGTCGATGTGTCGGAACTTGCTTGGAAAGACACGGTTTGGGTGAAAAAGAAAGTACAAATTTTAGTAAAATTTGAACAACCTTCGTCAAATACTCATCCCTTCTTATTTGGTTCATCCAATTTAATGCTGGCAGATATGGGATGCCTTGGTATAATGATCGTACAATAAAATAATGATATAAAAAGGAATCTAACATGAAAAAAATCTCAACATTCGCTTTAATGGCGACCTTATTCTCAACAGGCACATTTGCTGCAGCACCAGAATCAAAAGACGCAGCTAAAGATACAGCAAATGAGCCAACTATTTATCTCTCTGTGTTTGATAGAACTCAGGAGCCATCACCTGATTTAAATAAAAAAGAAACCTCTCGTTCCAATAAAACCGAGAAAGTATGTTGGCTCGCAACAGGTAATTTTGGTAAAAAAGCAACGGTAAGTGAAACCTTTAAAGCTCAAGCCCAAAGTGAATTCACCAGTTCGATTGAAAATGCAAAAGTAGTGTCATCACCAAATAAAAAACTCCATACCATCACTTATACCAGACCAACATTAGAAAATGGCAAATACATGATGAACTGCTGGACATTCGACCGCCGAGATCCAATCGGTAAATATGTGTTGACTGTCAAAATTGGTAAACACGAATTTGAAAAACAAGTTTTCTACGTGACTGAGTAAGAAAAACACTTAAAAAACGACCGCACTTATTTATATGTTTGCTGTTTTAAAACTAAAGCAAAAGACCGTCTGGAATTCAATTTTCAGACGGTCTTTCTTTTCTCTGCTTTACGGCTGATAATGAACTCATTCATCATTCAAGGAGCAAACCATGCACCAAGCACAACAAATCTTTGATTATGCGGCTAATCAATATGCGACACAGCCGGAATATCTTTGGGCAAAACATCCAGAATATGCAGTTTTGCGTCATGGCAATGCTAAAAGGAAATGGTATGCGCTTATTGGTAAAATCAGTAAAACCAAACTTGGTTTAAAAGAACAAGGGGAGACTGATTTTATCAATCTCAAATGTCCACCTGATATGGTAAGCATCTTACAGCAATCGCCTAATATCTTACCCGCCTACCATATGAACAAAACCCATTGGCTAACGATTGTGTTAGATCATGGCGTAGAAACCGAAGAAATCTTTAAGTTGTTAGATTGGAGTTACGACTTAACAAAGTAGAAGAATTTAAAAATACCTAAAAATCTGACCGCACTTTTGCTTTTCTTTACTTTAATCACGGCGAGTAAGATAATGAATAAAAACTATTATCAAAATAAGGTATTAGCCCTGATATTCAATAAGGAGATAACCATGGCAATGAATAGACGTGATTTTTTAAGAATGAGCGCAGCACTTACGGCAGCGAGTATGTCGCCTTCTCTCTTTGCTGCAACGAAAGAACAATTTACCATTTATGGCGCACCAGCCATGCCAAGTGTGACCATTGCAGTGGCGGCGGCACAAGGTAAATTAGCCAAACAAGCGGATGTCGCATTAGAGATTTGGCGTTCACCTGATCAACTGCGTGCAGGCGTGGCAAGTGGGCAATTTAAAGTGATGATGAGCCCAAGTAATGTGGGCGTGAATTTACGTAATCAAGGGCAACAAGTTGGCATGGTAAATATTCTCACCAATGGGATTACGCAGTTGATGTGCAAAGGTGGTGCCATTACTTCACCGCAAGAATTGGTGGGTAAAAAAATCCTAGTGCCATTTAAAAACGATATGCCTGACATCGTGTTGCAGGCTTTACTGAAAAAACTGAATATTGATATTAATAAAGTAGAGATCACCTATGCGGCAACACCAACTGAGGCGATTGGTTTGTTCTTGCTGAAAGATTTCCATGCTGCCATCTTGCCAGAACCGATGGCAAGCGCCGTTGTGCAGAAAGCTAAAATTGTCGGTACGGAGATTGTCCGTGGCTTCGATTTAGTGAAAGAATGGGGACAAGCGTTTAACACTAAACCACTTATTCCAATGGCAGGCATCATTGCTAACGAAGAATACTTCCAGGCACATAAGGCAGAGTTTGATCTGTTCCATCAAGATTTAAGTGATGCGTTAAACTGGGTTATGGCGAACCGTAAAAGTGCGGCTGAAATTGGTGCTAATTATCTACCAGCACCAGAAGCCGCTATTGAAATGGGCTTAGACGGTGCGCGCTTAACGGTGACCAAAGCCAGTGAACTGAAAAATGAAATCATGCAATTCTATGAAACCTTGATGGAGTTCAATCCAAAACTCTTAGGTGGTAAATTACCAGATGATAAATTCTTCTTGGCTTAATTTGAAACTGAATCACATAACATGATTAAAACTGACAAAATTCGTAAACCACAACCTGTCCTGTTTTACATCATCGACTATCTCTGGAGCGGCTTTACCGGCTTAAGTGTGGCGATGATAGTTGTTGCCTTGTGGGCTTGGGGCAGCGCAATATTTGGTGAATTTATGCTGCCTGCTCCCGCGGATGTTTTTCAAAAAGCCCTTGATTTGCTCAAGCATTTCCAACAAAACGAAATCGGCATTTCGTTATGGCGTTCCGTGGTGGGCATTGGTATTGCTCTCATTGTCGGTTTAACTGTGGGGCTTATTGCGGGCAGCTTTAAAACCGCTATGGCATTGCTCAAACCCGTCATTACGATTTTGTTAGCCATGCCACCAATTATTTGGGTCGTGATGGCTTTATTTTGGTTTGGCTTTGGCAATCCTAGCGTGCTATTTACCATTATCGTATTAGTCGCCCCGCTGACCTTTGCCAGTGCCGCCATGGGCATGGCAAGTGTAAACAAACAACATGAAGAATTGTTTGATGCGTACAAGCTCGGATTGTGGAAGAAAATTCGCTATTTGTACGTTCCCCATCTCACGGGCTATGTAATTTCCAGTATTGGCGTCGCGGTTGCGATGGGCGTGAAGGTGGTAATTATGGCTGAGCTTTTGGGAGCCAATGAGGGTGTAGGAGCACAGATTGCCGATGCCAGAGCCATGTTAGATACATCAACGGTCATGGCTTATGTGTTGTTGGTGATTGTATTTGTTTCACTCTTTGAATATTTGATTACCAAGCCATTGGAAATCCTGTTTATGCCGTGGAGAAGATAATGCTGAGTTTAAAGAATGTGCGTTTTGAAATTCTCCGCGATCCCATCGTGCGCGATTTCAGTATGGATTTACAACCAGGCGAAGTGAAAACCTTATTCGGCCCAAGCGGTTGTGGCAAAACGACTGTACTGCGTTTGATTTCAGGTTTAGAAACACCAAAATCGGGCGAAATCCATAATACATTCCGTAAAACAGGGTTTCTGTTTCAAGAAAATCGTCTATTAGAAAATCTCACTGCTATGCAGAATATCGCCATTTTTATGGATAATCCTAATGAAAATGAAATCATTGCGCTGGCAGAAAAGATCGGGCTTTCCTCTGGGGATTTGAATAAATACCCGACCGAATTATCGGGTGGAATGGCAAAACGCGTGGCATTTTTGCGTCTATTGCTATGTGGCTGTGATTTAGCCTTATTGGACGAACCTTTTGTCGGTTTAGATCGCGATTTACGTGATATTTTAGCCGCTATGTTAGTGGAAAAAATTGAGCAGCAAGGCATGGCTTGCATTTTAGTGACGCACGATCGTTTTGAAGCGGCTCGATTAAGCCGAGAGATTATGCAGCTTTCTCCAAAAGGGATGGATGTGCAAAATGTGATTACCTTGCCAACGCCATTATCCGAACGTAATTCAGCCTTTGAAGAAACCGTAGTCGCACGCGAATTTCAAGGAATCCATTACTATGAATAATTTCTTTACCCATCCGATGCGACCCTTCTTTGTTGGTGCAGCTATTCTTGCGATTGTTGGTGCCTTGAGCTTTTTCATCAGCCCCGATGATCTCATCCTACATCGCAAAATTTTCTTAGAATTTATGCTACCAGCCGCATACGGCGGTTTTCTGACAGCTTCCATGCTCGAATGGACAAATTACAAAGGCAATTTAAAACCTATTGCGACGATTTTAGCAGTACTCTTGCTTGCTGGATTGGTGTTATTGCCATTTTCCCCGCAAACCGCCTCATTTTTAGTGGCAGCTTATTGGCTCGCATTGTTACTCTTTTGTGCTTGGCTGTTTTGGTTGGATCGTAATACCGACAATTTTACTTTACTGATGTTACTTTCAGCATTTATGGTTTGTCAGACAGCTTACGCCATGACTGATAGTCTGAAATTATTGCGGGCACAGGTGCA
The DNA here is from genome assembly GCF_001055095.1 of Parahaemophilus parainfluenzae. Taxonomy (GTDB): domain Bacteria; phylum Pseudomonadota; class Gammaproteobacteria; order Enterobacterales; family Pasteurellaceae; genus Haemophilus_D; species Haemophilus_D parainfluenzae_Z. Next base: position 61,167 of record NZ_JVHG01000001.1, read on the forward strand.
TTTGAATATGGCGGCAGTGATGTTTGTATCAATTCGAGTCAGCATTCTATTAGGCGCAGAGGCACTGAAAGAAAGTACATTGAAAGATCCTGTATTTATCCCGAATGTCGTGTATAAAAATATCGCAATTACATTTTTATTACTTCATACCGCAGCAGAGCTTTGGTTGCCTGCGCAAACAGCCGCTTTTACAGCTTTTGCCGTTGGCTTTATCTTGCTTGCCAAGTTACGCGAATTACATCATCACGAACTGCTACGTAAACATTACGTACGCACTTATTATTTCCTTCAACTGTTCGCCGCGATTGGTTATTTGTGGATTGGCATAAATAAATTAATTGATGAACCTACTGCCGATCCGTTACACATGGTGACACTGGGCGGCATTCTCGGCAGTATGATGATGATTTGGCTCACTGCAGGATTATGGCATAGTGGCTTTACGAAACTGGATTATCCAAAACTCTGTCGCCTTGCCGTGCTTTGTCTTTTTACCGCAGCGCTTTCGCGAGCCTGTTTGATGTATGTGGACGAGCTGTTTTTTATTACGATTCCGGCTATTTTAATTGCCATTGTGTTTGTGCTGTACCTCGCAACCTTTGTGCCGATATTCCGAAACAATGCCTTTACGGATGATCCGGAATAATGACCAATCCGCACATCAATGTGCGGATTTTTGATATTTTTTAGACCGCACTTAATAGGCTTTTAATTGGGCCATTGCTTTACAATCAGCAGCTTGATGATCATCTTCGGTAATTAAACTTTGTAGGAAATGTTTAATTTCGGTCAGTTCGGCAATTTTTTCTTCGACTGAAACCAAATGTTTTGCCAACATACTATCCACTTCACAATGTTGAGATTGCTGCGTTTTCATCTCATTAAAAAATTTAATTTCGGCCAAGCTAAAATCTAACGCTCGGCAGGTTTTAATAAATTTTAATTGCTTCAAACTGGCTTCATCATAATCTCGATAACCATTTGCCAGCCGTTTAGGCTCCGGCATCAAGCCCATTTTTTCATAATACCGAATCGTTTCTAAATGAATACCGCTTTGTTTGCTGAATTCGTGAATTTTCATTTTTTAAAATCAAGCCTTGACCTTGTAGTTGCTACGGGCTTTATACTTTATCTCAAGTTAATCAAAGACACAATGAGGAGCCGTATGTCCGTCCACCATTCCCATGAACATTATGACCATTCACCTCATGAGCATATTCCACAAGATAAAAAAATCTTAGCACTCAGTTTTGCCATCATTACGGGCTTTATGGTTGTCGAATTTGTTGGAGGCTATTGGTTTAACAGTTTGGCACTCATGGCTGATGCGGGGCATATGGCGAACGATAGCTTATCGTTATTTTTAGCCTTGCTAGCATTGTTTCTATCCGCTCAAAAACAACGATACATTGCTTTACTCAATAGCGTCTCATTGATTGTTGTGGCATTGATGATTTTAGTTGAAGCCATTCAACGCTGGCAAAATCCTATCGAGATGATGGCATTACCGATGCTTGGGGTTGCCTCTCTCGGATTATTGGTGAATCTTCTCGTGGCAAAGATCATGTTGAACAGCGATCATGATAATCTCAATATCAAAGCGGCGTATCTCCATGTACTGACCGATTTATTCGGTTCCATTATTGCTATGCTTTCGGGGCTAAGCGCCTATTTCCTAGGATGGTTATGGGTTGATCCGCTAGCAAGTATGATATTAAGTGTACTGGTATTAAAAAGTGGAATCGGAGCGTTCCGCTTGGCATTAAAAAACACCTAAAAAACGAACCGCACTTTGTTTTGAGATTAACAAAGTGCGGTCAATTTTCAGCGATTATTTCCACTCACCTCGTTCTACAATAATCCCCACATTACTTGCTTGAGCAACCGCTTTGGGTTTGCTTAATTTGAGGCGTAACCATGAAATACCAAAACGTTGTTGTAATTGATCTGCTACTTCATAAGCCACTCGCTCAATCAATAAAAATGGCTTAGCTTGAACATAATCTAAAATAAATTGGCTCACTTCAGCATAATTAAGGCAATATTGCACATCATCCATTTCTGCGGCTTTTTGACAATCCCATGCCATTTCCAAATCAAAAACGAGCTTTTGTTTAATTTGCTGCTCCCAGTCATACACACCAATTTGTGCGAAGACGACTAATTCTTCAATAAAAATTCGATCCATCTCTCATTCCTGTAAAAATATAGTGGGCTTATGCTATCAAGTTTGGTTAAAATAACGAACAAGTTTTTCAAATACAATCAAGATTGTGGAGCATAAAATGAGCCTATTTGCCCTTTTTTATATGATTTTTGCTTATTTGCTGGGTTCGATTTCCAGTGCAATTTTGATTTGTAAGGTAGCAGGCTTGCCTGACCCACGAAAAAACGGCTCTCATAACCCTGGTGCGACCAATGTATTACGTATTGGCGGACGTTGGGCGGCGCTTGCAGTATTAATTTGCGATATTTTAAAAGGGATGTTACCTGTTTGGGCGGGTTATTATTTAGGGCTTACGCAATTTGAATTAGGCATGGTTGCCTTGGGTGCGTGTTTAGGACATATCTTCCCCATTTTCTTTCAGTTTAAAGGCGGAAAAGGTGTCGCGACCGCATTCGGTGCCATTGCGCCCATCTCTTGGGGCGTCGCTGGCTCAACACTAGGTACGTGGTTGTTAGTCTTCTTAATTAGTCGCTATTCTTCATTAAGTGCGGTTATCACTGCACTTCTTGTACCGTTTTATGTTTGGTCGCTTAAACCGGAATTTACCTTCCCCGTTGCCTTAGTTTGCTGTTTGCTGATTTATCGTCACCACGACAATATTCAGCGCTTATGGCGAGGCCAAGAAGATAAAATGTGGGGAAAATCCAAAAAGAAATAAATAAAAAAACCTGTCGATAATCGACAGGTTTCTTTTTATCAAAACGGCTTAGAAATCAACCGCACTTTTAAGTTTTTTCAGTGCGTTTGCTTCAAGCTGACGAATACGTTCTGCAGACACATTATATTTTGCTGCAAGATCATGAAGGGTGGCTTTATCATCATCTAACCAACGTGCTTTGATGATATCTTGGCTACGTTCGTCAAGATTGGCTAAGGCTGTTCCTAACTTTTCTGTCGCTTGTTCTTCAAAGTTTTCGCTTTCAAGTTCTGCCGCAAAGTTTGAGCTTTTATCTTCTAAATATAAAGAAGGTGCATAAGCTTCGTCATCATCGTCTGTTGGCAAATCAAAGCCTACATCAGCCCCTGTCATACGGGATTCCATTTCGATGACATCTTCTTTTGACACGCCAAGCTCATTCGCCACCATATCCACTTCGTTTTCATTAAACCAACCTAAACGTTGTTTAGTTTTACGTAGGTTAAAGAACAATTTACGTTGTGCTTTCGTGGTAGCGACTTTCACAATACGCCAGTTGCGAAGGACATATTCATGGATTTCAGCTTTGATCCAATGCACCGCAAAAGATACAAGGCGAACACCCACTTCCGGATTAAAACGTTTTACCGCTTTCATTAATCCAATATTACCTTCTTGAATTAAATCTGCTTGCGGTAATCCATAACCTGAATAACCACGCGCAACATGAATAACAAAACGTAAGTGTGATAAAACTAATTTTTTCGCTGCTTCAATATCACCGTCATAATACAAACGTTCTGCTAAGCTTTTTTCTTCCTCTGCAGTTAGCATCGGATATTCGTTTGCTGCTCGAATATAACCTTCGATGCTACCTTGAGGTACTAACATCATTTGAGTTTCTTTATTCATTCTTCTCCTCACAGCATGCGGAGCGACGCCCCGACTCATTACTTATTTTTGTTATTGTATAACAACTGTTGTCATTATACCTCAATTTGTTTCATTTGACAGTTTTTAACGATTAAAAGTTCAAATTAATTACTGAAAATTTTCCAAATTAGTTTAATGGCACAAGTGAATAAACTACATCCTCTGCCACCACTTTAAACAATAAATCAATATTCGGGTGTTTTCCAGGATTTTGTTTCGCATCTTCAACGTGTTCAGCAAACCATTCAATGCCTTGTTGTGCAGAAGTGCGGTCTAATTTCCCGTTAAATTTTTCTGCTAACGCATGATAAAGGCGAAGCGATCCAAGCTTGCCTGGTGCAGCAGGAATATGATGAATCACGGTTTCATCGTTTAATACGTCTAAGCCAGTTAGATGATCAATGCTTGGTAAGGTTTCTAAAATGTCTTTAAAATTCATAATTGCTTTCCTCTATAAATTAACTAATGGCTTGCTCTGAATTCACTTCGCCATTCGCCCCCATAAAGCGCACTTCGGGCTGTAAATACACACCAAATTTATCTGCTACGGTTTGACGGATATGATGTGCTAGCTTCACAACATCCTGACCTGTAGCATTGCCTTTATTAATCAGCACTAAAGCCTGCTGTTGATGAACAGCTGCGCCACCGATTTGAAAACCTTTTAAATGGCATTGATCGATTAACCAACCTGCTGCAAGTTTCATAGAGCCATCCGGTTGTGGAAAGTGCGGTAGATTTTCGACCTGTTTTTGGATTTTCGCAAATTGCTCAGCAGTCACCACAGGATTTTTGAAGAAACTGCCCGCGTTGCCAAATTCTTTTGGATCGGGCAATTTACTGCGACGAATATGACACACTTCATCAAACACTTGTTTTGCCGTTACTGTTTGAGGATCAAAATTCACTAATGAGCCATATTTTAAAATTGGTTGCCAATTTTTAGCTAATTTCAATCCAACCGCTGTAATCACATAACCTTGTGCATAGCGATGTTTAAAAATACTTTCACGATAACCGAATTCACATTCGCTCGCCTGCAAGCGGAATTGTTCGCCGATGTTGAGATTCAACACATCCACATAATCACACACGTCTTTAAATTCTACGCCATACGCACCGATATTTTGAATTGGCGCTGAACCCGCACAGCCTGGAATGAGCGCAAGGTTTTCTAAACCATCAATCCCTTGTGAGAGCGACCACTCCACCAACTGGTGCCAATTTTCGCCACCATTGACATGTAAATAATGGTAATCGCTATCTTCTGTATGTTGAATACCCGATAAACGGTTAACAATCACTATTCCTTGGAAATCGTCTAAAAACAGCATGTTGCTGCCTTGCCCTAAAAATAAGGCAGGGAGATTTTCAGCTTGTGCTTTTTGCCAAGCTTGTTGGATTTGTTCAATCGATGTGGCTTCAATAATTTCACGCGCATTTGCCGGAATATTGAAGGTGTGAAACGGTTGTAAACTTTGCATTAACTTTCCTTAAAAAAACGTGTGAGGGAGCGTGATTTTCACCATCGTACCACCTTGCTCCCCTTTTGAAATCGTAAGTTGTGCATTTAATTGGCGACTGCGTTCAGTCATGATATTTAAACCATAATGCCCTTCTGGCTCATCTAACGTCGGAATTCCTACGCCATTATCTTGCACAAGAATTTCGTATTCCCCTTCTGTATTGATATGCGCTTTCACTTCAATCAGCGTGCCTTTTGAGTGTTTAATCGCATTCAGCGTTGCTTCACGCACAATTTGTAGAACGTGCACTAATTCTTGTGGATTTAAACTTTGCGATGGCAAACTGCAGTCCACTGTCATTTGCATCTTCGTTTGCGAACGTAAACTTTCGATAACTTGCTCTAAAGCAACCTGTAAATTCGCTTCTTGTACCGTTAAACGGAAGGTCGCCAATAATTCTCGTAATTGAGAATACCCATCTGATAAGGCTTGTTCAAACTCACAAATAATCGCAATGCTTTTCTCTTTTGATACCTCATCTTCTTTCTTCAAATTATGCTTTAACAGCGTTAATTGAATTTGTAAGAAAGACAGCACTTGCGCCAATGAGTCATGTAATTCCCGTGCAATAATTGACCGCTCTTCCATCAATAAGAGTTGCTCTTGTTGGCGTTGCGTTTTGTGAGAATACAACGCTTTTGCCACCATTTGTCCTAAGTTTTTCATCATTCGCGGATCCGGGCAAGGCAAACCCGCTTGCCACGAGAGCACTGCTAAGTTTTCATTTTCAATAGAAAGTTCTTCGACTTGAAGTGATTGTTTAGGATCTTTTTGACCAAAAGAAATTTCCCAATGTTCTGAGCCGAAAATTTCTAACTCGATGTAGCGTAAATGTTCGCTAACACGAATATGATTGAGCACTTGGCTGAGAATTTTATCATTAATCTTCGTGGGCGTAAGCAACTGCGAGCTTTGATAAAGCGTCGTTAAAGAGCGGTTAGTTTGGCGTAATTTTTGCGTTTTCTCATTGACTGCATCTTCTAAACGTGAATAAAGCCGCCCTAATTCTGAGGACATTTGCGTAAACACTTTCGCCAAAACACCAAGCTCATTACCACTTTCTGTATCAAGCTGGATATGTTTAAACTGCCCCATTTGCACTTGCATACTGGCTTTGGTCATCAGCTCTAACGGTTTCACCACTTCGCGCTTCAGATACCAAATAACATAGGACACCATAGCCAAAATTAACAACATCGACACGCATAGCACTGAAACCGCACTAATCCATTTTTGTTCGGCAAAGCGTTGTAATTCCAACACGAAATCATCGACATCTTGTACATAACTTTTAAGTTCAGCATGATATTTTTCGATTTGATGCGCACGAGCGAAATCGGACATCACCGCCCAGCGTTGTAGAATTTTTTGATAGGACTCTCTCACACCTGATGGTGCAAAAAGCTGATTTTGCACAGAAAGTAAGGCCTCGGCATTGAGACTGCGTTGATAACGCACCAGATTCTGTTCAACCGTATCCGGCGAACGTTCCATTTCCGTTAATAGCCGATAACTTTGCATACGCAAAGAACCGGAGATATTAATGGCTTCCGCATCCGATTTATTACTTGCCATCACGAGCAAACTCAATGAGCTAATAATGCCCATGAAGATAATGACCACAAATAAATATTTGGCAATACGGGTAGAAACTGAACGTTTGGCGTACACGATAACTCTTCAAAATTAGGGAAATTACCCATAGTTTAGCATAAAGTGCGGTTGAAATTGGCTGATTTTTCACAAATAAAAAACATCGGCTTTCACACCGATGTTTTCAAAAACGTTAATTTTTTTGACCGCACTTAGCTTAATTCTTTGCCTTTTAATTCGGGCACTAAGAAGACCGTCGCGACCATGTCGATAACATAAATCACAGCCAAGAAAGCAATCGCAATACTGAATGAATACGCGGATACAATCGCCCCGACAACAACCGGTCCAAAACCACCTACAGCACGACCTAAGTTAAATAACACATTTTGTGCGGTTGCACGCGCTTCTGTCGGATAGGCTTCAGCCATTAATGCGCCATAACCGCCCATCATGCCGTTTACGAACATCCCTAAGAATGCGCCTGCCACCAACATGGCAGTTGGATCGGTTAATTGAGAGTAAGTGATGATGCTGATCACGGCTCCAAGTTGAAATAATAAGAAACTTGGTTTACGTCCGATTCTATCGGCTAGACGCCCAAAGATCCAAATTCCTGCCATCATGCCGCATACGGTAACTGCTGTCCATAAACCTGATTTCGTTAAACTAAAGCCAAGTTGTTTAGATAAGAAGTTTGGCATCCAAATCATAATGCCGTAGTAACCAAAGTTTTGTACAGACGTTAAAACTACTATACCAAGACTTACTTTTGTGGTTGCTTTATCTTTCACTAAGAGTTTGAAAGATTCTAGCTTTGATATCTTTTGTGCTGAAAGTTCGGTCTGTTTTCGTGAGAAAATTTCAGGTTCATGTAAGCGAACTCGTAAATACCAAGCAACAAATGCCGGGAAGATACCGACAACGAACATACCGCGCCAGCCGATATGTGGAAGCAATACTGGTGTGAGTAACGCGGCGGCTAACACACCCACTTGCCAACCTAACGCCACATAAGAAGCGGCTTTTGCACGGTGTTTGGCTGGCCATGCTTCAATGGCTAATGCCATACCGATACCAAATTCACCGCCCAAACCGATACCGGCAATGGTGCGATAAATTAATAAATCCCAGTAGCCTTGTGCGATTGCACATAAACCAGTAAATACGGCGAAAAGTACGATTGTCCAAGTTAGCACGCGTACACGCCCATAACGATCGCTTAATGCACCAAATACAATACCGCCCACCACAGCACCAATAAGTGTCCAGGTAACTAATGAGCCAGATTGTGCAGGGGTTAAATTAAGATCGGCCGAAATGGCACTAAGCATAAATCCAAGAATAAGAAGATCGAATCCATCCATCGCGTAGCCGACAGCTGATCCAACCAAGGCTTTCCAGCCATATTGATTGACGTTTGTCATGATTGAGGTCCCTTTTGCTACTCACGGGTAGCGTTTAAAGTGAAATGAAGAGGAAAGAAATTTCCGATGCGTAGTTTAGAGAAAGTGACGGGATTTTGCAAGAATGAGAAAAGCAAAGTGCGGTTGATTTTATTCAAGTTTTTATTTTTTCAATAAAATTCGAATCAATAAAGCAATGGCTGCCGCATCATCCACCAAACCTAATGGACCAAGCACCGCTTCAGGCAAAATATCAATCGGACTGAACAAATAAATCAGAATGATGGCGATTTTAATTAACTTTGTTTTATTCATAGTCATTGGACGAAAAGAAAAAGATCAGGTAAATTCTACAACTTATCCGAATGGTGAATCATCACAAAACGTTCCCAAAGCTGCTCTTCGCTTTCTTGATGCTCAGGATCTGGCTTAATACAGTTTGTAATCGGGCAAACTTTTTGGCAAGTTGGCGTGTCATAATGACCGACACATTCCGTACAAAGCACAGGATCGATCACATAGATCTCCTCGCCGATTGAGATTGCTTCATTCGGACATTCGGGGAGGCACATATCGCAGTTTGTGCATTTGTTTGTGATCAGTAACGCCATACCATTCCTTTATATGAGAAAGCGGCGAATTATAGCCGACAAAAGCAAAATTGACAAAATTTAAACAGGATTTTTATGAAAAAACAGGCTTCTACTCTTTCCCTTATTGCCCTTGCTGCATTTAGTATTTGGCAATATTTCACTGAACACAAAAAAGACACAAAACCCGCCCCAACAACCACACAACAACAAACCCAAAGTGCGGTCAAAAATACCAAAGATTTTGGAAATTATGATGTCATCATGCGCGATGATGCCATTGGACAAAATAAAAATGCCCCTGTTGATTACTATATGTTGGCCTTATCTTGGTCGCCTGCATTCTGTGAAAAACAACGTGCGCAATATGGCAATAATTTACCTGATTCAGCGCAATATCAATGTAGTACAAAAAATCAATTTGGCTGGGTAGTGCATGGCTTATGGCCACAAAATGCGAATGCACGTTCTGTTACGGATCATCCACGTTTTTGTAAGGGTGATTTAGCACCGCTTCCAGTTGAAACGCTCGAACCTTACCTTTCAATCTCGCCAGGTGCAAAATTATTACAAGGCGAATGGGAAAAACACGGCAGCTGTGCGTTTGATTCAGCGGAAGCTTATTTCAAACAAGAGAAAGCATTATTTGAATCACTCTCCTTGCCAAACGAACAATTAAGCCGTAAAGAATTATTTCAATGGATGAAGCAGAATAATCCACAACTAAAAGGCGCTTATTTAGGCGCGAGCCATAATGAATTATTCATTTGCTATGATCGTCAATGGCAAGTAATCGATTGCCCTAAATAAGCATAATTCGCTTTTTTATTTGATCTACATCGTTACAACCTAGTAAGATCTAGGTATAATGTTCCAGTTTAATTTTAACTAACCCAAGAGGAAAGCTTATGTCAGTAATCAAAATGACCGACTTAAATTTAAAAGGTAAACGTGTATTTATTCGCGCGGACTTAAACGTACCGGTAAAAGATGGCAAAGTGACATCTGATGCGCGTATTCGTGCGACTATCCCGACGTTAAAACTGGCTTTAGAAAAAGGCGCAAAAGTGATGGTTACCTCTCACTTAGGTCGTCCAACTGAAGGTGAATTCAAACCTGAAGACTCTTTACAACCGGTTGTTGATTACTTAAAAGACGCAGGTTTCAATGTGCGTTTAGTACAAGACTACTTAAACGGTGTGGATATTAAAGAAGGCGAAATCGTTGTCTTAGAAAACGTACGTGTAAACAAAGGTGAGAAGAAAAACGATCCTGAATTAGGTAAAAAATATGCCGCACTTTGCGACGTATTCGTGATGGATGCATTCGGTACAGCTCACCGTGCACAAGCGTCAACTTACGGCGTAGCAGAATTTGCACCAGTTGCTTGTGCAGGTCCATTACTTGCAGCAGAATTAGATGCGTTAGGTAAAGCATTAAAAGAGCCAGCTCGTCCGATGGTTGCGATCGTAGGTGGTTCTAAAGTTTCCACTAAATTAGAAGTATTAAACTCTCTTTCAAAAATTGCTGACCAAATTATCGTAGGTGGTGGTATTGCAAATACTTTCATCGCGGCAGCTGGCCACAATGTGGGTAAATCATTATATGAAGCAGATTTAATCCCTGTAGCAAAAGAATTAGCAGCAAGTACTGACATTCCTGTTCCAGTTGATGTACGTGTAGGTACTGAATTCTCTGAAACTGCACCTGCAACAGAAAAATCAGTGACCGAAGTGAAAGATGACGAATCTATCTTCGATATCGGTGATAAATCTGCAGAACAATTAGCAGAAATCATCAAAAATGCAAAAACCGTTTTATGGAATGGTCCGGTTGGCGTGTTTGAATTCCCTAACTTCCGTAAAGGTACTGAAATCATTTCGCACGCGATTGCAAACAGTGATGCATTCTCTATCGCAGGGGGCGGTGATACTTTAGCAGCAATCGATTTATTCGGTATTGCAGATAAAATCTCTTACATCTCTACCGGTGGTGGCGCATTCTTAGAATTCGTTGAAGGTAAAGTATTACCAGCAGTAGAAATTCTTGAAAAACGTGCGAACGGTTAATTAAATGCTTTCTATCCCCTCTGCACAGAGGGGATAAATATTGATTCTTCAAACGGAGGATAAACCCTCCAAAACAAAAGGAAACACAACTATGGCTAAATTATTAGATATCGTAAAACCTGGCGTAGTAACAGGTGAAGATGTACAAAAAATCTTTGCTTATGCCAAAGCAAACAACTTCGCGATCCCTGCAGTAAACTGCGTGGGTTCAGACTCCGTAAATGCTGTATTGGAAACCGCTGCTCGTGTGAAAGCACCAGTAATTATCCAATTCTCAAACGGTGGTGCAGCTTTCTACGCAGGTAAAGGTATCAAACCAACAAGCGGTGCACGTCCAGACGTTTTAGGTGCGATCGCAGGTGCAAAACATGTTCATACTTTAGCCAAAGAATATGGTGTCCCAGTTATTCTGCATACCGACCATGCTGCGAAAAAATTACTTCCATGGATCGATGGCTTACTTGAAGCGGGTGAAAAACACTTTGCAGAAACAGGTCGTCCATTATTCTCTTCTCACATGCTTGACTTATCTGAAGAGCCTATGGAAGAAAACATGGCAATCTGCCGTGAATACCTTGCTCGTATGGATAAATTAGGCATGACTCTTGAAATCGAGATTGGTATTACCGGTGGTGAAGAAGACGGCGTGGATAACTCAGATGTAGATGAATCTCGTTTATATACCCAACCATCTGATGTGCTTTATGTTTACGATCAATTAAACCCTGTAAGCCCTAACTTTACCGTTGCGGCTGCATTCGGTAACGTACACGGTGTTTACAAACCAGGTAACGTAAAATTAAAACCATCTATTTTAGGTGCATCACAAGAGTTCGTTGCAAAAGAACGCAATCTACCAGCAAAACCAATCAACTTCGTTTTCCACGGTGGTTCAGGTTCTAGCCGCGAAGAAATCCGCGAAGCAATTAGCTATGGTGCAATCAAAATGAATATCGATACTGATACTCAATGGGCTGCATGGAATGGTATCTTAAACTTCTATAAAGCAAATGAAGCTTATCTTCAAGGTCAATTAGGTAACCCTGAAGGTCCTGATGCACCAAACAAAAAATACTACGACCCACGTGTTTGGTTACGTAAAATGGAAGAATCAATGTCTAAACGCTTAGAGCAATCTTTCGAAGACTTAAACTGCATTGATGTTTTATAATCCATAAAAATAGACTAAAATAAGACCGCACTTTCTAGTGCGGTTTTTTTATTTTACATAACCTAAATATCGAGCATAATCTATGCAAATAACAAAACAAAATTGGTTAGTTACCCTAATAAACTTTGCAGTAACGCTTTTCTTCCTTTCGATATTTATTGTCAAGGGGGGATATAATGCTGCACCTGCTCTACTGATGTTAATCGGTTTAGGTTATGGCGTTTATGCTTTAATCAAGAAACCACTTTTAAACTTATCGAAAGTTGATAAATGGTTAATTTATAGCTACCTTTTTTATTTTCTTACATTTGTACTTTCCCTCTGCATTAACGGGGGGAAAATGCGCGATCTTGATACTGCAAGCCGAGTCGTTTTCTTTGTTCCTGTTTTACTTTTATTATTAAAATACCCTATCAAAACTTGCGTTTTGAGTTACTCTATTCCGCTTGGTAGTATTATTTCCCTTTGCGTAGCACTTTATGATAAATTTATCTTGAATCTACGCCCAGAGCAAAATCCTCGAATTATGCATATTCAAGGTGGTGATATTTCTATGTCATTAGGTATTTTTAGCCTAATTATTGCCCTCTATGCCCATCATAAAAAAGACGTAAAGTTAACCACTCTTAGTGTTATTGGTGGTTTATGTGGCATCGTAGGAAGTTTGCTTTCTACCGCTCGAGGTGGATGGGTTGCATTGCCTGTCTTGCTTGTCGTTATTTTTTATATTTATCGTCATTCTCTTTCAAAACGTTTTTTCCTGACTTTCTTTGGGATTATTGTGGTCGCGAGCATTGGTATTAGTCAAATGCCCAATAACCGCATTATGGAACGAATTAATGTTGCTCAAAAAGATATCCAACTTTATCTAGACAAAAATAATGGTAACACCTCTCTAGGTGCTCGTTTTGAAATGTGGAAAAGCGCAATTGCAATGGCAAAAGAAAAACCTTTATTTGGTTGGGGTATTCAAGGTGCAACAGAAAAACGTAAGCAAGAAACGGAAGAAAAAATTGCTACAGGTAACATTGGACAATTTACACATGCTCATAACCAATATTTAGATGACCTCTCCAAACGAGGAATCGTCGGATTACTCGCCTTGCTTGCTGTTTTATTTATTCCTCTGCGTACCTTTATGAAAAAGCTAAACACCACGAACGATGAGGTTAAGCTGATTGCAACGTTAGGTGTTGCCCATATTTTATCTGTGATGATTTATGGCTTAAGCCAAGGTTTCTTGGTACATAATTCAGGTACTATTTTTTACTTTTTCTTAACGATTGTGTTTTATGCTGCAATACGAACACATCAGAAGGCGGAATAATGAAAATTTTAGTCATTCGTAACGATAAACTGGGTGATTTTGTTCAGGCGTTTCCGGCTTTTGCGATGTTGAAAGCCTCAAATCCCGAGCTAAAACTGACCGCACTTGTGCCAGCTTATACCGCACCACTTGCACAAATTTGCCCTTATTTAGATGATGTTATCATTGATAGTGCTAAGAACGACAAAGCAGATTTCAACCGGCTTATTAAAGAAATCAAAGAGCAGCAATTTGATGGCATGATTAGCTTCTTTTCCAATACCCATAACGGTAAATTAGCCTGGAAAAGTGGGATTCCTTATCGTCTTGCGCCCGCAACAAAATGGGTACAAATCCTTTATAACCATCGTTTAACACAACGCCGTTCACGTTCAGAAAAATCGGAAGCCGAGTACAATCAAGATCTGGCTCGGGCGTTCTTAAAGAAACACAACATGCCGATTGTAGAACCTAAACCACCTTACCTTTCATTTCCTGAAAGTGCGGTTAAAAAACAACGTATTTTTCTTCAAGAACAATTCGGTTTATCGGCGGATAAAAAATGGGTCTTTGTGCATAGTGGAACAGGTGGTTCAGCAACAAGCCTTTCTCTGACACAGTATGCTCAATTGATACAAGGTTTATTAAACGAATTTGACTGTCAGATTATCTTAACGGCAGGACCTGGTGAAAGTAAAAAAGCCCATGAGTTAGCGGCAAAAATCGATAACCCAAATGTGGTGGTTTACGATAAGAATAAAGGATTAGTGGATTTTGCTCACTCACTGGCTTGTACAGATTTATTCATTGCGGGCTCTACTGGACCATTGCATCTAAGTAGTGCATTCAATGTGCCAACGATCGGATTCTATCCAAATAGTCGCTCATCTCAGCCTCGTCGTTGGAAGCCGATTAATGATGCAGATAAACATCTTGCTTTCTGCCCGCCAAAAGGCAAAGAGGAAATTAATTTAGGCTTAATTTCGATTGATGATGCCTTAATTGAGATTATCCCCTTCGTGCGGAAGATGTGGCAAGCGAGCAATTGAGTTTAAGCATAACTGTACAATCCAACCTATTGCGGCGGCAAAAACAACGGTACCGATTCCGACTGTGCCGCCGAGAAGATAACCCAACACACAAACCGACACTTCAAGGCTTGTTCTCACAATGCCTACTTTTAAATGAAGGCGTTGGCAAAACCCCACCATTAATCCATCCCGCGGGCCAGCGCCTTGATGACAGGTTAAATATAATGCTGTTCCAAGCCCATAAAGCAAAAGCCCAATTCCGCCGAATAAGATTCGACTCAAAAGTGCGGTTGGTTCAGGTATAATTTTCACGGTTAAACCCAGAAAAAAAGCAATCACGATAATATTCAAAATCGTGCCAAGCCCAAATCTTAACCTAAGGGGAATCCAAGCCAACATCACCAAACAGCTAATACCGAATGATGCCCAACCAATACTAACTCCAGCTTGTAATGCCACGCCTTGAGAAAGTACGGTCCAAGGTGAAGAACCCAAATTAGCGAGCACAATCAAGCCATCTCCAATGCCCAGTATTGCCAAAGCAAATAAGAGCATCGACATGGTTTTACCTTCGACTGACCATAGCGATTTGGCGGCCCAACTGGTGTGAGGAATCACCCGTGCTTTTTTCATATTATTCCCATTTATATTTAACGCTTACATCATAATGGGAAACCCCATAAAACCAAAACATTTTAACGTCATATGATATAACCGAATTGACTGATAAATATCATAAATGTGATGTAGATCACATTGTCAAAATTGTCATCATTCAGCCACTGACTTAAAATAGGCTACCCTTTTAAATTAGGACATGATTATGCTTGCATCTCTTCAAGATATTTTGGATACCGTAAAATCCAATACACTCACCTATCAACAAAAACTCATGTGTTTAGGCAATATCGCCGAGCGATTATTTGATCCTCGTGAATTATTAGGCTACACGGATGAAGAATGGCAATTCCTTCAAAATCAAATGATCTGTGATTTAAACGAAGGCTATGCGATTTATCGCCCCCGCTATATTTTGCCGGATTACAATGTGTATATTAAAAAAGGCTGTGAATTCCTTGAATTGCCGCCACCAAAAGATCTTGATGAAGCATTAGATGGCTTATTGATTTTATATTCCCACGTGCCCTCCATTACCACATTCCCAGTTTACATTGGTCGTTTAGACGTGCTACTTGATCCGTTTATTACCGATGAGGAACAAGACTACATCAAAATTAAACGTTTCTTAAATCATGTAGACAAAACTGTGCCGGATTCATTTTGCCACGCCAATATTGGTCCTTATGATACCAAAGCAGGGCGTTTGATTTTAAAAGCGGTGATTGAATTGGAAGCGCCAACACCAAATATGACCATTCGTTATGATAAGAGTAAAACAAGTCGTGAATTTGCAGAATTGGCGGCAAAAGCGTGCTTATTGGTTTCCAAACCGTCTTTTGCCAATGATGCTTACTACATTTCTGACTTAGGCGAACAATATGGTATTGCAAGCTGCTATAACGCACTGCCTGAATGTGGCGGCGCTTATACCCTCACTCGCTTGCGTTTAGGTACCATCGCTCGCGCCTGTAAAACCGTGGATGAAATGGTCAATGAACTCTTACCTCGTGTAGCAAAATGTGCACTTTCCACCATGGATAAACGCCATAAATTTGTAGTGGAAGAAAGCAACTTCTTCAATACCTCATTCCTCGAAAAAGAAGGGTTTATCAAACGTACTAATTTTACGGGGATGTTTGCTATTGTTGGTCTCGCTGATGCAGCAAATCATTTATTGCAACAAGAAGGCTTAAATGAAACCTTTGGTAAAAGCCAACGCGGTGATGAAATTGCGACCTTAATTATGGATAAATTGAAAGAAGTCACAGATAACCATGAAGGCGTGTATGCTGAACGCACGGGCAACCGTTATTTATTACATGCACAAGTAGGTGCAAGCAATCATGAGGAAGATAAACGTAATGCGCCGGCACATCGCATTCGTGTGGGTGAAGAACCAACGTTATTGGCTCATTTAAAACAATCTGCGCCATTCCATAAATACTTCCCATCAGGTACGGGAGATTTGTTTGCCTTTGACCAAACCTATGTGGATCATTTAGATGCCGTCGTTGATATTATCGATGGTTCATTTGCGCAAGGTTACCGTTATATCACCACTTACCTTAAAAATACCGATTTGATTCGTGTAACCGGCTATTTAGTGAAGAAAAGCGAAGTGGAAAAATACCGTAAAGGTGAAGTAGCATTACGTGATACCACTTGGTATGGCGCTGGCACCGATGATTGTGCACAAGTCTTTGACCGTCAATTACGCGATGAACAAGATGTAAGTGCAAGCTAGAAAAAAAGTGCGGTCGAAAAACTCTCTGTTTTTTGACCGCACTTATTCTTCTTCTGCCTTTTCTAAAATCGCTTTGTGTTCTCGAATCAATGCCATAAACGGCTGCCCAAAGCGTTCTAATTTGATCGCCCCTACCCCATTAATTTGTAGCATTTCAATATTACTTGTTGGCATATATTGTGCCATTTCCTGTAATGTTGCATCGTTAAAGACAATATAAGGTGGAATATTTTCCTTATCCGCGAGCTGCTTCCGTAGGAAGCGTAAACGAGCAAACAGATCTTTATCGTAATTTGCTACCGTATTTTTATGGGATGTATGCACAATTTTATTAATGGATGAAATGCGCGGCATTGCCAATTCAAGCGGCACTTCGCCTTTTAAAACAGGGCGTGCACTTTCTGTGAGCTGAAGCGTGGCACTATTAAACTCACCGATCACTTGTTGAATAAAACCAAGATGAATAAGTTGGCGAATCACGGATTGCCAATGTTCTTTGCTTTTATCTTTGCCAATGCCATAAACACTTAACTTATCATGTTGGCGTTCCACAATTTTCTGATTATGCATCCCTCGCAATACCGCAATCACATATTGCACACCGAAACATTGCCCCACACGATAAATCGTAGACATCACTTTTTGCGCATCAATTAAGCCATCATATTTCTTTGGCGGGTCTAGACAAATATCACAGTTTTGACAAGGCGTTTGACGATGTTCACCAAAATAATTGAGCAACACCAAACGACGACAAGTTTGACTTTCGGCAAATTCACCAATGGCTTCCAATTTATGTTGCTCAATTTGACGTTGTGGCGTCTCTGGTTTTTCAAGCAGAATCTTCTGTAACCAAGCATAATCAGCCGGTTCGTAGAAAAGTACCGCTTCCGCAGGTAAATCATCTCGTCCCGCGCGACCGGTTTCTTGGTAATACGATTCAATGCTTCTTGGCAAATCAAAATGGGCGACAAAACGCACATTGGATTTATTAATACCCATACCAAACGCAATCGTCGCAACCACAACTTGAACATTATCTCGTTGAAAATCTTGCTGGACGCATTCACGCAGTGCGGTTTCCATCCCTGCATGATACGCTGCAGCCGACACGCCTTTATTTCGCAAAGTTTCTGCTATACGCTCCACTTTCGAACGACTATTGCAATACACAATGCCACTTTTACCTTTCTGAGCTAAGACAAAACGCGTAAGCTGCTCCATCGGCTTAAACTTTTCTTCCAACGTATAACGAATATTTGGACGGTCAAAACTGCCAATGTATTTATGAGGATTATCTAATTTAAGATGAGTGAGAATATCCTGTCTCGTCGCGTAATCAGCCGTCGCCGTTAATGCCATAATTGGCGCATTTGGAAAAGCCGATTTTAAGCCGCCAAGTTGGGTATATTCAGGGCGGAAATCATGTCCCCATTGTGAAATACAATGGGCTTCATCAATGGCAATAAAGGAAACTTGAGCATAAGAAATCAGCTGAAAAAAGCTGTTTGTCATCACTTTTTCAGGCGAAACATATAATAATTTTAATTGACCTGAAATCAGCTTATTTTCAACTTGCTGCTGTTGTTCTGGCGTCTGACTAGAATTCAGAAAATCTGCTTGAATACCGTTTGCTTGGAGTTGATCTACCTGATCTTTCATTAAAGAAATCAAAGGCGAAATCACTAATGTAAGACCATGAAAACAAAGTGCTGGAATTTGATAACACAAGGATTTACCATTTCCTGTGGCCATCACCACTAAGGCATCCTGACCGCTTAACGCAGCATGAATCACTTCTTCCTGCCCTTTGCGGAAAGATTGGTAACCAAAAACAGACCGCAACGTATTAAGTGCGGTCGTTTTTAAGTCTGTTTTTTGCGGGGCATGTTCCGCGAGTTCGGCCATTAGAATGTTACCGTTTCTCCGTGAGCAGCAACCGCCTCGGTTAAAGAATCCCAAAAGCGTTTACCATCATTTGCCACCCAATCATTATTTTTATAGGCAAAATGGAATCCACCCAAACGGCTCGCAAGCCAAAGCTCAAGAAGTGGTTCTTGCTTATTAATAACGATTTGTGAGCGGTCATCAAATGTGATCGTGAATACCGAACCTTGTGTCTCGCAATCCACATCGCAGTCTTGATTCTCTAACTCTTCTTCAATTTTTTGCCAAACCTGTTCAATATTTTGGTGAAATTCTGCAACATTCATAAAATTTTCCGATTAAATCTGATAGAATGCCGTGAATTATAAAGCCTTTCACCTCGTTGGCAAAGGCAGATTTTACTTATTAGAGAGATTGAAAAATGAAAAAATTACTTTCTATTTTATTACTCAGTGCATTCTGTACTTTAGCGACAGGTTGTGGTGTAAAAGGGCCATTGTATTTTCCTGAAAAAGAACAACCACAAAACACGCAAAAAACACAATAAAAACTGACCGCACTTAAAGGATTCGTCATGGATTTTTTCCAATATAAAAACGAGCAACTTTATGTTGAAGATTTGCCCGTCAAACAACTCGCTGAAGAATTCGGCACACCGCTTTATATTTATTCTCGTGCCACACTTGAACGCCATTGGCATGCCTTTGATTCTGCTTTAGGAAAGCATCCACACTTGATTTGTTATGCCGTTAAAGCCAATTCCAATATTGGTATCTTGAATGTCATGGCGAAGTTAGGTTCTGGTTTTGATATCGTTTCGCAAGGCGAATTAGAACGCGTCTTAGCAGCTGGTGGAGAGGCATCAAAAGTTGTATTTTCTGGCGTAGCAAAATCTCGTGCAGAAATTATGCGAGCGTTAGAAGTAGGCATTCGTTGTTTTAATGTAGAATCTGTTGCGGAATTACATCATATCAACCAAATTGCGGGTGAAATGGGTAAAGTAGCCCCTATTTCTTTACGCGTAAACCCAGATGTCGATGCCCATACACATCCTTACATTTCCACAGGATTAAAGGAAAATAAATTTGGTGTGAGCGTAGATGAAGCGCGTGAAGTCTATAAATTAGCAGCAACCTTATCTCATGTAAAAATTACAGGTATGGATTGCCATATTGGCTCTCAGCTTACTGAATTACAACCTTTCTTAGATGCAACTGATCGCCTCATTCGTTTAATGGAACAATTAAAAGAAGATGGCATCACATTAAAACACTTAGATCTCGGCGGTGGTTTAGGCGTAACTTATACTGATGAAACGCCACCTCACCCAAGTGACTATGCAACTGCGTTGCTAAATAAATTAAAAGATTATGAAGATCTCGAAATTATTCTAGAACCTGGTCGAGCGATCGCGGCGAATGCGGGGATTTTAGTGGCTAAAGTTCAATACTTAAAAAGTAATGAAAGCCGTAACTTCGCGATTACTGATACCGGTATGAACGATATGATTCGCCCGGCACTCTATGAGGCTTATATGAACATCATTGAAATTGACCGCACTTTAGGGCGTAAAAAAGCCATTTATGATGTTGTTGGCCCAGTATGCGAAACCTCTGATTTCTTAGGTAAACAGCGTGAGCTCGCCATTGCTGAAGGGGATTATATTTCCCAACGTTCTGCTGGTGCTTATGGTGCAAGTATGTCCTCAAACTACAATTCTCGTCCACGTACGGCTGAAGTGTTAGTGGATGGAGACAAAGCTCATTTAATTCGTCGCAGAGAAAGTCTTAGCGAGTTATGGGCTCTAGAAAGTATCGCAGAATAAAAATAGATAGAAAGAAAAAACGGTCGAGACTTACATCTTGACCGTTTTTGTATAACTAAATAATCCGAGAGAATTGTTGTCGTTTTGCTGCTGCTCTTGAATAGGTATCAAAGCATAAACAAATATTACGAATTAATAATCGACCTTTAGGCGAAACTTGTAAGCCTGTTTCTGTTTCAGAAATTAATCCATCTTCAAGTAATGGTTTTAATAACTGTAAATCTTCAGCAAAGTGTTTTTTGAAATCAATATTGTATTGTTTTTCAATGGGTGCAAAATCAAGCTTAAAGTTACAAATCAACTGCTTAATCACATCACGGCGTAAGCAATCTTCTTCTGTCATCGCTAAACCTTTATGTAATGCGATTCCTGAATTTTCCACATCATGATAGTAATGTTTTAACTCTTTTTGGTTTTGAGCGTATGTATCACCCAATAAACTAATGGCTGATACACCTAAACCGAGTAAATCACATTCTTCCTGAGTAGTATAGCCTTGGAAGTTTCGGTGTAAGACACCTTTCTCTTGGGCAATCGCTAATTCATCATCGGGTTTAGCAAAGTGATCCATACCGATAAACTTATAGCCTGCATTCCCTAAGGTTTCGATAGTTTTCTGTAAGATTTCTAACTTAGTTTCTGGTGGCGGTAATTGATCTTCTTTAATTTTTGCTTGCCCCGCAAATCGACTTGGCAAATGGGCATAGTTAAAGATACTTAAACGATCTGGATTCAATTCAATCACTTTATTTAATGTGAACATAAAACTTTCCACATTTTGAAGTGGCAATCCATAAATTAAATCAAGATTCGTCGATTGGAAACCTAACTCACGAGCGCGAACAAGCAATGCATTCACAAATTCTTCATCTTGTTCACGGTTTACCGCTTTTTGAACCTCTTTATTGAAATCTTGCACGCCCATACTAATTCGGTTAAAACCAATATTGCGTAAATGATCAAGCATGTCGAGCTCAATTTCGCGTGGGTCCATTTCAATACTGACTTCTGCATTATCCGCAATCGTAAAATGGTCTTTAAGCATCTTCATCAAACGAGCAGATTGCTCTTCTGTCAAATAAGTCGGTGTACCGCCGCCCCAATGCACTTGAGTCGCAACACGATTTTTAAATAATTCTGAACGCGCTTTGATTTCTTTTTCAAGGTAATCAAGATAAATATCCGCCTTATGTTGATGGCGAGTAATCACCTTATTACAGCCACAGAAATAGCAAAGTTTGTGACAAAACGGAATATGTACATAAAGGGAAAGTGGTCTTTCCGGATAACGATTAGCAGCTGCAATAAAATCTTCGTTAGTGTAACTTTCATTAAATTCTAATGCAGTTGGATAAGATGTATAACGAGGTCCTGATTGGTTATATTTTTGAATTAACGCAAGATCCCAAATAATTTCAGACATTAAGCTTCCCCAAATTTCTCTACGTCATTTAAAAACTGACGCAACTCCAACATAATTTCTTCTTCAAATTTTGCTTCTGCACTTTCTCGCTCAAGATCAAGTTTCATTCTTTCTTTTTTTAACAATGCTTTCCGAGCTTCATGCGTAGGCATTTCTTTCACAATATTATAAAGTGCATACATCGCTTGATATGGCTGTAAAGATTGTCCAAAAGGGAGTAAAAGCATTGATAAACGAATCACCCCTTCTGAATGATTGCAATCTCCATTTTGCATCGCTTTAGCGATAATTACCATACTCTCTTTTAGGCGTTTTGTACGCGCTATTTTAGCCTGTTTAATGAGAGTGTTTTGCTCGCGTAACATCCTAAGTAATTTGAAAGCATAAAATGATACGCCAGCAATAATTCCCAAAGCAATAATACTAAAAATAATCGGCCACATGACAATTATCGGAATTGGTTAATATCAATCTTCTCGAAGGTTCGATAGAGGTCATCCTCTGTCTCTTCTTCATCTTGAATACCTAATTCTTCCATTAATTGAGCAATACGATCTAAGCATTCATCCACAAATTGTTGATCAGCTTTACTAATCGTTTTACCCTCATCTAAGGCATCCAACAATTCATTTAGAATTTCATTATTTTCTAAACGTTCTAACTCAATTTCAGGTGAAAGTTTTTTCGGTTCTTTTACCGCTGGAATTGTCATTCCTTTCTCAGGCTTATTCACAAATTCAATAATCAGTGGGACCTTTTTACGGCTACCAATACGCGGATCTTTTTGTTCAACGACTTGATTATGTTTATTTTGCTCAGCGTTACTATGACGAGAACCGGATGCTAAACCTTTATGTTTACGTTTTTTCTTATCTTCTCTTGCTTTAGCATCTAATTCATAACGTGTTAATTTCTTACCTGATAGCTTCGGTGCTTCAGGTTTCTTATCTGATTTACGAATTGGCATAATATCGCTAATTTTACGACTTTTCTTTTTACGAGCCATTTGTGTTATTTATCCTATAAAAAATTTTGGTGATTGTACCATTCCACCTATATTTTCTCATTAAAAGATTTAAACATCTTTAATAAAACTATTCTGATTTTGACCGCACTTTTATTTCATTTAAATCAAATCTAAAAACAAAAACCCCAAGCTCTTCAGCTCGGGGTTCACATTCACTACCTGGCGGTGTCCTAC
>NZ_JVHG01000002.1:0-137095 GCF_001055095.1 Parahaemophilus parainfluenzae
GTTAAAAGATGAAGCTGAAGATAAAGCTGCTGAAGTGAAAGATGCGGCTGAAGATAAAGCTGTAAAAGCAAAAGAAGCTGTCGAAGATAAAGTTGCTGAATAAAAGATTCGCTTTCAGAGGCAAAAGATGTAATGTCTTCTAAAGTTGAAGCTGCAAAAGATGCCACAGTAAGCGCGGCAGTACAAGTTAAAGATGCTGTGGTTGCAGCAGCTAACTATGTTAAACATGTTGCGGAAAATAAAATGACTGAAGCAAAAGATGCTGTGTGCTCTAAAGCAGAGGAAGTAAAAAATGTAGATTCTGAAACAAAAGATCAATCTGCAGCCGTAAAAAAGTAACTGAAAAGTAAAAGCAATAGTTAAGGATTATTCAAATTAACTGAGTGGGATTGTTCAAAAAAAACACAAAAAAGTGATTTTTTATCTTTACAAAAAATAAAATTTTTATAATGAACTTTTTTACAAATCTTTTAATTTCATTGGGTTATAGTTGTTTTAGAGAGGTATTATAAAAAACTATATCTTTAGAAATGTAAATTTTTTTGGAAGATGTTTTATTTTAAGTTTTTTTTACGTAAACTAGATCACACAAAGCAGATAGCTTTGGATTAATTCTTAATTATAAAATGGAGAATGACAATGAAAAAATCAGTATTAGCCGTATTAGTATTAGGTGCATCTTTAGCCGTAACAGGTTGTTTCGATAAACAAGAAACAGCTCAAAAAGTTGAAGCAGCAAAAGATGCAACAGCAAATGCAGCAACACAAATTAAAGATGCAGCAAAAGAAGCTGCAACTGATGTTAAAGATGCAGCAAAAGAAGTTGCAACTGATGTTAAAAATGCGGCAATTGACGCAAAAGATTCAGCTGCAAATAAAATGGCTGAAACAAAAGAAGCAGTAGCTGATAAAGCTTCTGAAATGAAAGATGCTGCTGCAAATAAAATGGCTGAGGCAAAAGATGCAATGTCTTCTAAAATGGAAGAAGTAAAAAATGCAGCTTCTGAAGCAAAAGATGCTGCAGCAGATAAAGCAGTTGAAATGAAAGATGCTGCAGCAGATAAAATGGCTGAAGCAAAAGAAGCAATGTCTTCTAAAATGGAAGCAGCAAAAAACTCAGTTTCAGAAACAAAAGATGCTGTAGTAGATAAAGCAGCTGAAATGAAAGATGCCGCAGCAGATAAAATGGCTGAAGCAAAAGACGCAATGTCTTCTAAAATGGAAGCAGCAAAAAACTCAGCTTCAGAAACAAAAGATGCTGTAGTAGATAAAGCAGCTGAAATAAAAGATGCGGCAGCGGATAAAGCGGCTGAAGCAAAAGATGCTACATCTGACAAAGCAGCTGAAGTGAAAGATGCTGTGACTAAATAATTAAACTTTTGTAAAATGAAAACCTATCAGAGATTATCTGGTAGGTTTTTCTTTTGGAGCAATAAAATGTTATGTGCAATTTATAAAAGTTTACGTAAACCAGGCTGCTATCTCTATATTTCGAAACGAGATGATTTTTCAGCTGTACCAGACGTATTAATACAAAGTTTTGGTAAGCCTCAGTTTCTTATGCCATTTAATTTGAAAGGAAGCAAACCGCTTGTTCATGTAGATAAAAACGAGGTAATGGAAAAAATTACTCAGCAAGGATTTTATCTCCAAATGCCAAAACAAGATGATGGCTTGTTTAATAGTTTGAGTGAGATCAAATAAGCTTATTATTTTTTCGTAAAAATCTTCAAATATTGCTTTATCTCAATATTTTCTTCAAAAAACTCCTTTAAAATTCATCGCACTTTTAAAAGGAGAATGAAAATGAGTAGTTTCTTTGTGGCAGGTACAGATACCGATGTGGGCAAGACCACCGCCTGCCGTGCCATTATTCAGGCATTACAAGCAAAGGGCGTGCGAATTGTGGGTTATAAGCCAATAGCTTGTAGCTGTGAAGAGGGTATCTATCCTGTCGAAAATCAGTCTAATGAATCCCAAACAGATTATGATGCTGACAATAATTCAGATGTGTTAGCTTTAATGGATGCAACGAATGAGCCCGTATCTTATCAAGAAGTGAATAGCTATACTTTTGCTCATTCCTTGCCGATGCTGACTCGAGATAAATCACGCATTAAATTAAGCAAGATTAATCAAGCCTTAACGATATTAGTTCAAAAATATCAATCTGTTGTCGTGGAAGGTTCATTTGGGTTACTCACACCAATGGCAGAAGGTAAGAGTTTTGCTGATTGGGTTGTTGAGCATAAAATGCCAGTTGTGTTAGTTGTAGGTATTAAAGAAGGCTGTATTAATCATGCATTGCTGACAGCTCAAGTGATTAAACAGCTTGGTGTTCCTTTATTAGGCTGGATTGCAAATCGAATTAACCCTTGTTTAGGGCATTATAAAGAGGTGGTAGATATTTTAGAGGCTCAGATTGATGCGCCTTTGCTAGGTAAAATCCCTTATATTCATAAGCCAGAATCCCAAGAGTTAGGACATTATTTAACGAATATTGATCGTTTGATGTATATGCAAACAGAGTTAGTTAAATAGTAAGTTTGAAATAAAAAGTGCGGTTAAATTTCATTAGATTTAACCGCACTTTTTTTTTATTCTTCGTTTTCTGGAAGTTCTTTTTTCAGGATATCTTCTTCCGCGAGGCTAGATAGGCGAGCAATCGCATTACGGTAAGAGATTTCAAGAGTTTCCCGACTGGTTGCAATAACACCTTGATCTACTAAGAATCCATCATTTACATCATATACCCAGCCATGTAGGGAGAGTTTTTGTCCACGTTCCCAAGCGCTTTTTACGATAGATGTGCGTCCTAGGTTATAAACTTGCTCTGCAACATTTAATTTAGTGAGCATATCTGAACGTTTTTCTGCTGAAAGATTGCCCAATAGATGCCCGTGTTTAAACCAAATATCACGAATGTGGAGCAACCAGTTATTGATCAATCCAAGATCGTGATCTTGCATAGCAGCGTTGATACCGCCACAATTTGTGTGGCCACAAATAATAATATGCTCGATTTTTAGTACATCAACGGCATATTGCACAACCGAAAGACAGTTAAAATCTGTATGAATAACTTGATTGGCCACATTACGATGTACAAATAACTCACCTGGTTCAAGATTTGTGAGTTTTTCAGCTGGAACACGGCTATCAGAGCAGCCAATCCAAAGATAATGAGGTGTTTGGTGATCGGCAAGTTCTTTAAAATAAGTGGAATTTTCTTCTTTCATTCTTTGCGCCCAACTGTAGTTGTTAGCAAAGAGTTGTTTAATTTTGTCCATTTCTACTTTCCTTAATGTGATGTATTTGAAAGATTGATTCAAATACAATAAATGAAATAGGGGATAAATTTATCGCCTAAAATGATGACCGCACTTAAAAGAAAGTGCGGTCAATTTAAACAATATTTTTAGAAATTTGCATTTCTTGGTGCGCGAGGGAATGGAATCACATCGCGAATATTTTGTACGCCAGTTACATAAACAATTAAGCGTTCAAAACCAAGACCGAAACCTGAATGTGGTACAGTACCATATTTACGAAGATCGCGATACCACCAGTAATCTTCAGGATTTAAGCCCATTTCTTCCATACGTTTATCTAATACGTCTAAACGTTCTTCACGTTGTGAACCACCGATGATTTCACCAATTCCTGGGGCGAGAACATCCATTGCCGCAACAGTTTTACCATCGTCATTTAAACGCATGTAGAACGCTTTGATATCTTTCGGATAGTTTTTCACGACAACAGGTGATTTGAAATATTCTTCTGCTAAGAAACGTTCATGTTCAGAAGATAAATCGATACCCCAAGAAACAGGGAATTCGAATTTCTTACCTGATTTTAATAACACGTCGATCGCATCGGTATAGTCGATTTGAGCAAAATCAGAGTTTACGAAGTTTTCTAAACGAGTAATCACATCTTTATCTACGTGTTTTTCAAAGAATTTTAAGTCATCTTTGCGTTCAGCAAGCACGGCACGGAATACGTATTTCAACATGTCTTCTGCTAATTTCGCATTGTCAGCAAGCGTTGCAAACGCAACTTCAGGCTCAACCATCCAGAATTCTGCAAGGTGACGAGTTGTATTTGAATTTTCAGCACGGAATGTAGGACCGAAAGTATAGATTTTGCTTAATGCGCACGCATAAGTCTCACCATTTAATTGGCCAGAAACCGTTAAAAATGATTCTTTACCGAAGAAATCTTGGCTGAAATCAACTTTACCATCTTCACCACGAGGAAGATTTTCTAAATCAAGTGTTGAAACACGGAACATTTCACCCGCACCTTCAGTATCTGAAGCGGTAATTAATGGGGTTGCGACCCAGTAGAAACCTTGTTCATGGAAGAAACGATGAATAGCTTGTGCTAAACAGTGACGAACACGCGCCACGGCACCGATAATATTGGTACGAGGACGTAAGTGAGCTACTTCACGTAAGTATTCAATTGAGTGACGTTTTGCTGCCATTGGATAAGTATCAGGATCTTCTACAAACCCTGTCACTTCTACTTTTTCAGCTTGAAGTTCAACAGTTTGACCTTCAGCAGGTGACTCAACAATGGTACCAGTTACGATAACAGAGCAACCCGTTGTTAAGCGTAATACTTCACTTTCATAATTTTCAATATCGTTATTGACGATGACTTGAATAGGATCAAAGCAAGAGCCGTCATAAACAGCGAGGAAAGAAAGACCCGCTTTAGAATCACGACGAGTACGAACCCAACCGCGTACGGTAACTTTTTCGCCAATAGCGATTTTACCTTGTAACACATCAACAATGGATGCAACTTTAGACATATAAACCTCTGTAATTTATTATAAATTAGGCAATAAAACTGCGTTAGTTTACCTTAAATCGCAAAATTTTCCATAAAAAGTTAGTGTAAATCAGGCTTGCACAGTAAAATAATGCCTTCACTTTATTTAGGAGAAAAACTATGTGGTCTGATATTTTGACCGGCTATGGCATTTTTATTTTGGAGATTTTAACGATTTTACTTGTGATTGCCGCTATTGTCGCAATGATTATTTCAGCAAAACAGCGCAATGCAACACATCATGGTGAATTGGTCGTGACAGATCTTTCGGAAGAATTTAAGGAAACAATAAAGCATTTACGCGACTTCCAGCTTTCAGAAGAAGAACTTAAACAAGCAGAAAAAGCGCAGAAAAAAGTGAAAAAGCAAGAGGCAAAGGCGTTAAAAGCGAAATTAAAAAATGGTGAGAAAGAAACGCCTAAACCTTGTGTTTATGTGCTCGATTTTAAAGGTGATATTTCGGCATCAGAAACGACCGCACTTCGAGAGGAAATTTCGGCGATTATTAATGTAGCAAAAGCCGATGATGAGGTCTTACTACGTTTAGAAAGTCCTGGAGGTGTTGTTCATGGTTATGGTTTGGCCGCCTCGCAGTTAGCTCGCTTAAAACAAAAAGGGATTAAATTAACGGTTGCAGTTGATAAGGTTGCTGCAAGTGGTGGATATATGATGGCTTGTGTGGCAGATAAAATTATTTCCGCACCTTTTGCGATCATCGGTTCTATTGGTGTTGTAGCTCAAATTCCCAATATTCATCGTTTATTGAAAAAACATGATGTCGATGTTGATGTGATGACAGCAGGAGAATTTAAACGCACCGTTACAGTATTAGGTGAAAATACTGAAAAAGGAAAACAGAAATTCCAAGCCGAACTTGAAGAAACTCATCAATTATTTAAACAATTTGTCACTCAAAATCGACCGCACTTAGATGTGGATAAAGTCGCAACTGGTGAGCATTGGTTCGGTCAGCAAGCTCTAGCGCTTCAGCTAGTCGATGAGTTAGCAACTAGCGATGATATTATTCTTGAAAAAATGAAAGATAAGTCTGTGATCGCTGTGAAATATAAAGTGAAAAAGCCACTTTTACAAAAAATAGGTAAGCAAGCTGAAGAGAGTATTGAGGGAATTATCTATCGAAATTTAACAAAAAATGGACAGGATTTTATTCAATAAGAAAAAAATTTACTTATTTGACAACTCTTTACACAACTTTACAAAAAAGTTCCATAAAAAATCATTTTTTAATGTTTTTTTATTTACAAGTTAAAGAATTATGACTACCATACGCTATGAAACTTTTTATAGTTTTATTTGTAAAATTTATAAAGTTTAGTTGTGTAGGTTCTTCTTGCAAGGATTGCACCTTAACAGTAAAAAGGTAAAGAAATGAAATTATCTCGTATTTTATTATCTGCAGTAGCAGTAGCGACAGTTGCTGCTTGTGGTAACTTAAGCAAAGTTACAGAAGCTGGTACTCCAGAATATAAAGAAGTTGATGGTCAACAAGTACCACAACTCGTATGGCCTAAGATTGATAAAGCTGGTTTCAACCATGACGGTAGCCAATTTGGTTCATGGCCAAACTGGGATAACGTTCGTATGATCGAACGTGGTATGAACAAAGACCAATTATATAACCTAATCGGTCGTCCACACTTCTCTGAAGGTTTATACGGTGTTGAAGAGTGGGATTATGCGTTCAACTATCGTGAGAACGGTGTTCACAAAATTTGTCAATACAAAATATTATTTGACAAAAACCACAATGCTCAAAGCTTCTTCTGGTATCCAAACGGTTGTAACGGTAACTCAGCATTTACTTTAAGTGGTGACTTCTTATTCGACTTCGATAAAGATACTTTAACTCCACGTGGTAAAGAAGTTGTTGATAACGTTGCAGCACAATTAAAAGAAACTGGTGCTAAAGAAGTTAAAGTTGCAGGTTATACTGACCGTTTAGGTTCTGATGCTTACAACTTAGATCTTTCTCAACGTCGTGCAAACCGTGTTAAAGCTCGTTTAATTGAAGATGGCGTAACATCTGAAATTACAGCTGTTGGTTACGGTAAAGTGCCACAAGTTAAAGCTTGTAATGGTTACAAACACGCAAGTAAAGCTGAGAAAGACTGTTTACGTCCAAACCGTCGTGTAGAAATCACTGCTTCTGGTTCTGTATTAAAATTACAAGAAGGTGGTCAAGTTAACGGTGGAACTCAAGGTCCAGCACCTCTTTATCAAAAATAATTAGATAGAGAAGACAAAAAGAGCGTAATAAAAATTACGCTCTTTTTTATTTTATGTTAAGAAATTATTCAAGTAAAAGTTCTTCAATCAATTTAGTGGTTAAGTTGATATAACTTCCATTAAAACGATGGCTGAAATTTAGTAAATAATAGAGCTGATAAAGGTGTTTTCTTTCTTCAAAACCTTCTTTATCAAGTGGGAAAGTACGGTCATAAATTTCATAGAATTCAGCTGAGAAAGGTTGGAAAAGCTCACTGAATGCTAAATCGCACTCTCTATCACCCCAGTAGCAAGCAGGATCGTAAGTAAAGGTTTGATTTCCTACAATAGCGGTATTTTCAATCCATAAGTTACCATGTAACAAAGAAGGTTTAGGATTATGTTTTGAAAGTTTGTGTTTTACTTTTTCAATAATTAAATCAATATGACCAAAGTCTAAACCTTTATCTTTGCAGAGTTGTAATTGCCATCCAATACGCTGTTCTGCAAAAAACTTCGCCCAACTTCCATTCCATTTATTTGGCTGATACTCAGGACCAAGCCAAGTATCAAAATCTAATCCATAGTTTTTAGTGCCAGACACTTGATGGAGTTTTGCTAATTCTTCAGCAAAATGTGGCGTTGCATTGGTTTGTTGAGTAATAGGAAGCGCTTCTAATAATAAGAAACTATGGTTTTGAGAACAGCCTACGCCATATACTTGCGGAAGTCGGATTGTATTGGTTTTGCCTAGTAGGTTTAATTGGTCAGCTTCTGCACGAAACATTGAACGATAGGACCGTTCATTCACTTTAACAAAGACCGGTTGGATTCCATCCGTAATGAGCCAAGTTTCATTTACTTCGCCACCAGGCACTTTGTTTTTTTCTTTGATGTTATAGTAAGCACCAAATTGATCAGCTAAGACTTGAGAAATTGATTTCCACATAATACGCCTCCTAGACATGGTCGATTCTTCTTCATTCTAACGAAAGCACTAAAAATTACTGTGATATATCTCAAAAAATAGCAAAAATTTTTGTCATTTTTTATCTGAAACATCAATTCACCAATAAACGCGTGATTTTTTAATGAGTTAGTATTATCATTAGGTGTATTTTAGTTAGAAAAGATAATCAGGGGAAACTATGCAACATCTGAAAGATCTTGTTGAGAAAGCAAAATCGGCGATTGAACAAATCGAAAATAAAAGCTTAACCACATTAGATGAAATTCGTGTGGAATATTTTGGTAAAAAAGGGCATTTCACCCAACTTATGCAAGAATTGCGTAATGTTGCTGCAGAAGAGCGTCCAGCAATGGGCGCTAAAATCAATGAAGCCAAACAAGCAGCATTAGATTTTTTGAATGCTAAAAAAGCAGAGTGGGAACAAGCTGAACTCAATGCGAAATTAGAGAAAGAACGTATTGATGTGAGCCTTCCAGGTCGTAAAACAGAAACAGGTGGTTTACACCCAGTGACCATTACCATCAATCGCGTAACAAAATTCTTTTCAGAGTTAGGTTTTTCTGTGGAAACCGGTCCCGAAATTGAAAGTGATTATTACAATTTCGATGCATTAAATATCCCTAAACATCACCCAGCACGTGCTGATCACGATACATTCTGGTTTAATCCTGAATTATTACTTCGTACACAAACCTCAGGTGTACAAATTCGTACCATGGAAAAAATGCAGCCACCTATTCGTATTATGGCGCCAGGTCGTGTATATCGTAACGACTACGATCAAACGCACACACCAATGTTCCATCAAATTGAATTGCTTTATGTAGATAAAAAAGCAAACTTCACCGAGTTAAAAGGTTTATTACACGATTTCTTACGTGCATTTTTTGAAGAGGATTTACAAGTTCGTTTCCGTCCTTCTTATTTCCCATTTACTGAACCTTCTGCAGAAGTCGATGTAATGGGTAAAAATGGTAAATGGTTAGAAGTATTAGGTTGTGGTATGGTACATCCTAATGTGTTACGTAACGTAGGTATTGATCCAAATGAATATTCTGGCTTCGCTGTAGGCATGGGTGTTGAGCGTTTAACTATGTTACGCTACAACGTCACAGATTTACGTTCATTCTTTGAAAACGACTTACGTTTTTTAAAACAATTTAAGTAATTAACCGTTTGGTTAAATTGACGATAATGATTAATTTAGAACGTAACACGTTCATCAATAAGGGATACAGAGATAATGAAATTTAGCGAAAATTGGGTGAGAGAATGGGTTAATCCATCAATTTCAACAGAGCAGTTATGTGATCAAATCACGATGCTTGGTTTAGAAGTTGATAGTGTTGAAAAAGTAGCAGGCGACTTTACTGGAGTAGTTGTAGGTGAAGTTGTTGAATGTGCACAACACCCAGATGCAGACAAATTACGAGTCACTAAAGTAAATGTTGGTGGCGACCGTTTATTAGATATCGTTTGTGGTGCACCAAATTGCCGTCAAGGTTTAAAAGTGGCATGTGCAACTGAAGGTGCGGTATTACCTGGTGATTTTAAAATTAAGAAGACTAAATTACGTGGCCAACCTTCAGAAGGGATGCTTTGCTCATTCTCTGAATTAGGCATTGATGTAGATGCAGATGGTATTATTGAGCTACCGTTAGATGCACCAGTGGGTACAAATCTACGTGAATATTTAGATTTAGATGATAAAGCCATTGAAATTAGTTTAACGCCAAACCGTGCAGATTGTTTAAGTATTGCAGGTGTTGCACGTGAAGTTGGTGTGGTGAATAAACAAGTTGTTAATCAACCGCACTTTGATGCCGTACCTGCAACGATTTCAGATAAAGTTCAAATTGAATTAAAAGCGCCAGAAGCATGCCCTCGTTATTTATTGCGCGTGGTGAAAAATGTCAATGTTAAAGCGCAATCACCAATTTGGTTACAAGAAAAATTACGTCGTTGTGGTATTCGTTCTATCGATCCTATTGTAGATATTACCAACTATGTTTTACTTGAATTAGGTCAACCAATGCATGCTTTTGATGCATCAAAAGTGTCTCAACCTGTTCAAGTACGTTTAGCTAATAACGGCGAAGAACTTGTTTTATTAGATGGTACAACCGCAAAATTACAATCGAATACTTTAGTGATTGCAGACCAAACAGGCCCATTAGCAATGGCAGGTATCTTTGGTGGTCAAACTAGCGGTGTAGATGCTGAAACAACAAAAGATGTAATTTTAGAAGCAGCATTCTTTGCACCATTAGCGATTGCGGGACGTGCAAGACAATACGGTTTACACACTGATTCTTCACATCGTTTTGAACGCGGTGTTGATTTTACGCTACAACGTCACGCAATAGAACGTGCAACAGCATTGTTACTTGAAATTTGTGGTGGTGAAGCAGGCGAAATTTGTGAAGTCGTGAGCGAGCAATATTTACCAAAAGTCAATGAAGTCACTTTACGTCGTGAAAAATTAGATAGCTTATTAGGCCATCATATCGAAACTGAAACCGTGACCGAGATTTTTGAGCGTTTAGGTTTTGCGGTGAAATATGCTAATGATGTTTGGACCGTGATTTCAGCAAGCTGGCGTTTTGATATTGAAATCGAAGAAGATCTCATTGAAGAAGTAGCACGTATTTATGGCTATAACAGCATTCTAAATAATGCACCATTAGCACATCTTCGTATGCGTGAACATAAAGAGTCTGATTTAGACTTAAGCCGAATTAAGACCGCACTTGTTGACGCAGATTATCAAGAGGCAATTACTTATAGCTTCGTTGATCCAAAAGTACAAACTTTACTTCATCCAGAAATTGAAGCACTTGTATTACCAAATCCAATTTCAGTTGAAATGTCAGCAATGCGCGTTTCATTGTTAAGTGGATTACTCGGTGCAGTACTATACAACCAAAATCGTCAACAAAACCGCGTGCGTTTATTTGAAACAGGACTACGTTTTGTTCCTGATGCCAATGCAGAATTTGGTGTGCGCCAAGAATTTGTTCTTGCAGGTGTGATTACCGGTACAGCAAAATCAGAATGTTGGACAGGTAAAGCAGAAACGGTTGATTTCTTTGATCTTAAAGGTGATTTAGAAAGTATTCTTTCTCTTACCGAAGTGGGTAATCGAGTTAAATTCGTGGCAAAAGCATACAGTGCCTTGCACCCAGGTCAATCTGCATCAATTGAATTAGATGGAAAAGAAATTGGTTTTATTGGAACTATTCATCCACTTATTGCTCAAAAACTAGGATTAAATGGCAAAGCGGTTGTTTTTGAAATTTTATGGGATGCCATTGCAAATCGTCGTGTGGTTCAAGCCAAAGAGATTTCAAAATTCCCAGCGAACCGTCGTGACTTAGCTTTAGTTGTTGCAGATAATGTCCCAGCAGGCGATATTATCGAAGCATGTAAACAAGCCGGCGGAGAAAAATTAACACAAGTCAATTTATTCGACGTATATCAAGGCATTGGCGTTGCTAGCGGACATAAGAGCTTAGCAATCAGTTTAACCATTCAAGATAATGAAAAAACGCTTGAAGATGATGAGATTAATGCGGTAATCTCTGCTGTATTAAACGAAGTTAAACAACGCTTTAATGCAGAGCTTAGAGACTAAACAGGAGACTAACATGGCAACGATTACAAAAATTGATATTACTGAATACTTATTAGATAAGTATCAATTACAAAAAGCGGAAGCTAAAGCATTAGTGGAAGACTTTTTTGAGGAAATTCGTTTATCGTTAGAATCTGGTGGTGAAGTGAAATTATCCGGTTTTGGTAATTTTGAACTTCGTAATAAAGCTTCCCGTCCAGGGCGTAATCCAAAAACAGGTGAAAGCATTCCTGTTTCTGCGCGCCGTGTAGTGGCATTCAAGCCAGGACAAAAATTACGTGCTCGCGTGGAAAATACCAAGCCAAAACAATAGTAAGAAAAGTGCGGTCGTTTTTGACCGCACTTTTGTCAGGGTTGAACATGAATAAGATTAAATGTGCTTTTTTAGTCGCAGGAAGTTTTTTGCTTTTTGCTTGTTCAAGTGGTGTTCGTGAAGAATATGCCATGAACTATAAAGGTCAGATTGGTGATCCGATTATAGCCATTGCCATGTTAAGCGAACAACAATATGAATGGGCGGGGACACCTTATATTTTAGGTGGGCAATCTCGAGATGGTATTGATTGTTCTGGTTTTGTGCAAAAGACCTTTATTGATCGTTTTAATATCAACCTTCCTCGAACTACGAAAGATCAAGCGGGTTACGGAAAACTTGTTCGTAAAGAAGATATCCAAACAGGCGATTTAATTTTCTTTAAAACGGGACGCGGACCAAATGGCTATCATGTTGGGATTTATGTGAAAGAAGATAAATTTTTACATGCTTCAACCAAAGGTGGTGTGATTTACTCTTCGATGAATAGCCCTTATTGGAAAAAAGCTTTTTGGCAAGTTAGACGAGTATAGTGGAAATAAAAAAGTGCGGTTAATTTTAACCGCACTTTTTCTTTATGGATTTGTTGTAGGGCGAATGCCTAATGTGTGGCAAATCGCATAAGTGAGTTCACTACGATTTAATGTGTAGAAGTGGAAGTCATTTACGCCTTCACGAGAAAGGATTTTTACCATATCCATTGCCACACTCGCCGCGACGAGATTGCGAGTAGTCGGATCATCATCTAATCCCTCATACGCTTTAGCCAACCATGCTGGAATTTTTACATTCGTAAATGATGCCATTTTTTGAAGTTGTTTGAAGTTAGTGACAGGGAGAATACCCGGAACAATTTCAGCCTCAATACCAATGGATGCACAGCGGTCACGGAAGCGAAGATAACTATCAATATCAAAGAAGAATTGAGTAATGACATGATTAGCGCCTGCATCAATTTTACGCTTCAAATTGATTAAATCTGCTTGTGCTGATTTTGCTTCAGGGTGAACCTCTGGGTATGCTGCAACCGAGATATCAAAATCAGCTACGGAGCGGAGTAGTTCAACTAAATCAGCCGCATAGAAAGGTTTTTTCGCATAGCCTTTGGGCTCATCACCGCGTAATGCCACAATGCGACGAATACCGCTATCCCAATAATCTTTTGCAATTTCTTTTAATTCTTCAGGTGTGGCATCAATACCTGTTAAATGTGGTGCAGCTTCTATGCCTGTTTCTGCTTTAATGGCTTTCACGATGCTATGTGTACGATCACGCTCGCCAGAGTTTGCGCCATAAGTGACGGAAACAAATTTAGGATTTAATACTTTTAAGCGATGGATAGAATCCCAAAGCATGCTTTCCATTTTTTCATTTTTAGGAGGAAAGAACTCAAAGGAGACATTAATTTTTTTGTTAGTATCAGCAAGATGTTGATTTAATGTGTTAATTTCGTTTGCGTAGCTCATAGCATGCCTTCTTACGTTTTTTATTAGAATGCACTTATCATAAGATAAGAACTAATATGCGTCAATTTCAATGATTTCATCAAAATAATGAATGAAATTAATGATTGTTTATTGTGCGTTGTATTTTAAAAGAAAATCAATTTATTTGCACAAAAAGTTAGCATTTTTTCTAAAAATAGGTATAATACGCCGACCCTGTAAATGCACGGATTCCCACCGTGCATTATTTTATCGAGATCACACTCGAAGGGGTGGAGATTAAGATTAATGGTTGTGTTTCAATCAATATGGAACACTGGGTATCAAACTTATATTTTGGTAATTAATTAATGAAAACTTTTGTAGCAAAACCGGAAACAGTAAAACGTGACTGGTATGTGGTAGATGCGACAGGTAAAACTTTAGGTCGTTTAGCTACTGAATTAGCACGCCGTCTTCGTGGTAAACACAAGGCTGAGTACACTCCACACGTAGATACTGGTGATTACATCATCGTTATCAACGCAGACAAAGTGGCAGTAACTGGTCGTAAAGAAACAGATAAACTTTACTACTGGCACACTGGCTATGTAGGTGGTATCAAACAAGCGACTTTCAAAGAAATGATCGCTCGCCGTCCTGAAGCGGTGATTGAAATTGCGGTTAAAGGTATGTTGCCAAAAGGTCCATTAGGCCGTGCAATGTTCCGTAAATTAAAAGTGTATGCGGGTGCAGAACACCAACACGCAGCACAACAACCACAAGTATTAGACATTTAATCACGAGGTTTAGGAAATGGCAGAGAATCAAAACTACGGCACTGGTCGCCGCAAAAGCTCTTCAGCTCGTGTATTTATCAAACCGGGCAGTGGTAAAATCACTATCAACCAACGTGAATTAGACGTATATTTCGGTCGCGAAACAGCTCGTATGATCGTACGTCAACCGTTAGAATTAGTGGAATTAACTGATAAATTAGACCTATACATCACTGTTAAAGGTGGTGGTATTTCTGGTCAAGCGGGTGCAATCCGTCACGGTATCACTCGTGCATTAATGGAATATGATGAGACTTTACGTCCTGCTCTTCGTGCAGCTGGCTTCGTTACTCGTGACGCACGTCGCGTTGAACGTAAAAAAGTTGGTTTACACAAAGCACGTCGTCGTCCACAATACTCCAAACGTTAATTTTTTATTATCGTTTCAAGAAAGCAGAGAGCAATCTCTGCTTTTTTTGTGTCTGTAAAAAATAAATTAATTAAAAATTACCATTCTTTGATTTCTTGTTATGTATTTGTAATTGATTGATTTTAAAACAAAAACAAGAAAATATTGGCAATTTGGCTCTCGGTTATGTTAAAATAATCGCCCACTTTTAGTAGAAGTATATAGATTATTTTGGATCTTCGGAGGAATAAATGTCCAATGCATCAAGTAAACGTTCAGTAATGACTCTTTTTTCAAATAAAAATGACATTTACTGCCATCAGGTAAAAATTGTCTTAGCTGAAAAAGGTGTCGCTTACGAAAACGAAGAAGTTGATTTGCAAGCATTATCAGAAGATTTAATGGAATTAAATCCTTACGGCACATTACCAACATTGGTGGATCGTGATTTAGTATTATTTAGCTCACGCATTATTATGGAATATCTTGATGAGCGTTTTCCACATCCTCCACTTATGCCAGTTTATCCCGTTTCTCGTGCGAAAAGCCGTCTTTTAATGTTACGTATCGAACAAGATTGGTATCCAACATTAGAAATTGCTGAAAAAGGCACAGAAGTTGAACGTGAAGAAGCATTAAAACAGTTAAAAGAAGAATTGCTAGCGGTATCGGTTATCTTCCAACAAACTCCTTATTTTATGAGCGAAGAGTTTGGCTTGGTTGATTGCTATGTTGCACCATTATTATGGAAACTACGTAATATGGGCGTTGAATTTAGCGGTACAGGAAGCAAAGCAATCAAAGGCTATATGGATCGAGTATTTAGCCGTGATTCATTCTTACAATCTGTAGGTGAAGCTGCACCTAAAAATTTAATGGATGATAAATAATGACCCATACACCTTCTCCAAAACGCCCTTATTTACTAAGAGCCTATTATGATTGGTTAGTGGATAACGATTTCACCCCATATTTAGTGGTGGATGCTAATTATTATGGTACCAATGTGCCTGTGGAATACGTGAAAGATGGGCAAATCGTCTTAAATCTTTCTGCTGGGGCGACAGGGAATTTGCAATTAACGAATGATTTTATTCAGTTTAATGCGCGTTTTAAAGGTGTTGCTCGTGAGTTATATATTCCGATGGGCGCAGCTTTAGCTATTTATGCACGTGAAAATGGTGATGGCGTGATGTTTGAGCCAGAAGAAATTTACGATGAATTAAATCGTGAGCCAACATCAGAACAGCCATTAAGCTTTGCAGAAGCGGTAGATAAGCCTAAAACTGAAAAGAAACCACAGAAATCAGCATCTCATTTACGAATTGTGGATTAATGAAAGAAAAATAAAAGTGCGGTTAATTTTAACCGCACTTTTTTTATTTATTATTTGGTTGCAGCTTTCATATTGCGAACAAATTCGGCTAGTTCAGATAAGCACTGAGCCTGATTATCTAAGTTTCGCTCAATAATTTTTACAGTTGCAGAACCAGAAATCGCGCCTGCTGCACCTAGTTGAAGGGCTTCTTTCACTTGAGCAGGTTGAGCAATACCAAAACCTTGTAGAATTGGTGGAGCCTTGTGGGCTTTAAGTTGTTCTACAAGTGTATCTAAGTTTGCGGCATGAGCTTGATTCTCTGCACTTGTTACACCTGCACGAGAAACTAAATAGGTATAGCCTTCGCTGCTTTCAGCAACGCCTTGTACTGTTTTTGCATTAGCATTTGGTGGGCAAATAAAGACAGGTTGAATGCCATGCTTTTTAGCGGCTTGAATATAGTCTTCTTTTGCCAATAGTGGAATATCTGCCACTAAAACCGCATCTACACCGACTTCTGCACAACGTTGATAGAAATTATCT
Organism: Parahaemophilus parainfluenzae; assembly: GCF_001055095.1. Classification (GTDB taxonomy): domain Bacteria; phylum Pseudomonadota; class Gammaproteobacteria; order Enterobacterales; family Pasteurellaceae; genus Haemophilus_D; species Haemophilus_D parainfluenzae_Z. Next base: position 16,459 of record NZ_JVHG01000002.1, read on the forward strand.
AAGCCTTTTGCAAAAATTAAATTCGCACAAAGGAGTAAGCTAATCGGAATTTCTGGATATTTTGACCGCACTTTAGCGAGTAATTTAAAGCTGTCTTCAGTGCTATGGCCCGCATTGAGTGCACGGTTATTAGCTGCCTGGATAACGGGACCGTCTAATAGTGGATCAGAAAATGGAAAGCCTAATTCCAAAGCATCTGCGCCATTTTCGACTAAAGTGCAAATAATCTCAAAAGAGCGATCAAATGTTGGATCGCATAATGTCACGAAAGGTACAAAAGCCCCTTCTTTTTTCGCTGCAAGTTCTGCAAATTTAGTTTCAAAACGGCTCATTATTGCATTCCTTTTTCTTTTAAAACTTTATCAACGGTGAAAATATCTTTATCTCCACGACCAGAGAGATTCACCACTAAAATTTGTTCTTTATTCGGTTCTTGATGAATCATTTTTAATGCATGTGCTAATGCATGCGAACTTTCCAATGCAGGAATAATGCCTTCATGTTTTGCTAATTCTTGGAAAGCATTTAACGCTTCATCATCTGTAATACTTGGGTATTCGGCACGACCAATGCTTTGTAAATAAGCATGTTGAGGCCCTACAGAAGGGAAGTCTAATCCAGCAGAAATAGAGTAGGATTCTTCTACTTGACCATCTTCAGTTTGCATTAACGGTGATTTCATACCGAAATAAATACCGACTTTTGCATGACCTAATGGTGCACCATGTTCACCACTTTCAATGCCGTGACCAGCGGGTTCTACACCAATTAAGCGTACACTTTTTTCATCAATAAAGTCAGTAAACATACCAATCGCATTCGAACCACCACCAACTGCAGCAATGACAGCATCCGGTAAGCGCCCTTCTTTTTCTAAGATTTGACGTTTAGTTTCTTCACCAATCATTTTTTGGAATTCACGTACAATGGTTGGGAATGGATGAGGGCCTGCCGCCGTACCCAATAAATAATGGGTGTTTTCATAGTTGGCTGACCAATCACGCATTGCTTCACAGCATGCATCTTTCAACGAGCAAGAACCTTTTTGTACAGGAATTACTTCAGCACCCATTAAACGCATACGGAATACGTTTGGTGATTGGCGTTCCACGTCTTTAGCCCCCATGTAAACACGGCAAGGCATATCTAACATTGCACAAGCAAGGGCTGTCGCCACACCATGTTGGCCCGCACCGGTTTCGGCGATAATGCGTGTTTTACCCATGCGTTTCGCTAATAAAATTTGACCTAACACTTGGTTGGTTTTATGGGCACCACCGTGAAGTAAATCTTCACGTTTTAAATAAATTTTTGCTTTTGTACCTTTGGTTAAATTACGGCAAAGGGTAAGTGCGGTTGGTCTGCCCGCATAATTTTTAAGTAAATCTTGAAATTCACGTTGGAATTCAGGATCGTCTTTTGCTTCAACAAAGGCTTTTTCTAGCTGTTGTAGTACCGGTACGAGAATTTCCGGTACATACATTCCGCCAAATTCACCGAAATAAGGATTTAAAAGGGTTTCTGACATAATATTTCCTTGTTATTTTTGAATTCTTGCGACATTAAGTGGTGCAAAGGTTTGTGCAGTAGGCATCACTTCAATGCGATTAATATTGACATGTTCAGGTTGTTGATTGAGCCATAACACAATATTAGCAATATCTTGTGGGCTGACATATTCTACATTTTCATAGAGTTTTTTAGCTCGGGCATCATCACCTTTAAAGCGGATATTAGAAAATTCAGTTCCACCACAAAGACCGGGTTCAACATTGGACACGCGAATTTGTGTACCAGCAAGATCGGCTCGAAGATTTAAACTAAATTGTTTAATAAAAGCTTTAGTGCCACCGTATACATTGCCACCTGGATAAGGATAAGTACCTGCAATTGAGCCTAAATTAATAATATGGCCTGAATTGCGTTCAACCATTTGGGGTAACACAAGACGAGTAATGGTGACGAGTCCTTTAATATTGGTATCAATCATTTGCATCCAATCGTCTAAACTCGCTTTATCTGCACTTTCTAAGCCTAATGCTAATCCTGCATTATTCACCAATAAATCAATGGATTGCCAAGTAGCGGGAAGGGAATGGAAAGCATCTTCTGTTGCTTGGCGATCTGAAATATCAAAGGCAAGAAAGTAGAAGTTTTCACCTAATTCTTGTTGTAATTGTTCTAAACGAGCTACGCGGCGCCCCGTGCCAATTACACGATAGCCATTTTCAATGAGTGTGCGACAAATTGCCGCACCAAATCCGGCAGTTGCGCCGGTTACTAACGCTGTTCTTTGCATAATGCTTCCCCTTAGCAATCGGATTAATTTGATAAAATCTTATTAAAAACTGACCGCACTTTTTCGCTATCTTTCACGCCAGCGGCAGCTTCTACACCAGAATTGAGATCAACGCCTAAGCAACCTTGCTTAATGGCTTGTTCAATATTGTCAGGCGAAATGCCACCAGCCAAAATAATTTTGTGTTTCAAGTTTTCAGGAATGAGTGACCAATTAAAGGTTTTTCCTGTACCACCTTGTTGATTAGCGGATTGGCTATCGAAAATATAGCGAGTGATATTTAAATCATCCGTAAAATCAACCGCACTTTGTGCTTCAGTATCTACTGAAATAGCTTTCCAAATTTGAGTTTCCTCTGGTAGTTGATGGCGAAGTGCCGTAATAAATTCAGCGGTTTCTGAACCATGTAGCTGAACGGCATAAAGCTGCAATTGTTTAGCGATTTTTACAATAAAATCAATTTCTTGATTCTGGAATACGCCCACAAAACGAAGTGGTGATGCTGTCACTAATTCTTGGGCTTGACGTAGGCTCACACAGCGTTTTGAATGTTCGACGAAAATTAAGCCGCCGTATAATGCTCCGTTTGCGTAAACCTCTTTGACATCTTGCGTGCGAGTTAAACCGCATACTTTATTTTCTCCAAAAATCACTTCACGCACAGCATTGTTTAAATCTGCACTGCCCATTAGGCTGCTACCGATTAAAAAGCCATGTGCCACTTTTTGCAAATCACGAATTTGGCTGTGATTATAAATCCCCGATTCGCTGATAATACGTGCATCAGCAGGAATGCGATCAGCATATTTTTGTGTGAGTTCTACCACGCGGTTTAAATCAACAGTGAGATCGTGAAGATTACGATTGTTGACGCCGATAATTTTTGCACCTAATGCAAGGGCACGTTCAAACTCTTCTTCGTTGCTGGTTTCCGTCAATACGCCCATGCCAAGAGAATGCGCCAGATCAGCCAGTACTCGATAGGTTTCATCATTCACCACTGAAAGCATTAATAAAATAGCATCAGCTTGATAGTAGCGTGCAAGATAAACCTGATATTCGCTGATCATAAAATCTTTGCACAATACAGGTTGTGAGACAACGTCACGTACTTGCGGCAAATAGTCAAATTTACCTTGGAAGTATTTCTCATCCGTTAGCACCGAAACAGCTGATGCATAATGTTTATACACATTGGCGATTTCGTCTAAATTAAATTCATCACGAATTAATCCTTTAGAAGGGGACGCTTTCTTACATTCCAAAATATAAGCGGGCTTTTGATGTGTGCCTTTAGCCAACGCATCATAAAAAGAGCGGTCAGATTTTTGAATGTTTTCTTTAAATTGTGAAAGCGGAAATTCAGCTTCCTTTGCCTTAACCCATTGTGCTTTGTCTAAGACGATTTTTTGTAGCACCGTCGCAGAGTCAATTGGTTTGGTGAAATCTTGCGTGATCATAATCTTTCTTCTTATTGTGGCTTATCAAATCAGCCTTTATCTTAATATCTTGTTAAATGTTGTAATGTCTCAAACGCTTTGCCTGATGCAAGATGAGCCAACACATGTTGAACATTTTGTTTTAAGTCATCATGACCAAATAATTTCAACAATAATGCCACATTCGCCGCTACTGCATTAGCGTGTTCAGCTTTACCTTTACCTTGTAAAAGCGCGGTCAGATATTGGGCATTTTCTTGCGGTTCGCCACCACGTAAACTTTCTAAAGATTGTGTTTTTAAACCAAAATCTTCTGGTGTTAAGGTGAAGTAGTCAATTTTACCGTTTTTAATTTCAGCCACTTGAGTTTCACCATGTACCGCGACTTCATCAAGACCCGCACCATGCACAACAAAAGTATGTTGATGACCTAATGCAACAGCAGTTTCTGCATAGGTTTTCACTAATTCAGGGGCATACACGCCAAGTAAATGATAAGTTGGGCGAGCAGGATTGATTAATGGACCTAAAATATTAAAAAGCGTACGTGTTTTTAATGCCGCACGAACAGGGGCAACATGTTTAAACCCACTGTGGTATTGCTGAGCAAATAAGAAACATACCCCAATATCGTCAAGCGCTTGACGAGCTTGTTCTGGCGTGACATTCACATTTACACCGAGAGCAGTTAATACATCACTGGCACCTGATTTGCTTGATACGCTGCGATTACCATGTTTGGCTACTTTGGCTCCCATCAAGGCTGCAACAATCGCACTCGCCGTAGAGATATTAATCGTGTTTTGACCATCACCGCCAGTACCCACGATATCCGCAAAAGGGTAGTCAGGGCGAGGGAATGATTTGGCATTTTGCAAAGACGCAGATACCGCACCACTTAATTCATCGATGGTGGCACCACGTACTTTTAACGCAATCAGCATGGCAGCAATTTGTTCGTTATTCAGTTCGCCTTGCATAATAGCATTAAAAATGACCGCACTTTCTTCTTTGTTAAGTGTTTTTCCGTTGTAAAGTTGTTCTAATAATTGAGCCGTTTGCATAATCTCGTCCCTTATACGTAAATATCGTAATCCAAATCGCGCGCTTCATCGCCAGTCATGCCACGGAAGCCCCAGCAGTGCGCAGGTTGTTCTTTAATCGTAATTTCAACGTTGTGAGATTTAATCCCAATTTTGTATTCGAGTTCGCTGAAGAGCATTTTGATTAAACGTTTTTTTGTACCTTCCATACGACCTTGCATGAGGTTAATCTCAATAACAGTATAATCATCATTACGATCGATAGGATAAAGGAAATCTTCTTTATCTAAACATAAAAAACGAATTGCATGTTTTCCGCGAGGAATGTCTAAACCAAGGTTTAAACAGTTATAAATTACTTCAGCAATATCTTGGCGACGAGGCGCAAGCACTTCTTTTAATCCATATACGGTAATCATTTTTCTTCCTTAATCTCTGTTTAATAACCATTCCACAGATTGTTGTAATAATTTGGAACCTTGCACAGTAAGAATGCTTTCTGGATGGAATTGGAAAGCACAAATTGGCAAGGTTTTATGACGAATCGCCATCACAATACCATTGTAATCTGCATTAACAATAAATTCGTCAGGCAAATTTTTACCCATTAAAGAGTGATAACGTGCCACTGGCATTGGGTTGGCAATATCTTTAAACATGGCTTGGTTATCGTGTTGAATGCGCGATACTTTACCATGTAATACTTCGCCTGCATGTACAACCTCTCCACCAAAGGCTTGAATAAGCGCTTGGTGGCCCAAGCAAATCCCGATAATTGGCACATCATTTTTTAAACGTTCAATGAGTGGGAGTAAGATGCCCGCTTCTGCCGGGGTACCTGGACCCGGTGAGAGCGCAAGAATTGTATCGGGTGTATTTAATGCCTCTTGTACCACTTGTTCTAAATTGGTGTCATTACGATAAATTTTTACGTTATGTCCAAGCACACGGAATTGATCCACTAAGTTATAAGTGAATGAATCAAAATTATCTAAAAAGAGAATATTAGCCATAATTTATCGTCCTTATTTTGCTTGGGTATTGATTTGTTTAATTGCTTTAAGCACTGCAGCCGCTTTATGGCAAGTTTCATCCGCTTCCATTTGAGGATCAGAATCTAATACTTCACCACAACCTGCTTGAATATGGGCAATGCCATTTTGTACAAAGGCAGAACGAATCACGATACAGGTATCAAAACGGCCGTCAGAGGTGAGATAACCTACCGCACCACCGTAGCTGTGACGTTTTTGCTGTTCAAATTGATAGATTAACTGCATCGCTTTGATTTTAGGTGCACCAGTTAACGTCCCCATATTCATACAAGCTTGATAAGCGTGTAAGGCATCAAGTTCAGGACGAAGTTTACCCACTACGCGAGAAACCAAATGCATGATGTGAGAATAGCGATCCACTTGCATTAATTCAGCGACTTTACGTGTACCGCTTTGGCAAACACGAGCAATGTCATTACGGGCTAAATCCACCAACATTAAATGTTCAGCTTGTTCTTTATGATCAAGGCGTAATTCTAATTCCAAGCGTGCATCCAATTCTGGGTCAATATTACCATGCGCATCAAAACCACGTGGGCGAGACCCCGCAATTGGATAAATTTCTAATTGACGATTATCCGGTGCATATTTCAATGCACTTTCTGGTGATGCACCGAATAAAATGAAATCCTCATCGTTCATGTAGAACATATAAGGGCTTGGATTGTTAAGTTTTAATTGTGCGTAGCTCGCAAGCGTATTCGGGCAAGCTAATGAAAAACGGCGGGATGGTACGATTTGGAACACATCACCAATATTAATGTGATGTTTTAACGCTTTAACGATACCTGTAAATTCAGGATCTTCAAAGTTAGTGCTGATCTCATCACTTGCTGCTTTAATGGAAAGTACGCCATCAATATTTTTTAATTTTTGTGCAATAGAAAGTGCTGTTTTCGCGACTTCCACTTGTTCTTCTTGACTAAAACAGAAGCTTTTTAATGTAGCTTGTTGGCTTTGATGATCGATGGTAATTAAGTTTTCTGCGAGATAGAAACTGTAATCAGGGCAGCGAATACCATCATCTTTTAATTCAACACCTTGCATTGGAATAAAATTTGCCACCAAATCATAAGCAAATAAACCACCTAAAAAGACTGGCGTGCTGCTATGTTGATAATGGTTAGAAATTACACGAAGACCATCAAAGATTGTTGCAGCTTGTAATTTACTGTCTTCATCTAATTGATTATCGAGCGGCGCAAATTGTACAGAAAATTCATTATCAAAATTGACCGCACTTACGGTACCGAGTTGGCTTAATACGGGATGAATTTCTTTTAAGACTTGTTTTCCGTTCGCATTCAGTGCTCTAAAGGTCACCTGATTGCCTAAGCAAGTAATTTTAACGGCCGCATTAATTAGAATAAGGCTCTGTAAGCTGTTTTTACTGCCAATTTCGGCAGAATCGAGGAGAAGAGAATTTGAGTTCTGTTGGCATAATGTATTAAAAATTGCGGTGGTATCGGCATGGTAGGGAACCAGTTGAGAGGTCACCGCAATAAATGGGGTGTTTTTCATAATGAATCCTTTATTCTGAACTTTTGCACTATTAAACTAGTACATAACACATAAGTCAAGAAAATAATCAAAAAATTGGTGTGATTTTACAATATTTTTTTAATTTTTAACCAAAGATATTAAAAATAGAGGAAGTTGATTATAAAAAAGCCATTTCGAGGCATATCTCAAAATGGCTTAATAGAGGGAATAGATTCAGAGATTAGAGAGAAGCAACGATCTCATCAATTTTATTTCTTGCTGAACGTTGTGCTTTTTCAATCGCTTCAGCACCTAATCCGATACCTTTTGCATAAGCAAACTGAACATCGGTAATGCCAACAAAACCTAAAATCGCTTTTAAGTAATTTGTCACATTATTGTTTTCATCATACATGCCACCAAAGCTTGCTAACACAATCGCTTTTTTACCTTGAAGTAAACCTTCAGGGCCATTTGCAGTGTATTGGAATGTTACGCGAGGGCGAGCGATAAAATCAAAATAAGATTTAAGTTGTGTTGGGATGCCTAAGTTATACATTGGCGCCCCAATAACGATGATATCCGCTGCTTTTAATTCAGCTACTAATTCATCAGATAAGGCTAAAAGTGCATTTTCTTCTGCTGTTTTAGGTTCACCACGTACCGCAGTTGCCGCCGTTGCATCAAAATGGGGAAGTTGTTGCGCCGCTAAATCACGTACCACAATGTTGTGACCTTTTAATTTTTCAATGGTGTAATCGGCTAATTTGTTGCTTTGAGAATTATCTGCAAGGATGCTTGATTTTAATACTAATACGTTCATGGAGTTTCCTTTAATTTGTGTTTATCAAAAGTGCGGTCATTTTATCGGAAATTTTGAATAGATAAAGTAACTATTAGGAAAATCATTGTTTACTCATTGGAAAGAATTCAGCGAGATATTAACAAGTGTGGTGGAAAGTGCTAAAATTCTCCGCCGCACTTGGTTTGCTCAATAGTGGGAGTGAATGAAAGTGCGGTTTGTTTTTAATCATTATTTGCATGTTGCCTTTCGTATGGGCGACCACTGTATAAGGAAAAATTATGCCTATTATTACTTTACCGGACGGTTCTAAACGTGAATTTGATCGTCCAGTTTCTGTGTTAGAAGTGGCTCAAGATATCGGAGCCGGTCTTGCCAAAGCAACCATCGCTGGCCGTGTAAACGGTGAACGTCGTGATGCCTGCGACATCATCAATGAAGATGCCAACCTTGAAATTATTACGGCAAAAGATGAAGACGGTTTGGAAATTATTCGTCACTCTTGCGCACACTTGCTTGGTCACGCAATCAAACAATTATTCCCAGATGTCAAAATGGCAATCGGTCCGACAATTGAAAATGGCTTCTATTATGACGTGGATTTAGACCGTTCTTTAACGCAAGAAGACATTGATGCTATCGAAAAACGTATGCTTGAATTGGCGAAAACCAATTATGACGTCATCAAAACTCCGGTAAGCTGGCAAGAAGCAAGAGATACTTTTGAAAAACGCGGTGAGCCATACAAAATGGCTATTTTAGATGAAAATATCGAACGTACCGCAACGCCTGCGCTTTATCATCACGAAGAATACATTGATATGTGTCGTGGGCCACATGTGCCGAATATGCGTTTCTGTCAATACTTCAAATTAATGAAAGTGGCAGGTGCGTACTGGCGTGGTGATAGCAAAAATAAAATGTTACAACGTATCTATGGTACGGCTTGGGCAGATAAAAAACAATTAGCGGAATACTTAACTCGCTTAGAAGAAGCCGCAAAACGTGACCACCGTAAAATCGGTAAAGCGTTAGATTTATATCATATGCAAGAAGAAGCACCGGGTATGGTGTTCTGGCATAACGATGGTTGGACAATTTTCCGTGAATTGGAAACCTTCGTACGTACTAAATTAAAAGAATACGATTATCAAGAAGTGAAAGGTCCGTTTATGATGGACCGTGTGTTATGGGAAAAAACAGGTCACTGGCAAAACTACGGCGATTTGATGTTTACTACACAATCAGAAAACCGTGAATATGCGATTAAACCGATGAACTGCCCAGGACACGTTCAAATCTTTAACCAAGGTTTAAAATCTTACCGTGATTTACCAATCCGTATGGCAGAATTTGGTTCTTGTCACCGTAATGAACCATCGGGTTCTTTACACGGTTTAATGCGTGTACGTGGCTTTACTCAAGATGATGCACACATTTTCTGTACTGAAGATCAAATTGAAAGCGAAGTAACCAGCTGTATCAAAATGGTTTACGACATTTACAGCACTTTCGGTTTCCAAAATATTCAGGTGAAATTATCCACTCGACCTGAAAAACGTATCGGTGCAGATGATATGTGGGATCGAGCAGAAGCGGGTCTAGCAGCAGCATTAGCGCATAACGGTCTTGAATATGAAATTCAAGAAGGTGAAGGTGCATTCTATGGTCCAAAAATTGAGTTTGCATTACGTGACTGCTTAGATCGTGAATGGCAATGCGGTACCATCCAATTAGACTTTGCATTACCAGGTCGTTTAAACGCATCTTATGTTGCAGAAGACAATGATCGTCGTACACCGGTTATGATTCACCGTGCGATTTTAGGTTCGATTGAACGTTTCATCGGTATTATTACCGAAGAATATGCGGGTTTCTTCCCTGCATGGTTAGCACCAGTTCAAGCGGTTGTGATGAATATTACAGACAGCCAAGCGGATTACGTGCAAAAAGTAGTAAAACAACTTTCTGATGCAGGATTACGCGTTAAAGCAGATTTACGTAATGAAAAAGTCGGCTTTAAGATCCGCGAACACACCTTACGTCGCGTACCTTATATGCTAGTTTGCGGTGATAAAGAAATCGCTGAAGGCAAAGTGGCAGTTCGTACCCGTAAAGGTGCAGATTTAGGTACTTTCACGATTGAAGAGTTTGCTGAAATCTTAAAATCCCAAGTAAGACAACGTGAGTTGAAATTATTGGGTGAAGAGTAATTGACTCTTTAAAATCTTAATTAAAAATGACCGCACTTTGATGTGCGGTTTTTTTATATTCACGATATAAAAATAAACTCAACTCTCTCTTTCTTCTATATAATAGCCTTATCACAAGGAGGCGAATATGACAGCTCAAATTCAACAATTAACACCAGAATTAACTTTAGAACATATCAATGAAATTCCTGTTTTAACCTTAAATCATCCAGTGGGTTCAGCTAGAATTGCATTACAAGGGGCTCAGCTATTAAATTGGCAGCCTAAAGGGGCAGGGCAGGATGTCTTTTGGTTAAGTGAGATTGAACCTTTCACACAAGGTGTGGCAATTCGCGGCGGTGTACCGCTTTGTTACCCTTGGTTTGGAGGTGTTAAACAGCCTTCACACGGTACTGCTCGTTTACGTTTGTGGCAATTAAGTGATTATGATCTCCAAGCGAATAAAGTGCGGTTAGAATTTTCACTGTTTTCTGAATATGGTGTGATTGAAGCCAAAATGAAAATGGAATTTACCGATAAATGCACAATGACTTTAACGCATTTAGGGCAAGAACCTGCTCAAGCCGCATTGCACAGCTATTTTAATATTGGTGATATTTCACAAATTGAGGTCCAAAATTTACCAAGTCGTTGTTTTGACTCATTACAAGGTAAACATACAGAAGTACCTACAACTCGCAGAATTGAACAGGGCGTAGATTGTATTTATTCATTAGAAGAAAATAAAACATTGTTGGTGGATAAAGCATTTAATCGACGTATTCAAATTACCCATCATCATGCAGATTCAATTGTGCTATGGAATCCTTGGGAGAAAACGCCAAGTGCGATGCATCCTGAAGGGTATAGAACAATGGTATGTATTGAAACAGCAAGATTAGAGAAATTACTTCAATTTGGTGAAAGTATTTCTGCTGAAATAAGTGCTTTAACCACTGATATTTAAAGGAATAGAAATCCTTGTTGCATAAACGTGGCAAATACTATAAAATTTTGCCCGTTTTTTGCTTGTTTTTATAGCAAATGATTGAAGAAATCTTCTGTTTTAAATGCAGTGGGTTTTATCTTAAATAAATAGAAGGAATAACATTATCAAAACCGTAAAAAAAGCTCCGGCAGCTAACCGCCCGAATCGCATTAACGATGAAATTCGAGTAAAAGAAGTTCGTTTGATTGACCAAGATGGTGAACAAGCGGGGATTGTATCGATTCAACAAGCCTTAGATATGGCAGAACAAGCAGCGCTTGATTTAGTTGAGATCAGTCCGAATGCCGAACCACCGGTTTGTCGTATTATGAACTACGGCAAGTTCCTCTATGAAAAGAGCAAAACCGCAAAAGAACAGAAGAAAAAACAAAAAGTTGTACAAGTGAAGGAAATTAAATTCCGTCCAGGTACTGATGAAGGTGACTACCAAGTTAAATTACGTAGCTTAATTCGTTTCTTAGAAGATGGTGATAAAGCGAAAATTACCGTACGTTTCCGTGGTCGTGAAATGGCTCACCAAGATATCGGTTTAGACGTGTTAGAACGCGTTAAAAATGACTTAGCTGATATTTCTGTTGTGGAATCTGCACCGGGTAAATTAGAAGGTCGCCAAGCGGTAATGGTGTTAGCACCTAAGAAAAAATAATTTTTTATTTAGATCTAATCTAGATAATCGAATTTTCACTTCGGTGAGAATACAACTGCACATTGGGCAAACTACGCAGCCTAATTGCTTTTGGAGAAGGCAATTCAATTTGCCATATTGGAATAATTAGTGCCTACAAGTAATCTTCGGATTCGCCTAATTATGTGTTTAACTTAAAATGCGGAGTTATTTTAACAATGCCTAAAATTAAAACAGTACGTGGTGCTGCTAAGCGTTTCAAAAAAACAGCTTCTGGCGGTTTCAAACGTAAACAATCTCACTTACGTCATATTTTGACTAAAAAGACAACTAAACGTAAACGTCATTTACGTCATAAATCAATGGTTGCGAAAGCAGACCAAGTTTTAGTAGTAGCTTGCTTACCATACGCATAAGCCGTTATTTAAGCAAAACGTACGATTAGTTAAATTAGTTAAAAATATTACATAGGAGATTAAATAATGGCTCGTGTAAAACGTGGTGTTATTGCAAGAGCACGCCATAAGAAAGTTCTTAAGGCTGCTAAAGGTTATTATGGTGCACGTTCACGCGTGTATCGCGTTGCTTTCCAAGCGGTGATCAAAGCTGGTCAATACGCATATCGTGACCGTCGTCAACGTAAACGTCAATTCCGTCAATTATGGATTGCACGTATCAACGCTGCGGCTCGTCAAAATGGTTTATCTTACAGCAAATTCATCAACGGCTTGAAAAAAGCGTCTGTTGAAATCGACCGTAAGATCCTTGCTGATATCGCTGTATTCGACAAAGTGGCGTTCGCTGCATTAGTTGAAAAAGCAAAATCTGCACTTTAATTTTTTAAAGTTTAGATCCAAAAAATTAGGACGCTGAAAAGCGTCCTTTTTTATTACCTCCCAAAAAGAAAAAACCGCTACTCAAAACTTGAATAGCGGGGAGGTCTTAATTATAAGAAACTTCAAAAAGATAACTGCAATATGCAGTGCACTAGCAATGTATCAGACTGTGCGTTTTTGAAATAGTTCGATATTTTTGAAAATTTTTTTAAAAATATCAAAATTAAACCAAAATGAACGAATTTAACCCTTTATAAAGGCAACAATTTGCTCTTCAATCCCTTTTTCATCTAATTGAATTTCAGCAAGTGCTTCTTGTTGTGTGCCTTGTGGAATAAAAATATCAGGTAAACCAAGCTGTAAAAGTGCGGTTGTTTTTCCATGAGAATTTAGCACTTCGGAAACAGCAGAACCTGCACCACCTTGAATTGCATTTTCTTCCAATGTCACAATGATGTCATGTGTATTCGCCACTTCTAGGATACGAGCTTCATCAATTGGTTTCACAAAGCGCATATCGACAACTGTCGCATTGAGTTTTTCTGCCACAGATAAAGCGGCAGGTAAGAGTGTGCCAAAATTCAGAATCGCGATTTTTTCACCTTGACGAACCATTTTTGAACGACCAATTTCTAATTCAGCAAGTGGGGTTAATTCTACACCGATTGCATTTCCACGCGGATAACGTACCGCAGCTGGTTTACCACATTTATAACCAGTATAAAGCATTTGGCGACATTCATTTTCATCACTTGGTGTCATGATGATCATATTTGGAATGCAGCGCATAAAACTTAAATCAAATGCACCTTGGTGAGTTTGTCCATCAGCGCCTACAATACCGGCACGATCGATGGCAAAGAGAACAGGTAAGTTTTGAATAGCAACATCGTGAATAAGCTGATCATAAGCACGTTGTAAGAAGGTAGAATAAATGGCTACAACAGGTTTATAACCGCCAATTGCAAGACCGGCTGCAAAGGTAACAGCATGTTGCTCTGCGATGGCAACATCAAAATATTGTTGTGGGAATCGTTCTGAAAATTCTACCATGCCAGAACCTTCACGCATTGCCGGGGTAATACCGACTAATTTATCGTCTTGTTCCGCCATTTCGCATAACCAATCACCAAAGATTTTTGAATAGGTTGGTTTGGCATTTGATTTAGGCAGTTGTCCACTGATTGGGTCAAATTTGGGTACACCATGGAAGCCAATTGGATCTTTTTCTGCGGGCTCGTAACCTTTCCCTTTTTTGGTTTTAATGTGTAAGAATTGGGGCCCTTTGAGATCGCGCATATTACTTAAAGTAGCAATTAATTCATCAATGTTATGCCCGTCAATTGGTCCGATATAGTTAAAACCGAGTTCTTCAAAGAGCGTGCTTTCTGGAGAGAACATTACGCCTTTCATGTGCTCTTCAGTTTTCTTCATAAAGTTTTTAACAGTTGGCACCTTATCTAAGATTTTCTTACTGCCATCACGAACGGTTGAATATAATGAACCAGAGAAAATACGGGCAAGGTGATTATTCAATGCCCCCACATTTTCAGAAATAGACATTTCATTGTCATTTAAAATGACCAACATATCAGTATGTAAAGAGCCTGCATGATTTAAGGCTTCAAATGCCATACCCGCAGTGATTGCACCATCACCAATCACACAAACAGTTTTACGACCTGCATTTTCACGTTCTGCCGCGACAGCAATACCCAGTCCTGCACTGATTGAAGTAGAAGAGTGGCCAACACTTAATACATCAAATTCACTTTCTTCACGCCAAGGGAAGGGATGAATACCACCTTTTTGGCGGATGGTGGACATTTGATCACGACGACCTGTCAAAATTTTATGTGGATAAGCTTGATGGCCCACATCCCAAATTAATTGATCAAAAGGGGTTTTGAAAATGTAGTGTAGTGCAACAGTCAATTCAACAGTACCAAGACCTGATGCCAAATGACCACTGGTTTGACTAACGGATTCCAACAGATAACTCCGTAATTCCTGACAAAGCTGCGGAAGCTGATCTTTATTTAAAAGACGCAAATCTTCCGGCGAATTAATTAAGGATAAAAGAGGATAGTTGTTCATATATTCGTTAGTCCTAAAATGTGAAAAAAGTGACCGCACTTTGAAAAATCAAAGTCAGTGCTGTCACCATTAACTTTTACGATTGACAATAAATTCAGCTAATGCACGCAATGCAGTGGTATCAAAAGGTAAATTGTCTAATTCATGTAAGGCGGTTTGATAGAGTTCTTGGGCTTTTTGTTTCGCGCCCTCTAACCCTAGCAGCTTTGGATAAGTACTTTTATCTAAATCTAAATCAGATCCCACCGGTTTACCGATTTCCGCACTGTCGCCTTCAATATCTAAAATGTCATCTTGCACTTGGAAAGCTAAACCAATAGCTTGTGAATAACGTTCTAGTTGTTGCTCTAATTCTTTGTTTTCAAAGTGAGGAGAGCAGATAAAACCCAGTTTTAATGCAGCTGTTAGCAACGCACCAGTTTTATTGCGATGAATAAGTTCTAATTCGGCTAAATTAACTTGTTTATGCTCAGAAATTAAATCTAAACTTTGCCCTAAACACATGCCTTGTACGCCAGATGCTTGAGCTAAGACTTTCACTAATTGCAATTTTTGTTCTGCAGAAAGAGAAGGGGCTTCAGTAAGAATTTCAAAGGCAAAAGTTTGTAACGCATCGCCAGCTAAAATGGCCGTGGCTTCATCAAAAGCAATATGACAAGTTGGTTGACCACGACGAAGTTCATCGTTGTCCATGGCAGGCAAATCATCATGGATTAAAGAATAAGCATGGATAGATTCAATGGCTGCGGCAGCGTAATCTAGAGCTGGCATTTCTGCCCCCAGCATTTTACCCGTTGCATAGACAAGGAAAGGACGAACGCGTTTGCCGCCTAGCAATAAGCCATATTTCATGGCATCACGCAAAGGGGCATTATAAGAGTCAATTTCTTCAAATTGATTGGCTAAAAACTGATTAATACGATCTTGAACTTGTTTGAGTTCAGTGCTGAATTGATAACTCATGGATTACTCGTCCCCTTGATAATCATTTAATGGGGCGGTTTCGCTTTTTTGTAACAAAATTTGAATACGTTGTTCTGCTTGTTGTAAGCGTTCTTGACCAAGTTGAGCCAATTTAATGCCGTTCTCAAATTCTTTCAGCGCATCTTCCAATGGTAATTCACCGCTTTCAAGTTTTGTCACAATGGTTTCTAATTGTGCAAGTGTTGTTTCAAAATCAGGTTCAGCATTTGCTGGTTTACGCGCCATTAAATTATCCTTTTCAGATGAATAAATTGCTCCGTATTGTACTTGATTTTTATAGGGATGTTAAAAACTTATTTCAAAGTGCGGTCAGTTTTTCGTGAGAATTTGAACTTTGTGGGATCTGGAATTTAGCGTACAATACGGCCATTTTTTATTATTCACAGATTATTATGAAATTTATCATTAAACTTTTTCCTGAAATTATGATTAAAAGCGAAACCGTGCGAAAGCGTTTCGCGAAAATTTTGACCTCAAATATCCGCAATATTTTACAAAAATATGATGAAGAAACGGCAGTTGTTCGTCACTGGGATTACATCGAAGTGCGCTCAAAAAATGAAGCCAATCGTAAAGAGTTGATTGCACTTTTACAACGTATTCCAGGGATTCATCATTTTTTAGAAGTGGAAGAAAAACCGTTTACCGATTTACATCACATCTTTGAATTGACCTTAGCGGATGTAGGCACTCAACTTGAAAACAAAACCTTTTGCGTGCGTGTAAAACGTAAAGGGAAACATGATTTCAGTTCCATTGAAGCTGAACGTTACATCGGTGGTGGTTTAAATCAGCATATTGAAAGTGCAAAAGTACGCTTAAAAAATCCTGATGTGACGGTGCGTATTGATATTGAAGATGACAAAATGATGCTGGTGAGAGCTCGTCATGTTGGTCTAGGTGGTTATCCAATTGGGACACAAGAAGATGTGCTTTCATTGATTTCAGGTGGCTTTGACTCTGGTGTATCCAGTTATATGCTTATTCGCCGTGGTTCACGTGTGCATTATTGTTTCTTCAATTTAGGTGGCGCAGCCCATGAAATTGGCGTGAAACAAATGGCTTACCATATTTGGAATCGCTATAGCTCATCTCATAAAGTCCGTTTTATTGCCATTCCTTTTGAAGGCGTAGTGGGCGAGATTTTAGAGAAAGTCGATAATGGCCAAATGGGCGTCGTGTTAAAACGAATGATGGTGCGAGCTGCAAGTAAAGTTGCACAACGTTTTGATATTCAAGCCATTGTTACCGGCGAAGCACTCGGACAAGTTTCTAGCCAAACCTTGACCAATTTACGTTTAATTGATGAAGCATCTGATGCGTTAGTATTACGTCCACTTATTACTCATGACAAAGAACAAATTATCGCAATGGCGAAAGAGATCGGCACAGATGATATTGCTAAATCAATGCCGGAATTCTGTGGAGTGATTTCTAAAAATCCAACGATTAAAGCGGTACGTGAAAAAATTCTTGAAGAAGAAAATCACTTTGATTTTGACGTGTTGGAAAGTGCGGTTGAAAATGCACAATATTTAGATATTCGCCAAATTGCAGAAGAAACAGAGAAAGAAGTGGTAGAAGTGGATACCATTTCAGTGCTTGGTGAAAACGATATTATTTTAGATATTCGCAGCCCTGAAGAGACAGATGAAAATCCATTTGAATCAGACGAGCATCAAGTAATGCAGTTGCCGTTTTACAAATTATCTTCACAATTCGGCTCATTAGATCAAAGTAAAAATTATGTGCTTTACTGTGAAAGAGGCGTGATGAGTAAATTGCAAGCGCTTTATTTAAAAGAAAATGGTTTCACGAATGTGAGAGTTTTTGGGAAAAAATAAGCAAAAAATGACCGCACTTTAACGTGCGGTTTTTTTATTCGTAATCTAATTCACCTACTAATTCATCGATAGCTTTGGCAAGTAATGTTCGATCATGACGATAGCTAATATCATCCGCATTCAAGCGTTTAGCTAAGATTTTAACGGAAGAAATGGCAGATAAATCGACCGCACTTTGTTCACGATAAGGGGTTATAGCACCATCAATAACGGATTCGCCGACGATTTCATTAATTTTCTGAATACGATCGGCCAGTGAAAGATGAGAGGCAGCGCCAATTTCTACCCCTAAATTATCAATAAAAATCACTTTTGCTTTGCTATTACGCAGGGCAGTCGCTAATTCAGGTAATAATAATGGTGGCATAATGCTCGTCATGAAACTTCCTGGACCAAGTAAAATGACTTCCGCTTGCTCTAATGCTTGGATGGCTTCTTGTGCGGCTTTAACCATAGGCACTAAGAAAAGTGATTGAGGTAATTCCGTTAAATTATCAATGCTCACTTCACCGACAATACTGGAGCCTGAACCTAAACTCGCAGCAAGATGAACCGGTTCTTCTGACATGGGAATAATGTGAGATTTTACTTTGAGTAATTCACGAATTAAGTTAATGGCTTCAATAGGGCGAATATGCATATCTTCTAAGGCTTTGAGCATTAAATTGCCTAAATTATGCCCAGAAAGTTCACCTTCACCAGTAAAGCGGTATTCAAATAATGCAGATGCCGTGCTTGGCTCAATGATGATTTGGTTTAAACAATTACGTAGATCGCCCCATGCGATACCACCTTGTTCTTGGCGAATACGACCCGTTGAACCGCCGTTATCTGTGGTGGTAACAATACCGGTTAAACGCTCTTTCATAAAACTAAGCGCCGATAATACACGCCCTAATCCATGACCACCACCAATGGCAACAATATGTTTGATTTCGTCTAAATGTTCATGACGGCTGTGACGAGATAAATCGGACATTTTTCTTCCTTTTTTACCTATAAATAATTATAAAAAATAATGTTATATATTTTTTTATATAAGTTAATGCTGTTATTTTTATTAATATAGTAGGGTTATTCTATCAAATTATTGCTATTAACCGCTTGATTTTATTACAATACCAACACAATTTATTTTTAACGCATAACTCCGAGCTTGTTTAGCCTAAGTTTCATAAGAAATACGGTGGCAAGCCAATAACGCGGTACGTTATTCAGGGATACGCTGGAAACGGTTTATCCTCTCCATATTTAGAAAGGTGTAAAATGCAATCCATTCCTATCAAGAACGTAGGAGAGTCTCGCTTAGTCGATCCTTTCCAACGCCAATATTACTATCTACGACTGTCGATTACCGATCAGTGTAATTTTCGTTGTACCTATTGTTTACCTGATGGTTATCAACCCGAAGCTAACAAACCAAGTTTCTTAACCTTAAAAGAAATTACCCATCTTGCTCAAGCGTTTGCTGAAATGGGCACAGAGAAAATCCGTTTAACAGGTGGCGAACCGACTTTACGCAAAGATTTTATTTCTATTGCTGAAAGCATTGCTAATATTGATGGAATCCGTCAATTAGCCGTCACGACAAATGGCTATCGCATGGCAAAAGATGTGGCTGATTGGAAGAAAGCAGGGATTACGTCCATTAACGTCAGTGTTGATAGCTTAGATCCAAAAATGTTCCACCAAATTACGGGTATCAATAAATTTGATGACGTGATGCGTGGTATCGATCGTGCATTTGAAGTGGGCTACAACAAAGTTAAAGTTAATTCAGTTTTGATGAAAAATTTGAATGACAAAGAGTTTGAGCAATTCCTTGTTTGGGTGAAAGATCGCCCAATTCAAATGCGCTTTATCGAACTCATGCAAACGGGCGAAATGGATAGTTTCTTTGATAAATTCCATCTTTCAGGACAAGTATTAGCGGATAAATTGCTGCAAAATGGTTGGCAATTACAACACAAATCCCATACTGATGGCCCTGCTAAAGTATTCACGCATCCTGATTATGCAGGCGAAATTGGCTTAATTATGCCTTATGAGAAGAATTTCTGTGCAAGCTGTAATCGTCTCAGAGTATCAGCGAAGGGCAAACTTCATCTCTGTCTATTCGGTGAAGAAGGCATTGAATTACGTGATTTATTGCAATCCCATGAACAGCAAGATATTTTGCAAGCACGTATTTTTTCTGCATTGCAAGGCAAACGTGAACATCATTATTTGCATATCGGTGATAGTGGTGTAAGAAATCATTTAGCCTCTATCGGTGGCTAAAAGAAAATAGGTGAATTTGCTATTCACTTATTTTGCTTTTGTCACACATGTAAAACATTCAATATTTTAACCGCACTTTATTTTATTATGACTACATTTACGCATATCAATTCTCAAGGCGAAGCCAATATGGTGGATGTTTCTGCAAAAGCAGAGACTGTTCGTGAAGCTCGTGCTGAAGCTATTGTGACCATGTCAAAAGAAACCCTTTCTATGATCGTGGAAGGCAAACATCACAAAGGCGATGTATTTGCTACTGCTCGTATTGCAGGGATTCAAGCGGCAAAACGTACTTGGGAACTTATCCCGCTTTGCCATCCCTTATTACTTTCTAAGGTAGAAGTGAATTTAGAACCGTTACTTGAAACCAATCAAGTTCGCATTCAATCTTTTTGCAAATTAACCGGAAAAACCGGCGTAGAAATGGAAGCATTAACGGCAGCAAGCGTAGCAGCCTTAACCATTTACGATATGTGTAAAGCCGTACAAAAAGACATGGTAATTGAGCACGTTCGCCTGTTAGAAAAGAGCGGTGGAAAATCTGGTCATTTTATTGCGGAGGAAAAATAAGATGCTAAATGTTTTATTTTTTGCTCAAACTCGAGAATTAATTGGGGAAGATTCTATTCAGCTTGAAGGCGATTTTGCGACAGCGGAAGCGGTGCGTGAACATCTTGCTCAAAAAGGTGATAGATGGGCGTTAGCGTTAGAAAAAGGGAAGCTTTTAGTCGCCATTAATCAAACCTTGATGCCATTAGAAAGTGCGGTCAAAAATGGCGATGAAATTGCATTTTTCCCACCGGTAACGGGGGGTTAAATGACGGATATTCAAATTTCAGTACAAGAACAACCTTTTGATCAAAATGCCGTTTACCAATGGCTTTCTGAACAACATTCGGTTGGTGCAACAGTTATTTTTGTGGGTAAAGTACGCGATCTTAATTTAGGTGATGAGGTATCTAGCTTATATTTAGAACATTATCCCGCCATGACAGAAAAAGCCTTACGTGAAATTGTAGAACAGGCGAAAGCCCGTTGGGATATCCAGCGAGTGTCAGTGATTCATCGAGTAGGTCTTTTACATACTGGCGATGAAATTGTTTTGGTTGGAATTAGTTCCGCTCACCGAGGCGATGCCTACCACGCTAATGAATTTATTATGGACTTCTTAAAATCTAAAGCCCCGTTCTGGAAAAAAGAACAAACCAATCAAGGCGAACGTTGGATTGAAGCAAGAGAAAGCGATAAAGAAGCGTTAAATAAGTGGTAATTCAATATAAAAAATATGGTCATTTTTATGGCCATTTTTACTTTTATTAGCAGAATAAGTATATAATTATACATATACTTTAAGTTATTAATTTATCTTTAATTTATCTTTAATTTATCTTTAATTTATCTTTACATTACATTTAACTTTTCCATAAAAAACTATTCTTTGTCAGCTTTTGTAAAATCTTGTAAATTATCTGTTAATTGCTGAGTTTCGTATTATACTTATACAGAATCAAGATCTTGTTTGTCTTGACTAGTTATTTTTAGATTATAGGAAACTTTAATATGAATCATGTTTTTAAAATTATTTGGAATAAAGTAAATCAATGCTGGGTTGCTGTTTCAGAACTAAGCAAATCTGTGAGTAAATCATCTCAAACTGACAAACGTAAAGCATTAAATGTAATTATTGGCGCTGCAGTTTTAGCAGGTGCAACCACAAGTGCGATGGCTGAAACCAATGTTGTTGTCAATGATAAAGGTACTGTTATTGGCGGAGCTGGTGCAGGAGCTGATCGAACTAACGCAGTTGTTTTAGGTAATAGTGCTAATTCTAATACGGCAGACTCTATTGCTATTGGTACAGGAGCTAAAGTAGAGGGAGATGCTGATTACAACAAATACAATATTGCAATTGGTAATAAAGCTCGATCAACCAATAGAGAAACAGTTGCCATTGGTAACAATGCAGATGGTTGGGGAACTGGTGGTGTTGCAATTGGTGGTGGTAGTAATGCATCCGGACGTGGTACGGCAATTGGTTATGGCGCAAAAGCTAGCGGCGTAGAAGGTTTAGCAACCGCTATCGGTAATGAATCAAATGCAAGTGGTCGTGGCGCGATCGCTATGGGTAATGGCGCAAAATCATCAGGAAATGATGCTATTGCTTTAGGCTTTATAGCTAATGCGAGTGGAGAAAATGCGGTTACTATTGGTGTGCGTTCAGTTGCAAGTGGCCAAGCTTCTGCTGCTTATGGTATTCAAGCTCAGGCGACAGCCGAGCGCTCAATTGCTTTAGGGGTTGTATCTAAGGCAACAGGAGGTCATAGCGTTGCATTAGGTGATTCCTCAAGAGCATATGGGCATTGGTCTACTGCAATTGGTTCTATTGCTGTTGCTAAAGGTTATTCTGCAACTGCTGTAGGTGATATGGCTCACGCTGATGGATCTGCTTCTAGTGCTTTAGGTCATTCATCTAACGCAAGTGGATCTTCTTCTATTGCAATTGGTGATCAAGCGAATGCAAAAGCGCGTAATACTGTTGCTATAGGATCGAATTCAACCTCATCTGCCGCGGATGCTATGTCATTTGGTAGCGGAAGCAATGCTTCAGGTATGAGTTCTATTGCTATTGGTGATAGCACCAAAGCTGAGGGTTATAATTCTGTTGCGATGGGTAGAAATTCTAAGGCGAGTGAAACTAATTCTGCAGCTATTTTAGGAAATGCGACTGGTATCAGCAGTATTGCTATTGGTGGTAATGCGACTGCAGCAAATTCTGTTGCATTAGGTTCTGATTCTACTAATACTCATGAAGATTCAGTTGCTCTAGGCTCAAGTTCTGCAGGGGCAAAAAATGTGTTTAATGATGCTGCTACTAAATTAGAATCTTTTGATGATGGTGCAAATTCAAAAACAATTAATTATAACGGCACTTCTTCATATAAAACGATAATTGATTTTGATTTTGGTGATTCTTTCACTAAAGAATCAACCGGTGCAGTATCTGTCGGTGATGGCTCTCTTGTTCGCCAGATCCAAAACGTAGGTGCAGGTCGAATTACTGCTGAATCAAACGATGCCGTAAATGGTAGCCAGTTATATCAAGCCTATTACAATGCAGGTTTTAACATTAAAAATAATGGTGAAGAAACATCACGTATTAATACCCATGGCAAAGTAAATTTTGTGAATGGTAAAAATACCGAAGTGGTTGTTAAAGACGGTGAAAATGCTGCTGATATTACAGTGAATTTAAAAGATGATATTACTGTTAATAATGTTACAGCTAAAAATGTCACCGTGGGGCCTGTTACGATCAATAAAGATGGTATTAATGCAGGTGATAAAAAAATCACGAATGTATCAAATGGTACAATTTCAGCAGATAGTAAAGATGCTGTGAATGGTAGCCAATTATATGCAGCGAAGAACGAGCTTAATACCAATATTACTAAAGCCGCAGCGGCAGCTAAAACAGAAGTAAAAGCTGGAACGAATGTAGAGGTGACTTCTGAAACTGGTGCGAATAATCAAACGATTTACACGGTTAACGCAAAAGACACTTCAGCTTCTGTTGAAGCTGCTTCTGATGCTGTTACAGTAACAGTTGGTGAAAAAACAGAAGTTAAAAATGGTATTTCTGTCACAACAGTAACCAATTACAAAGTGGATCTTTCACAAAAAACCAAAGATGAAATCAAAAATGCAGGTGGTCGTGGATTTAACGTGACTGCAAGTGCATCTGAAGGTACTGTTGTAAATGAAGTGACAGAAGAAACGGTTCAGTCTACTGCAACAAAAATGGATAAGTTAACACTTGATGCGGGTAAAAACATTAAATTAACCCACAAAAAAGGCAAAGTGTTAAGTGTTGCAGTATCTGACACACCGACATTCAAAAATGTGACAACAAAGGGTGATCTTAACGTTGGCGGTACTGTCCATGCACACGGTGGCTTGGATGTTCATAATAATCGTATTGTGAATGTGGCTGATCCGAAAGACCCAACTGATGCAGTAAATAAACGTTATGTTGATAATGCTGTGAAAAACATTAATAACAACATCAATCGTTTAGACAATAAAATTGATCACGTTGATCGTAAATTACGTGCAGGTATTGCAGGTGCAACGGCGATTTCTTTCTTACAACGTCCAAATGAAGCGGGTAAAAGCTTAGTTTCTGTTGGTGTTGGTGGTTATCGCAATGAAAATGCCATCGCAGTTGGTTATGGCCGAAATTCTGATAATAATAAAATTTCGATTAAAGTTGGTGCAAGTATCAATAGCCGTAGTGATGTAAACTGGGGTGGAAGCATCGGTTATCAATGGTAATTATTTAATAAAAAGGCAGAGTAAAATCTGCCTTTTCTTTTGTTATGTTGAGATGAAAAAGTGCGGTCAAATTTAACCGCACTTTTTGTTTTTATTGATTAAAGCACTTTAACGATGCTTTCGCATAAATAACGAATATTGTCTTCAGTGATACCGGCCACATTGATACGACCAGAACGAACAGCGTAAATCGCAAATTCTTCTTTTAAGCGATCAACTTGTTCAGGTGATAAGCCGCTGAAAGAGAACATACCGTTTTGTTCCATAATAAAGCTGAAATCTTGTTCTGCACCATATTCTTTTAATAACTGAACGAATAAATGACGCATTTTTTTGATACGTTCACGCATTTCAGTCAATTCATTTTCCCATTCTTGACGAAGTTGTGGATCATTTAACACCGTTGCTACGGTTGCACCACCATGAGACGCAGGGTTAGAGTAGAGAGTGCGAATAATTGATTTCACCTGTGTTAATGCAGTTGAAGCAATTTCGGCATTTTCAGCCACAAGGGTAAAGGCACCTACACGCTCATTGTATAAACCAAAGTTTTTAGAGAATGAACTTGCCACTAATAATTCTTTATGATTTGCCGCAAAAGCACGTAAACCGTAAGCATCTTGGTCTAAGCCATTTGCTAAACCTTGATAAGCAAAGTCAAAGAGTGGCAACCAGCCATTTTTTGCTGAAAGTGCGGCTAATTCTTGCCATTGCTCAGGAGTTGGGTCAATACCGGTTGGATTGTGGCAGCAACCGTGTAAAAGCACGACATCACCTTCGCTTGCTTGGCTTAAATCTTCAAGTAAATGTTCCCAGTCAAGGGCTTTGCGTTCAGCATCATAATAACGATATTCACGAATCGTCATGCCTACCGCATTGAAAATTGCATTGTGGTTAGGCCATGTTGGTGTACTAATCCACACATTTTGTGCTTTGGTTTGGCGTTTAATGAATTCTGCCGCAATGCGTAGTGCACCTGTGCCACCTAAACTTTGCGCAGTTCTTGCACGGTTTGCTTTAATGACTTCGGAATCTTTACCGAAAAGGAGCTCTTTTGTGCGTTCGTTATAATCGGCAATACCATCGATAGTCAGATAGTTTTTAGTCTTTTCGTTATCAAATAAGCGTTTTTCGGCTTCTTTTACCGCGCGCATAATCGGCGTTGTACCTTGTGCATCTTTATAAACGCCAATACCTAAATTGATTTTATTTTCACGTGTTTCAGATTTGAATGCTTCGCCTAAGCCTAAGATAGGATCGGCCGGAGCCGCTTTGATATGTTCAAACATAGCTTTTCCTTATGTATGTGTTGTGAGATAAGTAATTTTATACTTCAGCCGATAGATTTTATCAAGAAGAACCTGATAAAAATTAACCGCACTTTGATGTTTTTAGATATTCATCAAAAAGTGCGGTTGTTTTTTTTGATTATTTTAATTTCTCAATCGCCCAATTTAAACCAGATTGATAGTCATCAGGGAGTTCGTGACGAAGTTTTTCAAGCTGTTGAATAATGATCGTTTTGTCTGGATGCGTAATATTGATATGACCTAATTTCCGACCAGGACGAACTTCCTTACCATACCAATGTAACTGAGAGAAAGGCGTGTTCAACCATTGTGAATTATGTTCTGTACCAATCAAGTTGACCATGACACTTGGTGCAATGGGTTGTAACGATGGAGTGGGTAAATCTAGTAAAGCACGTAGATGCAATTCAAATTGACTAATAGCACAACCTAATTGTGTCCAATGCCCACTGTTATGCACACGAGGGGCAAGCTCATTAATTAATAATTTATTCCCCACCACAAAGCATTCCATCGCCATTACTCCCACATATTCAAGCTTGTCCATGATTTTTCCAAGCATAGATTCAGCCTGAGTTTGTTGGCTTTGTTGTTGAGGGAATGAAATATCTGTCACACTGTAACGTAAAATGCCATTTTGCTGTAGGTTATGCGTCACTGGGTAGAAACGTTTTTCACCATTTTTAAATCTAGCGCCTACAATAGACACTTCATAATCAAAAGGAATAAATTTTTCTGCAATAATTTCACCAAATAAATCGTCCGTAATATCACGTTGATTATTTTCAGTGATAATCCATTGACCTCGGCCGTCATAACCACCGGTACGACGTTTTACCACGACTTTTTCACCCACGTTTTTAAATACTTCAGACCATTGCGTTTTATCTTTTAATAAACACCATGGCGAGGTAGAGAGATTGAGTTCATCTAGTAAAGATTTTTGGGTAAAGCGATCAGCCAATAAGCCAAAAACATTCTGATTAACGAAATTCTTATGATGGCCTAATAACTCGGTTAAAGGTGTTTTTTCCCAACGTTCAATTTCTGCGGTGATGATGGCATCTTTAGGTAAATCAAATACGGGCGCATTGAACTCAAGCGGTTGAACGTGAATATCTAAAGGTGCGCCTGCATAACGTAACATTCTGCCGAGTTGACCATTACCAAGCACATAAACGGTAGGATATAGGGTAGAGTTTTGCATAAAATTTCTCATCAAATCTAGCTAAAAAAACAACCGCACTTTAAAAAGTGCGGTCAAATTGAAAGGCGTTTTATGTACGTGGATCAGGATTATCCAATACCATATTAGTTTGATTTTCGCGGAATACTTGTAGGCGAGCGAATAACGCATTATCCCAACCTGCAAGAATTTGTGCGGCGAGTAATCCTGCATTAGCAGCACCAGCAGGGCCAATCGCTAACGTACCGACAGGAATGCCTTTAGGCATTTGTACGATAGAATAGAGACTATCAACACCGCTTAACATAGAACTTTTAACTGGGACACCCAATACCGGTACAAGCGTTTTAGCTGCAATCATACCGGGTAAATGAGCAGCGCCACCCGCACCCGCAATAATCACTTTGTAACCATTCTTTTGTGCATTTTCGGCAAATTCAAACAGTTTGTCGGGGGTTCGATGTGCGGAAACGACTTCAACATGATATGCCACATTGAGTTCATCTAAAATTTGAGTGGCTTCTTGCATGGTTGCCCAATCGCTTTTTGAGCCCATCACAATAGCAATTTGTGCGGTATTTGACATATTTTTAAAAAATTATCTGATAAAAAACGATGCGTAGAATAGCATATTTACCTACTTTTAAGCAAACGTTTGCTATGTGGTAAAAACTGAAAATTCCATTGCAAGTTTTGTCATAAAATCTTATCCTAATATGAGTTTTTTTCTTAGAAATAGAGCAGATTATGTTAGCTAAAGCGAAATATAGAAAAGATTACAAACAACCTGATTTTACGGTTACGGATATTTTCCTTGATTTTCAATTAGATCCTAAGCATACCGTTGTCACTGCAAAAACAACATTTCAACGTTTAAATGATGAAGCAACCCATTTACGATTAGATGGTCATGGCTTCCAATTTGCCTCCATTAAATTCAATGGCGAAGATTTCAAACATTATCATCAAGACCACGAAAGTTTAACGTTAGATTTAACCAATCAAAGTGCGGTCAATTTTGAACTTGAAATTGTGACGAATTTAGAGCCTGCACAAAACACCTCTTTACAAGGGCTTTATCAATCTGGCGAGGGCATTTGTACACAATGTGAAGCAGAAGGTTTCCGTCAAATCACTTATATGCTTGATCGCCCAGATGTATTGGCGCGCTATACAACCAAAATTACCGCAGATAAGACTAAATATCCTTACTTACTTTCTAATGGCAACCGCATTGCAAGTGGTGAATTAGAAGATGGTCGTCATTGGGTTGAATGGAATGACCCATTCCCGAAACCAAGCTATTTATTCGCTTTAGTGGCGGGTGATTTTGATTTATTACAAGATACCTTTACAACAAAAAGTGGTCGTGAAGTGGCCTTAGAGCTTTATGTTGACTGTGGCAATCTTGATCGTGCTTCGTGGGCAATGGAAAGCCTGAAAAAATCCATGAAATGGGATGAAGACCGTTTCAATTTAGAATACGACTTAGATATTTACATGATTGTTGCTGTGGACTTCTTCAATATGGGTGCCATGGAAAATAAAGGGTTGAATATTTTTAACTCTAAATTTGTGTTGGCAAATCCACAAACCGCAACCGATGATGATTATCTCGCTATTGAAAGCGTAATTGCGCATGAGTATTTCCATAACTGGACGGGAAACCGTGTAACTTGCCGTGATTGGTTCCAATTAAGTTTGAAAGAAGGTTTAACGGTTTTCCGTGATCAAGAATTTTCATCTGATACAGGCTCTCGTGCCGTTAATCGCATTAATAACGTGAAATTCTTACGTACGGTGCAATTTGCCGAAGATGCAAGCCCAATGTCACACCCGATTCGCCCTGAAAAAGTCATTGAGATGAATAACTTCTATACCGTGACCGTATATGAAAAAGGGGCAGAAGTGATTCGTATGTTGCACACTTTATTAGGTGAACAAGGTTTCCAAAAAGGGATGCAACTTTATATTGCTGAAAACGATGGTAAAGCGGCAACCTGTGAAGATTTTGTTTCTGCAATGGAACGTGCAAATGACGTTGATTTAGCACAATTCCGTCGTTGGTATAGTCAATCAGGTACACCAGAATTATTGATTAGCGATGCCTATGATGAACAAACTCATACTTATCGTTTAACGGTTTCGCAATCTACGCCACCAACAGCGGACCAAATGGAAAAAGTAAACTTACATATTCCATTGAAAATTGCGCTTTACGATGCCAAAGGCACGAAACAAATGTTACAGCATAACGGTGAGTTGCTAAGCGATGTGTTAAATGTGACAGAAAAAGATCAAGTCTTTGAATTCCATGGCATTTATGGTCGCCCAATTCCTGCGTTATTATGTGATTTTTCTGCACCGGTGAAGCTCGATTATGATTACACCACAGAACAGTTATTAGGTTTACTTAAATTTGCAGATAACCAATTTGCTCGTTGGGATGCAGCACAAATGTTGTTTACTCAAGAATTACGTCGTAATGTGGCGCATTTCCAACAAGGCGAGGCCTTTGACATTTCACCAGATGTTTTGACCGCACTTGCGCATGTATTGGAAAATTACGAACAGGATATCGAATTAGCCACATTAATTCTAACCTTGCCAAAAGATATTGAGTTTGCTGAAAACTTCAAAACGATTGATCCAGATGGCATTTCTGCTGCAAGAGAATTTATGTTGGTACAAATCGCAGAATACTTGAAAGAAGATTTGCTACGTATTTATACACATATTCGTCTTGAAAATTATCGAGTGACGCAAGAAGATATTGCCTTACGAGCGATGCGTAATCTTTGTTTAAGTTACTTGGCTTACACCAATTTAGGCAACAATGTAGTTCAAAAACATTACAATAATGCCAATAATATGACAGATACGTTGGCTGCATTAAATATGGCAACCAAAGCGGCATTACCTTGCCGTGATGCCTTGTTAGCAGATTTTGAACAAAAATGGCAACATGATGGCTTAGTCATGGATAAATGGTTTGCTTTACAAGCCACTCGCCCAGATGAAAACGTATTGGAAATTGTACAAGTGTTAATGGATCACCCAAGCTTTAACTTCAACAATCCAAACCGTTTACGTTCATTAGTGGGTAGCTTTGCAAATCACAACTTAAAAGCATTCCATCATATCAGTGGTTCAGGCTATCGTTTCTTAACGGATGTCTTAATTCGTTTAAATGAAACAAATCCACAAGTAGCAGCGCGTTTAATTGAACCATTAATTCGTTTCTCACGTTTTGATGCACAACGTCAAACACTAATGAAACGAGCCTTAGAACGCTTAAGTGCTGTTGAAGATCTCTCAAAAGATTTATTTGAGAAGATTGAAAAAGCATTGCAATAATCTCTGCACAGATACTTCATAAATTCAATACGGGATGTCTAAGACATTCCGTATTTTTTTCAAATTTGTTAACTATATCAATCTTTTCTTTTATTGCCTTTGATAGAATGATTAATGGCATTTCGCCATATTAGTTAATAAGGATTTTATATGAAAACATACAAAACATCAGTGCTGGTCAGTATGATGCTTGGCATTTTTTCAACAACAGCATTTTCAGCCACTGTGCCTGCTAGTACAACACTTTCTGAAACACAGATTTTCCGTCAAAATACACATAGTGATCCTGGTTCTCTTGATCCCCAATTGGTACAAGAAAATACCGCTGCCCAAATTGTGATTGATTTATTTGAAGGGTTAATTTGGTTGGATGAAAATGGTCAAGTGCAGCCTGCACAAGCAGAAAAATGGACAGTCTCTGACGATGGGAAAATTTATACCTTTTCATTGCGTGATGCAAAATGGTCGGACGGTACACCAGTAACTGCTCGAGATTTTGTGCTAGGTTGGCAACGTGCAGTTGATCCTAAATTTGGTAGCCCTAATGCAAATTATTTAACAAAGGCACATATTTTAAATGCAGAAGAAGTGATGCAAGGTAAACAGCCTATAAGTGCGTTGGGTATTAAGGCGATTAATGATAAACAACTTGAAATCAAACTAACCCAAGCCACACCTTACTTCTTACAACTACTGGCATATCCAACAATGTTCCCTGTTCCCCATCATAAATTGACACAATTTGGTGATAAATGGGCAACTCCTCAAAATATCGTGAGTAATGGTGCTTATAAATTAAAACAATGGACAATTAACGAGAAAATTACAGCGGAACGTAATCCATTTTATTGGAATGATAAAAATACGCTCATTAATACTTCAGAATATCTATTTCAAGAAAGTTTGGCTTCTGCCTATCAACGTTACCAAGCTAAAGAATTGGATTTAACTTGGATACCAGTGGAGCAAATACCGCATATTCAAAAACACACACCGGATGCACTGATTGTCGTGCCTCGATTAACCACGGAATTCTATACATTCAACGTGGCTAAACCTCCATTTGATAATGAAAAAGTACGCAAGGCGTTATATCTTACTTTAGATAGATCATTGATTGCCGAGCATATTATTGGTTTGCGCAAACCAGCAGCAACATTGACACCACCAGAAGTTGATGGTTTTAATGCGCCAAATATTGCTGAATTAAATCAGCCATTAACAGAAAGAATAGCGCAGGCTAAAAAATTATTAAATGAAGCGGGGTATAGTGAAAAAAAACCGCTTCAATTTGAAATTTTTTATAATAAGTATGCAACTCATGAAAAAGTGGCGTTGGCGCTCGCTTCTGAATGGAAGAAACAATTAGGTGCAGATGTAAAATTACGTACGATGGAATGGAAAACCTACTTGTGGGAACGCAATGTCGGTAATTTCCAATTATCCCGTATGTCAATTGATGCAGAATATAATGAACCATCAGCATTTCTTAATTCATTAGTTTCAACATCTCCAGAAAATGTGGGGCATTGGAAGAATGAGAAATTTGATCAAATCATGAAAGAAGCACAAAGTACTTTAAATGACAAGACGCGTGCCGCATTATATCGACAAGCAGAGCTAATTATTGCGGAAGACGCGCCTCTAATCCCAATATTCTATTCACCATTGATTAAAGTCATCAACCCAGCAGTAGGTGGATTCCCAATGCATAATCCACAGGATTATGTTTATACCAAGGAGCTTTATATTCGCAAGTAGAGTTATCTAAGTACCTTTCGTTGCATATACTTTGCTTTCATTTTAAAATGCAACACAACTTTTCAACAAAAGTGCGGTAAAATTAACCGCACTTTCCATTTACAGTGAACTATCCTGAGAGATAAACGAGTATGTATTCTTTAATCCGTAAAGCCATTTTTTCCCTTGATCCTGAAACCGCCCATGATTTAGTGATTAAATCATTGCATTTAGCGGGTAAATCACCTTGCCAATTTTTATTAAAGCAGCTTTTGGCTTGTCCACAAGGCACACCTAAGCAAGTAATGGGCATTACCTTTAAAAATCCTATTGGGTTAGCAGCGGGCGCAGATAAAAATGCCGAAGCCATTGATGGATTTGGTGCGATGGGATTTGGTTTTATTGAAGTAGGAACGGTTACGCCTTTAGCGCAAGAGGGAAATGCAAAACCTCGTCAATTCCGTTTAGTGGAAGCAGAAGGGATTATTAACCGTAACGGATTCAATAATTATGGCATTGATTACGTGGTCGAAAATGTTAAAAAGGCAAAATTTGATGGCGTAATTGGGATTAATATTGGTAAAAATAAAATCACGCCCCTTGAAAAGGGTAAAGATGATTACTTATTTTGCTTAAACAAAGCTTATAACTATGCGGATTATATTACAGTAAATATTTCATCACCGAACACTCCGGATTTACGCCAATTACAGTATGGTGATTACTTTGATGATTTATTGCAAAGTATAAAACAGCGTCAAAAAGTATTAGCTGAGCAATATAACAAATATGTACCGATTGCAGTAAAAATCGCACCTGATTTATCCGAGAGCGAGCTCGTTCAAATTGCAGATACCTTACTTCGTCATCAAATGGATGGGGTAATTGCGACTAATACGACGATTTCACGTGACAACGTCGCAGGTTTGAAAAATGCGGAACAACAAGGTGGCTTAAGTGGAAAACCATTACAGCAGAAAAGTACAGAAATTATTCAAAGATTGCATCAAGAGCTGAAAGGTCAAATTCCGATTATTGGGAGTGGTGGTATTGACGGTGTACAAAATGCACAAGAGAAGATTGCAGCAGGTGCTGAATTGTTACAAGTTTATTCGGGTTTGATTTATCACGGTCCAAGCTTAGTTAAAGAATTAGTGAAAGCGATTAAATAAATGACAAAAAAATATGATTTACATTGCCATAGTACGGCCTCAGATGGTGTTTTAACGCCTACGGAGCTTGTGCAACGAGCTCATGAGCAAGGTGTCAATGTGCTTGCTTTATGTGATCACGACACCGTGATGGGTATTGATGAGGCTAAAATTGAAGCAGATAAATTAGGTATTGAGCTGATTAATGGCGTGGAAATTTCAACGAATTGGGAAGGTCGTGGCATCCATATTGTTGGATTAAATTTTGATAAAACACATCCTAAAATGACCACACTTTTAGCCGAACAAAAATCATTGAGAGAAAAAAGAGCGGTTGAAATTGGCCATAAATTAGAAAAAGCAGGCGTTCCCAATGCCTATGAAGGCGCAAAAGCGTTAGCCAATGGGGAAGTGACTCGTGCCCATTATGCGCGTTATTTGGTACAAATCGGAAAGGTTTCAAATGATGGCCAAGCCTTTAAGCGTTATCTAGGCGGTGGCAAATCGTGTTTTGTCAAAGCTGAATGGGTGAATATTCCAACGGCGATTGATACGATTCATGCAGCAGGTGGTGTCGCAGTCATTGCCCATCCTATGCGTTATAACATGACAGGAAAATGGATTCGTCGACTAATTATTGATTTCAAACAATGGGGCGGTGATGGTATGGAAGTCGCAGATAGTGGACAAACTAAAGATCAGCGTCAATATCTTGCGCGTTTAGCCAATGAATATGACTTAGCCGCCTCTTTAGGCTCGGACTTTCATTTTCCTTGTGGATGGATTGAACTTGGAAAGAATTTGTTTTTACCTGAAGAGGTAAAACCGATTTGGACATTATTTGAATAATAAAGGGCGGTTAAATTCGCCCTTATTTTTTATATTTGACTGTTCTCACACAAACCGAGGCTCGCGAGAAATTCAATAAATGCGCGAACTTTAGCTGGTAAATGACGACGATTTGGGTAAACCACATAAATATCTAAAGGTTTTTGTTTATATTCAGACAAAATTTCAACTAACTCACCTGAAGCAAGCGCATCTTTGACAAAGAAACTAGGTGAGTTACTGATGCCCAATCCCGCTTTTGTCATTTCTAACAATGCCATACCATTATTGGAAACCACTTTAGATTGAATTTTATACCGTTGAATTTGATTGGCTTTTGTTGATTGCCAATGTACTTGATTTAACGATGATTTATAAAGTAAACCTTGGTGATATTCTAAATCGTCAGGTGTAAATGGTGTGCCTCGTGCTTCTAAATAACTTGGAGAGGCAACAAAATGCATAGGGGAGCTACTAATTTTACGCGCAACAAGTGAGCTATCTTGCATATAGCCAATCCGTAATGCTAAGTCATAGCCCTCAGCAACAAGATCGACACGTTTATCTTCAAATTCAATTTCTACGTGTAAATTGGGATGAAGTTCAATAAATTTAGGCAAGTTAGGCGATATATAAAGCAAGCCAAAATCACGAGGCACAGAGATTAATAAATTACCTTGTAAGCTTGTCGCCATATTACTAATGCTAGAATCAGCCTCGCTTAAATCTAATAAAATAGCTTGGCAACGTTGATAATAAAGCATACCAGCTTCAGTTGGTACAATTTTTCGTGTTGTACGTTGTAATAATCGTGTTTTTAAATGTTCTTCTAATTGTGAAACTAGTTTACTCGCCATGGCCACAGAAATATTCTGTTGGTTTGCGGCTTGTGTAAAACTTTGCGTTTCGATTACTTTACAGAAAACCGAAATTGCATTGAGTTTATCCATTTATAAATCCTTTTTGAAAAAAAGCTTGATTTTATCGGCGTAAGTTTGCAGTATATCGCCAATTTTACAGAATTCTAGTTATATTTTAGGTAAGCAAATGAGCAAATCTTTAGTGATTGTGGAGTCGCCGGCCAAAGCGAAAACCATCAATAAATATTTAGGTAGCCAGTATGTGGTGAAATCCAGCGTAGGGCATATTTGTGATTTGCCTACAGCAGGGAGTAGCACAGGCGAGAAAGCTAAACCAGTTTCCACTAAAGGATTAAGTGCGGAAGAAAAAAACAAAATTAAAGCAGAAAAAGACCGTGCGGCCTTAGTGAAACGTATGGGGGTTGACCCCTATGACGATTGGAAAGCCAATTACCAAATTCTACCAGGCAAAGAAAAAGTGGTAGCCGAGTTAAAATCCCTTGCTAAAAAATCCGATCATATTTATCTCGCAACCGACTTGGATAGAGAAGGAGAGGCTATCGCGTGGCATTTACGCGAAGTGATCGGCGGTGATGATAGCCGTTTTAGTCGCGTTGTATTTAATGAGATTACGAAGAAAGCGATAGAAAAAGCATTCCAGCATCCTGCACACATTAATATGGATCAGGTTAATGCTCAGCAAACCCGTCGTTTCTTAGACCGCGTGGTAGGCTTCATGGTGTCGCCATTATTATGGAAAAAAGTGGCACGAGGACTATCTGCCGGACGTGTGCAATCTGTTGCCGTGAAATTGGTGGTAGAGCGTGAACGTGAAATCAAAGCATTCCAACCGGAAGAATTTTGGGAAATTGAAGCGCTGACCCAAACGAGAAAGAAAGAAGACTTGCGTTTGGATGTTGTGCAATATAAAGGCAAGAAATTTGAGCCTAAAAATGAAAAAGAAGCCCAAAGTGCGGTCGATTTCTTAAACAAATCACATTACGTTGTCACAGATTTAGAAACAAAACCAACAGGTTCTAAACCAAGAGCACCATTTATTACTTCAACCTTACAACAAACTGCAAGTACGCGTTTAGGTTTTGGGGTGAAGAAAACTATGATGTTGGCACAACGTTTATATGAAGCCGGTTACATCACTTATATGCGTACGGACTCTACCAACTTGAGCCAAGATGCATTAAATATGGCTCGCTCTTATATTGAAAGTCATTTTGGCAAAGACTATTTGCCCGCTAAACCGAATTTCTACTCGAGCAAAGAAAACGCACAAGAAGCGCACGAAGCGATTCGTCCTTCTGATGTAAAAACGCTCGCAGATCATTTAAGTGGCATGGATAAAGATGCGGTGCGCTTGTATGATTTAATCTGGCGTCAATTTGTAGCCTGCCAAATGCCGGCTGCACAATATGACAGTACAACCGTTACCGTAATGGCTGGCGATTATGAATTGAAAGCCAAAGGCCGTATTTTACGTTTTGATGGTTGGACAAAAGTCTTGCCACAATTAGGTAAAAATCCCGAAGACCAAATTTTACCGGCTGTGAGTTTGAACGAAACATTAGCACTAAAAACGGTTTCACCAAGCCAACACTTTACCAAACCGCCCGCTCGTTTTACCGAAGCAGCATTAGTTAAAGAATTGGAGAAACGTGGTATTGGTCGCCCTTCCACTTATGCGGCAATTATTTCGACTATTCAAGAACGTGGTTATGTGCGCATTGAAAATCGCCGTTTCTACGCAGAGAAAATGGGCGAAATCGTTACAGATCGCTTAAATCAATCTTTTACTGATTTGATGAGCTATGATTTCACTGCCAACATGGAAAACGTACTAGACCAAATTGCGTCCGGTGAGAAAAATTGGAAGGCTGAGTTAAATCAATTCTTCAAAGATTTCTCTACCCAACTTTCTACGGCTGAATTGGACGAATTAGAAGGTGGAATGAAGCCGAATAGCCTTGTACTCACCGATATTGATTGTCCAACTTGTGGCCGAAAAATGGCGATTCGCACAGCAAGTACCGGTGTATTCCTTGGTTGTTCTGGTTATGCTTTACCACCGAAAGAGCGTTGTAAAACCACGATTAATCTCATTCCAGAAGCAGAATTACTCAATGTATTGGATGAGGCTTCTGAGACCAAAGCCTTAATGGATCGTAAACGTTGTCCGAAATGTGGCACGGCGATGGATAGCTATATCATTGACCCATATCGTAAATTACATATTTGTGGTAATAATCCAAATTGTGATGGTTATTTGGTTGAACAAGGCCAATTCAAAATTAAAGGCTATGACGGTCCGATTGTAGAATGCGACAAGTGTGGTGCTGATATGCACTTGAAACTCGGTCGTTTTGGGAAATATATGGGCTGTACCAATTGTGATAACACCCGTAAGATTTTGAAAAACGGCGAGGTTGCACCGCCAAAAGAAGAGCCGGTTCATTTCCCTGAATTGAAATGTGAAAAATCTGATGCGTATTTTGTATTGCGTGATGGTGCTAGTGGTGTGTTTATGTCTGCACATAACTTCCCGAAATCACGTGAAACACGCCCAGCAAAAGTGGCGGAATTAGCCCTTTATCGTGATCGTTTACCAGAAAAATTACGTTATTTAGCCGATGCGCCACAAAAAGACCCAGAGGGCAATGAAGCGATTATCCGTTTCAGCCGTAAAGAAAAACATCAATATGTGACTTCTGAAAAGAATGGTAAAGCCACAAAATGGATTGTGGATTATATTGATGGAAAATGGGTAGAACGGAAAAAGTAGGATGAACATCACGGTTTATTGCGGTGCGAGTTTAGGTAATGATTCTGCCTATCAGACTGCCGCAGAAAAATTAGGTAAATGGATTGCAGATGGTCAACATACTTTAGTTTATGGTGGCGGAAAATTAGGATTAATGGGCGTGGTTGCTGATACTGTGCTCGCTCATCAAGGCAAAGTAATTGGCATTATTCCTCAATTTTTACAAGACAGAGAAGTTTCACATCCTAATTTGACCAAGACCGTGGTTGTTGAAAGCATGTCTGAGCGAAAAAATAAAATGGTTGAGCTTGGTGATGCTTATATTGCTTTGCCTGGCGGACCAGGCACTTTAGAAGAGATTGCTGAAGTGATTTCTTGGGCGCGAATTGGAAAAAATAACAATCCTTGTATTCTGTTTAATGAAAAGGGGTATTTTGATTCACTAAAGTCCTTTTTTAGCCATATGGTGAAAGAAGGCTTCTTTACTCAAGGTGATTTTGAGAAGATTTTATTCTCGAATAATCTTCAAGAAATCGAAACCTTTATTGAACATTACCAACCTCCAGCGTTAAGAACATATTAAAAAAGTGCGGTTAAATTTGACCGCACTTTTTTTATGATTAATGGTGATGATGTTCTGGTTTTGGTGGTAATTTAGCACGCGCTTTACCAACAGGTAAAATTAACGTTGCGTAATTTGCCGATTGTTGGCACACCTTTTGATCTTCAAATGGTTCTTTGTGAATCACTTTAAGTTTCCAAGCACCTTCAATTAATGGGATAAAGTTAACTTTACCTTCACTATCTGTTTTACCTGAAAACGCTTGTGGTTCACGGTGAGATGTTGCCGCTTCCATATCTTTTACGACAAAGGTATCAGACGTTGCAATAATCGTTTCGCCCGCAAGTGGTTTGTCTTTATAGAAAATTTGAAGAGGGAAAGCTTCGCCTGCTTTAATTGTTTTTGGATCTTTGAGTGGCACAATTTCAAGTGGTAAGCCGAGGCGTGTCATTGCCATATCTGCATTTAATGGTTTTTTGCCCACTACAGTAAAGGCTTTACCAAACATTTGAGTTTGTTCGCAATAGAATGCATTTGGTGTGTCTTGTAAGTTATCCATTTTCCAACCTTCATTATTTTGTGACCAGAAAGTTGGTTTATAAGTAGCTGTTACCCAATATGAACCGTCTTTTAACGGTTTTTCTGATTGATATTGGTAGTTTTCACCTTTTTGTACTAATGTTTGCATTTCACCATCTTGATTGATGAGTTCCATCGGTGGAAAAATCGCGAGACGTTTTTCAGGAATTTTTTCAACGTAGGGGTAGTCACCATAAGCTAAATCAGCTTTTAAAACGCTATTAGAAGCAAGTTGTGCTGGTGTTGCAACCCAAACTTCATGGGCTTGCGCAAGCGCAGAGAAGCCAAGTAGTGCTGCAATTAATGTTTTTTTCATTATCTTTCCTTTTTAATAATAAATCAATTTATAGAAAGTCTTCGATAGGGCGGACGAGTATAACGAAAAAGAAATGATGAGACGAATGAAAAAAGTTGATTTTGTGAGGAACTTCACATTTTTTTAACAAAAAAGTGCGGTCAATAAAACCGATTTTTTTCTGACCGCACTTATTTTAAATAAAAAGCTAAATAGGCTTATTTTTTAGATGGTTTAATGGCTAATAAATTACAGCTTAATTTACTAATTACATGTTCAGCCGTATTACCTAATAACGCTGCAGATAAGCCTGTTCTTCCCACTGTGCCTAAAATCACTAATTCAGCTTCAATTTCTTTCGCCACTTCAGGAATCACCTCTTCAGGGAAACCTTCGCGTACATGGGTATGATCCTCATCAATACCAAATTTTTGACGTAAGGCTTTCATATTGATAAGGTGTTGACCACGAATACCATTTTCATAACCTGAAGTATTAAATTCAGGTAAATCAATCGCCATATTAATTGGCGCAACAGGGTAGGCGGCCACTAAATGTACATTACCACGGTTTAAATTTTCCGCTAAACTCATGCCTGTTGAAACTAACTCTCGGTTAAATTCATCTTGATATTCTTGCTCACCCGATACATTCACGGCGACTAAAATACGGCGTTGGTGTTTCCAGTCACCATCACGGACCATTAATACTGGAATTGGACATTTACGTAATAATTGCCAATCTACTGGTGTGAAAATCAATGAAGTGAAGCTTTCTTCATCTTTGGTGTATTTTACAACGAGGTCGTATTGATTCTTTTCAACTTCTTCGCGAATTGCATCTGCTTCATTACTGCTCCATACAATGTGAGATTCAAACTCAATTTCTGGATCTGCATATTTATCTAAATAAAATTGTACGGCTTGACGTTGTTGCTCAATGGCTGTTTCATGCATTTGACTACGTTCTTCTGAAGAAAGAAGTGCAGACATTTCATAAGATAAGTCATAGACACTCAACAGAGCGGTGATTTTTACTTTTGTTTCATTTTGTTGCTCTTTAACAAGACGAACTGCACGGGCAAGTGCATATTGTTTTTCATTATCAGGATTAAGTACAACAAGAATATTATTAAATTTCATAAAGCCTCCAAGATATGAGATATCAATAGGATAGAAAAGATTTTAAGTGATGACAAGAACCTATTATAAAAAAAGTGATTTTGTACAAGTTTTTTGTCTCAAATACTAAAAAAGCGTGAAAACTCACGCTTTTTATCTATTCCACTAACTGGATTTTGGTTTTATGTACACCTGTTAAATCAATCAAGGCATTAAT
This sequence comes from Parahaemophilus parainfluenzae, assembly GCF_001055095.1. Classification (GTDB taxonomy): domain Bacteria; phylum Pseudomonadota; class Gammaproteobacteria; order Enterobacterales; family Pasteurellaceae; genus Haemophilus_D; species Haemophilus_D parainfluenzae_Z. Next base: position 56,757 of record NZ_JVHG01000002.1, read on the forward strand.
ATCATTAATGGTAATGTATTTACCTTGCACAGAGAGTACACCTAATTTTTGGAAACGACCGAGCAAACGACTGATCGTCTCAACAGTTAGGCCGAGGTAATTACCAATATCGCTGCGAGTCATGGTTAAACGGAATTCTTTCGCTGAGAAACCTCGAGCAGAATAGCGTTTAGATAGGTTATGGATGAATGCGGCTAAACGTTCTTCAGCATTCATTTTAGACAGTAATAAAATCATTTCTTGATCGCTTTTGATTTCACTACTCATTAAACGCATAATTTGCTGACGAAGTTTCGGCATTTTGCCAGATAAATCATCTAAGATATCAAAGGGAATTTCACATACCATTGCCGTTTCCAATGCTTGTGCAAAACTCGGATGTTGCATATTCGTGATCGCATCGAAACCGACTAAATCGCCTGGTAAGTGGAAAGAGGTAATTTGTTCTTCACCGGCTTCGCTAATGGTATAAGTTTTAATGGTACCGGAACGAATCGCATAAATAGAATTGAGCGTGTCGCCCGCTTTAAAAAGGACTTGAGATTTTTGTATAGGCTTTTTACGCTCGATGATGTTATCAAGCTGATCGAGCTCATGTTCGTTCAATGTGAAAGGAATACAAAGTTGACTAATGCTGCAATCCTGGCAGTGAATCGCACAACCACCAGATTGAACTCTGCGCCCTGATTTGGTTTCTGAAACGAAATTCTTCATTAGTTCCTCAAATCGATAAATATAGTGTAAAATTGATCTAACGCAATTATTCTACCACTAAATAGTCAATTTAAGAAGTTATCTACGAGTAAATAGGTATGGCAGCAGAAAAATTAACCAAAAAACGTTTAATACAAATTATTATCATGTTGATTATTTTGGTCAGTGCATTTGTTTGGCGATATATATTGCAATAAGTGCGGTCAAATTTTTCATTATTTTAGAGTATAAAAAAGAGCCACGATTTTGTGGCTCTTTGTTTTAAAGTTTAAGTCAGATTACCATTCGTAACCGACACCTGCACCCACAGTAAATTGACCGCGAGTATCTGCAGCACCGTTCACGTTGGTTGACCAATGACCGTTATCAGAGTTACGAGATGCTTTAATTGCAATTGCACTTTCACCGCGGTGATGAGCAACCCCAGTTGACACCATGCTCTTGCCATCTTTACGTGCAGATGGAGCAGAAGCGATTGCAGCAACACCAGCAATACCAGCACGAGTTTTGCGATCAACTTTGTTCACTTTATTATCAACATAACGTTTGTTTGCTGCATCAGTTGGGGCTTTTGGATCCGCAACGTTAGTGATGTTTTTATCACCTGCATTAATGCCATTCTGATTGATTTGAACGCTTGAATTATTGACAGTGTAAGAATCCGCTTTGATGTCTTTTGCTGTGCTAACAGTATAAGTTTTCACTTGGTTAGCATCATCATAAGCTTCTTGTACATTAATATTGTCACCCGCTTTTACTTTTACGTCAGACGTACGCACACGAATATTATCAATACGCGCTTTGTTTTTACCTACTTGGTCTGCAACCATATAAAGTTGAGAACCGTTAATTGCATCGGTAGAAGTGGCAGAAATTTCACCTGCACTTACGTTAATAATTTGACGTGTATGTGGCGTAATAGTTACTGTACGACCTGGAGTTGAGTGATCTGGTGGTGTGTAAGTTTCAGTTTTGTCTGAACCAACAGAAACAACGGCTATATTATTACTGTTACCAGCAAAACCACTATATGTAATACCGTTTACGGTTGCAGTGGTTACGTTTGTTGCTGAACGAGTAATAGTGCCAGAGCCTAAGGCAACAGAGTTATCATCTTTTGCATAAGAGTCTTTGGATAAGGCTACGCTTTTTTCGCCTTTAGCATTAGCTGAATCGCCTAGTGCAGTAGACCATTTACCTGTAGATGTTGCTGATGCACCAATAGCAACAGCAGAGCCGCCTGTAACAGTTGAATCGTTACCAATCGCTACAGCTGAATCGCCAGAGGCTACAGAACCAGTACCTACAGCCAATGAGCTTGTACCACTTGCATTGGCTTGTGAACCATAAGCATTACTATTTTGACCACTAGCTTTTGCTGCTTGACCAATAGCTACAGTTTCCGCAGCTGTTGCCTCTGCACTTGTACCAATTGCAACTAAGTTACCTGGTTTGTTTGAATTTGCCGCTGCTGGGTTGGTTACATGAGCTTTAGCTCCTGTACCAATTGCAAGTGTATTAATTCCATCTGCAGTAGATTGAGTACCAATGGCTGTAGAGTTTTCACCATTTACATTATTGTTATTACCTAGAGCTAGAACCTCTTTTCCTAAAACGACATTATTTAAACCAAATACACTTGCTTTACTTGTGTTTTTATCCACAACAACATCTTTTTCTGGGGTGCCTTTTGCTCGTTGAGCACCGACTTTATTATGTGCACCATATCCAAGAGAATGATCGGCATAAACTTTATTATCATCACCAACGCTTTGAGTAAAATGACCATATGCATCATTTCCATCACCAATCGCATTGGCTTGTTCACCTTTCACCACATTTTGATTACCGATGGCAGAACTTGAACCTTGGCTTTCTTCAGCTTCAGCAGCAGGAATAGAATAGATTTGGTTTTGCTGACCAATAGCCGTATGTCCAGGACCTTTAACGTTAGTCGCTTCTATTGTTTTGTTTGCATTAACAGCGTCTTGTGTCGTGATATTCAGAATGTTTCCATCAGCAGCATTCGCTACAGCAACATTCACCCCCATAATTAATGCCGTGATAGCATTAAATTTAAAATTTTTCATAATGTCCTCGCTTGAGTTTCTTCTTTAATTACATACATGTGATAAAAGAATTTCATTAGAGCAGTGTAAATATACATAAATACTATAATAGGACGCATTGAAGAATGGATTAACTATATGATTTGTAATGTCTTATTAGAGATTGCAAATGTCATTTTTTCTCTATTCAGTAAACGATTGCGTACCCAGACAACGATTATAGATAGGTTTTTTTGTATAGAAAAGTAAATGAGCATGGTTATTTTGTAAAGAATTGTAAATTTTGTCTGAATATCGTTCGATTGTTAGAAAATATATTTCCTTATTTTACTTAAGGATATTTTAAATTTAAAAAGTGCGGTCAATTTGCAAGAAGATTTTCAAGATTGAGAAAAAATCCTGTATAATCTCAGAAATTTTTTGTTCAATTTTAAGCTTTTGTAACCGAATGATCGAAACCTCACAAACCATTCCTGAGCTCGTCTCATGGGCGAAAGAGCGGGAATTTTCGTTAAATCTGCCGACAGAGCGTTTGGTGTTTTTATTGGCCATTGCCATTTATAACAACGAACGTTTAGACGGTGAGATGCTAGAAGCTGATTTAGTGGATATTTTCCGCCATACAGCCAATGCCTTTGACCAATCAACGGACGCGATTGCTACCCGTGCTAATAATGCCATCAATGAATTGGTGAAACAGCGTTTTCTCAATCGTTTTAGTAGTGAATTCACTGAAGGGCTTTCCATTTATCGTCTCACCCCACTGGGTGTTGGCGTATCAGATTATTATATTCGTCAGCGTGAATTTTCTGCATTGCGTCTTTCTGTACAGCTTTCTATTGTGGCTGATGAAATACAGCGTGCATCTGATGCAGCAGAAGAAGCTACAGCAAAAGGGGAGAATGAGCACTTTTGGCGTCGTAATGTTTTCGCTCCGTTAAAATATTCAGTAGCAGAGATTTTCGATAGTATCGATTTATCACAACGTGTGATGGATGAAAATCAGCAAAGCATTAAAGAAGAAATTGCGAATTTGCTTACCAAAGACTGGCAGGCAGCAATTTCTAGCTGTGAACGTTTATTAGATGAAACCTCAGGCAATTTACGTGAGTTACAAGATACTTTAAATGCCGCAGGTGATAAGTTACAGGCTCAATTATTACGTATTCAAGATTGTGTGATTGGCCATGATGAGCTGTATTTTATTGAACAATTAATCACTGATTTACAATCCAAGCTTGACCGTATTATTAGCTGGGGACAACAAGCCATTGATTTATGGATTGGTTATGACCGTCACGTGCATAAATTTATCCGTACCGCCATTGATATGGATAAAAACCGTGTATTCTCACAACGCTTGCGTAATTCTATCCACAGCTATTTCGATCATCCTTGGTTCTTATGGACAGCTCAAGCGGAACGTTTGGTCGATCTGCGTGATGAAGAAATGGCATTACGTGAAGATGACGCATTGGGTGAATTACCTGAAGAGTTGCAATATGAGTCTTTGGCTGATTTACATGATCAAATCGTCGAACATATGCAAGGCTTACTCATTCAATACCGTGAAAATAATCGTCCAATTGATTTAAGTTTAGTCTTAAAAGAACAATTAGAAGCTTATCCACTTTCTCGTCATTTTGATGTGGCACGTATTATTGTGGATCAAGCAGTGCGTTTAGGTATGGCAAATGATGATTTAGCCGGTCTTTATCCGCAATGGCAGGAAATTAACGATTACGGCGCAGAAGTGCAAGCGCATGTGATTGATAAATATTAATTTCGTGGCTTACCCAAAAACGAATTCATAAAATGAGAAATTAACCATGACAGATATTCAAGATGTAATTTCCCCGAAATTGGCAAATGCCATTGCAAATCCTATTTTCCCGGCAGTGGACAGTTTATTGCGCTCAGGTCGCCATATCAGCACAGATCAATTAGATAATCATGCTTTTTTGATGGATTTCCAAAATGAATTGGATGGCTTTTACCGCCGTTACAACGTGGAATTAATTCGTGCTCCAGAAGGCTTTTTCTATTTACGTCCAAAAGCGACGACCTTAATTGCTCGTTCAGTGCTTTCCGAATTAGAAATGTTGGTAGGAAAAGTGCTTTGCTATTTGTATTTAAGCCCAGAACGTTTGGCACAGCAAGGTATCTTCAGTACGCAAGAAGTCTATGACGAATTACTCAACTTGGCAGACGAAGGCAAATTATTGAAAGCCGTCAATCAGCGATCTAGCGGTTCAGATTTAGATAAGCAAAAATTATCTGAAAAAGTACGCGCGGCGATCGGTCGTTTACGCCGTTTAGGCATGATTCATACCGTAGGCGAACAGCATAGCGGTAAATTTACTATTTCAGAATCAGTTTTCCGTTTCGGTGCTGAAGTACGTTCTGGTGATGACCCGTTAGAAGCACAAGCTCGCTTAATTCGTGATGGGGAAGCAGCCACACCGCAATCTCTCGAACTCGAAAAGCAAGCAAAAGCGGCAAGCAATGCTGATGATCTCGATAATGAAGAAAGTGCGGTTGAAATTGATGAAGAATTTGATGATGCAGGAGAACAAGAATAATGTCTGATGTATTAGAACTTGAAAACGAAATCTATCAAGACGAACCTGAGCAATCAACTGAACAGGTTGAAGAAGAATTTATTGCTCCTGTATTAAACCAACATAATGGGGTAGAACGTGGTAAATTCCGTTCACTAACCTTAATTAACTGGAATGGTTTCTTTGCCCGCACCTTTGATTTGGATGAATTGGTGACCACACTTTCCGGTGGTAACGGTGCCGGTAAATCCACAACCATGGCAGGTTTTGTCACAGCATTAATTCCAGACCTAACCTTATTGCATTTCCGTAATACCACTGAGGCTGGCTCGACAGGCGGCTCTCGTGATAAAGGCTTACACGGTAAATTACGTCCAGGTGTGTGTTACGCAGTATTGGATACCATCAACTCTCGTCACCAACGAATTCTCGTGGGTGTACGCCTGCAACAAATTGCGGGTCGTGATAAGAAAGTCGATTTAAAAACGTTCTCAATTCAAGGAGTGGAATTATCCTTAAATCCGACCGCACTTTTCACCGAAACAGTCGGTGAACGTCAAGCGCGCGTACTCAATTTAAATGAATTAAAAGATAAAATTGAAAACCTTGGTGCGCAATTTAAGCAATATCATTCTATCACCGATTATCACGGCATGATGTTTGATTTGGGCATTATTCCAAAACGCTTACGCAGTGCCTCAGACCGTAGCAAATTCTATAAATTAATTGAAGCTTCTTTATACGGTGGTATTTCCAGTGCCATTACCCGTTCTTTACGTGATTACTTATTGCCGGAAAACCTTGGTGTGCGCAAAGCCTTCCAAGATATGGAAAGTGCGTTACGTGAAAACCGCATGACCCTTGAAGCAATTAAAGTTACGCAATCTGACCGTGATTTATTCAAACATTTAATCACCGAAACCACTAATTATGTGGCATCAGATTATATGCGTAATGCCAATGAACGTCGTGGCAATATTGAAGCGGCTTTAGGTTTTCGTCGTGATTGGTATAAAGCAAAAGCAGAGCAAGAGTTATCACAACATCGCTTAATTGACTTAAGCCGTGAAGCGGCTGAATTGACAGAAAATGAACGTACTTTAGAAGTCGATCACCAAAGTGCGGCTGATCATCTAAACTTGGTATTAAATGCGTTACGTCATCAAGAAAAAATATCGCGTTATCAAGAAGATGTGGCTGAGCTTACAGAAAAATTAGAAGAACAAAAAATGGTTGTGGAAACCGCAACCGAACAGCTTGAAGAAAGCCAAGCACAATTTGAGCAAACTGAACTTGAAATTGACCAAGTACGTGCGCAACTTGCGGATTATCAACAAGCATTAGACGCACAACAAACCCGTGCATTGCAATATCAACAAGCAATTGCCGCGCTTGAAAAAGCAAAAACCTTATGTGGTTTAGCGGATTTGAGTGTGAAAAATGCGGAAGATTACCATGCGGAATTTGCTGCCCATGCAGAAAGTCTTACCGAGCAAGTGCTTGAGTTAGAACATAAAATGTCTATTTCTGAAGCGGCTAAATCGCAATTTGATAAAGCCTATCAGTTGGTGTGCAAAATTGCTGGCGATATGACGCGTTCAAGTGCTTGGGAAAGTGCTAAAGAATTATTGCGTGAATATCCAACGCAAAAAATTCAAGCGCAACAAACCCCGCAATTACGCGCGAAATTACATGAGTTAGAGCAGCGCTATGCTCAACAACAAAGTGCGGTTAAATTATTGGCTGATTTTAATCAACGTGCTGATTTATCTTTAGAAACCGCTGATGAACTTGAAGCATACCACGCTGAACAAGAAGAACTCATTGAAAGTTTGAATGAGGAACTTGCTGAGCAAGTAGAAAACCGTTCAATCTTACGTCAAAAACGTGAAAGTTTGACCGCACTTTACGAAGAAAATGCTCGTAAAGCACCGGCTTGGTTAACTGCTCAAGCCGCTTTAGAACGTTTACAAGAGCAAAGTGGTGAAACCTTCGAGCATAGCCAAGATGTAATGCATTTTATGCAATCACAATTGGTGAAAGAACGTGAATTGACTATTCAACGTGACAATTTAGAGAAACAACGTCAACAATTAGACGAACAAATTTCTCGTTTAAGCCAACCAGATGGTTCTGAAGATGCTCGTTTAAATGTGCTTGCAGAACGTTTTGGTGGGGTATTGCTTTCTGAATTATATGATGATGTACCAATTGAAGATGCACCTTATTTCTCGGCACTTTATGGTCCTGCCCGTCATGCTATTGTTGTGCGAGATCTCAACACGATACGCGAACAATTAGCCAATTTAGAAGATTGTCCAGACGATTTATATTTAATCGAAGGTGACCCAAATGCCTTTGATGACAGCGTACTTTCAGCCCAAGAACTTGAAATGGGCGTTGTGGTGCAAGTATCTGATCGTGAATTGCGTTATTCAAAATTCCCGCAAATTCCATTATTCGGCCGTGCTGCACGTGAAAAACATTTAGAAGAATTACAAGCTAAACGTGATGAGATTGCGGAAAAATACGCACAAATCGCCTTTGATGTACAAAAATGTCAACGTTTACACGAACACTTTAGTCAATTTGTTGGCTTACATCTAGCCCTTGCATTCCAACCAAACCCTGAAGAGGTGATGGCGGAAATCAATCAAGAACGCAATGAAATTGATCGCGAGCTCAATCAATTCTCCAGCACTGAACAACAAATTCGCATTAAATTGGATAATGCCAAAGAAAAAATGCAATTGTTGAATAAGTTAATGCCACAGCTTAACTTGCTTGCTGATGAGGAATTACTTGATCGCATTGAAGAGTGCCATGAACAACTAGATATTGCAGAGCAAGATGAAAGCTTTATTCGTCAACATGGCGTTGCGTTGTCACAATTAGAGCCGATTGCAAATACCTTACAAAGCGATCCAGAAAACTATGAACGCTTAAAAGCTGATTTAACCCAAGCGATTGAACGTCAAAAACAAGTACAACAACGTGTATTTGCTTTAGCGGATGTGGTGCAACGCAAAAATCACTTTAGTTATGAAGATGCAGGGCAAGCGGAAACCTCAGAGCTTAATGAGCAACTTCGTCAACGTTTGGAACAATTGCAGTCACAACGTAATACTCAACGTGAACAATTACGTCAAAAGCAAAGTCAATTTGCACAATACAACCAAGTATTTATTCAATTGCAAAGTTCTTATGACAGTAAAAATCAATTGTTGAAAGAATTAATTGCTGAGATTGGTGAATTGGGCGTGCGTGCTGATGAAGGGGCAGAGGAACGTGCAAGAAATCGCCGTGATGAGTTGTATCAACAACTTTCAACTAGCCGTCAACGTCGTTCTTATGTCGAAAAACAATTAACACTCATTGAAAGTGAAGCGGAGAACTTAAATAAACGTATTCGTAAAGCAGAACGTGATTATAAAACGCAACGCGAATTGGTTGTGGCAGCGAAAGTCAGCTGGTGCGTGGTTCTCCGTTTATCTCGCAATTCTGATGTGGAAAAACGACTCAATCGTCGTGAGTTAGCTTATTTATCTGCTGATGAGTTACGTTCAATGTCAGATAAAGCCTTAGGTGCGTTACGTACTGCGGTGGCTGATAATGAATATCTCCGCGATGCATTGCGTATTTCTGAAGACAGCCGCAAACCGGAAAATAAAGTCCGCTTCTTCATTGCTGTATATCAACATCTTCGTGAACGTATTCGTCAGGATATTATTAAAACGGATGATCCGATTGATGCAATTGAGCAAATGGAAATTGAGCTTAATCGTTTAACAGAAGAATTGACTGGCCGTGAGAAAAAATTGGCGATCAGTTCTGAAAGTGTGGCGAATATTATGCGTAAAACCATTCAACGTGAACAAAATCGTATTCGAATGTTGAACCAAGGTCTACAAAATATTGCCTTCGGTCAGGTGAAATCAGTACGTTTAGTGGTCAATATTCGCGATACACATGCGATGTTGCTTGATGCGCTGTCAGGTAAACAGGAAGAATATCAAGATTTATTCAGTGATAATCGTATTACCTTCTCTGAAGCCATTGCGAAACTTTATCAACGCATTAACCCGCATATTGATATGGGCCAACGCACAGCACAAACTATCGGTGAAGAATTATTGGATTACCGTAATTACCTCGAGTTAGAAGTTGAAGTATTCCGTGGTGCTGATGGCTGGTTACGTGCTGAAAGTGGTGCATTATCGACCGGTGAAGCGATCGGTACCGGTATGTCTATCCTATTAATGGTAGTACAAAGCTGGGAAGAGGAAAGTCGCCGTATTCGCGGTAAAGACATTGTGCCATGTCGTTTACTCTTCTTGGATGAAGCGGCTCGTTTAGATGGTAAATCTATTTCCACCTTGTTCGAACTTTGCGAACGTTTGGATATGCAATTACTTATTGCCGCGCCAGAGAATATCAGCCCTGAAAAAGGGACAACCTATAAACTGGTGCGTAAAATCGCCGGCAACCAAGAACAAGTTCATGTGGTTGGTTTGCGTGGCTTTGGCGCAACAGAGTAGTTTTTTAAAGCGGTCAAAGCATTGGCCGCTTTTTTCATTGTTATTTTTATGAGAATTTAGGACGAATTATGCACAATCTTATTTTTGCCATTCTATGTAGTGTTGCCGTATCGGTATTACTCAAAGTTGCTCGCAAGAAAAATATCATTATTGAACAAGCCATTGCGTTTAACTATATTGTCGCCATTTCATTAAGCTATTTCTTACTCAAACCTGATTTCAAAGGATTAGAATTTACTGAATATCTAGCACAAAGTGATAGCACCCCTATTTTCCTAGCGTTAGGGATTTTATTACCAACCGTATTTATCATTATGTCTAAAGCCGTTGAATTTGCGGGTATCGTGCGTTCAGATGCAGCACAACGCTTATCGTTATTTCTACCGATTGTTGCCTCTTTTATTATCTTCCATGAAACATTAAGTCAGCCCAAACTCGTTGGCATTATTTTGGCATTCATTGGTTTATTCTGTATCTTGAATAAATCAAATGAACAAAGTGCGGTCACTTTTAAAGGTATTTTAGGCTTAATCGGTGTTTGGTTTGGTTATGGCACCATTGATATCTTATTCAAACAAGTAGCCAAAAGTGGGGGGGCATTCCCAACCACATTATTCATCGCTTTCTCATTAGCTGCTTGTGTCATGTTCCTTTATTTATTCCTAAAACGCACTCAATGGACTGTACCAAGCTTTATTGGTGGAATCATTTTAGGTGTGTTAAATTTCTTCAATATCCTATTTTACATTAAAGCGCACCAAAGCTTCGGACAAAACCCAACCTTAGTTTTTGCGGGAATGAACATTGGTGTTATTTGTTTAGGCACCATCACTGGCGCATTTTTCTTCAAAGAAAAAATCAGCAAAATTAACTGGTTTGGCGTGATTATCAGCCTTTCAGCAATTTTCTGTTTATATTATTTAGATAAAATTTTGGCTTAATTATGGCAACAGATTTTAGTTTTTTTATCTACGATTACGAAAGTTTTGGTATCAATCCGGCAAGTGATCGTCCAGCTCAATTTGCGGGTATTCGTACCGATGCAGATTTCAATATCATTGGTGAGCCTATTATGCTGTATTGCAAGCAAACCAATGATTATTTGCCCGCTCCAGAAGCGGTAATGGTCACAGGAATCACGCCACAAGAATGTAATGAAAAGGGGATTCCTGAACCTGAATTTGCCGCAAAAATTCTAGCTGAGTTTTCACAACCTAACACTTGTGTGATGGGTTACAACAACATTCGTTATGACGATGAAATGACTCGTTATACCTTTTACCGTAATTTCATCGATCCCTATGAGTATAGCTGGAAAAATGGCAATTCTCGTTGGGATTTACTGGATTTGGTTCGAGCCTGCTATGCCTTGCGTCCTGAGGGGATTAATTGGGATTATGACGATGATGGTATGCCGAGCTTTCGCTTAGAAAAACTAACCAAGGCAAATGGTATTGAACATGAAAATGCTCATGATGCAATGGCGGATGTGTATGCAACCATCGCTATGGCTAAATTAATCAAAGAAAAGCAGCCTAAATTATTTCAATTCTTCTTTGAGCATAGAGGTAAAAAGGAAATTGAGAAACTGATCGATACAGCTGAAATGACACCATTAGTGCATGTTTCAGGTATGTTAGGGAATTATCGCGGTAATTGTGCTTGGGTGGCACCATTAGCATGGCATCCAACTAATCAAAATGCCGTAATCGTCTGTGATTTATCAGGTGATATTGATAATTTACTCAGTAAAAGTGCGGTTGATTTGCGACAAGATTTATATACCAAGAAAAGTGAGCTAGAAGAAAGGGGAGTTTCATCAGTTCCATTAAAATTGGTTCATATTAATAAATGCTCAATTTTGGCGCCTGCAAAAACTTTACTACCTGAAAATGCGGCTCGTTTAGGGATAGACAGACAACAATGCTTAGATAATTTAGCAAAATTGCGTCAATCCTTAGATATACGCGAGAAAGTTATTGAAATCTTCTCAGAAGAGCGCGAATTTGAGGCGAGTGATAATGTAGAAACTGAGCTTTATAACGGTTTCTTTAGCAATGCGGATAAAAACAATATGGCTATTTTACGGGATTTACCGGCCGAGAAATTAGCTGAACATGGTTTAGCATTTGAAGATAAACGGATTCCTGAATTGTTGTTCCATTATCGTGCAAGACATTTCTACAAAACCTTAAATCGTGCTGAGCAAATCAAATGGCAAAAATATCGCCAACGTAAATTAGAACAAAGTGCGGTTAAATTTGAGGAAAGTTTACAGCAGTTAGCAGAGGAATATTCGGATAATCCAACCAAACTGAATTTACTGCAACAGATTTATGAATACGGAGCAAAACTGTTATCTTAACCTTATACATATCGTGACATAGTCACATAAATATCATTCATCAAAAACGTAAATCTTAATCCCTGAGATTTACGTTTTTCTTTTTTAAATCTGATGATATTCACCTCATAAAATAACGCAGAATTCACGTAACGTTGTCATTATTTGATACATATAAACGTCTTTATTTTTTCCTTACATAACAACTTTAGAGTGCATAAATCATTATTTAATCTTATTGAAAGGTGTTATGGAGCTAGATTCTGCATCGTTTGAGTGGTGTTTGAAACCTGTGCATAACTCTGTGATCTTATTAACACGTAGCCCTCACTAACCTTGTAATTGATTTCGCATAATGTATATTATGTTAAATTGTATATATAAATATGTCACAAATCAATATAAGTGACTATCCTATTTCATGCATTACTCAAAATAAGGTGATTTTGGGTTGTGGATATAAAAGAAATAAATGGATGTCTTTGAAATGGAATAATTAGAATTAGTATGAAATTTGTAGATAACGCTATGTGAATTCTGAATACAATTGCGTACATCAATTCTGCAGATTTCATTATTCTTGATCTGATAATGAGAATTTATTTTACATATATCACTTAAATGAGAATAATTAACATTGATTTCTCTTTTGTTATTAGTGACTTATAGAAATAATTTTAAAAAAATACTTGACTATTCTCATTTGTGAGATTAGAATGCACACCGATGACAAGTTAAGCAGTCTTGTTTTTATTTTTAATCTCTACTTAATAAGGAAAGGAGTTGGTTTATGCTTAATAAAGCAATCGCAGATAAGTTAAATGAACAAATCAATTTAGAGTTCTACTCTTCTAATGTTTATTTACAAATGAGTTCTTGGTGTAGCAAACACGGTTATGAAGGTGCTGCAGCATTTTTACTTCGTCATGCTGATGAAGAATTAGAACACATGCAAAAATTATTCAAATATGTGAGTGAAACAAGTGGTATGCCACTTTTAGGTAAAATTGATGCACCTAAAAATGACTACAAATCACTTAAAGAAGTGTTTGAAACCACACTTGAACACGAAAAATTCATTACTTCTAAAATTAATGAATTAGTTGAAGTAACATTTGCAAACAAAGACTATTCTACTTTTAACTTCTTACAATGGTACGTTGCAGAACAACACGAAGAAGAAAAATTATTCAATAGCATTATTGATAAATTTAACTTGGTGGGTGAAGACGGTCGTTCGCTTTACTTTATCGATCGTGACTTAGCAACATTATAATTTTAAAAGGAGAATACAAAATGTTATCATCAAACGTAATCAAATTATTAAATGATCAAATGAACCTTGAGTTCTACTCTTCAAACCTTTACTTACAAATGAGCGCATGGTGCGAACAAAATGGTTTTGAAGGTGCAGCTAAATTCTTATCAGCTCACGCTGCAGAAGAAATGCAACACATGCGTAAATTATTCACTTATTTAAATGAAACTGGTGCATTAGCGGTAATCACTGCAATTGAAGCGCCTGCGCATGAATACAAATCATTAAAAGAAATCATTGAATTAACTTACAAACACGAAAAATTGATCACAAGTAAAATCAATGAATTGGTGGGTAAAACTTTTGAAGAAAAAGACTACTCTGCATTCAATTTCTTACAATGGTATGTTGCAGAACAACACGAAGAAGAGAAATTATTCAGCAGTATTTTAGACAAATTAAATCTTCTTGGCGAAGATGGTAAAGGCTTATTCTTAATCGATAAAGATTTAGGTAACCTTGCTGGTCAAACCGCTTAATTAGATAATTATAAAGCTTAGTAGAAATACTAAGCTTTTATTTTACTCATAAATTGTGACAACGTATCAAATTATTTTAAACTTCCCTTTCATCTTTGAATACAAGTTGATGAAATTTAAAACAACCACACGTTTTTAATGAAATTTTACTTGCAACGAAGTAAGATAAACGTATAATTCAGAACAACCCAAATGCCTGGGTGGCGAAATTGGTAGACGCAGCGGATTCAAAATCCGCCGGTGAATAACCGTGTCGGTTCGAGTCCGACCCTAGGCACCACATTATAATCCTCGTTCATTGGACGGGGATTTTTACTTTGTATATTTCAAAATAAAATCAATCGCCTATAAATTTTTATATCAACGTTTAAACATTTCTACTCTTTAGCACTACCCGTTTTCATATATTTTATAAGTTTATTACGCCAGAATTACGCCAATCAGTAAATATTTTTGTGATTACTCTATATGAAGTTTTTTATTTTTAAATTGTAAACCTCCCTCAAAATATGGTTGAATTCACATTTAATAAGAGCTAGATTTAACAGAAGTGTATAAGATTGTACTGGTATAACAAAATGAAAAGAGATTGGGATTTAATTCGTAAAATACTACTTAAATTAGAAGAAAAAGCAGATAACACAAGTTTTCTTGAAAATGATGTGTTCGATGGGGTTTCACCAGCTATTGTCAATTATCATTATAAATTGCTTGAGCAGGCTGGCTTAATCACCCTTGAAGATTTGAGTGATCTTGATGGTGAAAACTATGTTGCACTTTCACTTACTTGGCAAGGACATGAGTTCTTTGACAAAATTCGTAGTGATAATGTTTGGAATAAAATTAAAAATGCAGCTAAAGCCAAAAGCCTTGACTTATCTTTTGATGTGATAAAAAGCATATGTGCAACATTAATTACTTCAATATTGAGTGGAGATTAAGAATCTTTGCAGAAAATACATAGCCACATTCCTACTAGGTTGTGTGATATAATTCCGAAATTGTTTTTAGAGCAATTACATTTAAGATTACGCCAAAAAAGTTGAGTTTTTCTTTTAGAAGAAAAAATAGAAAAATTCTCACCTGCTGGCTCCATAAAATTTATAAGCTCTGAGGTTGATTCAGGGCTTTTTTATTAGCTAAAGTAAATTAATATGACAGAACAAAACCAAGATAAAAAACAGACTTATAATTTCAATAAATTGCAAAAACGTCTTCGCCGCAATGTAGGCAATGCAATTGCAGATTTTGGCATGATTGAAGATGGTGACAAAGTAATGGTTTGTCTTTCTGGTGGTAAAGACAGCTATACGCTTCTCGATATTTTGTTGAATTTACAACAAAGTGCACCAATTAAATTTGATATTGTTGCAGTCAATTTAGACCAAAAACAGCCTGGTTTTCCTGAGCATGTTTTACCTGAATATCTGCAAAGTATCGGTGTAGATTATAAAATCGTTGAAGAAAATACTTATGGCATTGTAAAAGAGAAAATCCCAGAAGGCAAAACAACGTGCTCTCTCTGCTCTCGCCTACGCCGTGGTATTTTATACCGTACAGCAACCGAACTTGGTGCAACCAAAATTGCACTTGGACACCATCGTGATGATATGTTGGCTACCCTGTTCCTGAATATGTTCTACGGTGGAAAATTAAAATCGATGCCACCGAAATTAATTTCAGATGACGGCAAGCAAATCGTGATTCGTCCATTGGCTTATTGTAAAGAAAAAGATATTGAAAAATATGCCGTAGCCAAAGAATTCCCAATTATCCCTTGTAATTTATGTGGTTCTCAACCTAATTTACAACGTCAAGTAGTAAAAGAAATGCTGAATACTTGGGACCGTCAATATCCTGGACGTTTAGAAACCATGTTTAGCGCCATGCAAAACATTACGTTGTCACACTTATGTGATCCCAAACTCTTCGATTTTAAAGGTATTAAGCACGGTCAAGCACTTGATGGTATTGAAGGAGATACCGCATTTGATGAAGAGCGTATCGAACCAATGAAATTTGATGATGAAGATGCATCTGACTATTCCGATAATGAAATGATCAGCTTTAAAGAAGTGAATTAATATGATTACCGTACAAGGAAAACAAATTGAAACCGACACCTCTGGCTATTTACTTAATATTGATGATTGGAATGAAGAGGTGGCAAAACACATCGCTCAGCTAGAAGGTGTGGAACTGACCGACGCTCACTGGGAAGTGATTCATTTTGTGCGTGATTTCTATCAAGAATATAACACCTCCCCTGCGATTCGCATGCTGGTAAAAGCCATGTCAGAAAAATTAGGTACTGATAAAGGTAATAGCCGCTATTTGCAACGACTCTTCCCTGACGGACCAGCTAAGCAAGCAACTAAATTGGCTGGTCTGCCAAAACCAGCTAAATGCTTATAGAATGCCGTAACCGCGCGATAAAGTGCGGTTATTTTTTTACTTAAATTTCGCTATATACAAAAAAATACAATCGCTATATACTTATAAAAACAACGAATTTTGAGTATATGAACAAATCCTCCCTTACCTTTCCCCTTTTACTTTGCCTACTTATTGGGCTCATTTTATGTTCACTCTCTTGGGGGCGTTTTGCTATTCCACTTGAGAATGTTGTACAAAGTCTTATTGGTAATAATGTCAATGATGTGCAAAACAACATTATTTTTAATCTTCGTTTACCTCGTGTGATTGCAGCCATACTTGTCGGTGCTTCATTAGCTATTGCGGGTGTGGTGTATCAAGGTATTTTCCGCAATCCTTTGGTTTCACCTGATATTTTAGGCGTGTCTAATGGTGCTTGTGTCGGTGCTGCATTGGCGATTTTAATCGGTTCGGGGATGCTAGGCATTCAAGCCTTTGCCTTTGTCGGTGGTTTGATTGCCGTCTTGCTCACCATGAATTTACCGCGTCTAATTCAGCGCGACTCCACCATTGTTTTAGTGCTTTCTGGCATTATTGTTTCGGGCTTTATGATGGCGACATTAGGCCTATTGAAATATCTTGCTAATCCTGAAACTCAGCTGGCTGATATCGTTTACTGGCAATTAGGTAGCCTAACCAAATCTAACTACGACAACTTGCTTATCCTTTCTCCTATCATTTTGCTCACTACCCTTGGCTTATTTCTAATGCGTTGGCGTATCAATGTGCTTTCATTAGGTGATCGTGAGGCTAAATTAATCGGAGCCAATATCCGATTAGAACGAGGTTTAATGGTCGTTTTTGCTACGTTGCTGACTGCTTCATCGGTTTGCTTAAGCGGGACAATTGGTTGGCTTGGTTTAGTGATTCCGCATTTAGCGCGGCTTTTCATTGGTGATAACAATGTCAAAAGTTTACCGCTAGCCGGACTTATCGGTGCGATTTTCTTGCTCGTTATCGACACACTCGCCCGCAATTTATACATTCAAGAAATTCCACTAGGCATTCTCACCGGTTTTATCGGTGCGCCATTCTTTGCTTGGGTTCTGATTACACAAAAGGTAGTGGACTAATGCTGAAAATTGACAATCTTTATTATTGGCATAATGTTGAACATTCGCTACTCAATGGTATTGATCTAACCTTACAAAAAGGCGAATTGCTGACTATTCTTGGTGCAAATGGTCGTGGTAAATCAACGTTATTAAACTGTATCGCGGGGCTTTTGAAACCAAAGAGCGGTCAGATTTTGCTGGATAATTGCAAATTAAGCGAAATGAGCAGTAAGCAAATTGCTCAGAAAATTGCTTATGTCTCGCAACACAGCCCACAAACCTATCAATATCGCGTGCGTGATTATGTAGTACTCGGTCGTGCTGCACATCTAGGTGTTTTTGATAAGCCAAGTGAAGCTGATTTTGCATTAGTTGACGAAGCCTTAAAGAAACTCGGCATTAGCCATTTTGCTGACCGAATTTATATGCAAATGAGTGGCGGCGAAAAGCAGTTGGTCAATCTTGCGCGTATTTTGGTGCAACAGCCTCAACTGATTTTGTTTGATGAACCCACTTCGGCATTAGATTACGGTAATGTGTTTAAAACCTTAAGCCTAATAAAAGAGCTCTCACTACAAGGCTTTACCATTATCATGACAACACATAATCCCGATCATCCCATGTTGTTACATAGCGCACTGCCCCACAGCCGAGTAAGCATCTTAAACGAGCATGGCAAGTTACAAACAGGTTTGACACCGGAAATCATTACCGAAGCCAACTTGAAAGCACTTTATCAAACAGATTTGTGCCTGGTCGATGTACCTGCTCTGCAACGACAAATCTGTGCGATTACCCATTTATAAACCCACTATAAGGACATTCATATGTTGAAACACTCTCTGAAAAAAGGCCTAATTGCCCTCTCCCTAGCAGCTTGTTTTGCTCTACCTTTGCAAGCAAAAATCGTAACTGATGTAGAAGGAAACAAAATCGAATTACCCGACAACGTTCAACGCGTCGCTGATCTTTGGCATGCCAATAACCAAATCGTCTTGTTATTAGGCGGTGCCAATAAACTGGTCGGCACGACCACATCTATCGCTGCCAATCCTTGGTATAGCGAAGTATATCCAAATATCAAAAACGTACCGGTATTAACCAACGGTGAAACCATTCAAACGGAAGAATTGTTGAGCCATAAGCCAGATGCGGTATTGCTCTCAAAAAAATCCATGTTAACTGAAGTAGAACAAGCGGGCTTAAAAGGCGTGCGAGTGAGCTTCCAAGATTTTGATGGTTTGAAGAAAACCGTGCGTATTACCGCTGATGTTTTAGGTGATAAAGCTCCTGAAATCGCAGAAAGCTATATCAAAGAATTAGAAGACAATATTCAATTTGTGGAAAATCGTCTCAAAGGCCTCAAAGATGAACAACGCCCTACGGTGTTACATATCACTAAAGGCTCTGACTTATTGATGATTGATGGCGGAAAATCGATGATTGGTGAATGGATTAAATTAGCCGGTGGTAAAAGCGTGTTACCTGATGAAGCCAATATGGTGACCGTCACCGTAGAAAGCATTATTCAAGCGAATCCAGATGTCATTATTATCGGCAGCAGCGGCAATAAAGCACAAGCGGCAATCGAAAAAATCAAAGCTGACCCAGCATGGCAATCAATAAGTGCGGTCAAAAATAATCGTATTTATGCCAACCCAACTGGCACGTTCCCATGGGATCGCTATAGTGCAGAAGAAGCCTTACAAATTCTTTGGGCGGCTCAGCTCTTTCATCCTGAACAATTTAAAGATTTGAATATGGTGGAAAAAACACAAGCTTTCTATAAAAAATATTATGGTTATGCGTTAAGCAAAGAAAATGCTGAGCAAATCTTAAAAGGGTTATCACCTATTAAGTAGTATTTTCAATTTATCTATTTATCTATATAATACCCACTCTTTTTTAACTTAAACATAAGGAAATGCTAAATGAAAATTAGTGCAAGAAACCAACTTAAAGGTACTGTAAAATCAATCGAAACTGGTTCTGTGAACGCAATCGTACACATTGATATCGGTAACGGTAACATCATTTCTTCTACCATCTCTATCGATGCAGTAAAAGAATTAGGTTTAGCTGTTGGTAAAGAAGCATATGCAATTATCAAAGCAACTTCTGTAATGGTTGGTGTTGAATAATCTCAACTGAACTGTTCAGAATCCTATATAACCGCGCTTTAAAGTGCGGTTATTTTTTTGTCTTTTTTCTCTCTAACCTCTTTATTCCCCTCCTAATAAAATGCATTTTATCCTTAACCAAAATGAAACAATCTTTGCTACATCTTGCTATTTATTGACTTTTAATTAATTGTTTTGTATAATTTTTAAATATTATCAATTTTTAGTTAATAATCTAGTTTCGGATTATTCTGTTAAACTTAGGAGAGCAAATGACAAACCAACGTTTTATTACTATTTTAGGCTATGTCGCAACATTTACTTCAGTTTGTATGTATGTGTCTTACTTGCAACAAATTGGTCTAAATTTATCTGGTCAAAAAGGTGGTTGGTTACAACCTTTTGCCACCATGATTAACTGTAGTTTATGGGTGGCTTATGGTTTGCTGAAAGAAAAACGCGATCTGCCTATTTCATTAGCAAATGCGCCTGGTGTTATACTTGGGTTGATTACTTTCGTCACCGCCTTATAACAGCATAAAGTCTTATACAAAAAAGACCGCACTTTTAGAAGTTTTAAATTGCGGTCTTTTTTATTTATTAATTTAATTCATTCAAAAGCTGAAAATTATGAGATTGTCTAATTATAAATTCTATTGCATTCTATATATGAACAGACGTTTAGACGTCTAAACCCAATAAAATCAATAGAAGGATTCATTATGACAACATTTCATTTAGCTGGATTTCCGCGCGTAGGCGCAAAGCGTGAACTTAAATTTGCTCAAGAACGTTACTGGCGTGGCGAAATTGCAGAAGCGGATTTATTAGATATTGCAAAAAGATTACGTGAACTAAACTGGCAACACCAAGCTAAGGCAAATGCTGATTTTGTCGCAGTAGCTGATTTCACACTTTACGATCACATTTTAGATTTACAAGTGGCAACAGGTGCGATTCCTGCTCGCTTTGGTTTTGATAGCCAAAACTTAACGCTTGATCAATATTTCCAATTGGCGCGTGGTAATAAAACCCAATTTGCGATTGAAATGACAAAATGGTTTGATACTAACTATCATTATCTTGTACCAGAATTCCATAAAGAGACACAATTTAAAGCCAATCCCGCACATTATGTGACACAAATTCGTGAAGCTAAAGCACTTGGGTATCAAGTTAAACCAACAATCATTGGTCCACTCACCTTCCTTTGGTTAGGTAAAGAAAAAGGCGCTGCATTTAATCGCTTTGATTTATTAGCAAAACTCGTGCCGGTTTATGTTGAAATTTTAAATGCGTTAGCTGCAGAAGGTGTGGAATACATTCAAATTGATGAACCGGCTCTCACCTTAGATTTACCGGCAGAATGGATTGCTGCTTATCAAGCGGTTTACGCCACTTTTGCTGAACAAGTGAAAGCGAAATTATTGCTTGCGACTTATTTTGGTTCAGTAGCAGAACATGCTGATTTGTTAAAAGCCTTACCTGTTGCAGGTTTACATATCGATTTAGTGCGTGCGCCGGAACAACTTGCTGCCTTTGCGGATTACGACAAAATCTTATCTGTGGGCATTATTGATGGTCGTAATATTTGGCGTGCAAATTTAAATCAAGTGTTAGATGTGGTTGAACCATTAAAAGCGAAATTAGGTGATCGTTTGTGGATTGCGCCAAGTTGCTCACTTCTCCACTCGCCTTATGATTTAGAAGTTGAAACGCAACTTCAAGCGAATAAGCCTGAACTCTATCAATGGTTGTCTTTCACATTACAAAAAATTCAAGAATTACGCGTTATTAAGACGGCACTAGAGCAAGGCCGTGAATCCGTTCAAGCTGAATTAGCTGCTTCTCAAGCAGCTGCAGATGCACGTAAAAACTCGCGTGAAATTCACCGCACTTGTGTGGCAAAACGATTAGCAAACTTACCGAAAAATGCAGACCAACGTAAATCGCCATTTGCAGAACGCATTAAATTACAAAATGCATGGTTAAATTTACCACTTCTGCCAACCACAAACATTGGTTCTTTCCCTCAAACGACAGCTATTCGTCATGCCCGTGCAGCCTTCAAAAAAGGCGAACTTAGCTTAGCGGATTACGAAGCAGCAATGAAAAAAGAAATTGAATTTGTTGTACGTGAGCAAGAAAAATTAGACTTAGATGTATTAGTACACGGCGAAGCTGAACGTAATGACATGGTGGAATATTTCGGTGAACTACTTGATGGTTTTGCTTTCACCAAATTCGGTTGGGTACAAAGTTATGGTTCACGTTGTGTGAAACCGCCAGTGATTTACGGTGATGTTACTCGTCCAGAACCAATGACGGTACGTTGGTCGCAATATGCTCAGAGCCTAACAAATAAAGTGATGAAAGGCATGCTGACTGGTCCGGTGACGATCTTACAATGGTCTTTCGTGCGTAACGATATTTCTCGTGAAACCGTCTGCAAACAAATTGCGGTAGCACTTTCTGATGAAGTCTTAGATTTAGAAAAAGCAGGTATCAAAGTGATTCAAATTGATGAGCCGGCTATTCGTGAAGGTTTACCGTTAAAACGTGCAGATTGGGATGCTTATTTAAAATGGGCTGGCGAAGCTTTCCGTTTAAGCTCAATGGGTTGCCAAGATGATACCCAAATTCATACGCACATGTGTTATTCCGAATTTAACGACATTCTACCGGCTATTGCAGCCTTAGATGCTGATGTCATTACTATCGAAACCTCGCGTTCTGACATGGAATTACTTACCGCATTTGGTGATTTCAAATACCCGAATGATATTGGTCCCGGTGTATATGACATTCATAGCCCACGTGTACCTGCAGCAGAAGAAATTGAACATCTTCTTCGCAAAGCATTACAAGTGGTGCCGAAAGAACGTTTATGGGTAAATCCAGACTGTGGTTTGAAAACGCGCGGTTGGCCAGAAACGATTGCCGCATTAAAAGTGATGGTGGATGTCACGAAAAAATTACGTGCTGAATTAGCATAAAATCAGTAAAAAAGAAAGGCGAACATGAGAGATTATCTCTGTTCGCCTTTTCTTTTATTTCAAAAATAAATTCATTTTTGACCGCACTTACAGGCTAATATATTCCATTTTCACCTTGCAGAGGCTCTTCAATAACTGCTCTGCCATTTTGCGATGACTTAAACGAAACGCCTTCTCTGCAAATACTACACGCTCAATTTTCGATACATCCAATTGATTTAAGTAAGCAAAATTAATCGCCGTTTGCATTGCCGGTAAGCTTGGGTTGAATGCTGCATTTTCTGCATATCGACCACAAATCATTTCACCATTTTTAAATAAAATGCCTACACCATGAGGGCTTTTAGAATAAGGTGAATGAGCTCGGTTTGCCCCTAAAATTGCTTTATTTGCCACTTCATCTTCTGTCGTCAATGTGAAACCTTGTTCTTCTTTGTTTAATAGAAGCAAATCAACACCTAAATCTTTCGGACCAAAGCTATCGGGTAAATATTGAGGAAGTGGATTATTTTGGCTGTGTGGCAAATGGATTTTTAAATTTTGCGCTTGATAAAGCTCATTCATAAATTGACGGCAGTGACCACAAGGCGTGTAATTCACCACAATATCCGTGATGCGAGGTTCATTTCGTAACCATGCATGGCTAATCGCACTTTGTTCAGCATGGATGGTTTGAGCCATGCTACTCCCCTGAAATTCTTGATTCGCACCAAAGTAAAAATCACCACTTTCACCAATCGCAATCGCTCCGACATGAAATTCTGAAATGGGTGTATGGCTATAACAAGCCGCTACGGGCAAAAGCGCCAAACCTAATTGAACAGGCGTAAGCTTAAATTCATCACAAATTGACCGCACTTTTTCAGCAGGTAAAAAACCTTTCCATTCTTGTTCTTCTAACGCAGAAAGAATCACATTTGAAAGCGGCGAATCGGCTAATGCTTGTTGAATTTTTTGTTGCATGTTAAATCTCCTTATTTTTATATGCCCATTCTACGCTATTTGAGAAAAAACCTAAACGCTAAAAGACTTTCGGAATCTGTTTCTAACCATTTATCAATGCGTTAAAACAAAAAACGAGCAAAAAAATAACCGCACTTTAAAAGTGCGGTCATAAATTAAGATGTTTTACTCACTCGTTTTATAACAACGATGGTGCAACACCAAGTAATTTTCTTGTGTAATCCACGGTTGGATGATTGAAAATATCTTCAGTACTACCCGTTTCCAAAATTTGACCACCGTACATCACGACAATACGATCAGATACTTGACGTACGGTTTGAATATCGTGAGAAATAAACACCATGGCAAGATTGAGTTCTTTTTTCAAGTCCGCCAATAAGTTTAACACTTGAGCACGAACGGATACGTCTAACGCAGAAGTCGGCTCATCCGCCACAATCAATTTTGGATTAAGTGCTAAAGCACGTGCAATCGCCACACGTTGTTTTTGCCCGCCCGATAAACGAGTTGGCTCAACTTGTGCCGCTGAACGAGGTAAACCGACGCGAGAAAGTAAGTCATACACACGTTTTTCCCGTTCATGAGGTTGTAACACATTGTGAATATCCATTGGGTCACGCAAAATATCCAACACTTTCATACGAGGGTTCAGTGCCGTTGCGGGGTCTTGGAAAATGACCGATACTTGGCGTCCGAATTGTTTTCTCGCTTCTGAGCTGCCATATTGCATTTGTAAACCGTTGAATTTCACTAAACCGGATGTCGGTTTAAGAAGCCCAATGATCACGTTGGCTAAAGTAGATTTTCCGCAGCCAGACTCCCCAACTAAACCAATGGTTTCCCCTGCTTTGATGCCAAGACTTACATTGTTTACTGCAGTGAATTTTTTACGTCCAAACAATGAACCGTCGCGAGAAGGAAATTGCACCACGATATTTTCTAAATCGATGATGTTTTGTTCTTTAATGACTTTAATACTACTGCTCATATTATGCTCCTTTCGCTTCCGTTACAGGCTTAGCTAGATGAGAAGCCCACAAGTGAGACGGCTCGCCTTCCACAGCGGTTAATACCAATTTTTGTTCCGGATTTGCATCTGGTCGTAATGAACGACTTGCAAAACGGTCACCCACAGCAAAATCGTAAGGTGATGGTACGCTGCCCGGAATTTGATATAAACGTTTCGCACGCACTTCGGTTGAAAGCACAGAACCCAATAAGCCACGTGTATATTCATGAGTTGGATTAGCAAGCAATAAGGATGTTGGTGCCATTTCAACCACTTGACCTGCATACATTACCGTAATGTGGTGAGCTAATTGGGCTACCAATGCTAAATCGTGGCTAACAAACACCATCGCGAAACCCAATTTTTCACGTAGTTCATTCAATAATTTCACTACTTCTGCTTGAACGGTGACGTCTAATGCGGTTGTTGGTTCATCGGCGATTAATAATTTCGGTTCACGAGTTAATGCCATTGCAATCACCACACGTTGACGTTGACCACCAGAAAGTTCATGCGGATAACGATTCAATACTTTTTCAGGATCAAGGTGTACCCATTCCAACAATTTTTCTGCGGTATGGTGGCTGCCACGTTTAATTAGCTGTGCCATTTGATCTTTAATACGCATTGATGGGTTTAACGCACTTAAAGAGTCTTGGTAAATCATCGCAATTTCAGAACCACGCAATTCACTTAAATTATTAGAATTGAGCAAGCTATGTTGTTTACCGCTACGGTCGGTGAAAAGCACTTCCCCAGTGATTTTTGCTGTTTTTGGTAACAAGCCCATGATAGAGAATGCTGTAATGGATTTACCGCAACCTGACTCACCTACTAATCCCATGGTTTCCCCTTCATTTACGGTGAAGCTGATGTTATCAACCAATGGAATTTCGCCATAACGATTAGGGAAACGAATAGATAAGTTTTTCACTTGTAAAATCGGTTTTGCATTTGGATCTAATTGCATACGATTAGTACGCGTGATTTCTTTTTCATGTAATTTGAGTAAGTAACGTTTTAATGCAAGACCTTCAGAAAGTGCCTCTTGTACGTCGGTAGAAAGACGTTCATCTGATTTACCTTCTGGTTTTTTACCGCCTTTCAAACGAGGGTTAACCAATGCATCGGTAAGACCTTCCGCCAAGATATTTAAGGCTAATACGGTTAAAAGAATCATCACACCTGCAAAGGTTGTTGCCCACCATGCACCGTTTAATACGATGTTACGGCCTTCAGAAAGGATGTTACCCCATGAAGGGTGTGGAGGTTGTACACCTGCGCCCAAGAAAGAAAGCGAAGCTTCAAACACAATAGCATCTGCCACCATTACGGTTGCGAAAACTAAAACCGGTGCAGCAGTATTGCGTACAACGTGTTTGAGAAGAATATAAGTACGGCTACCACCAATAACGCGTTCAGCACGCACATAGTCTTCATCCCATTGTGATACCACATTCGCACGAACTACACGAGCAAGTTGCGGGGTATAAACTACGGCAATAGTGATAATAATAACCGGCACAGAGTTACCAAAGGTTGCTAATAACACTGCGGCTAATGCGATACCCGGGAAGGCCATTAAAATATCCATTAAGCGCATGATAATTTCATTGCCCCATTTCTCGGATGTTGCTGCTGTTGCACCTAAAACACTACCGAAAATAATGGCACATGCTACCGCACCTAAACCGATAAATAAGGACGTTTGGGCTCCGTAAACAATACGAGAGAAAATATCACGACCAAGTCGATCAGTCCCAAACCAATATTCCGCACTTGGAGCACGCATACGTGCGATTACTTCTAATGGATCATGTGTTGCTACCCAAGGGGCAAACACCGCCACTAAAGCAACGAAAACTAAGAATAATAATGAAATTTTTGATGCGGTGGAAAGTGCTCGGAATCTCGCACCGCTTGCAGCTAATCGATCTGCTAAACCTTGACGAAACATTATAGACTCCGAATTTTAGGGTTAATCAACACATAGAGAATATCAACGATAATATTCACTAAAACGAAGGTAAAGGCGATAGTCAGAACCACACCTTGTACTAAGTGTAAGTCATGGTTGACGATGCCGTTAAAGATCAATTTACCCATGCCCGGTAAGTCAAAGATTTGTTCGATAACTACCGCACCACCAAGTAAGTAACCTACACGTAAGCCTAATACAGTCACAGGTGTAATTAAGGCATTACGTAATACGTTGTGACGAATAACAGTTGCATAAGGCACACCGTTACCAATCGCCGTTCTCACATAATCTTTATCCATTTCTTCTACCATGGTTGTACGCACAACACGAATTAATGACGCACATACCGGCACCGCAAGTGCAAGAGATGGCAAAATCATGGAATTGATATACCCCATTGGGCTTTCGCTGAATGGCACAAAACCACCAGAAGGTAACCAATCTAATTCCAAAGAGAACCATTGAATAAGTAAGATACCTAACCAGAATGATGGTGTCGCAACCGCTGCAACAGAGATTAAACGAATCACTTGGTCTACCCAGCTATCACGATAAAGCGCTGCAAGCACACCTAATGAGAAAGACACTACCGCCGCAAACACCACACCAATTAGAGTAAGCTGTAACGTGATTGGGAAAGATTTCGCTAGCATGCTACTGATTGGTAATTCTGGTGGCATCGTCACACCAAAATCCAATACAAGTAAATTACCTAAGAAGCGAAAATATTGAACAAAGAGTGGATCATTTAAGCCATGTGATTCGCGGTAAAGTTGTTTTGCCGCTTCACTAGCACTTTCGCCTAATGCTACCGTTGCAGGATCACCTGGTGTGAATTGAAGCACCACAAAGACGAGTGCTGTTACACCTAGTATCATGACTGGCAAAGCCATCAATCGGCGTAACAATAATCGAAGTATCATTTCCATCTGACCTCTCCTATTCTATTTTGAGAAATTCATTAAATTAAAAATGAAGTGAAATAATCAAATTAAAAAACAAAATGATTTATACAAATCATAATGTCCGCACTATACCCTGTCAATCCAAGTGCCTAGGGCAAAGTTCAAATCTGTGATCGGCTTCACAAAGATTTTTTTGAAATGAAATAGAGAGAAAAAATGATTGAAAAACAGAGGAAAAAATGACCTCACTTTTATGTTAAAAAGGAAAGAAAAAAGGCTGTTGATTGCTCAACAGCCCAAACATTAAAAAGTGCTTTTATTTGCGGCCCACACCGAGGAAGGATAAACCAGTTGTTGCCAATGGTTGATAACCTTCAAGACTGCTATCATCCCATGCGGAAGGGAGTTTACGATGAACAATCGGATAAAGTGGTACTTCAGCCGCAATAATGTTAATCGCTTCTTCCCATGATTTTTTCGCTTCAGCGTGATCTTTTGCTCTCACTGCTGCATTGAGTAATTCAGTCACTTTCGCAAACTCAGGGGTGTTGCTCCAACGGAAACGACGTTTCGGCCATACATCACCACGATACCACCAGCTTAAAAGCAAGTCTAAGTCGTTACCAAACACAGATGGGTCACCCGGCGCGATTGCTACTTCATACACACCTGGGTCTACGTTGTTACTGTATAACGCACCTGATTGTAAATGTTGTAAAGTCACTTTCACACCAGGAATCTTGTTCCAAGACTCTAAAATTAATGGTGCAGATTCTTTCACCCAATCGTGGTCGGTTGCGAGCAATTCAAATTTAAGCTCTGTCACACCAGCTTCTTTCAATAATGCCGCGGCTTTTTCCGGATCATAAGGATATTGAGTTGATGCCTTAATATAATCTGGGTGAGTGGTTTGTAAGTATGATGTTGCAGCTTCCGCATTACCATCAAATACAATATCAACAAGTTTTTCAGTGTTCAAACCATAGTGTAATGCTTGACGTACTTTTGGATTGTTAAACGGCGCTTTTTCGCAGTTAAACATTAAGAATAGCAAGCCGAAAGATTGAACGGATTGCACTTGTTGTTTTTTGTTTTTCAAGCGACTAATGTCTAAATAAGGCACGCTTTCCATTGCTTGAGTACGTTTGGACTCTTGTGCAGTTACACGAGCTGCGGCATCAGAAAGCAATAACCAAGACATTTTTTCAACTTGTGCTGGATATTTACCATTGTAAGGTTCATAAGCTTCAAAGACGATTTTGTCATCTTTCACAGCTGAAACAAATTTGAATGGACCAGAACCAACTGGGTGCGCATCAAATGCAGATTGACCGACTTTGTCGATCACATGTTTCGGTACAATTTTCACACAAGTTAAGCGGTTAGCGAATAAAGCAAATGGATATTTCAATTTAAATTCCACGACTTTATCGTCTACCGCTTTCACACTTTCAACGAAATCAATAAACATCACAAATAGTGATTTATTGGCTGGATCCATAATACGATTGAAGGAATACACAACGTCTTCAGTGGTAACAGGTGCGCCGTCATGGAAAGTTGCGCCTTCACGTAAGGTTATACGCCATGTTTTTTCATCAACTTGTTCTGGCTCTTTTCCTGCTAAGGCAAGATAAGGTTCACGAGTTGCAGGATGCAAATCCACCAAACCTTCAAAAATATGCAAGTTTGCGGCATAAGGTGAAGCACCGCTTGATGTCATTGGGTCAAAACCAGTAGAAAGTGGATAAGCAATCCCAGCTTCAATGGTTTTACCTTTAATGTCTGCAGCAAAGGCTTTTGGTGCAAATGTGCCTAATGTGCCACTAAATGCAATACCTGCCCCCACGCCAGCCATAAGCTTCATAAAATGACGACGAGATTCATTTGTTTCAAAGGAAAAATGCTTTGTCATACTAAACTCCTGATGAGTAATAAAATCATATTTTGGTTTTTTAAACCTAGCCAAACATTTCATTCGAAAATGAAGTAAAGCAATCAAATCTTAGAATAAAATGATTTGCATCAATCATAATCATCTTCGATTCATTCTGTCAAAGGGGAAATATTGAATGTGTGATCTACTTCACAGAGTTTTTTGTAACTTGAATTAAAAGTTTTTAACTATGTATAATTTATTATAAATAGATTTTAACTATTGAATCACTAGATAATATGAAATAGCCATCAGAAAAAACGATGCTTATAATGACCGCACTTACCAAGCAAGGGAACAACATTTTAATCAACAATAAAGAGGAAAATACTATGTCAAAAACATCAATCGGTTTAGATAAAAAAGCATCTGAAAAATTAGCAGCAAAATTAAACGAATTATTAGCAACCTATCAAGTCTTCTATACTAACGTGCGTGGTTACCACTGGAACATCAAAGGCGTAAACTTTTTTGAATTACACGCAAAATTTGAAGAAATCTACACAGATTTAGTAGAAAAAGTTGATGAGGTCGCAGAACGTATCTTAACTTTAGGTTACACACCACATAACGGTTATTCACAATACTTCAAAGACTCACGTATTAAAGAAGAGTTAGGAGTAAGTGATGCACAATCTTGCTTAAAAGGCACATTAGAAGGATTAAAAGTATTACTTGAGCAACAACGTGAAATTCTTGAATTAGCGGGCGAGTCTGATGATGAAGGTACAGCGTCTCAAATGAGCGACTACATCAAAGAGCAAGAAAAACTTGTTTGGATGTTCCAAGCCGCTTGCCAAACTTGCTATGCTTAATTAAATATTGATTAAATACGAAAGCCGACTGATGTCGGCTTTTTATTTTCTATACTACAGGCTTTTGTCGATAGAACAATAATCCAGGTAAGGCGAGGCCCAAAACAAGGGCACCCAAAATAAAGCTGGTGTTGATAAAAGAGCTGATCATTTGCTCAAATAATGTATCGGAAAAGCCATAATGATGAATTTGTACGATAGCAATCATCGCTTTATAAGCATGAACACCCGGAATCATTGGAATAATTGCCGCAACGGTAAAGACTTTTGGATGGGCTAAATAGCGATGAGATAAATGCACACCAATAAAACCAATCACACAAGTGGCAAAAAAAGTGGCAAAAACAATCGGTACTCCAAAGTGTAATAATAACGTTCTCGTGACATGCCCAAGCGCGCCTAAAATAGCACAATACTTTAAGGCTTTAGGCGGAACATTAAATACTAGGGCAAATCCTACTGCAGGAATGGCTGCAAAAAGCATATCGTCGAGTAAATTCAGTAAAAACATCCTATTACCCCACCCACGAAACAATATTTAAAAGATCTAATGCAAAAACGATACCTAAACAAGCACCAAAGGTGAGAACCGTAGCGATGGTCCATCGTCCTATTCCCATATTGACATACCCTTTTAAAATATCTGCAAGAGAATTAATTAATGGGAATCCTGGGACAAGTAATAAAACGCTAGAAGCTAATGCGATATGAGGATCATTGCCTAAACTATATTTTAAACTGACACCGGAAATCAGTGAGGCAACAAATGCGGTAATGGCAAAGACGATGAGTGGATTGTAATGACGTTTAGAAATTTCTTGTCGAACAAACATGGCAATGGCAGAGGCAATAAAGGTGATTGCACAAATTGTCATATCTCCGCCAGAAAGATGAGCAAAAGAGGCACAAGATAAACCAATCATAAACACCACCAAATAACGGTTATATTTTAGTGGTTTTAATTTATCCAGTTTCTTTTGAGCCATGGACAAATCATACAAGTGATGCTCTACGGCAACCACAATGTGCTGAACATCCGTAACGATTTGCATATTAATGCCTTTATCGACATTTTTCCGCACGGTGGTAATACAATGCTGCTTAGAAAGCGTGGTCAACAAGACGGCATTTGCCGTTAACGCACACTCCACGCTTTCAATGCCTAAAGCTACACCTAATCGCTGTGCCATTTGTACGACGACAGCACTTTCTGCGCCATGCTGTAACAATAACAAAGCGGTTTCCACACAAATACGGGTAACCGCTCGTTGGTATTCCTGATCCATATCTCTGCGCTCTTATTAAAGTAAACGTTAGAGATTATAGATCGATGAATAAAAAATACTGAAAAAATGACCGCACCTATGATCCAAGTCAAAACTTCAGTATTTCCAGGGCCTATGACTTAACAGAGATTAAATAGCTTTACCAAAATACAACGGCACATGACTTAACTTAGCCATATTCTTAACATAAGCTAAAACCGCTGGTGGAAATTCGATTCCTTTCACACAAGTCAGATTTCGTAATACCGGGAAGACGATAATATCTTCAAGAGAAAGTTTTCCGTTTAATGCATTTTCAGATTGAATTAATACCGCTAATTTCTCTAAATCACCTTTTAAGCGAGCAAGATAGGTTTCGGTCTTCGCGATATTTTCAGCAAAACCCCCAATAAATTCCGTTTTCTTTTTAGTGAAATAATCGACCGCACTTTGGGTTTCAAATTCAGCTAAACCGATTTGCGTAAAGCGTGCGGTCGTAAGATGACCATAATAACTGCCAACTTCTTTTAACCATGCTTCAATTTCAGGACGAACGTCTTCAGATAAGATTTTTTCACCAAAATGTTTATCAACATAATGCACGATATCCAAACTTTCTGGCATCGCAGTACCATCTTCTTTAACAAGAATTGGCACAACCTTTTTGCCCACTAAACCAATCGGTGTTGCTTCATCATCATTCGCGAGCACCACAAGTTCTACCGGCAGATTTTTTAAACCGAAAATCATGCGGGCACGTACACAAAACGGGCAATGATCGTAAACATATAATTTCATTTTTTACTCCTCTTTTTCCTGTAATAACTTTCCTAATCCACTTTGTCTTTTTACCGTATTTCTGACCGCACTTTGCCAGATTTTTTCATTGGCAAATACGGAAAGTTGATTTTTCGCACGGGTAACACCGGTAAATACCAGCTCTCGTGAAAGCACTGGATTAGGTTCTGTTGGTAACACTATGACGGTATGTTCAAACTCCGAACCTTGGGATTTATGAATCGTCATCATAAATGCAGGTTCGTGAGCGGGAATACGACTGGTAGAAACTTCTCGATTACCAAACCACACTTTGCCTTTAGCTAAACACAAGCCAATATCACCGTTATACAGTTTCACATTATGATCATTTTCCGTAATCATAATTGGTTTACCAATATACCAATCGTCCTCTTGGCGGAACCAAAGTAATTTCTCTGCTCGTAATGCTAAAGCAATTTCACGATTTAACTCTTCTACACCTAATGCTGAAGCACGAAGTGCGGTCAAAAATTGAACGGAATTAAAACGGTCTAAAATCGCTTCTGCATAAGTTTTCTCATTGCCCTTTTCATCTATAAATTTTGCATTGAGATCTTTCTTCTGAGCAAAATAAGTTTGAAGTTGGGTTAAATAAACACGGTAATTTTCAACCGCACTTTTCACCACTTGGCGAACAGATTCTTTAACGTCTTGCTCTTCATCAAAATGATGGAAATGCAACTCTTGTGGATATTCCGCAAAGGTTGCCACACTGCCCTCGCCCTTTCCTTGTTGAATTTGCTCAGCAAGTTGTTTAATACCCGAATCATCTCGGAAACGACGACTAAAGGTTAAATGGCAAATGGCATCACGCAACGGACTATGTTCATCTGAAGTTGGAACGGTATAGCCTGTTGTTGCATGGATATAATCGGCTTGAGCAGGGCTATAATCTTGCGTTAAAAATTGTGCAATTTCGCCTAATACCGCCCCCGCTTCTACTGAAGCTAATTGGGCTTGGTCACCTAATAAAATCAAACGCGTTTCGGGTTTCAACGCTTGCACCAGTTTCGCCATCATCGGCAAATCAATCATCGAAGTTTCATCCACCACTAGCACATCAATTTGCAGTGGATTATGTGCATGATATTTCACGCTATCGGTAAAAGGTCGAACGCCTAGTAAACGATGCAACGTTTCTGCGGTTTTCGGAATCGATGCACGTAACTCATTTGAAATCGGCATTTTTGCCAAAGCGTTTTCGATGGATTCCGTTAAACGAGCCGCCGCTTTCCCCGTTGGCGCAACCAATTTAATGTGAAGTTTGCCACCAAATAATTCCTGTAATACACATAATAATCGAGTAACTGTCGTGGTTTTCCCTGTTCCTGGTCCGCCCGTAATCACTGAGAATGGACTTTTTACCGCCGTTGCGACAGCTACTTTTTGCCAATCAATTTGTGCTTGTTGTTGAGAGAAATAACGATCTAATAATGCCCGAATTTGTTGCGGCTCTACCGATAAAATGCGGTCATTTTTCAAGGCGTTTTTAATATATTGCGCAACGCGGAACTCATCTTGCCAAGCTCGGTAGAAATAAATCGCCCCAAATTGAAATGCGAGAGGCGCAATCTGATTTTCAGGATCTTGTGTAAAAGCAATATGCCCCGCTAAGGCTGATTGCCATTTTGATACCGGAAGCGAACCGATTTTTTCATTGATAAGCGACAAAAAATCCGTTTCAGTATGACGATAAGCCAAACCGAATAAATTACGTTCTAAGAAACGATCTAACACACAACAAGTATTGCCTTGCGTATAGCTCCAGTTGCAAAGTGCGGCTAATAAAATCGCTAAATTTTGGACGGGTTCGGTATAGCCTTTATCTTTTTGTTTATCCGCAATTAATTGAGCAAAATAATAATCGCCTTGGGTAATCACACCCTGTTCTTGCAAGGATTTTAATAGGCTTAACATTAAAATAATTCCTCTAATTGTTGGATTAATTGCCAATCTGGTTTATCAAAAAAGATGCCCGATTGTGGCGAACCATTCATTCCTCGTAAAAATGCATAGACCACACCACCAAAATCTCGGTTGTAATCGTAGTGAGGTAAACGTGTTTTTAAATAGCGGTGTAATGCCACAACATACAACAAATATTGCCAATCATAATGATGTTCTAACATGGCTTTTTTCAATGCAGTTTGATCGTAATCCTTTAATGTTTCACCTAAGAAATTCGATTTGTAATCAAGCAAATAATATTTATCTTGATGACAGAAAACTAAGTCCATTGTGCCTCGCACCATGCCTTGAATATCATCAAACTGTAACGGTTCTGATGGCAAATGATGTAAGGTTGCTAACGCTCGATTAAAACCAGCGACATCAAAATGGCTTGTGATATTGAGATAAAATGCCAACTCTTTTAAGCATTGTTTTTCGTTAATCTGAGCAAGGGTGAGATCATCCTTTGGCAAAATTGGCGTGCTGAGTATTTGTGCAAACCACTGTTGAACTGCTACAAATTGCTCTTCCGCAAGATTCAAATCCTGACATAATTTTTCAATGTTTTCTTTCTCAGCCAGTTGAGCAAAAGGCACCTTTTCAAAATAACGATGCAATAACGTACCGATTTGTGTTCCCCTTGGGAAATCTAGAACCATTTCATCGTTATCATGCTCAAGTGCGGTCAGATTTTCAGTGATATTTTCTGTTGAAATCGACGCATCATAATCTTTTGCATCATCAAAAATGAGGGATTTTTTCACCGCACTTTCATTCGAATAGGCTTTGCGTTGGTGTGTTTGTTCAATACCACTAAAGCTCGTCACTCGCCAATCTTGTTCAATTTCACCTTGGAAAATTTCCGCACTTAAATTTTCTTGAGAAACATTTAAGGTCAGTGGTTCACTGGCTTGTAACACATCGGTTGATTTAATCGCTACATCATTGGGTAAAAGCTGCTTAAATTTTTCCAATAATGGTTGGGTATCCCAATTATTTGGCAAATCGAGTTTTCGACCAATTTCACCTTGCGTTAAAACATACAATAAAGCATTCCATTTTTTATCAAAGGCTTTCGGTAACACAAAGGCCATTTGGTATTTTGCTCGGGTTAGTGCCACATAAAGCAAACGCAATTCTTCAGCAAAAACTTCTTGGGTTAACTCATCCAAATGTTGATCTTGTATGTCCCACAAGGTTTTGTTTTGTTTCTTATCGTAATATAAATTAAATAGTTTCTTTTTAGTCGGATCTTTCGCCGCATTTCCTAAAAATGGCAACCAAACCAAATCATATTCCAAGCCTTTGGATTTATGGATAGTCACAATCTTCACTAACTGACGTTCGCTTTCTAAACGAATTTGTGCTTCTTGACGACCATTATCTTGAATTTGCTTTTCAAACCAGCGCAATAATGCCGCTTCACTTTCATTTAATGCCGCTGCTTGCTGTAAAATTTCAGCTAAATGTAATAAATCCGTCAGTTTTCGTTCGCCATCAGGTCGAGATAAGAGTTTTTCTGTGATATTTTCAGCTAAAAGTAAATGGTGCAACATCGGCAATACGCCTTGGCGTTGCCAAATTTGTTGATACTCTGCGAATTTTTCAGCCCAACGTTGCCACTGAATTTCATCATTGTGAATTTGGTGAATTTCAGCTGCATTTAAGCCGAAAAGTGCGGTCGCAATGGCATTTAAAATAGGGCGCTCAGTCACACTCAAACAGGCTTGCAAAATCAAGGCCAGTTCTTTTGCAGTGTTACTCTCAAAGACATTTCCTCTATCCGAAAGGTAAACCGACGCGATGCCCAATGCTTGTAATTCTTTTTTTACCAATTCGGCTTCGGTATAACCACGCACCAAAACGGCAATATTTTCAGCTCGCAATGTTTGATTTTCCGCTTTGCTTTCATTCGGAAAAACAACTGGATTTTCAGCCGCACTTTTTAACCATTGCTGAATCGATGTCGCGCAAGCTTTCGCATAATCTTGCTGAGTGGATTTGTCTTTATCGTTAATGTAAAAACGGAAGGCCGGTTCAGGTTGATTATTCAACTGAAAAACAAGATTTTTCTTGGCTGCGCCGACGTTTAAAAATTCGATGTTTTCATAAATAAAAGGTGAATTTTTAAAATCAAATAATCGATTTACCCCTTCCACTAAAGGTTGGGATGAACGGTAGTTTGCGCCTAAATTAAAACGCTCGCTCGCTTCGTCTGCTGCTTTTAAATAAGTGAAAATATCGGCACCACGGAAGCGATAAATCGCCTGTTTTGGGTCCCCGATCATCATAAAGCCAACACTACCAAACGCGGTTTCATTGTGATAAATTTTCGAGAAAATTTGATACTGCAACGCATCCGTATCTTGGAATTCGTCAATCATGGCAAAAGGATATTGAAAACGAATTAATTCCGCTAACTGTTCTCCGCCCTCACCATATAGTGCTTCTTTCAATAAGCGTAATAAATCATCAAAGGATTTTTCAGGATGATTCGCTTTGTATTCAAGCAGTTTCTTTTGAATACCTTGACGATAGTGATAGAGAATGATTTTTTTTAACAAATCACTTGATTGATGTTGTTTAACCAAAATTTGTACATATTCTTCAAGTTCTGCAAAAATCGGTGCATAAAATGGCATAGCCTCTTTTTTATTGTTTAATTCTTCTGTCGGCTCGTAATTTTGCTCAATCGAAGATTGTAAAAAATAGTCCCTTAATGTTTTGTTTATTTCATAATCTAGTGGATTATTTGCCCATTCATTAATCTGTTTAGTCCACGTTTTAAGACGTCCTTTTTGGTAGATTTTACGATTGAGAGATTTGAGCTGATCTTTGGGATAATCTTTTGTTATTTCCTCCATGATAATGGAGGAAATTTCATCTACATTTTTTAACCAAAAAACTTTTAGAGCTTCAACAGCTTTTAATCGCTCTCCCACATTTTTCTGTAAAAATTCATCAATTGACAACGACAAGCTTTGTTGGTTGTCCGTCGTTACCGATACATCTTTGTTTAAATTCGATTCTAAAATACTTAGCACATCATCAGGCGAACCTAACTCTTTCGAGATAAAATTAGCAATCTCGAAAGGTTGGGAATAAAAATGCTCCCGCCAAAATTCATTCGCAAATTGTTTGAGTAAATCAGACTGCTCTTTGAGAAGTTTTAAATTAAAATGCACACCTGAATTAAAAGCATGTTGCATTAACATTCGGCGACAGAAACCGTGAATGGTATAAATGGAGGCTAAATCTAAATTTTGTTCAGCTAGCTTTAAGCGACGAAGTACGGTCGGAATATCATCCTCTAAATAAGGCAATAACTCCGCTAAAAATTGATGTTCTCCAGTAAAAATCGCCTTGTCTTGCTTTTCATAATATTCAGAAAAAACCGAAATTGCCGCCGTTAAACGTTCCCGAATTTTGCGTTTTAAATCTTCCGTCGCCATTTCAGTAAAGGTTACGACCAAAATCTCTTCCACATTCAACGGACGAGAAAAACAATTCTCACCAGCCTGTAAAAGTAAACGAAGATAGATAGAACCGATGGTATAGGTTTTCCCTGTACCTGCAGAGGCTTCAATTAAATTGACTTGATTTAAGGGTAACGAAATGGCATTAAGTGCGGTTGATTTTTGGCTCATTTTTTTATTTTTTGGAAACATTAGTGTGTTCTTATTGTAGAGGAATTTCCATAGAAATTCATTTAGTTATTATTTGTTTCCTGTATAATTTTGAACATTTATAACTTAATAATTATACAAAATATTCTGAGGATTTTATGGTAGCAGCAATTCAACAACGCGCAGAACTTCAACGCCGCATTTGGCAAATCGCTAATGATGTACGCGGTTCCGTCGATGGTTGGGATTTTAAACAGTATGTTTTGGGTACACTGTTCTATCGTTTTATCAGCGAAAACTTTGCTAACTATATTGAAGGTGGCGATGATAGCGTTGATTATTCTGCTTTTAATGACGATGATCCTATTATTGCGGCAATCAAAGAAGACACCATCAAAGCAAAAGGCTATTTTATTTACCCAAGCCAATTATTTAAAAATGTCGTCGCAACAGCCAACACTAATCCGAATTTAAATACAGACCTAAAAAGCATTTTTACAGATATCGAAAACTCCGCTACTGGCTACCCTTCCGAACAGGATATCAAAGGCTTGTTTGCTGATTTTGATACCACCAGCAACCGCTTAGGCAATACCGTTGCCGATAAAAACAGCCGTCTAGCCGCCGTATTAAAAGGCGTTGCCGAGTTAGATTTTGGTGACTTTGAAGATAATCATATTGATTTATTCGGCGATGCTTACGAATTTTTAATTTCCAACTATGCCGCCAATGCCGGTAAGTCGGGGGGCGAGTTCTTTACGCCACAATGCGTTTCCAAGCTGATTGCTCGACTGGCTTTATATGGACAAGATAAGGTCAATAAAATTTACGACCCAGCGGCTGGTTCGGGTTCTTTATTATTGCAAGCGAAAAAACCATTTGATGAACACATCATTGAAGAGGGATTCTTCGGGCAGGAAATTAATCACACCACTTACAACCTTGCTCGTATGAATATGTTTTTGCATAACATCAACTACGACAAGTTTGATATCGCCCTTGGCAACACTTTAATGAACCCGCAATTTGGTGATGATAAACCCTTCGATGCTATCGTTTCTAACCCGCCTTACTCCGTGAAATGGATTGGCTCAGACGATCCAACACTAATTAACGATGAACGCTTTGCCCCAGCCGGTGTACTTGCGCCAAAATCCAAAGCGGACTTTGCCTTTATTTTGCATGCGTTAAGTTATCTTTCAGCAAAAGGGCGCGCGGCGATTGTGTCCTTCCCCGGCATTTTTTATCGCGGCGGTGCGGAGCAAAAAATTCGTCAATATTTGGTGGATAATAACTATGTAGAAACGCTAATTGCCTTAGCGCCCAATCTCTTTTTCGGCACCAGTATTGCGGTGAATATTTTGGTACTTTCCAAACATAAACCCGATACCCAAACCCAATTTATTGATGCTAGCGGTTTATTTAAATCCGCCACCAATAACAACATTTTGGAAGAGGAACATATTGAGCAAATTCTCAAATTGTTTGCCGATAAAGAAGATGTGCCACATTTAGCCAAATCCGTGTCCTTTGAAGAAATCGTTAAAAATGACTACAACCTTGCGGTGAGTTCTTATGTAGAACAAAAAGACACTCGAGAAGTAATTAATATTGATGAACTCAACGCGGAAATTCGTAAAACAGTTGCCAATATCGACCGCTTGCGTGCCGAGATTGATAAGATTGTGACGGAGATTGAGGGGTAAAACACCATGAAAAACAACCGCACTTTTTTAGAAAAATTATTAGATGGGGCTGAGGTTGAGTGGAAAACGCTAGACGAAATATTCCATTTAAGAAATGGCTATACCCCATCAAAAGGAGTAAAAGAATATTGGGAAAATGGCTCAATCCCTTGGTTTAGAATGGAAGATATTCGAGAAAATGGACGCGTTTTAAATACAGCATTACAAAAGGTTTCAGAAAGTGCGGTTAAAGGCGGAAAACTTTTTCCCGCAAATTCAATTATTATTGCAACCTCAGCAACTATTGGGGAGCACGCCTTAATCACCATACCATTTCTAGCAAATCAAAGATTTACGGTTTTATCTTTAAAACCTGAATATATTGATAAATTTAATATTTATTTTCTATACCATTATTGTTTTACGCTTGATGATTGGTGTCAGAAAAATACCACTATGTCTAGTTTTGCCTCCGTTGATATGAATGGATTTAGGAAATTTCTAATCCCCATCCCCCCACTCCCCGTCCAAACCGAAATCGTAAAAATTTTGGATGCATTGACAGCGCTTACCAGCGAGCTTACCAGCGAGCTTACACTACGCCGGAAGCAGTATGAATACTATCGGGAAAAATTGTTATCTTTCGATAGTTTAGAACAATTAAATATGGGGGGGGCGAAGAAGAAACTTATTGATGTTGCAATTTATGCAAAAGTACGCATCTTGGCTGATAAGTTGGATAAAGAAAATTACGTAGGTGTAGAAAATTTACTTCAAAATAAACTGGGTAAAACAAGCTCCAATTATGTACCAACTGATGGTGCATTTATTGAGTATCTTCCCAATGATATTTTGATTGGGAATATTCGTCCCTATTTAAGAAAAATTTGGCTATCGGATCGAAAAGGAGGAACAAATGGAGATGTGTTAGTTATACGCTTAACAGACGAAAACATTCTTCCTCGTTATCTTTATCATATATTGGCAAATGAACATTTCTTTGAATACAACATTAAATATTCAAAAGGTGCAAAAATGCCTCGAGGGGATAAATCTGCAATTTTACAATATGAGTTTGACGTACCTCCACTCGAACAACAACAACGTATCGTTTCAATCCTCGATAAATTTGAAACCTTAACCAATTCCATCACCGATGGCTTGCCTTTGGCGATTGAACAAAGCCAAAAGCGGTATGAATATTACAGAGAATTGTTATTAAATTTTGAATAAAAACAACTATGCCAAAAACATTAAAAGAATGGAAAAATTTTGATGAGCAGCTTTCCCGTTTAAAAGAAAGAGGACTTATCATTGATAACGAAACCAAGACCTTAGGTTATTTAAAAACCATTGGATATTATCGCTTAAGTGGCTATCTCTACCCTTTTCGTCAAAGTGATACAGGCAATTCCAAGATAAAATTAGATAATTTTATTGATAACACTCATTTTTCGGATATTAAACAACTTTATCTTTTTGACAAGAAATTACGACAACTTGCGCTTGATGCTCTAGAAAGAATAGAAGTCGCGATGCGTGTGAGTATTGCTTACCGATTAGGTGAATATCATCCTTTAGCACATAAAAAAATTGAATATTTTGACGCTGAATTTAACCATTCCGACTGGCTAGATAAGCTTGAAAAGCTAATTGGCCGAGAAAGAAAGACCAGTTTTGTGAAACATCATTTAGAGCAATATTCAGACTTACCTATTTGGGTATGCTGTGAAATTTGGGATTTTGGCACAATGTCAAAACTTTACAGCGGCATGAATGAAAAAGATAAAGACTATATTGCAAAAATCTATCGCTTAAAAAGTGGAAGACATTTACAAACATATCTTCATGCATTCAACGTTATTCGTAACATTTCTGCTCACCATGGAAGACTGTGGAATCGCGCAATTCCAATTAATGCAACCTTAAAAGGATTAGATGATCCAAAATGGAAAGCGTTGTCTTCTAACCAAGTATTTGTTTATTTTTGCTTGATGAAAAAAATGCTAGATATTATTTGCCCTAATTCAACTTGGGGGGAACGTTTCTTGGCTGTACTTGATGAATTTCCAAAAGTAAAAAATGGGGCAATTTCACTAGAAGATATTGGTGTAAACATTGAGCCAAAAGAATGGAAACTGTGGAAAAAAATGGCCCCTAGCCTTGTGAGTCCAACCACTTGAGTTGGCAAAGCTAGGGGAACTGTTGGTGCGCATAGTATAAAAATACGGATCCGAGGTCAAGTCCTTTAGTTAAAACTAAAGTTTTCTTGATTAATATTTAAACTATAAAATACTACCTGAAAACATATCCAATGAAAATAAGATTATTATTCAATGACTTATAATAACTCAAGTTATTCAGTAATACTGAATAACTGAAAAATATACTAAGGAACCACTATGATCCAATACAAAACCATCGCCGAATCCAACCACTTTATCGTTTTAGATCAATACAAAAAGTTTGTTGAAGAACCCAATGCAGGCTACCAAACAGAAGGAAGTCTTGAACGTGAATTTATCCGTGATTTACAGGCACAGGGCTATGAGTATTTGCAAGGTCTCAATGGTCATGATGCGTTAATTAAAAATTTACGGGCACAATTACAACGCTTAAATAATGTAGTTTTCTCCGATGCGGAATGGCAACGTTTTTTAGAGGAATATTTGGATAAACTGAGCGATAGTCTGATTGAGAAAACCCGTAAAATTCATGATGACTATATTTATGATTTTGTATTTGATGATGGACACATTCAGAATATTTATCTGCTAGATAAGAAAAATCTTGCCAACAATGCCCTGCAAGTCATCAATCAATTTGAGCAAACCGGCAGCTATGACAATCGTTATGATGTGACGATTTTGGTGAATGGCTTACCCCTTGTGCATATTGAACTGAAAAAACGTGGCGTGGCAATTCGTGAAGCCTTTAATCAAATTCATCGCTACAGCAAAGAAAGTTTCAATAAAGAAAATTCTCTCTTTAAATATATTCAGATTTTTGTCATTTCTAATGGCACGGATACTCGCTATTTTGCCAATACCACCAAGCGCGATAAGAATAGCTATGACTTCACAATGAATTGGGCAACGGCGAAAACTACTCTGATTAAAGATTTAAAGGATTTTACAGCGACATTCCTACAAAAACACACTCTGCTTAATGTGTTGGTGAATTACTGCGTGTTTGATGTTTCCGATACCCTATTGATTATGCGCCCCTATCAAATTGCCGCTACCGAGCGTATTTTATGGAAAATTAAAAGTTCATATCAGGCGAAAAATTGGAGCAATAAAGAAAGTGGTGGCTACATTTGGCACACTACAGGCTCAGGCAAAACGCTCACCAGCTTTAAAGCCGCACGACTTGCAACAGAATTAGACTTTATTGAAAAAGTATTCTTCGTGGTTGATAGAAAGGATTTGGACTATCAAACCATGAAAGAATACCAACGTTTTTCACCGGATAGCGTGAATGGTTCGGAAAGTACGGCAGGGCTAAAACGCAATATCGAAAAAGACGATAATAAGATCATTGTTACCACCATTCAAAAACTCAACAACCTGATGAAATCGGAAGATAAATTACCGATTTACGATAAACAGGTTGTTTTTATCTTTGACGAATGTCATCGTTCTCAATTTGGTGAAGCGCAAAAAAATCTAACGAGAAAATTTAAAAAATACTATCAATTTGGTTTTACCGGTACGCCTATTTTCCCAACTAACGCATTAGGTGCTGAAACTACAGCGAGTGTTTTTGGCATTGAACTC
Source organism: Parahaemophilus parainfluenzae (assembly GCF_001055095.1). Classification (GTDB taxonomy): domain Bacteria; phylum Pseudomonadota; class Gammaproteobacteria; order Enterobacterales; family Pasteurellaceae; genus Haemophilus_D; species Haemophilus_D parainfluenzae_Z. The sequence continues at coordinate 100,123 of NZ_JVHG01000002.1, forward strand.
CATTCTTACATTATCACCGATGCGATTCGTGACGAAAAAGTGCTGAAATTTAAAGTGGATTACAATGATGTACGACCACAATTTAAGAGCATTGAAACTGAAAAGAATCTTGAAGAGCTAACAAAACTCGAGAAAAAACAAGCCTTTTTACAACCTAAACGTATTGAGCAAATTGCCCAATATGTTCTAGATAATTTCAAACAAAAGACACATCGCTTTAATGCGGGTAACAATGGCTTTAATGCCATGTTTGCGGTAAGTAGCGTGGATGCGGCTAAAGCTTATTATCAAACTTTTAAACAGTTACAAAGTGCGGTCAAAAATCCACTTAAAATTGCAACAATCTTTTCGTTTGCCGCGAATGAAGAGCAAGATGCGATTGGGGATATTGTCGATGAAAGTTTTGAAGTGGAGGCGATGAACTCCTCGGCTAAGGAATTTTTAAAATCGGCCATTGATGATTACAACGGCTATTTTGCCACTAATTATGATGTGGATGCGAAATCGTTCCAAAACTACTATCGTGACCTCGCCAAACGCGTCAAAAACAAAGAAGTGGATTTACTGATTGTCGTTGGAATGTTTTTAACCGGTTTTGATGCCCCAACCTTAAACACGTTATTTGTGGATAAAAATCTTCGTTACCATGGTTTGATTCAAGCTTATTCTCGTACAAACCGTATTTACAACAGCACCAAAAGTTTTGGCAATATCGTCACTTTCCGCGATTTGGAACAAGATACCATTGATGCGATTACCCTTTTCGGTAAATCCAATACACGCAATATCGTATTAGAAAAAAGTTACCAAGAATATATGGAAGGCTTTACCGATGCAGGTGTCGCCCGTCGTGGGTATTTAGAGGTTATTGCTGAATTGCAAGAACGCTTCCTGGATCCAGATGTAATTCAAACGGAAAAAGACAAGAAAGACTTTGTAAAATTATTTGGTGAATATTTGCGGGTTGAAAACATTCTGCAAAACTATGATGAGTTCGCTGCTTTACAAGCATTTCAATCGCTCAATACCAGCGATGCAAAAGCCGTTGAAGCCTTTAAAGAAAAATATTATTTAACGGACGAAGCTTTTGCTGAAATGCAACCTATTGATATGCCAAGTGAACGCAGTATTCAGAATTACCGTTCAACTTACAACGATATTCGGGATTGGCTCCGTCGTCAAAAAGATGGCGAGGAAAAAGCCAAATCGACTATTGATTGGGACGATGTGGTGTTTGAGGTAGATTTATTAAAATCTCAAGAAATCAATCTAGATTACATCTTAGAATTGATTTTTGAACACAACAAGAAAATGAAAAATAAAGCTGAGCTGATTGATGAAATTCGAACCACAATCCGAGCTAGCCTAGGTAATCGAGCCAAAGAAAGTTTGATCGTAGATTTTATCAATCAAACTGACTTAGATAGCATTGTCGATAAAGCCGGTATTATTGAATCCTTCTTCCAATTTGCTCAAAAAGAGCAACAGAAGGAAGCTGACGAATTAATTAGCAGTGAAGGGCTGAATATTGATGCTGCGAAGCGTTATATTAACGTATCCCTAAAACGCGGATATGCTAGTGAACAAGGTACAGATTTAAATGATGCTCTACCGAAAATGAGTCCGCTTAATCCGCAATATCTCACAAAAAAACAAAGCATTTTCCAAAAGATTGTTGCCTTTGTTGAGAAATTTGTTGGGATTGGTGGCGAGGTTTAAAAACTTAAACCGACTATATAGAATTAAAAAGGTGCAATCTATTGATTACACCTTTTTATTTTGTCAGTTTTATCAGGAATTAGAACGTTAAAACTTTATCCGCCCATAATGTCCACTCGGATACATCATCTAAGGTACCAAGGGTCACACCGTCAATTAATTTAGCGTCTAATAAACCACGTGCTTTCACGCAGCTGGTGCATAATTTAATTTCAGCACCTTGTGCCGCTAAAATATCGATAAGTTGTTGGATATTGAAGCCTTCATTTGGATTTTGTCCCGCAATACCGCATAAAATCGCATCAGAAAAGCAGAATAATTTAATATTCACATCCTTGCTGTGCTCTTCTTTCATATTGATGGCGAAACGAACAGCGTTGAAGGTTTTTTCTCCACTATATGTGGAATCATTGACGATAAAAAGAATATTTTGCATGACGCACTCCTTGTTGCAATGCTATAAAAATGAAGGCGTAATAAATTACGCCTTTATGAAATCAGCCAACCCAAACGAACTTGGCCACAAATAATAAAGACACCACCCACACAGGGGCATTAACCTCGCGTATTCTACCTGTACAAGCCTTCATGACGCAATAACTAATAAAGCCGAATGCGATACCTTCAGTAATTGAATAAGTAAATGGCATCATCGCTGCAGTGATAAAAGCAGGTGTTGCTTCAGTTAAATCATCCCAGTGTACACGAATAAGACTGGATGCCATTAAAATCCCCACATAAACTAATGCCCCTGCGGTTGCATAAGCTGGTACCACACTAGCTAGTGGCGAGAAGAAAATAGTGAGTAAGAATAAAACACCGACTGTCACCGCCGTTAAACCTGTTCTACCGCCTACAGAAACCCCAGCGCCACTTTCGATATAGGTACTGATAGCGGATGTACCAATATAAGACCCTACTACCGCACTCACGCTATCTACATAAAGAGCTTGTTTCATTTTTGGGAAACGACCTTTCTCATCACTGAAACCTGCTTTATCAGTCACGCCTAATAAGGTGCCTGATGAGTCAAATAGGTTTACTAATAAGAATGAGAAAATGATGCCGAGCAAAGCCGTATCTAAAGCACCCGCAATATCCACTTTACCGACAACCGAACCTAAACTTGGTGGCATAGAAACAATGCCGTGGAAGTTAACTTGGTCATCAATTAAAAGCGCTAAAGCAGTCACTACCGCGATAGAAATTAAAACACCAGAGAAAATATTACGTGCAGCTAAAACGACGATAATAAAGAAACCTAATACGCCAAGCAGAATTTTCGGATCATGTAAATTGCCTAATGCCACTAAGGTTGCAGGATTCGCGACAACCAACCCCATATTTTTAAAGCCAATTAAGGCAATAAAAAAGCCGATACCTGCACCAATTCCCACTCGCAGTGAAAGCGGAATCGATGCCATTAACCAATAACGGATTTGGAATAAGGTGAGAACAAATAAACCAATTGAGCCCCAGAAAATGGTACCCATGCCCACTTCCCAAGAATAACCAAGCTTGCCAACGACTACATAAGCAAAGAACGCATTGAGTCCCATGGCGGGTGCAAGGGCGATAGGTAAATTACTGAATAACCCCATCGCAATGGTACCTAGCGCGGCGATTAAACAAGTGGTCACGAAAACAACTTGCTTATCCATTCCCGCATCACCTAATACGGATGGATTCACAAACACGATATACACCATGGTAAAGAAGGTGGTGATACCAGCGATAATTTCAGTTTTGGTGGTACTACCCTTTTCTTTAATCGAAAAAAGGCGTTCAAGTAAAGATTGTTGCATTGTCTTCCCCTTAACTTAAATTAATAACCTTGGTGATAAATTGACTCAAGTAATTTCACACCTAATAAGGCAATATTGAAACGTTGCTCATCAGCTACCGTCCAAAATTCAATTCCATTTTCAACCGCACTTTGTTGGCTGATATGCAATTTTACGCTGTCTTCACCATTTTCATTTTCACCATTAATCACAGGCGTAATAAGGCTATCGTGTAATTCAATCAATTCGTTTTGTTGTGGCTGGTAATCAAATTCATAATCTGAAAGTGCGGTCACTTTTTGTGCCATTCCATAGAATACAGGCACTTGAATTTGATGGAAAATGACATTGTCTAATTGCGGGAAGATTTTTTGTAATTGCAGATTTAAATTTGACGCTTGCTGTGGAAACACATCAAAGGCAAAACGGGCTTCACCTTCTTCCAACGGCATACCATTCAGTAAACGAGCGGTTTGACCCGCAAGTTTATTTACGGTTTCCCCATCTGTATAAGAAGCGGGCAAAAGTGACGTTGCAAAAACTTGAGTTAAATTTGTTTGTTGAATGATTGGTAGTAGAGATAAAGCTAATTGACTCACTTGCGGATCGGGCAAACTCACAATGTTACGTTGTCTTAATTCAGTCAGGTTTTCTTCATTGATTGTAGGAACCACAACAGGAACATCAGACAATGCTGAGCAAATTCCTTTTAAATCAATCACGACACAGCCACTTTCTGCGGCTTGTGCTAATAAAGGCGCTTGGTCAATTTGGCCTGCGAAGAAAAGATAATTAACGCTATCCCACTCAATCTCATCAGTGGCTAATTGAGCAACCGCTTTATTGCAAAAACGTACCGCTTGCTCTTCTTCAAAAGGATAAATTTCTACGATAGAAATCTTGCCTACATCTAGCTCACTTTGTTCAAGTGCTTCGGCAATTTTTTCACATAGATCAAATTCTGCTGCAATAGCAATATTTAGGCTTGCGTCCATTTTTCTCTCCGCTGTAAAATGTTCTGAACCGATTCATTCTACAGAAAAAAGACGCATAAATACATAAGGAAATCAGATGACACCGGCAATTGATTTACTAAAGAAAAATAAAATTCCTTTTACTCTCCATACTTACGATCATGACCCTAACAATACGCATTTTGGCGATGAAGCCGCTGAAAAACTTGGGCTTGATCCGCACCAATCCTTTAAAACACTTTTAGTCGCTGAAAATGGTGATCAGAAAAAATTAGCGTGTTTTGTGCTTTCCACGGCAAATATGTTGAGTTTGAAGAAGGCGGCAAAGTCAATTGGTGTGAAAAAGGTTGAAATGGCCGATAAAGATGTGGCACAAAAAAGTACGGGGTATCTTGTCGGTGGCATTAGTCCATTAGGTCAAAAGAAACGGGTAAAAACAGTGATAAATTCGACCGCACTTGAGTTTGATACGATTTTTGTTTCAGGCGGGAAACGTGGATTAAGCGTCGAATTGGCCCCACAAGATTTGGCTAAATTACTGAATGCCGAATTTGTCGATATTATTGACGAAGAATAGAAAAAAAGCCCGAATGAATCGGGCTATTATTTTTATATGATGTTGTGTTTATTTGAATTAGAAGCTTGATGTATCTTGGAATAAGCCTACTTTTAAATCAGTTGCGGTGTAGATAACGCGACCATCGACTTCCACCTCACCGTCAGCCATTCCCATTACTAATTTGCGATTAATTACGCGTTTCATATTGATGCGATAAACCACTTTTTTCGCGGTTGGTAAGATTTGTCCGGTAAATTTCACTTCACCTACGCCTAATGCACGGCCTTTACCTTTACCCCCTACCCAGCCAAGGAAGAAACCCACTAATTGCCACATCGCATCTAAACCTAAGCAGCCTGGCATAACTGGGTCACCAATAAAGTGACAACCAAAAAACGGTAAATCTGGATGAATATCTAATTCCGCTTCAATATACCCTTTACCAAACGCACCGCCATCTTCGGTCATTTTTACAATGCGATCCATCATCAACATGGTTGGTGCTGGAAGTTGCGGGCCTTCTTTACCAAATAATTCACCACGACCAGAAGCTAATAAATCTTCATAAGTGTAGCTGCTTTTGATGTTGGGTGTACAGGTGTTTTCCATTTTTTATTTCCTTGTATATATAGTTTTGCTTGATTACAAACAATAAGTGCAGATTCTATGGGGATTTATAAGAAATGTAAACAGCGAACACTTGTTAGCTCAACTTGTCGGATCAGTCAGTAAAATTAAGATAAAAGAAAAGCGAACACAAGGTTCGCTTTAAAGAAATTAAGATTTAAAGAAATCTAACCAGTTTTTTTTCGGCGTTTCCGAACGGAAAGCAATCCGACTTTGAATTAAACGCGCAATCGGCTCTTTGCCCTTCGCATATTCTTCTTTCTCTTCCAATAAATCGCGGTCAAATAGAATTTTGGCTGTTTGATAAATATCCTCGACTTGATAGATAAAGAATTGTTCATTTTTCACGGCTTCAACCACTTCATCAGATAAGCTTAGTTGTTGAATTGTTGTCGCGGGAATAATCACCCCTTGTTTACCCGTTAAACCACGACGTTGGCAAATGGTGAAAAAGCCTTCAATTTTGTCATTCACTCCACCTACTGCGTGCACCAAACCAAATTGGTCAATGGTACCGGTAATCGCAATATTTTGTGGCAACGGCAAATCAGATAACGCACTGACTAACACGGAGAAAATAGCTAGAGACGCACTATCACCATCAATTTCACCATAAGACTGCTCAAATACTAAAGACGCAGAAAATGGTAATTGTGATGGCAACTCTAAGATACTTGCCAGGCAAGCTTCAGAAATCATCATTCCTTTACCATGAAGGTTGCCTGCCAATTCATTTTTACGTTCCACATCTACGACTTCACCATCACCAAACTGCACTAAACAGCTGATACGAGAAGGTTCACCGAAACAAACGGGGGTGCCTGGATATTCAATAACAGACAAGCCATTAATTTGCCCAACAATTTCACCGTTGGTTTCTACATAAATTTGCTCGTTAAGAATATCTGCATAAGTACGTTCACGTAAGAAACCGTGCTGTTCGTTCTTTTGTTTAAAAGCTTGCTCAAAATCAACCGCACTTAAGGTTTGTTTTTGTGACAACGTCGCAGCATTGAGTAGCATTTCTGTTGTTTTTAACGGGGAAATGTTAATTAAAAAGCGATCTTCACTCTCTCGCACCAGTAACTGATAGAGTTTATTTAATGCAGTTAAATCTAAATCGAGCTCATATTTTGAGGCTAATGCCAACACATAATTAGCCCAATTTTCTTGTGCTTTCGGTTGTGCAACAGAATAATAGCTTTCAATTTCAGCATAATCAGCCAAGCTATAAAGATCTTCTTCTAACTCACCTAAGGTCGCAATTTCAGTGCGATTACCTAAAATCACCACTTTTAAATCAAGTGGATAACTTGGAATATCACAAGGCAAGGTTTTAAATGGATGGGCTGAATACCAATCAAAAGTTTGCGTTTGTAAAATATGTTTTAAACGTTGCCATAAATCAAATTGGCTTAGCATCGTTGCTGCACTTAAAATCAAAACGCCACCATTGGCTTGATGCACTAAACCTGGTGTGAGCAAAATATCTTGCGAACTAGGATGAACACGCACACTACCAAAAAGGCTAAATTGATCAGCATGCAATGCCTTCAACACATCACCTTGTGCAGCAAAATTATCAGCGAGAGATTGGGCTGGCTCTGTATAAATACGAGGGAAAGAAAAAGAATCTCCCTGCTCAACCACATAATTTACCCCAAAAACTGACCGCTCTTTTGGCTGTTCTTGGCGAATAAGTTCTGCTAATAAATCGGCATATTCTGCTTGATCATCTGCTTTTAAAACTAACAAAGAACGACGAGGTTGTTTTAAAAATAAAGAAATCGCTTTTGTGGCGTGTTTTTGTAATGACCAAAAATCAGCCTTTTCAGCTGAAAGTTCAGTAATCGATAATTCTGGTTGTAAGGCTTGCCAATTTAAGGCTTGTTCCGAAGATGTTGAAGTCACGACATATCTCGCTTTAATTAAATTGGCGGTATTATCGCACACTTCACACTGAGTGAAAATCCGTTATAAAAATCTACTGGAAAAATTTATCTAAACAGCGTATATTTATGAGGTTACCACGTCACTAAAAAGCATAATAAAACGATGAAATACCAAAAATTAGAAAACCAAGAAGCAAACTGGAAATGGATTTATCTCATTCGCAAACATCGTGAAGGGGAAAAAATTACCCGTTATGAAGAAAAAAGCTTAGAAGAAAGCAAAGTTCAAGAATTAATAGAATGTCAGAATTATCCTGAAAAAATCGAGGAATGGATTAAAAATCACCTTTCTCTTGATTTACCTATTAAGCTTGATCAGGCTATTCGTGCAAGACGTAAACGCTTTTTTAATGCAGAAAAACAATCAACGAAGAAAAAATCTATTGATTTAGAATATGGCGTTTGGCTTCGTTTGTCTAAATATTCAAGAAAAATGAAAATGACACTTTCTGAAACCATCACTTATATGATTGATGAACGTGAAAGCAAAGCATTATATGAAAGCCAAATGACGGCAATGAAAGCCGGTTTGAAAAACTTACTCAATAAATAAGATGAAAAAAAGCCAAGGCTGAAACCTTGGCTTTTGATTATGCTAAATAGAGAAGATTTTGAAACGTTTTAGCGTTTCGCTTATTCCGCAATCGGAATTATTTTTGTGGCGTGAGATCCTTTGTCGCCGTGAATCACTTCAAATTGCACGCGTTGTCCCGCTTTCAATGAACGGTAACCATCCATTTCAATTGCTGAATAATGTGCAAAGATGTCTGTATCCACGCCTTCTGCAGAAATAAATCCAAATCCTTTTGCGTTATTAAACCATTTTACTACACCAATTTCCATAGTAGACCTCTATAGGCTTCGCCCTTAATACTTAAAAACAATAAGACTCATGCCTTATCACCTCATTGGAAATATATTCAAACATTTTATTTTTTTATGCAACAAGGAAACTTTAAAAATGATACATTGATCACAAAAATTTTTATTTATTTACTGTCAGAAGCTTCTTTCTCACCTTTTTGATGAATTTCACGCAATGCTTTTGCCACAATTTGAATGGCTTCGCCGCTACTCATTCCTTGTGCCATTAATTCCTGAATTTGCTCTACTGCTTTTTGTTGCTGTTCGTGGGTTAAATTAATATCTAACATTATTTTTTCTCGTTAAATAGACCAATTAAATAATTCCATCACTTTCATCCATTGCTCATCTAAATTAGCTTTAATTTCTATTTTTATTGAATGAATAGGATGTTCAAAAATAAGTGTATCTGCGTGTAAAAATAAACGCTGGCAGCCTGAATATTCCGTCAATGCACGATTTTGATGTAAATCACCATATTGTGTATCCCCTAAAATAGGATGAAAGATATGTTTCATGTGACGTCGTAACTGATGTTTTCTGCCTGTTTGAGGAATTAACTTAACTAAAGAGTACCTTGTTGTTTGATAACGCCCTACTGCATAAGGCATTTCCACAATATTTAAGCCCTCATAATCCGTTACCGCCTCTTGAGGGGCTTTATCTTCCTGGGCAAACTTATCTGCAATCTTATCTAATTGGATTTTAAGAGGATAATCAATCTGTCCTTTACCTTGCAAATACCCTCGAACAATCGCCAAATAAGATTTTTGCACCGTTTTCTCTTCAAATTGCTGACACATTAAATTCGCTATTTCACTATTTAAAGCAAACAGCAAAACACCTGAGGTGGGGCGATCTAATCGATGAATAGGAAAAACATGCTGCCCGATTTGATCGCGCAAGGTTTGCATCACAAATTGCGTTTCATGAGTATCAAGCCAGCTACGATGTACCAACATACCTGCAGGCTTATTAACGGCGACAAGATATTCATCTTGATATAAAATTTCTAACATTTATTGATTTTGTAATAAGGCTTCTAATTCACGTAATGGTGTTAATAATTCAACTAAAAAATCTTCTTCTGCTTCTTTAAACGCTTCCTCTAAATAAGGCGACACCGCAATTTTTGAGGGTAATTCAGCGCCACTTTCAAGTAAGGCAAACATTCTTGGAATAAAAATCCATTGCAACCATTCTTCTGGTGACATGGTATCAATAGCAAAAGGCTCTTCACTTAAAAAGGCTTCTTGTGAAGGAGGAACGGCTTGCCATAAATCAAGTTTTTGCATAGCAAGTTGTAATTGTTGAAGATGAAGTTTTGTTTGATTACGCATGATTTCCCCTATTTATAAACAAGCGGCGTATTCTACGAGCATCAATTCACACTGTAAAGTGCGGTCAGTTTTAACGATGAATAATCGAAAAGTCAGAATACCGTTTATCTTCAATATTATCGACTAAGACCCGTTCAACACTTGCGGTTCTTGGCCCGACTTTTAACCAATCATAAAAGTGTTGTAGTTGGTCATTGTTGCCTTCCGCAATGATTTCGACACTGCCGTCTGTACAATTTCTTACCGTGCCTTTAATACCAATTTTCTCTGCTTCTTTCCACGTAAAATAGCGAAACCCGACACCTTGAACTCGACCATATACGACAAATCGTTTTGCCATGATATGCTCCTTTGTTACAAAAACTTTTTAAAAATTAACCGCACTTTCCTATTCCCATTTTTTAAAATTTAGCATAGCATTACAACCATCTAATTTCATTCAAAAAATAAAAGGAGTAATTATGAAATTATGTAAGTTTGCTTTAGGTGTTGTTGCCCTTGCAGTCAGTGCGAGCAGCTTAGCCGGCATGGTCACCACCTCATCAAACCTTGAGTTCCTTGCTATCAACGGCCAAAAAGCCAGCAAATCCCTTCTAAAAGAAAAAAAATCATTCAATGCTGAAGCTGACCAAACACAACAGGTTGTGGTACGCTTAGGTGAGATCGTCGGTACCGGTTCTAGCCAAGGGCTTTTTGAGTCTAACCCTGTTATTGTGACTTTCAAAGGTACGGCTGATGATATTGTGGTATCTGCAGAAAAAATTCGTTCTCAAGAAGATGGCGAAAAATTTAATGCACAACCACAAATTACCGTTAAAACTAAATCAGGTAATGTGATTGATGCTAAAGTGGATACCTTAAAACAAGAAGGTTTATTCCCATCAGCGAATATTGTTAACGACCTTGCTGAGTATAATGCATCTAATGCACCAGCAGCGGTTTCAGCTTTAGCGGCACCTGCAGTAGGTATGATGCCTGCAGCATCAGGAAAAGCAGCGAAAGGTAAAGTTGTAGTGCAAGGTGAAAACGTTGCTGAACAACAATTACAATACTGGTTCCAACAAGCCGATAAAGAAACCCAAACTCGTTTCTTAAACTGGGCAAAAAAACAAAAATAATCGTTTTTTTAACCGCACTTTGATAAAGAAGTGAGCCTTCCCGCTCACTTTTTTATCATCCAATTTTTAGTCATTAAATAATAAGCAAGGATATCAACATGAATCAATGGCTTAATGCAAAAGTAATCGCTTCAATACCTATTTTTATTGCAGTGAATATCGCAGCGTTCGGCGTCTGGTTTTTTGATATTTCTACGCAATCTATGCCCTTGATTTTAGGGATTATTGCAGGCGGTTTAGTGGATTTAGATAATCGCCTTACCGGACGATTAAAAAATATTTTTTACACTTTAATTGCCTTTGCCATTTCAACCTTCATCGTTCAACTCAATATTGGTAAACCCATTCAATACGTATTGCTGATGACCATCATCACCTTTTTATTTACGATGGTTGGTGCCGTGGGTGAACGTTATCGCACCATTGCATTTGGTACGTTGGTGGTAGCCATTTATACCACCCTCACTTATACACCAGATAATTCTGCGAGTTGGTTTATCAATCCTGTAATGATTTTATTGGGCACCTTGCTCTACAGTATTGTGACCATCATTGTCTATCTCTTTTTTCCAAATCGTCCTGTACAAGAAAGTGTGGCAAAAGCGTTTTGTGCATTAGGTAATTATTTAGATGCCAAATCAGAATTTTTTGATCCTGATGAAATTGATGAAATCGAGAAAAAACATCTTAATTTTGCGATGAAAAACACCAATGTGGTGGAGGCCTTCAATCAAGCAAGAACTGCGCTTTTCTACCGCATTCGAGGGCAACATCGCCATGTTCGCACACAACGTATGATTCGCTATTATTTTGCAGCGCAAGACATTCATGAACGTGCAAATTCCACACATTTTGATTATCGACAAATTGCTGAACAACTCAAAAATACAGATTTAATTTTTCGCATTCAGCGCTTGCTCGAATTACAAGCGCAAGCCTGCCATGATATTACGGCTTGTCTGCGTCAAAATACGCCTTATCACTATAATATTCGCGTAGAAAAAGCATTAATAGGGACAATTCAATCCCTTGAGCTTTATAGTAAAGAACATACAAATCAAAACAATGTGTTGCTTGCCCTTCAAACACTTATTGATAACCTGCAAAGCATTAACTGGCAGTTACGTCAGCTTGAGCAAGAAACTACTGAAAATGAGCAAACTGCACAAATCCATACCGAACAAATTACGGGATTAAAAAATATTCTTTCTGTTATTGGAAGTAATTTCACTTTTGAATCACCACTTTTCCGCCATGCTGTACGTTTGTCTATCGTGGTATTTTTGTGTTGCGCAATTGTTGAATTTTTCCAATTTAATTTGGGTTACTGGATTTTACTTACTGCGGTCTTTGTGTGTCAGCCGAACTATTCAGCGACAAAAGTGCGGTTACGCCAGCGTATTATTGGTACGATTTTAGGGGTAATTATTGGCTCCTTATTACCATATCTCAACCCAACATTAGAGATGAAACTTGGCTTAATGGTGGTGACCAGTACGCTCTTTTTCTTTTTCCGTAGTAATAATTACAGTTTCTCCACGTTCTTTATTACCTTGCAAGTATTGATCAGTTTCGATGTAATGGGATTTGACACACAGTCAGCGCTCTTCCCTCGCCTCATTGATACTGTATTAGGTTCAGCCATTGCATGGTTTGCCGTTTCTTATTTATGGCCGGATTGGAAATATTTACAGCTCGATAAAGTGAGCCGTCAAGCGATTCAAAGTGATGCACAATATTTCTTACACATTATTAGCCAACTGCAATTTGGTAAAAGCGATAATTTAAAATACCGTATTGCACGCCGTAATGCTCATCAATATGCGGCAGCATTAAGCACAACGCTTTCCAATATGAACAACGAACCGAAGAAATATCAAGCTTATTTGCAAGAAGGTTTTGACTTGTTAAAAATGAATTATTCCCTATTGAGCTACATTTCTGCTTTAGGGGCATATCGCAATAAAATGGCGCAATTACAACAAACTACCGAGTTTTTGTCAGACTTTTATCCTGTTGCGAAAAAGGTTTTATATGCACTGGAAAATATCGAAAAACTTCGTCCTGAAATTTTTGAAAAGCTCCAAAATAGTATTGAACAAAGCCTTAAAAAAATTCAGTGGGATGAAACCCAAGCCAAAAACAATTCGGTCTTTGCGTTGCCATACCAGCAACTTAACTTGATTTCTCAATTGCTACCTCAGCTATATCGCTATTTCCAACATAGCCAGGTAGAACCAATGATCAAATAAAAACAAAGGAAAAACTGACCGCACTAACCCAAATTTTTTATTGTTCTCAAGGCGATAAATAGCGATAATACGCCACCTATGTAAAATAAATTTAGACGCAATGACACATTATATTCTACTTGTTATCAGTACTGCATTAATCAATAACTTCGTTTTGATCAAATTCTTAGGACTTTGTCCATTTATGGGCGTATCCAAAAAGATTGAAACGGCGATTGGTATGGGGCTTGCTACGACATTCGTATTAACTGTAGCATCACTGTGTTCTTATTTAGTCGATAATTATATTTTAATGCCGCTAAACGCCACATTTTTGCGTACGTTAGTCTTCATTTTAGTGATTGCCGTTGTGGTTCAATTTACCGAAATGGTGATCAATAAAACAAGCCCATCACTTTATCGATTATTAGGGATTTTCTTACCACTGATTACCACAAACTGCGCGGTACTCGGTGTAGCATTATTAAACGTCAATTTGACACACAATTTAACTGAATCCGTCATTTATGGTTTTGGCGCCTCTTTAGGTTTTGCGCTAGTTTTAGTTTTATTTGCCGCATTGCGTGAACGCCTTGTTGCTGCAGATGTGCCTATTACGTTTCGTGGCTCGTCTATCGCATTAATTACGGCCGGTTTGATGTCTCTTGCCTTTATGGGCTTCACTGGATTAGTGAAATGATTTATCTCTTAATGTTTATTACTGTAACAGTGATTTTTCTCGGATTATTTTGGAATAACACTAAAAAATAATGTTTATCTTAATTTCAGTAACCATTCTCGCTTTAATTTTTGGTGCGATTTTAGGTTTTGCTTCGATTAAATTAAAAGTTGAAGCAGATCCTGTCGTCGAAAAAATTGATGCCATCTTACCGCAAAGCCAGTGTGGGCAATGCGGCTATCCTGGCTGTAAGCCTTATGCTGAAGCAATTGCTAATGGTGACGTTATCACAAAATGCGTGCCTGGCGGTCGTCCTACGGTAGTAAAAATTGCCGAAATCATGGGTGTTGATGTACCTGCAATGGATGATGTCGCTGAACCAGAAGAAATGGTTGCCTTTATTAATGAAAATATGTGTATCGGCTGTACTAAATGTATTCAAGCCTGCCCTGTTGATGCCATTATCGGTACAAACAAAGCCATGCATACAATTATTCCCGATCTCTGTACGGGATGTGAACTTTGTGTGGCACCTTGTCCGACAGATTGTATTTCCATGATTAAAGTGAAAAAAGATATTGATAATTGGAACTGGAAATTTGATCCTAAATTAGTCATTCCAGTCGTAAATACCACAGAAATTGAGAAAAAATTAGTGGTTGGGGAGTCGGAGTCACATGGCTGATGTATTAACAAGATTTAACTCCGGCAAAATTTGGGATTTTAAAGGTGGTATTCATCCACCTGAAATGAAATCTCAATCAAACCAATCCCCTATTCAGCAATCAGAACTTGCTCATGATTTTTATGTGCCGATTAAACAACATGCCGGCACTGCAGGAAATGTATTAGTTAAAGAAGGCGATTATGTCCTAAAAGGCCAACCTTTGACACAATGTAATGGCTTAAGAATCTTGCCTGTTCATGCACCAACTTCTGGTACGGTAAAATTTATCGGAAAACACGTCGCACCGCATCCTTCTGGTTTAACCGAGGACATGATTCATATTCAAGCGGATGGCTTGGATAAATGGCGTGAGCAATTTCCACTTGAAGAATTCTTCACATTATCTGTCGAACAACTTATTGATCGTATTTATCAAGCTGGCGTTGCCGGCTTAGGTGGTGCGGTATTCCCAACTGCCGCCAAAATCCAATCAGCTGAAAAGAGAGTTAAACTCTTAATTATTAACGGCGCAGAATGTGAACCCTATATTACCTGTGATGACCGCTTAATGCGTGATTACACGGATGAAATGATCGAAGGGATTCGCATCTTACGTTATATCTTACGCCCTGAAAAAGTGGTGATTGCAGTTGAAGACAATAAACCTGAAGCGATTCAAGCTATTCAACAATCACTACATGGTGCAAATGACATTGAATTGCGCGTTATTCCGACTAAATATCCATCCGGTGCAGCCAAACAGCTGATTTATTTGCTTACCGGCATGGAAGTACCAAGTGGCGGACGTTCTTACGATATTGGCGTATTAATGCACAATGTCGGTACGGCTTTTGCAATAAAAAGAGCGGTTATTAATGATGAGCCTTTAATTGAGCGTGTCGTTACGCTTACGGGTGATAAAATTTCAGAGAAAGGCAACTACTGGGTTCGCTTAGGTACACCAGTTGACCACTTATTAGCGCAAGTTGGTTACCAATATGACGAACGTTTCCCTGTTTTCGCAGGTGGACCGATGATGGGATTGCAACTTTCAGATCTCAATGCGCCCGTCACTAAATTAATTAACTGTTTATTAGCACCTGATCATTTTGAATATGGTGAACCTGAACCGGAGCAATCTTGCATCCGCTGTTCTGCTTGTTCTGATGCTTGCCCTGTCAATTTAATGCCACAGCAACTTTATTGGTATGCTCGCAGTGAGGATCACCAAAAATCAGAAGAATATTGCTTAAAAGATTGTATTGAATGTGGCGTGTGTGCTTATGTTTGCCCAAGCCATATTCCGCTTATTCAATATTTCCGACAAGAAAAAGCCAAAATTTGGGAAATTAAAGAAAAAGCGAAAAAAGCTGAAGAAGCCAAAATCCGTTTTGAAGCCAAACAAGCTCGTATGGAGCGTGAAGAACAAGAGCGTAAAGCGCGTTCACAACGTGCTGCAGAAGCTCGCCGTGAAGAACTTGCAAAACAAAAAGGTGAAGACCCCGTTAAAGCAGCGTTAGAACGACTGAAAGCAAAACAAGCGGGTTCAGCCGCAAATAAAGAAACAAAAACTATCGTATCTGAGAAAGGCGAAATCTTACCGGATAACCATGAGCTCATGGAGCAGCGTAAAGCCCGTCGCCTAGCTAAACAACAAGCACAAGCAGATACTGGCGCTATGACGGATGCAACAACGTCACAAACTGACGAAAAAGATGCGAAAAAAGCGGCTGTTGCAGCTGCGCTAGCAAGAGCGAAAGCGAAAAAAGCCGCCGCTAATAGTGAAACTGTTACAACGCATGTAACTGAAAGTGCGGTCGAAAAAACAGATGAAAATCCAACCGCACTTGATCCGAAAAAAGCCGCAGTAGCTGCAGCCATTGCAAGAGCAAAAGCGAAGAAAGCTGCCGCTCAAGGTGAAACAGTTGCGACAAATGCAACAGAAAGTACGGTTGAAAAAACAGATGAAAATCCAACCGCACTTGATCCGAAAAAAGCCGCGGTAGCCGCTGCTATTGCAAGAGCTAAAGCCAAGAAAGCCGCCGCTCAAGGTGAAACAGTTACAACAAATGCAACTGAAAGTGCAGTCGAAAAAACAGATGAAAACCCAACCGCACTTGATCCGAAAAAAGCTGCTGTAGCGGCAGCCATTGCAAGGGCTAAAGCGAAGAAGGCTACTGCTCAAGGTGAAACTGCTACGACAAATGCAACAGAAAGTGCGGTCGAAAAAACAGATGAAAATCCAACCGCACTTGATCCGAAAAAAGCCGCTATCGCAGCAGCCATAGCAAGAGCTAAAGCGAAAAAAGCCGCCGCTGAAGCTGCCAAAGAAACAGAATAACGCAGGAAAAGATTATGTTTAAGAAAATGGTGAGTTCGCCTCATACTCATTCAGGCAAATTAACCGCCCGTATTATGTTATGGGTGATTGCAGCCATGCTACCTGCCCTGCTCACACAGATTTATTATTTTGGAATGGGTGTTTTGGTGCAATCCGCTTTGGCTATTTCTTTCGCATTATTGCTTGAGTTTATTGTGACCAAATTGCGTAATAAGCCAAACCTAGTCTATATTTCAGATTTTAGTGTGGTGCTTACTGCCCTAATTTTAGCGATGGCGATTCCGCCTTATGCACCTTATTGGGTGATTTTAATTGGTACGCTTTCCTCAGTTATTCTAGGTAAACATGTTTATGGTGGCTTGGGACAAAACCCTTTCAATCCAGCTATGGTGGGTTATGTGGTGCTATTGATTTCTTTCCCACTACAAATGACAAGTTGGATGCCACCGATTTCATTATTGAATGAACCCCCAACATTTGCGGACTCTCTTTCTTTAATTTTCACTGGCTTAACTACTGACGGTTTTAGCTTAAGTCAACTTGTCCATTCCATTGATGGCATTACACAAGCAACACCATTAGACAGTGCGAAGATCTTTTATAAGCTCCATCAAGGCGATGAAAGCGTATTTCATGATTTTGTAAAATTACCGATTTTATTACAAAACGGGACTGACTTTGCTGAAGGTTGGTGGCAAGTCAATCTGGCATTCATGCTTGGTGGAATTATATTAATCTTAAAGAAAAAAATTCACTGGCAAATTCCCGTTTCAATGCTCGTGACCTTTGTGACCTTAGCTACTATCACTGCGATGTCAGGTTATCATCATTTAAGTATGATTAGCCAGCTCTTTAGCGGCGCGATGATGTTTGGTGCATTCTTTATTTCGACTGACCCTGTCACAGCCTCTATTACCCCTCGCGGCAAGCTTGTATTTGGTTCCTTGGTCGGATTATTGGTTTACCTCATTCGTTACTTTGGAAACTATCCTGACGGCGTGGCATTTGCGATTTTGTTAAGTAATATTTGTGTGCCACTTATCGACTACTACACCCGTCCTCGCGTAGCGGGACACTTTGCAAAAGGGAGAAAATAATGGGTATTTTTAAAGTCACCTCCCGTTTTGGTTTGTTATTAGGTTTTATTGCGCTTGTATGTACCGCTGTTTCTGCAGGCATTTATATGCTGACAAAAGATAAAATTGATGAAGCCATGGCTGAACAACAAAAAGCGTTATTGCTCCAAGTGATCCCTCAAGATTATTTTAATAATAACTTGCTTGAAAGCGTTGAGACGCCCGAGCAAGAGAAACTCAAAGGTATTCAAAAAGTCTATTTTGCGATCAAAGATCATGAGCCAACAGCCTATGCTTATGAAACGACAGCGCCAGATGGTTATTCAGGGAATATCCGTTTATTAGTAGGTATCACTCCAAAAGGTGAAGTTTTAGGTGTGCGAGTCATCGAACATCATGAAACCCCTGGATTAGGCGATAAAATCGAACTTCGCATTTCTGACTGGATTTTAAGTTTTACAAACCAAGTTATCGTACCTGAAAGCCTAAAAGATTGGGCGGTCAAAAAAGATGGCGGTAAATTCGACCAATTTTCCGGTGCAACGATTACGCCGCGCGCGATTGTGAATCAAGTAAAACGCTCTGCTCTCGTGATGCTTGAAAATGAGGCATTACTCAACGAGATGGCAAAAAAATACGCGCAATAGGATATTTATTATGACTGATTTAACCGAAAAAACGACCGCACTTGATGAGCAAAGTGCGGTTGAAAATTCAGAAGAAATAACACAAACGCCTTCTGTTTGGAAAGAAATCTTTATTCAAGGCGTATGGAAAAACAACTCTACCCTCGTGCAATTATTGGGGCTTTGTCCGCTGTTGGCTGTTTCAAGTACAGCAACAAATGCATTAGGTTTAGGTTTGGCGACTATGTTGGTTTTAACCTGTACAAACACCGTTGTTTCGCTCTTTCGTAAGCAAATCCCTCATGAAATCCGTATTCCGATTTATGTGATGATTATTGCCACCACCGTAACCGTGGTGCAATTATTGATGAATGCTTATACCTATACACTCTATCAAGCACTCGGGATTTTTATTCCTTTAATCGTGACTAACTGTATCGTCATCGGTCGTGCCGAAGCCTTTGCCTCTAAAAATAGCGTAGCACATGCTGCCTGGGATGGTTTTTCGATGGGATTAGGTATGGCATTAAGTATCACCGTATTAGGTGCGCTACGTGAAATCTTAGGCCAAGGCACCCTTTTTGACGGGATTGAAAACTTGTTCGGTCAATGGGCGAAATTCCTTACATTACATATTTATCACGCTGACAGCAGCTTTTTACTCTTTATTCTTCCGCCAGGTGCATTTATTGGATTAGGCATTCTACTGGCGATTAAAAACCGAATTGATATGAAAAAATGAACCAAGCTAAACGAATTGAAATCCTCACTCGACTTCGGGAGCAAAACCCGCATCCTACCACGGAATTAGAGTATAATTCGCCTTTCGAATTACTCATTGCTGTGATTTTGTCAGCCCAAGCCACCGATAAAGGCGTGAATAAAGCGACGGCAAAATTATTCCCTGTGGCAAATACCCCACAAGCTATTTTAGATCTCGGTTTAGAGGGATTAAAAGAATACATTAAAACTATCGGGCTTTATAACAGCAAAGCAGAAAATATCATTAAAACCTGCCGTGATTTAGTTGAAAAACATAATGGTAAAGTACCCGATAATCGAGAGGCCTTAGAAGCTCTTGCAGGTGTAGGTAGAAAAACAGCGAATGTGGTATTAAATACGGCTTTCGGTCATCCGACTATTGCAGTAGATACGCATATTTTTCGCGTATGCAACCGCACGAATTTTGCCCCTGGTAAAGATGTGGTAAAAGTGGAGGAAAAACTGCTCAAAGTTGTGCCTAAAGAATTTAAAGTGGATGTGCATCACTGGCTTATTTTGCACGGGCGCTATACCTGCATTGCCCGCAAACCTCGCTGTGGGGCTTGCATTATTGAAGATCTCTGCGAATACAAAGAAAAAACAGATTATTAAACGAATAAAAGCAAACGGAAAATATTATGACAACAAACAATCAATCTCGCCAAACTTGGTCTAGCCGACTAACTTATGTGCTCACCGTTGCAGGTGCGACAGTTGGCTTTGGAGCCACTTGGCGCTTTCCTTATTTAGTGGGTGAAAATGGCGGCGGTGCTTACGTACTCCTCTTTTGTATCGCGATGATTGTCATTGGTATCCCGATGATTTTAGTGGAAAACGTCATCGGCCGCCGTTTGCGTGTGAATTCTATTGATGCTTTTGGCGATAAAATCCAAGATAAAGGTAAAAACATTTCCAAATATTGGAAGATTCTTGGTTACATGGGGCTTCTCGGTGCATTTGGTATCATGGCTTATTACATGGTATTAGGTGGTTGGGTAATGTCTTATATCATCAGTCTAATAAATAACACCCTTGATATTTCCGCACCAATTACAAAAGAAGTGGCCAAAGATTTCTACGATTTACACATCAGCAACAGCCCATGGGAAATCATGCTTTACACCTTCCTGTTTGTGGCGGTGAATTACATTATTTTAGCGAAAGGTATCATCGGCGGGATTGAACGTTCTGTAAAATACTTAATGCCATTACTCTTTATTTTCCTCATCGGTATGGTGATTCGTAATCTTACCTTACCGGGTGCAATGGAAGGTGTGACTTTCTATTTAAAACCAGATTTCAGCAAAATCACACCTAAGTTATTCATCTTCGTATTAGGCCAAGTGTTCTTCGCATTAAGCCTTGGTTTCGGTGTATTAATTACCCTCTCCAGCTATTTGAACAAAGAAGAAAACCTTATTCAAACAGCGGTTATTACAGGTTTCACCAATACCATTATTGCTGTGTTATGTGGTTTTATGATCTTCCCGTCATTATTCACATTCGGCATTGAACCTAACGCAGGGCCAACCTTGGTTTTCCAAAGTTTACCAATTGTATTCTCACATTTATGGGCGGGTAAATTCTTTGCTATCGTGTTCTTCGGCTTATTGCTTATTGCCGCATTAACCACATCAATTACCATTTATGAAGTCATCATCACCGCATTACAAGAAAAACTCAGAATGCGCCGTGGTAAAGCGATTTTTGTTACCTTGATGGGGATCTTCTTATTAGGTAATGTGCCATCTATTTTAGGTGACAACCTTTGGAAAGATTTCACTATCTTCGGTAAAAGCATTTTCGATGCCTTCGATTTCGTCAGCGGCAATATTCTCTTTATGCTGACCGCACTTGGTTGTGCCATTTTCGTTGGTTTCGTGTTAAAAGACGATGCGAAAAAAGAACTCTCTTCGACACCGAATTCTGTCTTCACCACAATTTGGTTTAACTATGTGAAATTTGTGGTTCCAGTGATTATTTTGGTGATTTTTATCAGTAATATGTAATAAAAAAACCGAGCTATTTTGCTCGGTTTCTTTTTATCTATTCTCTATTTGGTTTCAGCTTGAATCTTTTTCTCCTCAAGCTCTTCCCAACGAAGGAAAGCCGTTTCAAGTTCGGCTTCGGTATCCGCTAATTCCTTAAGCTTCGTATCCGTTACATCATGGGCTTGTTGGAAAAAGTGAGGGTCACCAATTTCAGCTTGAAGTGCGGTGATTTTCTCTTCCAATTCTTCCAATAATTGTGGTAGCTGTTCTAACTCACGTTGTTCTTTATAAGAAAGTTTAACGGATTTCGGCTTTTGAGAAACAACGTCATTTTTAGCCGCACTTTCTTGTACTTTTGGTGCTTCTTTTTTGACTTTTTGCGCTTCTTGCTCTGCTTTCATCGCAAAGTAATTGGCTTGTTGTCCTTTCGCATCAAAGAAACCACCCACGTATTTATTCAATACGCCGTCGCCTTCAAAGAAATAACACTCCGTCGCGACGTTATCAATAAACTGACGATCATGGCTGACAATCAATAAGGTGCCTTGATAATCGGTGAGGATTTCTTCCAATAATTCTAAGGTTTCTACATCCAAGTCATTGGTTGGTTCATCGAGAATCAGCAAGTTATTCGGTTTCAGTAATAATTTAGCCAATAACAAGCGATTACGTTCACCACCAGAAAGGGCTTTTACGGGTGTCATGGCGCGTTTTGGTGGAAATAAGAAATCCTGTAAATAGCCCAACACATGACGTTTTACACCATTGACTTCAATATCCTGCTTGCCATCGGCAACGTTATCCATCACTGTTTTTTCTGGATCAAGATCAGCACGATATTGGTCAAAATAAGCGATATCTAATTTTGTACCACAATGAATGCGACCGCTGGTTGGCTTGATTTCACCTAATAAAAGTTTAATAAACGTGGTTTTTCCGCAACCATTTGGGCCAACCAATGCAATTTTATCGCCTCGTAGAATAGTCGTGCTGAAATCTTTGAGCAGCTGTTTGCCTTCAATCTCATAACTTACATCTTCCATTTCAAACACGATTTTGCCTGAACGACTTGAGTTATCTAATTGTAACTTAGCCGTACCCATTACCTCACGACGTTGGCGACGTTCTTCACGCATGGCTTTTAAAGCACGCACACGGCCTTCATTACGCGTACGGCGAGCTTTAATCCCTTGACGAATCCAAACCTCTTCTTGCGCTAAACGCTTATCAAAAAGGTCATTTTGCAATGCTTCTACACGTAAGCTTTCCTCTTTAGCGGTGAGGTATAAATCATAGTTACCTGGATAAGACACTAATTTTCCGCGATCTAAATCAACAATACGGGTCGCCATTTTGCGGATAAAAGAACGGTCGTGGGAAATAAATACAATACTTCCGGTAAATTCTAATAAGAAGTTTTCTAACCATTCAATTGCATCCACATCCAAGTGGTTGGTCGGTTCATCTAATAACAAGACATCAGGATTACACACTAACGCACGAGCAAGGGCGGCTTTACGCAACCAACCACCCGATAAATCCGCTAATTTGGTATCTGGATTTAACTCTAATTTTTGTAGGACTTCATTGATTTTATTTTCAAACTGCCAGCCATTGGCATGCTCTAATTTGGCTTGCACTTGTGCTAGTTGATTAAGAATTTGTTCGCTGTAATTTTGTGTCAATTCTTGCGAAATATGGTGATATTCCTTTAACAAATCCGCTAAATGCTCAATCCCTTCCGCCACATAATCGAAAACATTGCCTTCGGCGTGGCGCGGTGGGTCTTGTTCTAAACGCGAAACCACTAAATCTTTTTCATACTGCACTTTACCGTCATCCATGGTAACTTGCTGTGCAATAATTTTTAATAACGTTGATTTACCTGCCCCGTTACGTCCCACCAAACATACGCGCTCATTCGGTTCAATATGCAGTTCAGCATGATCAAGTAACGGGTGATCACTAAAAGAAAGATAAGCGTTAGTTAAACTAATTAATGCCACAAAATTGTCCTATAAATTCAAAATATCAATAAAAATAACCGCACTTTAGAGTTGATGATAAACCTTTAAGGCATAAGCATCTGACATGCCTGCGATATAGTCACAAATAATGCGTTTTTTACCCTGCTCCGGTGCATTTCTCCAACGATTAGCCGTATTCGTTGGCAATAAACGTTCTGGGTCAGACTCAAAAATCTGGAACATTTCCGTGAGAATACGTTGACCTTTATATTCAATACGTTGCGTTTCGACATGACGAATCACATATTTCCATACAAACTTTTTGAATACATTTAATGCGGCAATCACATCTTGCGGTAGTTCTGCGTTATAACGTAACAAAGGTTCATCAAAATTGTCGGTAACTTTCCAACGCACATGGGTGATAAAGAAATTCACTAATGCACCAATGGCATTTTTACGCTCAAAATGATGATTGGAGAATAATCGTTGGCTGACTTGTTCTATATTTTTTGCCAACCAATCTGAAGGAATCGTTTTAAGTTCGGCCAATGCTTCTTGCCATTGATGTTGATTTACTACACCAGTCACAATCGCATCTTCTAAATCGTGCACGCCATACGCAATATCATCCGCCAATTCCATAATACTGCAATCTAACGATTTAAATTGTGTTTTTAAAAGCTCGGCGGGATTTGACCGCGCTTTTTGAAATGAGCCAAATAAAGTGCGGTCATTTTCAGAAAGATTTTGCAACAGCCAAGTAAACATTGTGACGTCATCACGAAATAAACCTTTTCCAGGTTTCCAATCGCTAATTTTGACATAACGAGGATCAGAGTTTTCAGCATGCGGCAACTGAGCATATTGCGGTGAAGATAAGTCTAAAATATTCGGATATTTCACCACGCCTAAAATAGCACGACGCGTTAAATTCATCCCTGCTGTTTCAGTATAAGGTTCGAGTTTAGTAATAATACGAAAGGTCTGTGCATTACCTTCAAAACCACCATGATTACGCATCATATAATTTAGCGCCACTTCCCCTCCATGACCAAAGGGTGGATGACCAATATCATGCGCAAAGCACAAACTTTCAATTAAATCATTACTTGGCAATAAAGGATTAAGCTTTTTCTGTAATTCACTTTTTTCGATATGAAGCTGGTCTGAAATAGCAACATAACTTTCCGCAAATTTTAACTGGGAAACAAGGCTACTACCGATTTGTGCCACTTCAAGGGAATGAGTTAAACGAGTGCGATAAAAATCATTTTCGCCCACGGCGTGAATCTGTGTTTTTGCTTGCAAACAACGGAAAGCGGCAGAATGTAAAATCCGCCCGCGATCACGACGAAATGGTGGTCGATGATCTTTTTCGCGAGGCGGATCAGGAAGGAAACGTTCAGTCCAAAAATCAGCTAATTGGGTTCTCATAAAAATAGACGAATAATATGAAATACTAAGGGTGCTAAAATGGAGCTCATAATACCGCAAAGTACCAAAGAAATCGAACTATAACTACCGGCTTTCGGATCGGCTTCCATACAGCTTACCGTGCCTAATGCGTGAGAAACCGCACCAACAGATAAACCGACCGCTTCTTGTTGTTTAATCCCAACTTTTTTCAAGATGAGATAACCAAAAACAGACCCTTGCAAACCGGCGACAACCACACCTACCGCCGTCACGGCAGGAATGCCGCCTAAATGTGAAGCCACTTCCATTGCAATTGGGGTAGTAATTGATTTTGGTAATACCGTCGCGACCATTTCAGGGCTTGCACCTAAAATAATGGCAAAAATAGCCCCGGTAAACATTGAGAATATTGAGGCCAATACGACTACTGAAAGGATAATTTTCCATTGTTTCGCAATTTGACGAATTTGTTCATATAACGGTAATGCCAGTGCGACAATACTCAATCCTAATAAATTATTAATCGGCGCATTGCCTGCCATATAATCATCATAAGGAATATCGCTAACCACTAAAATCAGTACAAGAATGGATACTGTGAGCACGAACGTATTGAAAATCATGGATTTCCAACGTTTACTGATTTGTAATGCGAGCCAAAATCCAAAAATCGTTAAACCGGTATAAAGATAAATTGCATACTGCATAATAAAACCTTAGTCAGCTTGAAGATTGCGTCTTTCTAATACTTTTTTACGCTTATGGGTAAAGGATTGTTTATAAAATAAATAGTTTCCTATAAATGCAATAACTAAAAGTGTCAGAACGGTACTGAGAATATTTGGGATGAGCAAAACTTTCCACTGGGCCACGAGTAAATCATAATATTTGATAATACCCACGCTCACTGGCACAAAAAGGACCGCCATGTAGCGGATCAATAAGCTCGAGCCGAAATAAATCCACTCCAAGTGAATTACATGAGTCGTTAAACCTAAAAAAAGTAATAACAAGCCCCAAATGCTGCCTGGAATCCCCACTGGGATATAGTGAGAAATCAAATTGCCGAGTAGTAACATAATGTATAAAATGATGAGCGAACGAGCGAGTTGAACGCCTTTTTGGAGTAACATATTTCCTCTATCAACTTTTTTAATAACAATTAAAATTTATTTTACGCTTTTTTGTTAAAATTACCCATTCATTTTAGCTAAATTTTGCGATGCAGATCAAAGAAATTCCAAATGATTAAAAAATTCTTCTTATTTTTAACCCTAATTTTGACCGCACTTTGGTCTCAATTTTCAGTGGCAGCTGAACGCCAAATGGCGTGTTGGGTCGTCGGTGTAAGTGATGGCGATACCTTAACTTGCCTCTTACCGACTAAAAAACAATTCAAAGTACGATTACAAGAAATTGATGCTCCGGAAAAAGGCCAACCATTTGGAAAAAAAGCCAAACAATATCTTTCACAACTGGTTTTCAAACAAAATGTGACGTTGTCTGTTTCTGGTTATGATCGCTACCAACGTATTTTGGCAACGGTTTATCTGCAAGAACAAAATATCAACTTAGAAATGGTGAAGAACGGCATGGCGTGGGTTTATCCGCAATATGCTAAAAATCCAATCTACTTCCAGGCACAAGATTTTGCCCAGCAACAAAAAATTGGCTTATGGCGTGAACCCAACCCTGTTGCTCCTTATGAATGGCGTAAACAGAAAAAAACAGTCAAACACGGAGATAACCATGGCTTTTGATTATCAATTATTTAAAAATGAATTCCCTTATTTTAAATCGCCAAATGCCGTGGTTTATTTGGATAATGCGGCGACAGCATTAAAACCTCAAGCACTAATTGATGCAACGAGTACTTTTTATCAATCGGCAGGCTCTGTGCATCGTAGCCAGTACGAAGCTGCACAAACAGCACAATACGAAAATGCCCGTCACTTAGTCAAAACCTTAATTAATGCGGAAGATGAAAAAGCGGTGATTTGGACTTCCGGAACAACTCATAGCATTAATTTAGTAGCCAATGGTTTACTCCCTTCTTTACATGCAGATGATGAGATTTTAATTAGCCAAGCGGACCATCATGCTAATTTTGTTACTTGGCATGAAACAGCGAAAAAATGTGGGGCAAAAATTCAAGTGCTGCCTATTTTGGATAATTGGTTAATTGATGAAAATGCCTTAATTGCAGCCTTAAATGAGAAAACAAAATTAGTGGCACTCAATTTTGTTTCCAACGTAACGGGAACGGAACAACATATCCAACATTTAATTCGCCTAATCCGTCAACATAGCAATGCGCTCGTTTTAGTCGATGCGGCTCAGGCTATTAGTCATATACAGATTGATTTACAGGCATTAGATGCGGATTTTATTGCCTTTTCTGCACACAAAATTTATGGGCCAAACGGCATTGGCGTATTAAGCGGAAAACTAAGCTCACTTTCCTTGCTACAACCGCTTTTTTACGGTGGAAAAATGATTGAGCGTGTATCCCATGAATGTATTACCTTTGCCGACTTGCCTTATCGATTAGAGGCCGGCACACCGAATATTGCCGGTGTGATTGGTTTTGGTGCGGTGCTAAATTGGCTCAAAAAATGGGATTTTCAGGCAGCTGAAGCGCATGCCGTTGAGCTTGCTGAACAAAGTAAAGTGCGGTTAAAAAACTATCCGAATTGTCGTTTATTCAATTCACCGCAACCTAGTTCAGTAGTATGTTTTGTTTTTGATGGGATTGCGGCTTCGGATCTTGCTACCCTATTAAGTGAACAGAAAATTGCGTTGCGTGTTGGCGAACATTGCGCCCAACCTTACTTAGCCCGTCTTGGCGAGCGTACCACATTAAGACTTTCTTTTGCGCCTTACAATAGCCCGCAAGATGTGGATGCTTTTTTTGCGGCATTAGATAAATCCCTAGAGTTATTAACATGCTAGAAAACATTAAACAGGCAAAAAATTGGGAAGATCGTTACCGTTTCATTATTCAAGCGGGTAAACATCTTTCTCAACCTTCTCCAGATGAATTGGCTCAAATGCAATCAATTCAAGGCTGTGAAGCGGGACTTTGGTTTAAGGCTATTCCACAACATGATGGTACGTTTCAATTTCAAGCTTACAGCGAAGCGCGCATTATGAATGGTTTGTTATGGTTGTTGTTACAACACATCAACGGTAAAACTCGAGAGCAATTACAACAATTTAATATTCGTCAATTTTTTGATGAGCTTGGTATTGCCTCTCGCTTAAGTGAAACCCGCTTAAATGGTTTAAAACAAATTGAAGAAATCTTGCACAATCTATAAATTATGTATCTGATCGAACCCTTTTTTAAATTAACCGCCTTAGAAAATGACATCAGCCAACAAAGCCGTTTGCTCAATGCAGTCATCGACCAATGGCGTTATAACGGGCAAATTATCGGCCGTGAAATCCCGCTTTATTTGACGGAGGAAGACGAGCAACAAGGTTTTGCAGTGCGCGTTATTTGCCCTGAGCAAGATAGCCTTTTGCCCGAGAACAATAACCAAACTGTAAATCTGGCGATGGAAAATGCTGAAAAGTGCGGTCTACATTTTCAAGGTTTTCAAATTATTGCAGATGATTTAAATGCAGACAGCACTGCAGAATGCAGCCATCCAGCATGGCAGATACTTTATACCACACATTTGCAATCTTGCTCGCCATTACATAGCGGAGATAATTTCTCCCCAATTCCGCTCTATAAACAGCTAAAAAATCAACCGCACTTAAGCCAAGATTTGATTAAATGGCAGGAAAATTGGCAGGCCTGCGATCAGTTGCAAATGAATGGTTCGGCTTTAGAAAAAGAAGCATTAAATGAAATCACAGAGATTCATAGCACACTCAGCAAACATGGACGCTACCTTGCTGCCGAAATTGAAAAAGAAAGCGGCATACCGACCTATTATTATTTATACCGTGTCGGTGGCCATTCTTTAAAATCGGAACAACAACGCTGTTGCCCGCATTGTGGTGGCAATTGGGCATTAGACGTGCCACTATTTGATGTAATTTACTTTAAATGCGACCAATGTCGATTAGTCTCGAATGTGTCGTGGAATTTTTTATAGCGATTTCGTTATTCAGGAAAACACATGAACTATCAAGATAAAAGCCTTCAATCTTTAAAACTCGGTCAAGCAACAGAATATGCGGCAAATTATGACCGCACTTTGTTACAACCCGTGCCTCGTAAACTCAATCGTGATGGCTTAGGCATTACCGAACAACAGCCTTTTACCCAAGGCACTGATATTTGGACAGCCTATGAAATTTCTTGGTTGAATCCCAAAGGTTTGCCGCAAGTGGCTATTGCCGATGTGGAAATTGATTATCGCAGTGAAAATTTAATTGAATCAAAAAGCTTTAAACTCTATTTAAACAGCTTTAACCAAAGCAAATTTGCTGATTTTGCTAGTGTAGAACGCACAATGCGTGAAGATCTAAGTGCTTGTGCTCAAGGTGAGGTCAAAGTACGTTTACATCCATTATCCCACTATCAAGGACAACGTATTGATACGTTAATCGGCGATTGCATTGATGATCAGGATATCGAAATCCACAGCTACGAATTTAATGCGGATATTTTGCAAAATTGCACATCAGATAACGTGGTGGAAGAAACCTTAGTAAGCCATTTATTGAAATCTAACTGTCTTATCACCAGTCAGCCGGATTGGGGAACCGTGCAAATTCATTATGTGGGTAAGCAAATCGATCGCGAAAAACTTCTCCGCTACATAGTGTCTTTCCGTCAACATAATGAGTTTCACGAGCAGTGTGTCGAGCGTATTTTCTGTGACTTGATGCATTACGCCAAACCAGAAAAACTCACCGTCTATGCACGTTATACGCGCCGTGGTGGATTGGACATTAATCCATTCCGTTCGAACTTTGAGGAAATTCCACAAAATTTACGTTTGGCAAGACAATAAGTAAAAAGAAAAAGTGCGGTGAAAATCAACCGCACTTTTTACTTTATACGTGACGTAAATCGTGAGCTTGTTGTAATAACTGACGACTTTCTTGCAAAAATTGATCAGAATATTCCCCAAACCATTCTCTCACTTGATGGAAAGCATCAATAAATCCTTGACGATCGCCTTTTTCAAAGAATTGTAACGCTTCTTCATAGGTTTGTTTCAAACTTTCAATCACATCTAAATTTTCTGGCTTATCCATAATAATATCTGCATAAAGTGCCGCATCTTGAGCAAATAGACGACCAATCATAGCTAATTCCAAACGATAAATCGGGGAAGATAGCGCCAATAAATTGCTTAAATTGACGGGCTGTTTAGAAAGATGCAGACCATTCGCAAAGGTAGAAAAGTGACGTAATGCTTGAATGTACGTCATATTGTGATCATGCTCAGCTGCATCAATTTGGTAAATTTTTGCACCCCAGATTTGAATTTGCTCCAGTAACCATTCATAACACTCACTAAAGCGCCCATCACAACACACAACCACTTGTTTTGCCATGCTCGCAATATCAGGGCCAAACATTGGATGCAATCCAACTACTGCCCCTTTATGCACCTCTAACATTTTAGCTAATGGAGCACGTTTCACGGAGGTGAGATCCGCCAGTAGCATATTTTCCGTTAAATAGGGTTTTAAACGTTCTATGGTTTCTAACGTGTGATCAATTGGCACGGAAACAATGACAACATCTGCATTCGTTAAAATGCGTTCTGCCACATCCCAATCATCCAGATCTAAAATAGAAATAGGATAACCAGAAGCGCGCAAATAGCGGGCAAGTAATTGCCCCATTTTTCCGTAACCGCCGACAATAACAATTTTGTTAATGGCTGGATTCAGGGTTTTAAAACCAAATTGATTTTCATTGGAGTAAGATTCACGCATAAAACGACGGAGCACATCTTCGATGAGTTGTGGAGAGATTCCCGCTTTCGCCGCTTCTTCTCGGCGGGCTTGTAACATCGCTAATTCACGATCTGGTGCATAAATCGGCAAACCTTTTTCATGCTTTACTTCGCCGACTAGGGTCACCAATTCGAGGCGTTTAGCAAAAAGTTGAATCAGTTCACGATCGAGCGCATCAATTTCCTGACGTAAATGATTAAGGACATCCATAATTCACCTGTAATATCTTATTTACATAGATTGCAATTAAAAGGTTACAGGTGAGATTACTGGAATTAAAACAGAAAGGCAAATGATTAGAGAGATTGTGTAATCAGACGTTGCGGACGAATCACATTGTTATCATCCACAAGTGCCACGCCTAAAAAGATATTCTCGTCAGAAAACAACCGCACTTGACCATGTAATTTTGCTTCATTCGCAAATTTAACGCGCTGTCCAAAGCCAATACCTTTACTCTGCTCTGCATTTAACTGTAATGCAGGTAATTTACTGACTGCGGTATCTGTCGGTAAAAGATGTTGATCAAGTTGAGCAAGATCACCTTGCTCTGCAAGCGCCTGCAAAGCATCCCATGTCATCATCTTTTCTGTTGGATAATCCGCAACCGCAGTTCGACGTAACACGGTCACATGGGCACCACAACCTAATACTTCACCTAAATCATCCACTAATGTACGGATATAGGTTCCTTTCGAACAATGCACTTCTAAGGTTAGAAAAGGGGCTTGATACTCGATAAAGTTTAGCTCAAAAATCGTAATAGGACGGGCCTCACGTTCTACCGTAATGCCTGCGCGAGCATACTCATACAACGGTTTCCCATTGTGCTTTAATGCAGAAAACATGGTCGGTACTTGCAAAATATCACCACGGAATTGTTCAAGTGCGGTCAAAATTTGTGATGTTTCCACATTGACAGGACGCGTTTCGACCACTTGTCCTTCTGCATCCGAGGTATCCGTACGTTCACCTAATTTTGCTGTAACCACATAGCGTTTATCTGCATCTAATAAGAATTGGGAAAACTTTGTCGCTTCGCCTAAGCAAATAGGCAACATACCGGTTGCTAATGGATCGAGCGCACCGGTATGTCCAGCTTTATTCGCTTGGAATACGCGTTTCACTTTTTGCATAATGTCATTCGATGACATGCCTTGTGGCTTATCTAATAAAAATACGCCATCAATATCACGTCCACGCTTACGAGGTTTCGACATTAGTCATTTTCCTCAACGTGTTTTTTCTCGTCTTCACGAATCACGTTTGTCACCAAATTAGACATACGCATCCCTTCAACTAAGGACTGATCGTAGAAGAAACGAATTTCCGGCACAATGCGTAAGCGCATCGCTTTACCCACTAATGAACGGATATAAGGTGCTGCTTTTTCCAAACCTTTCATGCCTTGTGCAATCGCCACTTCATCATGATCAAACAAAAATGTGACAAACACTTTTGCATAAGCTAAATCGCTTGAAACTTCCACATCTGACACGGTTACCATGCCAATACGGGGATCTTTTACTTCCCGTTGTAAAATGATGGCGATTTCTTTTTGTAATTCTTGTGCAACACGATCGCTGCGTTTAAATTCTCTTGCCATAATATTTCTCTTATTAAAAAGCGGTCAAAAATACGTTGAATTTTGACCGCTCTTTTTATCGATTAGATTGAACGTTTAACTTCAACGACTTCAAACACCTCGATTTGGTCGCCGACTTTTACGTCATTGTAGTTTTTAACGCCGATACCACATTCCATACCATTACGGACTTCCGATACGTCATCTTTAAAGCGACGGAGAGATTCCAATTCACCTTCAAAGATTACCACGTTATCACGTAATACGCGGATTGGGTTGTTACGTTTTACTACACCTTCGGTCACCATACAACCCGCGATTGCGCCAAATTTCGGATGTTTAAACACATCACGCACTTCAGCCAAGCCGATGATTTCTTGTTTGAATTCAGGTTGTAACATACCGCTCATCGCTGCTTTCACATCATTTAATAGTTCATAAATGATAGAGTAATAACGAAGGTCAATATTTTCTGCTTCGATAATACGACGAGCTGAAGCATCCGCACGAACGTTAAAGCCAACCATAATCGCATTAGAAGCTGCCGCTAAGGTTGCATCAGTTTCAGAAATACCACCGACACCAGAGCCCACTACTTTCACTTTCACTTCGTCAGTAGAAAGATCTTGTAACGATTGAATAATCGCTTCCACAGAACCCTGAACGTCCGCTTTCACAATGATGTTCAGTTCAGCCACATCACCTTCCGTCATATTGCTAAACATATTTTCAAGTTTCGCTTTTTGCTGACGAGCAAGTTTCACTTCACGGAACTTACCTTGACGGTGTAACGCCACTTCACGTGCTTTTTTCTCATCACGTACTACAGTTACTTCATCACCCGCTGCTGGTACACCAGAAAGACCTAACACCTCAACAGGGATAGATGGGCCTGCTTCATCGATTTCTTTACCGTTTTCATCACGCATTGCACGAACACGACCGTATTCAAAACCGCAAAGTACAATATCACCTTTACGTAAAGTACCAGATTGAACAAGAATTGTCGCTACCGGACCACGACCTTTATCAAGGTAAGATTCAATCACTACACCGCTTGCCATGCCGTCTTTTACAGCCGTTAATTCAAGTACTTCTGATTGAAGCAAGATGGCATCTAATAAGTCATCAACACCGGTACCTTTCTTCGCAGAAACAGGAACGAATTGCACATCACCACCGAATTTCTCAGAAATCACTTCGTGTTGAAGTAATTCTTGTTCTACTCGGTCTGGATTTGCTTCTGGTTTATCAATTTTGTTCACTGCAACCACTAAAGGCGCACCTGCTGCTTTCGCGTGTTGAATCGCTTCAATGGTTTGAGGCATCACACCATCATCTGCCGCAACAACAAGAACGACGATATCTGTTGCTTTCGCACCACGTGCACGCATTGAGGTAAATGCGGCGTGTCCTGGCGTATCTAAGAAGGTGATCATTTTGCCGTCATCCATTTCTACGTGGTACGCACCGATGTGCTGAGTAATACCACCCGCCTCACCTGCTGCAACTTTCGCTTTACGAATATAGTCAAGCAATGAGGTTTTACCATGGTCAACGTGCCCCATGATCGTTACAACTGGTGCACGAGTTACTTTTTCAGCATTAACATCGCGATCGCCTAATACTTCTTCTTCAAGTTCATTTTCATTGCGAAGAATCACTTTGTGACCTAATTCTTCAGCCACTAACTGTGCTGTTTCTTGGTCAAGCACTTGGTTAATGGTTACCATTTCGCCCATCTTCATCATAGCTTTGATGATTTCAGTCGCTTTGGTTGCCATTTTGTTTGCTAATTCCGCAACGGTAATTGTTTCACCAATAACAACATCCTGTTTCACAACCTGAACAGGTTTTGTGAAGGCTTGTTGTAATGCTGCACCTTTCTTACCATTTTTACCTTTACCGAATTTACCGTCTTTTTGATTTTTACGGTTAGATTCACGCTCATTTTTATTACCGCCCTTCACGTCATCGCGTTCTTTTTTCGCTTTAGCCACTTTATTTTTGCCGCGACCACGATTTTCATTACGGCGTTCTTCTTCATCTTCTGCTTCTAAAGCATAACGAGAGCTTAAATTGTAATCAGTATAATCTTCTGATGCGCTTTCATTGCTTGATGTATCCGCTTCAGCATAACGTTTAGCATCTTCAGCTGCTTTACGTGCTTGCTCTTCAGCCTTTTGACGAGCCAGCTCTTCCGCTTTGCGACGAAGTTCTGCTTCTTCCGCTTTACGTTTTTCTTTTTCTGGATCAACCGATTTAGGTTTATTTTCAACCGCACTTTGTGCTGGTTTCGCTGCTTTTTCTGCTTCAACCTTAGCTTTTTCGGCTTTCGCTTTTTCCGCTGCAGCTTTTTCAGCAGCTAAACGTGCTTTTTCTTCTGCCGCTTTCTTCTCTGCTTCTTGCTGTGCTTTTAATTTTTCTGCCTCAGCGGCTTTTCGCGCAGCATCTGTTGGCACAGTGCGTTTTTTACGAACTTCAACTTGTACCGCTTTTGCTTTACCGCCAGCTGTTGTACTGCTTACGGTTGTTTTTGTTCTGCGTTGAATACTTAGTTTTTTCGGTGCATTCGCATCCGCATTTTTTACATCTTCAGTCATTATTAAACTCCTTACTCTTCGCTAAACCAGCAAATATTACGCGCAGCCATAATAAAGTCAGCGGCTTGCTCTGCGGTTAATTCTTCGATATCAGCTAAATCATCTACACCTTGCTCAGCAAGTTCTTCAAGCGTAGTAATTTGTTTTTCAGCTAATTTAAAGGCAATGTGACGATTCATCCCTTCAAGATTTAATAAACGATCTTCAATATTCGCTTTTTTCAAGGCTTCTTCTTCAGCTGCAGCCGCTGCAGTAATGGCATCTTTTGCACGACCTTGTAACTCTTCGATAAGATCTTCATCTTCTAAACCATCAATTGCAGTCAGTTCACTCACAGGAACATAAGCCACTTCTTCTAAAGAAGTAAAGCCTTCATCTACTAAGATTTGAGCAAACTCTTCATCAAGACCTAATTTATCCATAAATAAATTCAATACTTTAATATCTTCCGCTTGATGTTTTTCATTTAATTGTTCGGTAGTCATGACATTTAATGTCCAACCGGTTAATTGTGTCGCTAAACGTACATTCTGACCATTACGACCAATTGCTTGTGCTAAGTTGTCAGCATTAACCGCAATATCCATTGAGTGGTTATCTTCATCAACGATGATTGAAGTCACATCAGCTGGCGCCATTGCATTGATCACATATTGTGCCGGATTGTCATCCCAAAGTACGATATCCACACGTTC
Source organism: Parahaemophilus parainfluenzae (assembly GCF_001055095.1). Lineage (GTDB taxonomy): Bacteria > Pseudomonadota > Gammaproteobacteria > Enterobacterales > Pasteurellaceae > Haemophilus_D > Haemophilus_D parainfluenzae_Z. The sequence continues at coordinate 135,633 of NZ_JVHG01000002.1, forward strand.
ACCACCTAACTCATTGGTAATCGCTTGAACGCGTGCACCACGCATACCCACACATGCACCAACTGGGTCGATACGTTTATCATTTGATTTCACCGCAATTTTTGCACGAGAACCAGGATCACGTGCTGCACCTCGAATTTCAAGCATTTCTTCGCCGATTTCTGGTACTTCAATACGGAATAACTCGATTAACATTTCAGGTTTTGCACGAGTCACAAATAATTGTGCGGTTTTGCTTTCTGGATTCACTTTATAAAGCACACCACGTACACGATCGCCTGGACGGAAATTTTCACGTGGAAGCATATCTTCACGCATAATCACGGCTTCAGCTTTATTGCCTAAATCTAAAATAATGCTTTCACGATTTACTTTTTTCACTGTACCAGTAACAATCTTACCTTCTTCAGAACGGAATTGCTCAACCACTTTTGCACGCTCTGCTTCACGGATTTTAGTGCTGATTACTTGGCGAGCGGTTTGCATTGCAATACGGTCAAATGCGATAGACTCAATTTGGTCTTCAACATAATCACCAAGTTGAATATTAGGATCTTCAAATTGTGCCGCTTCTAATGTCATTTCTTTTGTTGGCACTTTAACTTCATCCACAACCAACCAGCGACGGAATGTATCAAACTCCCCTGTTTTGGTGTTGATAGACACACGAATATCGGTTTCATAGTCATATTTTTTCTTCGTTGAAAGCGCAATTGCACTCTCTAACGCTTCAAAAATCTTTTCACGTGGTAATAACTTCTCGTTAGATACTGCTTCAGCAGCTAACAAAATCTCTTTACTCATTTTCCTTTTTCTCCTTTAAAATTTTGCGATTACATTGGCTTTTTGAATGTTGCCAAAAATAAGAACTTGTTCCTGACCATCAACAATAAGTGTCAACATGTCATTTTCAATTTTTTCCAATTTACCTTGCCATTTACGACGATCTAAAACGGGAATACGTAAATGTACGGCGATATCCTCGCCTACATAACGTTGGAATTGTTCAAGCGTAAATAATGGACGATCGAGACCTGGTGATGATACTTCTAGGTTATATTTATCCGCAATTGGATCTTCCACATCTAAAATCGCGCTTACTTGACGACTTACATCAGCACAATCATCAACGCCTACGCCACCTTCTTTATCAATGAATAAACGGACGGTCATAAAACGCCCTGCACGTTGGCATTCAATCCCCCAAAGCTCGCAGCCTAAGTCTTCTACTGCACCTTGAAGCATCTCTTGCAATTTTTGTTCTAATGTTGCCAATTTTTGCTCCTAATCTTAAAATTCAGACATAAAAAAAGGGTTAGGTTCGTCAATGAACCTAAGCCCAGTTTCTAAATTTCTCGTACAAAAAAACCCCAAATTTGGGGTTCTTTTTACTGAACTTGTTATTGGTTGCGGGGGCCGGATTTGAACCGACGGCCTTCGGGTTATGAGCCCGACGAGCTACC
>NZ_JVHG01000003.1:0-19931 GCF_001055095.1 Parahaemophilus parainfluenzae
TTTGAACCTACGACCCACTGGTCCCAAACCAGTTGCGCTACCAAGCTGCGCTACTCGCCGACGATTGAGCACAATTATAGTGAGCTTTTCTTTTCAGTCAATTAATTTTTTAGATTCCTCTTTCAATTGCTCAAAATTATTCCAGTTTTTCAACCGCACTTTTGTTGTCTTTGTAAAATAAAACGTTGTCAGTTAAAATAGCAAACGTTTACTTAATGCTATCTTGAGGAAAAACGCATGACCGCTCAAATTATTTCAGGTACTGAACTATCAAAAAAAATCAAATCGGATGTTGCCAATAAAATTGAACATTATCGTGCTCAAGGTAAACGTGCACCAGGACTTGCGGTAATTTTAGTGGGTGCAGATCCCGCTTCTCAAGTCTATGTAGGCAGTAAACGAAAAAGTTGTGAGGAAATCGGGATGGTTTCAAAATCTTATGATTTACCTGAAACCACTTCGGAAGCAGAACTACTGCAACTGATAGATCAATTGAATGCGGATGAAACGATTGATGGTATTCTCGTGCAACTTCCATTGCCTGAACAAATTAATAGCACATCAGTGATTGAGCGTATTAGTCCTGAAAAAGATGTGGATGGTTTCCACCCTTATAATGTGGGGCGTTTATGTCAGCGTATTCCAACTTTACGTGCTTGCACCCCTTATGGCGTGATGAAATTATTAGAAACCACGGGCATTGATTTACACGGTAAGCATGCGGTGATCGTTGGTGCATCAAATATTGTGGGACGCCCGATGTCACTTGAACTGTTGTTGGCTGGTGCTACTGTCACGGTGACACACCGTTTTACCAAAGATTTAGAGCATCATATTCGTCAGGCGGATGTTTTAGTCGTGGCTGTGGGCAAGCCTCGTTTTATTCCGGGCGATTGGATTAAAGAAGGGGCAACAGTCATTGATGTGGGGATTAACCGTATCAATGGTAAATTAGTCGGTGACGTGGAATATGATGTGGCGATACAAAAAGCGGCTTATATTACACCAGTACCGGGTGGAGTAGGGCCAATGACGGTTGCCATGCTGATGTTTAATACACTTTATGCTTATGAGCATAACAATCAACTCGTTTAAGAAATGAAAAAAGTGCAGTTAAATTTAACCGCACTTTTGCATTAATGTAATTTCAATCTTGGTTTTAAATAGTGGTTAAGTTTATCCACTAAAATAATCAAGCCAATCTTAATACATCCATGCAAAGCATGTTGATGCATACGATATAAAGATACATACGCAAATTGCGCAAATTTACCTTGAACAGTCAGTGGGTTTTTCCCAAATTTATTTGAAATGCTACCCAATGCGGTAAAGCTTGAAAGAGAAACCAAGGTTCCTTTATCGTTATATTTGAATGCTTTTAATGGTTTTTGCTCAAAAAGTGCAAAGATGTTTTTCGCACAAGCTTTTGCCATTTGGTGTGCCGCTTGCGCTCTTGGCGGGACTAATTTACCGTTTGGTTGCATTAATGCTGCACAGTCACCAATGGCAAAAATACTATCATCCACCGTGGTTTGAAGAGTGTCTTTTACCACTAATTGATTGATGCGGTTGAGCTCTAATCCATCGAATTGCTGCGTCACCGTAGAGGTGCGAACACCTGCCGCCCATACAATCAGATCAGCTTTGATTTCTTCCCCATCTTTGGTGATAAGCGTGTTAGGTTGGGCTTCTGTGATCATCGTATTTAATTTCACGTTTGCACCCATTTCTTGCAATTCATCTAATACTGCCGCAGATAAATTTTCAGGTAGAGCAGGTAATAAGCGCGGACCTGCTTCAACTAAGGTGACTTGCAAGCAAGAATTATCAATTTTACCGTAGCCGTAAGAAGATAAGTCTTCAGTCGCATGATAAAGTTCAGCAGTTAATTCCACACCAGTTGCGCCGCCACCAACAATCGCAATATTGACTTTGTTTTCATCCACTAGTTTTTGTTTAAACTCTTCTTCACCGATATCATCTAATGCACGGTTCTCAGAGAATTTAAGGAATAATTCCAACATTCTTTGTTGAAAACGAAGCGCTTGATCAGAGCTATCTAAGAAAATACAGTTATCGGCGACGCCTTTTGTATTGAAATCATTCGATTTACTGCCGATTGCAATCACTAAGTAGTCATAAGGAATACGGCGCGCAACCACAAGCATATCGCCTTCTTGCCCATAAACAGGGGCAAGCTCAACATATTTTTGTTCACGATTAATGCGTGTGATCGAACCTTGCTCAAAACTGAAATGGTGGTTTTTACCGTGAGCACGATAGCTCAGAGAATCCATACCATCATCCATGACACCTGTTGCAATTTCATGTAATAGAGGTTTCCACAAGTGGGTCGCATTGCGGTCAACAAGCGTTACTTTAGCTTGTTTCTTACGACCTAATTTGTCACCTAAAAATGTCGCTAATTCAATGCCGCCAGCGCCACCGCCAACGATCACGACGTTTTTCATAAAGTACTCCTAAAAGCAAAATTGTTAAAAATGTTAAACTAATGTAATGATAGCATAACAAATAAACAAGGCGAAAAAATTTAATGGAAATTGACCGCACTTTATTGATGACAGCGATCGTAAAGCGGTTGTAATTGTTGGATGGTTTGCGTGATAAATAAAACAGGATCAATTTGGCTTAGTTGATCTTTTTCAATACTTTTCCCAATACACCAAAAATCGTCCTCTGAACGCAAGAGAAGATCTTTTTCAGGAATGCTCTTCACCTGGCGAAAATCATCATATTCGCTTTCATCTTCTCGCCAAATATCAAAATCAGCAAATTGTTTGAAATTAAATTGAGCAAGCCACTGATTATATTGTTGTACATTAATTTGGGAGCGATCTGCACGATAGCAATGCCAATCTAAACATACTCTTAGTCGGCGACGATTTAACAGCACAGAAAAGATTGCTGCAGAATTTTGGTTGAACTCGTATTTAAAATAAGCGAAAAAATGCGCGCGGACTTGCCAACCATTGGTCCAACTTTCAATATGCGGTTTTGCAAAAGGCATGCCGAGTTGCTTTGCAACTTCTTGGATAATCGCTTTCCAATTATCCCAATGTAATTTGTAATTAGCTTTGATCGCAGGAATATCTTCCGGACAAAATTTCTTCATCTGGGCGAATTGGTAGAAAGGAATATTGAACAGTTCGCAAGATTCAGCATTGAGCGAGAGCATGGCGTTTCCTTAAAAATCACTGTAATTTTTGACCGCACTTTGTGTGAAGAGCTGTTTATCTTCCCAACGCAACAGGGTCATCCGATTATTCCACACACATCCTGTATCCAAGGCATAAATACCTGGTGGAGTAGGCTCATCGACCAAACTTGCCCAATGTCCAAATACAATGGGAATTTGTTTATAAAGTGGATTATCTAAATTAAACCAAGGCGTGAGCTCCGCTGGTGCATCTTTTAAAGGGGATTTACAAGCAAAATCAAAGCGATGATCTAAATAGCAAAAACGCATTCGAGTGAACGCATTAATAATGTAACGATGACGCGCTAAGCCCTGCAAATCTGGCGACCAGCGATCAGGCTGTTCAGAATACATATTTTCAATGAGATAATGAAAATCACCGTTTTGTAAAATCTGTTCCACTTCGGCCGCGCAAGATTTCGCAGTTTCCAAATCCCAATCAGGCGAAATGCCTGAATGTGCCATCAGGAAGTTTAACTTTTCATTATGCACAAGTAAGGGCTGATGGCGTAACCAATGAATCAGTTCATCAAAATCGGGTGCATTAAAAATGGCATCAACGCGATCACGCGGTTTTACTTTTTTAATACTCAGTGCAGTTGCAATTAAATGTAAATCATGATTGCCAAGCACTGTCTGTGCTGCATTGCCAAGTGATTTAACAAAACGAAGACATTCAAGTGATTTATCCCCACGCGCGACAAGATCCCCCACAAGATAAAGTTTATCTTGCGTTGGATTGAAGTTCACACACTCTAATAAAAGCTGTAATTCATCATAACAGCCTTGCAAATCACCGACGAAATAGGTTGCCATTTTTGACCGCTCTTTTACTCTTCTGAATCTAAGATTTCATCTTTATTGACATCTGCTGGTGGATTATCTGCCAACCAGTTCGCTAAACGTGCATAATCTGCGATAGCCAAATTTTCTGCGCGTGCATTTAAATCAATGCCAAGTGCGGTCAGATTTTCAGGTGAAAATAACGTGGAGAGTGCATTGCGCAGTGTTTTACGGCGTTGATTGAACGCTTGGGAGCAAACACGGTTCAACCAATATAAATCTTTTACAGGGTGCGGTAATTCTTTATGCGGAATTAAACGCACAACGGCTGAATCCACTTTTGGTGCAGGTTTAAATGCAGAAGGTGGCACTTCAAGTACGGGCATCACTTGGCAGAAATATTGCGCCATAATGGTTAAACGACCGTAAGCTTTGCTATTTGGCCCTGCGCATAAGCGTTTGACCACTTCTTTTTGCAGCATGAAGTGCATATCTTGAATCACATCATGATACTTAAACAGGTGGAACATCAATGGGGTAGAAATGTTGTAAGGCAAGTTACCAAATACACGTAATTTCTGACCTTTTTCTGCCAAATTCTCGTTTGTATAAAGCTCACCAAAATCAAATTGCATCGCATCCGTTTCAATAACGGTGAGCTTTTGATGTAAAAATGGATGATGACGTAGACGTTCAGCTAAATCTCGGTCAAGTTCTACTACAGTAAGATGATCGACAAGCTCTCCAACAGGTTCGGTTAATGCACCAAGCCCAGGGCCAATTTCTACCAAGAATTGATTCGGTTGTGGATGAATTGCCGCCACGATACCTTGAATCACAGAGGTATCGTGTAAAAAGTTTTGCCCAAAGCGTTTACGGGCGGTATGACCTAAGTGTTTTTTTGAATTCATAAAAATAATCTAATAAATGATACAGTTTGTGGTTGGTATCTTTAAATATCTAGCCACTCTGGTTTTATTTCTCTTGGAGAGAGAGCATTAACATTATCACGGTAATGAATAATATGGCATACATTTTTAGAATTGGGATGCCAATGCGTAAAATTTTCTTTGTCTTGTGAGTAAAAACAAATTATAGGTTTATTTAAACCCGAAGCAATATGAATAGTTGATGTATCAACCGAAATAAGTAGAGTACAGTTTCTAATCAACTCAATTGTATGATAGATCGTTGTGTGAGAATTTGGATAAACAAACACATCGTCAAATTGATTAGCGATTCTACTTAAATGCTCATGAGTATCTGGTGTTGAGAGTAAGACCAATGGGCATTTACGATGATTTCTAATATATGCTAAGTAATCTATAATATGGGCATCGTTAAATTTTCTATTTTTCCCCGCGCCATAGAAGTTAATTGTAATGTAATTATTTAACTTGTTATCAGTAATAAACTGAAGAATTTCTTCTTTAGTTGAGCCATCTTGCGGAATATCATAGCTTTCATCACTTAGACTGATATTTGACTGGGCTAAAGCCTCTTTATAAATCTCTGAAAAATGACCGTCTTTAGTAATATTTATATTAAAAATATTATAATCCGCTTTTCTATAGCCTATATAATTACGCGCATTGAGTATTCTCAATAGCAACAAGTCTCGGTTTCTAAGTACAAGAGTTGGATCAATGACAACATCGTATCTTTCTTTTCTAATAAACAGTGCCGTCTTGATGTAGTCGAGAATATTTCTTTTCTTTACAAGATAAATCTCATCAATGTGATGGTTTCTTTGAAACAGATAAGCGTTCTGTTTCGTGCAGATGACACCAATTTTTATCAACGGGTTAAATTTCTTTATTTCCCGAAAAACAAAAGAACTAACGATATAGTCGCCAATTTTCCCATCTTGTCGCAAAAATAAGAAACTCTTAGGATGTTCTAAACTTTGGGGATTAGCTGCTCTTGATGATTTATCGAGTATCCATTTCCCTATTTTTAACCTTAGTGCTTTTAGCTTATTCATATCGATGTTCAATTTTGTCTATCTCTGAGTCACTGTTTAATCCTCTAAATACACATGGTGGTTCAATGCCATAGGCATCAACACGTGTTTTTTGGATTAATCCCGTCAGATAATCAGCAGGCAGTCTTATTGGATAAGCGTAGTTAAGTAATTTTTTAGCGCCCGATAGTGTAATTAAATAAGCGGTTGCATAGATAATGCATCTTCTTGAATTTTTTGAAGGTGTCTTGTAATGTGCAAGTCTATATCCTTCCACAATCCGTTTCTTAAAGAAATGGGATTTAACTTTTCCGTGATCAAAAAAGATCAGCTCATGATTTTTATTAATTTTATTGAGCGTATCCTCAACAATTTCCTTAAAGTGCTGTGAAACGATCGCATCGTCTTCAAGAATAATGGCACTTTCAATATTGTTTTCTACCATGTGCTCATAAACTTTAATATGGCTTATTGCACAGCCAATTTCGCCGAGCGTTAAGGGTTTAGGTGATAAATAGTGTTTCGGATAGAAATCATAATCAACAGATTCTAATACGGAAGCGGGCAGTTTTTTTCCATCTGTCGCATCAAAAAAAGTAAAGTCTAACCCCAAACCAGAAAGGCGTTTAGCAATATTTTCTCTTCTTGTTGAATTTTTTAAACTAATTACAATTATTTTAGGTATAGCCATAAATAACCCTTGGGTTGAAGTCATTGGTTGACATACAAATTGACGAAAATCTAAGTAAAGTTTGCTTTAGCCTTTTTCGATAGAACAGTCCTCTTGGAAAGTGGATGTCATATAAGGCTTAGATCTTACTGGTTTCGAATGCTAAATTAAATTTCTACCAGATCTACTTTTTGAAATATTATAATCGAATTATTGAAAAAATAATGGGGATTTCAACAAAATACCATTTTAATCTTTCGTCTAACATTAAAAACGGCTATAATTCGCCCGTTTTTCATTTATAGCCGCAAAAAGTGCGGTCAAAAAATCATTATTTTAGAGGATAAAATGGCAAAAGAAGATTGCATTGAAATGCAAGGCACAATTTTGGAAACCTTACCAAATACCATGTTCCGCGTTGAGTTAGAAAATGGTCACGTGGTGACTGCACATATTTCTGGCAAAATGCGTAAAAACTATATTCGTATCTTAACGGGCGATAAAGTAACTGTAGAAATGACACCTTATGACTTAAGCAAAGGTCGTATCATTTTCCGTAGCCGTTAATTTAGAAATGAAAAGAAAAGCCGATATGTTGATATCGGCTTTTTTTGTTTGAAAAGCGTACAAATTATTTGAAGTCTGAAAAAAAATCTGTATAATCAGCGCCCTTAGCCACGTTCATTTTTTCGTTCCTTGCCTTTGCAGATTGGTGGCTAATCTACGTCAAAGGCTGATTAACCCGTAAGGAGCAGTAATGCGTCACTACGAAATCGTGTTTATGGTTCATCCGGACCAAAGCGAGCAAGTACCAGGTATGATCGAACGTTACACAGGTTCTGTTAAAGAAGCTGGTGGTCAAGTTCATCGCCTAGAAGATTGGGGTCGTCGTCAATTAGCGTACCCAATTAACAAATTACACAAAGCACACTATGTGCTTATGAATGTAGAAGCGCCTCAACAAGTCATCGACGAGCTAGAAACGACTTTCCGTTATAACGATGCTGTATTACGCAGTCTTGTTATCCATACTAAGCACGCCGTAACCGAAGCGTCCCCAATGAAAGCGGCTAAAGAAGAACGTAAACCTTTAGCTGAAGTTGAAAACAACGATTTTGAGGATGCTGAAGAGTAATTCAAAACTTGATAATCGCTTCTCGTTAATCGGCACAGTGTGTCAATTACCTAAACGAAGCAAAAGCCCTAACGGGATTGCGCATTGCCAGTTTTGGCTGGAACATCGTTCCGAACAAGTCGAAAGTGGTTTATCACGCCAAGCGTGGTTAAAGATGCCAGTTCAAGTCAGTGGCAATCAGTTAATAGAAAAAACTCAAAGCATTACGGTCGGCAGTAAACTTCTTGTGGTGGGGTTTATAACTTCACATAAAACCTCAAATGGTTTAACGCAGTTAGTATTGCATGCCGAGCAAATCGAATTTATAGATTAGGAGACAGCCAAATGGCACGTTATTTCCGTCGTCGTAAGTTCTGCCGTTTCACAGCGGAAAATGTTGTTGAAATCGATTACAAAGATATCGCTACATTAAAGAACTACATTTCTGAAAGCGGCAAAATTGTACCAAGCCGCATTACCGGTACTCGTGCGAAGTACCAACGCCAATTAGCACGCGCAATCAAACGCGCTCGTTATTTAGCGTTATTACCTTACTCTGATTCTCATCACAATTAAGAAGGAGTTAGGAAATGCAAGTAATTCTTTTAGATAAAATCGTTCACCTAGGTAACGTAGGTGATCAAGTTAATGTTAAATCTGGTTTCGCTCGTAACTTCTTAATCCCTCAAGGTAAAGCAGTTATGGCAACTAAAGCTAACATTGAACACTTTGAAACTCGTCGTGCAGAGTTAGAAGCAGCGGCAGCAGCAAGTTTAGCAGCAGCTCAAGCTCGTGCAGCACAAGTGACTGCATTAGGTTCTGTAACTATCGCATCTAAAGCTGGTGAGGAAGGTCGTTTATTCGGCGCAATCACTACTCGTGATGTAGCAGAAGCAGTAACTGCAGCAGGCGTTGAAATCGCGAAAAGCGAAGTTCGTTTACCAAACGGTCCAATCCGTACTCTTGGTGATCACGATGTTCGTTTCCAACTTCACGGCGAAGTATTTGCAACATTAGATGTTATCGTTGTTGCAGAATAATTATCAAAGTATTTGATAAAAGAAAACCCGATGTAATGTCGGGTTTTTTGTTTTTCTAGATTAAGAAAATATTTTGGTTATTCGTCGAGAATAAAAAAGTGCGGTCATTTTTGACCGCACTTTTATTATCAATTTAGTGTTTTAAATTACAAACCTAATACAGCAAATAATACCCAGATTGTGTAAATCATGGCTAAACCGTAAAAGATAAATCCGCCTGCGGGCACGTGAATTTTAAGATCGTGCATTGCATGATGGATACGGTGTAAACCACACCACATTGGGAAAATGGTTAAAACTAAGATAACTAATTTTCCGATCCAAGAATAAGCGAATGTAATTAGGTTATGTGGATCAATTAATCCGAATGGTAACAATAAACCAAGGATTAAGATCACAACAGGGAAGAAAATCGCACTGACAGTCCCGCCAGCACCAAACATCAACCATACTGGTGGTTCACCAGAGCGTTTTGGATTTTGATCGACCATTTTTTCTCTCCCTACATATAAACTAAAATTAATGCGATAACACTAATCACAGCGGTAACTGCCCAAAGTGCATTTCTTAACACGTGATGTGGTAAACGTTCATTTTTAACAATGATATTCATCACTTTTGGCGTCATCACGAAATAAGTTGCAGTGTGATATAAGGTCGCAATTAATGTGATGATATTTAAGAATACCACAATTGGATTTCTTAAGAAGCCAATGAAATCAACAATACCTAAGCCTGGTACAGGATTGCTTGCAAGGCAAAGTACACCATAAAGCAATACGATACAGAACCACACAGCAAAGATAGAAGTTGCTTCACGTACCATATAAGCTTTGTAGAAATCCAATTTTTGCCACCAAGTAGCCGTCATTGGGCGAACATATTTTTTGCGTTTACTTACTGTTACTGACATATTCTTCCCCTTAGCCTTTTGGTTTTAGCATTGAGATAACATAATCTTTGGCACTTTCCACTTTGCCTTGGTTGATTGCAGAAGCTGGATCCACGTGTTTTGGACACACTTCAGAACAATAACCAACAAAAGTACAGCTCCAAACACCGTTTTTACCATTTAATAATGGCATACGTTGTGCTTTACCATGGTCACGGTTATCAAGGTTGTAACGGTGTGCCATTGTAATCGCTGCAGGGCCTAAGAATTCAGGGTTTAAACCAAATTGTGGACAAGCCGCATAGCATAAACCACAGTTGATACACATTGAGAATTGACGATATTTTTCAAGTTGTGCCGGCGTTTGTTTAGTACGGCTTACTTGCAATTCTTTTGATGGATGTGGTTTACCATCTAATGCTGGTGCTTCGTTACCAATAATATAAGGTTTAATTGCCTCTAAACTTTCGATAAAGTGGCTTAAATCAACCACTAAGTCGCGTTCAATAGGGAAGTTTGCTAATGGTTCAATACGCATATGGCCGCTGTAATCACGTAAGAACGTTTTACAAGCCAATTTAGGTTTGTTATTCACCATCATCCCACAAGAACCGCAGATCGCCATACGGCAAGACCAGCGATAAGAAAGAGACGGTTCAAGTTTATCTTTAATGTAACCTAACGCATCTAAAAGAGAAGTTTGGTTATCATAAGGTACTTGATAAGAGCTTAAATGTGGCTCTTGATCATTTTCTGGGTTGTAGCGTAATACTTCTACAGTCATTACTGGTGAATTAGCCATTTGCTTGCTCCTTAGCTTTCGCAGCCGCTTCTGCCGCTTCTGCTTCAGCACCATAAACACGTTTTGCTGGTTGAGATTTAGTGATTTTCACCGGACTGTATTCAATACGCGGTGCATCATCGCCATTGTAGTAAGCAAGGGTGTGTTTTAAATAATTCACATCATCACGTTCAGTGTAGTCTAAGCGTTGGTGTGCACCACGAGACTCTTTACGTTCAATTGCAGAGTTGGCAATAGATTGTGCTACATCAAGGATGTAACCTAATTCTACGGTGTAAAGCACATCGGTATTGAATACGCTTGAACGGTCTGCAACACGAATACGTTTATAACGTTCTTTAAGCTCAGCAATTTTATCTACTGCTTTTTGCATGCTTTCTTGGTCACGGTAGATACCACAACCTTCTTCCATTACGGTCCCCATTTCGTCACGGATTTCAGACCAAGATTCATTACCTTCTTGGTTATAAAGTGCTTCAAGGCGAGCCACCACATCTTGTGCTTGTGCATCAATTGCTGCACGGTTTGCTGGTTGTGCTTCTGCTGCACGTTGTGCGGCATATTCACCTGCAACACGGCCTAAAACCACTAATTCTGCAAGCGAGTTAGAACCTAAACGGTTTGCACCGTGCAAACCAGAAGACGCACATTCACCCACAGCAAATAATCCTTTAATGCGAGTTTCGCTGTTGAAATCGACTTCGATACCACCCATGGTGTAGTGAACAACTGGACGAACTGGAATTGGTTCATTAACTGGGTTTACACCTTCATAAGCACTGGCTAATTCACAAATGAATGGAAGACGTTCATGTAAATATTTTTCACCTAAGTGACGTAAGTCAAGATGAACCACATCAACACCTTTTGCCGTTTTTAAGGTGTTGCCTTTTTTCCATTCTTGCCAGAACGCTTGTGAAACTTTATCACGTGGACCAAGTTCCATATATTTGTTTTCAGGTTTACCGATTGGGGTTTCAGGACCTAGACCATAATCTTGTAAATAACGGTAGCCGTTTTTATTCACTAAGATACCGCCTTCACCACGACAACCTTCAGTCATTAAGATACCGGTGTTCGGTAAGCCGGTTGGGTGGTATTGGACGAATTCCATATCACGAAGAGGAACACCATGACGATATGCCATTGATAAGCCATCACCGGTTACGATACCGCCGTTGGTATTGAATTTAAATGCACGACAACCACCGCCCGTTGCAATCACAACTGCATTTGCGTTGATTTGAACAAGTGAACCTTCCATCATATTCATCGCCACCATACCGCGAGCATGGCCATCATCAACTAAGATGTCTAAAACGAAGTGCTCGTCAAAGCGTTGAATTTGTGGATATTGAATGGATGTTTGGAAAAGAGTATGTAATAAGTGGAAACCGGTCTTATCTGCCGCGAACCAAGTACGCTCGATTTTCATTCCACCGAAACGACGCACGTTCACATCACCATCAGCTTTACGGCTCCAAGGACAGCCCCAACGTTCAAGTTGAGTCATTTCTACTGGAGAATGTTCAACGAAGTATTCCACTACATCTTGTTCACATAACCAGTCACCACCGGCAACGGTATCATGGAAGTGTTTATCGTAGGAATCTTCCTCTTTAATTACTGCGGCCGCACCACCTTCTGCTGCAACCGTATGGCTACGCATAGGATAAACCTTAGAAACTAATGCGATCTTTAAGTTAGGGTTTGCTTCTGCTGCTGCAATTGCTGCACGTAAACCGCCGCCACCGGCACCAACAATAGCAATATCGACATTAACCGTTTGCACGATATCCTCCAATCAATAGAAAGTAAAAAAAATAAAATGCCCTAAATAAATAGGGGATATATTGCCATTCTGCCATTTTTGTTTACAAATTAGTAACCTTTTTTCCGGAATAAACGGATAAAATATCAAAAGTGTGATCTAACTCAAAAAAGTTACTTTTTTTATATTTTTTAGATGATAACCGTTTTCGTTTAAGAATGATTTAGTCGGATTATTGAGTTAAAAATCGCTCTTGTTTACAATAGTCTTATTCATTTTAAAGGTGAAAACGGAGAAAAAAATGACCGCACTTAGCGATAAAAAAACAGAATGGCAACCTTCCGCATCAATTAAAAACTTATTGGCGAGAGCCAAAATCATTGCAGATATCCGCCAGTTTTTTACTGAACGTGGATTATTAGAAGTGGAAACCCCTGTTTTAAGTGAATTTGGCGTAACGGATCTTCACCTTTCCACCTTTAATACAGAATTTGTTGCCCCTTTTGATGAACTCTCGAAAACGCTCTGGCTTTCCACAAGCCCCGAATATCACATGAAGCGTTTATTGGCGGCAGGCAGTGGACCAATCTTTCAAATTGGCAAAGTATTCCGTAATGAAGAAGCAGGGAATCGCCATAATCCGGAATTCACCATGCTCGAATGGTATCGACCGCACTTTGACATGTATCGTCTGATGAATGAAGTGGATGATTTGTTACAACAGATCCTCGATTGCAAACCTGCAGAAACCTTAAGTTATCAGTTTGTTTTCCAAGAATATGTCGGATTAGATCCATTATCAGCCACTCGTCAAGAATTGGTGGAAGCGGCGCGTAAACACAATTTCATGGCAGATGAAGATGAAGATCGTGATACCTTATTACAATTTCTATTCAGTGAAGTGGTGGAGCCTAAAATTGGGCAAGAGGCGCCTGTTGCGGTTTATCATTTCCCTTCTTCCCAAGCTGCGCTTGCACAGCTTAGCCCAGAAGATAGCCGTGTGGCAGAACGTTTTGAGTTCTATTATAAAGGCTTAGAGTTAGCCAACGGTTTCCATGAGCTCACGGATGCACGTGAACAACAATACCGCTTTGAAAAAGACAATCGTCTACGGGAAAAAGCAGGCTTGCCACAGCGTGAAATTGACTATCGTTTTCTAGGAGCTTTACAAGCAGGCATTCCAAATACTTCTGGTGTGGCTTTGGGTGTGGATCGTTTGATTATGATTGCATTAGGCGCTGAAAGTATTAAAGAAGTGATTTCATTTTCGATAGAATGTGCTTAGTTTGCTCAAAAAGTATTCATTATTTCTTCTGAAATGAATAAAAAAGAAGAACAAATTGCTCAAAATAGAGCGATCATTGTATAGACAAAATTCTGAAAAGTTCGATGTGAAAGGATGTTTTTGATTAAAAAATGTCCTTTTTTGTGTAAAAAATGTGATCTTGATCCAATTTTAGAAAATTGGAAGAGATCCTCCCATTGACACTATAGGTTTATTTTGTAATATTTGCGACGTCTATTTCGGAGATTGAACTTTTTATGAAAAATTGCTTCAATCAAAAATCATAGGTAACAACCAAAAGGAATAACAATTATGAAAAAGACACTAGCAGCATTAATCGTTTCTGCATTTGCCGCTTCAGCAGCAAACGCAGCAGTAGTTTATGACAACGAAGGTACTAAAGTTGAATTAAACGGTTCTCTTCGTTTAATCTTAGAAAAAGCGGATGCTAAAAAGTATGACGCAGTAGGTAATTCAACTAAAACTGCAAATTCCGCTTTACGTAACGCAGGTTCACGTTTCGGTATCACAGTAAAACACAACTTAGATAACGATTTCTATGCGTTAGGTCGTTTAGAATCCCGTTTTGATGATACAGAATCTCGTGACCAATTCGGTAGTCTTTATGCTAAACGTGCTTATGTAGGTTTAGGTAGCAAAGCAACTGGTGATATCACATTCGGTCGTCAATTAACTATCGCAGATGATTTAACCCAAGCAAATGACTATGAATATGGCTTTATTCCAAAAGGTAAATATATTCCAACTTCAGGCACTGGTGTAGTACGTTACGACTATAAAGGTATCGAAGGTTTACAATTAAGTGCAAACTATAACTTTGGTCAAACAAATAATGAAAAAGGTAAACCGCTTAATCCTGGTATCAAAAATGCTTACGCTGTAGGTGCATTATATACAGCAGGTGATTTAGATGCGCGTTTAGCTTATGGTCACACAAACTTTGAAACTGGTGCATCATACGCTCACCGTTTAGATGGTGTTTTAGCATCATTAGGCTATAAATTTGGTGATTTCACATTAACTGGTGACTTCGCTTATGGTCATGAAAAATTTGATGATGAAAAAACAAACAAATTCTATGTGGCTCCAGGTTTCGCATATCAAGTTCTTCCTGCGTCTAAAGTATATGGTAACTACCTATATGAACGCGTAAAAGGTGAAAACACTAAAGATAAAACTCACGGTTTCTTACTTGGTGCAGATTACAAACTTCATAAACAAGTTGTATTATTTGTAGAAGGCAAATATGTGACTACTAAAGAGTACGTTAACGATACTTACGATGGTAAAACTAAAGACAGAGCTATCGGTGTAGGTATGCGTGTATTCTTCTAATCTTTGATTAGATAAGAATCTTAAAAGGCGAATCGAAAGGTTCGCCTTTTTGTTTGTTTTTTAAATCTCCCCAAACCACTCTTTACAAAAGAGGGGCTTTTTTATGAGTTACTTTTAATATTTTATGGGAGTATTTGAGAGGGCTAAGAGCAGAGAGCATTTATTTGCCAATAAAATACCCCCTCTTTCGTAAAGAGGGGGCTAGGGGGAGATTTAACTATTTCAACTTATCCAAAACTAATTTCCCCATCATTTCAATATGGGCGTTTTCAGCATTCAATGCAGGGATGTAGTGATAAGACACGCCGCCATGTGCCAAGAATTTCTCTTTATTTTCAACCTCAATTTCTTCTAAGGTTTCTAAACAATCCACTGAAAAACCTGGGCAAATCACCGCTATTTTTTGAATCCCTTGAGAAGCCGCTTCTTCTAAAAAGTGATCGGTATAAGGTTGTAACCATTCTTCTCGGCCAAAGCGAGATTGGAAGGTCATATTCCATTGGTTTTCCGTTAAACCTAATTTATCCACAATGGCAATGGTGGTTTGTTTACAATGCTGACGATAATAATCGCCCATATTCTCATAACGTAATGGAATGCCATGATAAGAAAAAAGCAAAAACTCATCGGGTTTTAACCGCACTTTGATGGAATCCACCAACGCATCAATGTAGTTTTCATCAAGATGATAAGAATGAATAAACTCAAAAGGCACAATATTACGTTCTTGCGCAATGGCACGATTGAAGGCGTCGATTAATGCGCCCGTTGTGGTACTAGAATATTGCGGATAAAGCGGCAACACAATCATGTGCTCCACGTCATTTTTAAGTAAATTTTTGACCGCACTTTGCATTGAAGGATTGCCGTAAGTCATGGCAATTTCGACTTGGGCATTGATGCCTTGTTCAGTCAAATAAGCCTGCAAACCGGCTTGTTGTTGCTTTGTAATGGCAAGTAGGGGAGAGCCTTGTTCTGTCCAAATAGCTTGATAATTTTGAGCAATGCGTTTAGAACGCATCGGTAAAATAATGGCTTTTAAAAGGGGATACCATTTCCAACGCGGCAAATCGACCACGCGAGGATCCATTAAAAATTCCCACAAATAACGAGAGATCGCTGCGGGTTGAGGGGCATCAGGTGTACCAAGATTCGCTAAAATGATGCCGATTTTTTTTGTTGTATTCATAAATGTTTGATAGAAAGCGTTAATCGAGAAACGCAGCAAAGTTTATCTTGTTCATCGCGAATGTCAATTTGCCAAACATGGGTATTTTGACTTAAAGCAATTGGCGTTACCTTTGCGGTAACAAAACCTTGTTTGACTGAGCGAAGATGATTGGCGTTGATATCTAATCCCAAGGCAACTTGACCTTCTTCTATACAGAGAAATCCAGCCAATGAACCAATGGTTTCAGCTAACGCCACAGACACACCACCATGTAATAATCCAAATGGCTGAGTGGTGCGATGATCAACGGGCATTTTTGCCTCAATCCAGTTTTCACCATAAGCTGAGATTTCAATGCCTAAATGTCCAACGGCACAATGTTTCCCCATTTCATTGAGTTGCTCAAGGGTGAATGCTTTTTTCCAGATTGTCATGCCTTTCTTCCTTAATTAATCTTATTCGCTTGCTTTAGTTTGATATAAATCCTCCCTTTCGTAAAGGGATAGATAAATGATGGGATTTTTCATACCTAAATTTGTTTATTTTTTATCCGAAATTTACAATTATTTACATAATTTAATAAAATTTAATGTAAATCTTTACATATATTTACATAACTCAAAATTTACCTTAATTACTTGTAATTTTTAATAAATCTTTTTTTGGGATGCTTTCTTTTTATACAAAGTTGGCTTAAAATAAGCTGTTCTGACCAGAAGGGTAAGGGAAACTATTGTCTAAATTTGTTGTCGCCGCCTTTTTGATGCTGAATTTTTTGGTGCTGTTGTCTGCGCAACAGCTTCTCAACAATCCTAATAAAAAGGAATAAAACTTATGAACAAAGTGTTTAAAGTTATTTGGAATCATGCTACACAAACGTGGACTGCTGTTTCTGAACTTGGGCATGCTAAGGGTAAAACCAAGTCTAAAAAGATCGTTAAATTGACCGCACTTGCTGGTGCTGTGCTTAGTATCGTAGGCACTGCTCAAGCTGCTGTAGAAGTGGGTTCAAGTTCTATTACAATTAAATCTGATAACCCAACGGCTGATACCACAACAAAAGGTATAGGTAACATTAATATTGGTACTGGTGCGAAGACCCTGAGAACAGAGCCAGGTGCTGTTGTGTCTCATGATGCTATTGCTATCGGTAGTAGTGCAACAGGTACAGGTGATGCTTCAGTAGCTATTGGTTTAAATTCTAAAGCTGAAGGTCAAAGCGGAGTAGCACTCGGTCAAGGCGCGCAATCCACAACAACTAATACAATTGCAATTGGTAGAGATGGTAAAGCTACAGGGAATCAAGCCCTTGCGATGGCTGCGAATGCAAATGCATCAGGCACTCAATCCATTGCTATTGGTACAAATACATCCTCTAGTGCGGATGCTACAGTAGCCATTGGTAAAACTGCATTGGCTACTGCAAATGCGGCAGTTGCTGTAGGTTCGGATGCTCAAGCGACTGCTCAAAATACAGTGGCAGTGGGTATCCACTCTAAAGCGACTAACCAACGTGGTATTGCAGTTGGTACATATTCAGAAGCGACAGCAGATAACACAGTCGCTGTGGGTGGTTTCGCTAAGGCTGAAGCAGAAAAAGCAACGGCTGTTGGTTTATTAGCAAAAGCATCAGGAGAATCTTCGTTTGCAGGCGGTGCAGCAGCTAATGCTACAGGTGCTAATTCAATTGCTATCGGTGGAGCAAAAGACGGTACTTCTGCTGATAGTAAATCTGCCGCTAAAGCAGTTGGTGCTCAAGCGATTGCTGTAGGTTACAAATCTAAGGCTGAAGGTGCTAACACTATTGCTCAAGGTAATAATGCAACAGCTACAGGTGCACAAGCTATTTCTGTAGGTTTGGACTCTAAGGCTGAAGCTAATAACTCTATTGCTCAAGGAAATGCAGCAAATGCAAAAGATGTTAGCTCTATCGCGCATGGTACAAGTGCAACAGCTCACAAAGAATCAGATATCGCAATCGGTACCTCATCTGTAGCAAATGGTACAACTACTAAGCCAGCTCCGGAAACAAGACCTAATAAATCAATACCAGATGAGCGTGGTGTAGGTTCAGCAATTGCTATGGGTAAAAACGCAAATGCAATAGGTGTCTCAACGATTGCTGTAGGTCAAGGTGCACATGCAAGTTTTGATACTGCAACAGCAATTGGTTATCTGGCTTCAGCAAGTAAAGAAGATGCAATTGCAACAGGTTCGAAAGCAAATGCTTCAGGCCACTTCTCAGTTGCAACGGGTTCAGGTTCAGCTTCAAGTGGATATGGTTCAATCGCAACAGGTTTAAACTCTAATGCTTCAGCAAGTGCTGCAATTGCAACGGGTACTAAATCAAATGCAAGTGGCGCAAGCAGTATCGCAATCGGTGCAAATGCAAATGCATCAGTAAATAACTCTGTCGCGTTAGGTGATGGTGCCGTAACCACTGCTGCTGTAAATGTGGCTTCAGCAACTATCAATGGTGTTACTTATGGCAATTTTGCTGGCTCTCAACCAAAAAGCGTAGTGAGTGTAGGTAAAAATGGTGAAGAGCGTCAAGTTCAAAATGTAGCTGCAGGTCAAATTACTGAAACTTCTACAGATGCAGTGAATGGTTCACAACTTTATGCGTTAGCCCAAAAATTAGGCAATGGCAATGGCTGGAATTTAAAAACCAAACCAAATAATAGTCCTAAAGAAGCTGAAAATGGTGAATCAACCACGACTGAGGAAAATATTGCACCAGATGAAAATGTAACATTAATTGCTGGTAAGAATATTAAGTTAAAACAAACTGGTGGTGATGTACTTATCGCAACGAAAGATGATGTGATCTTTAATACAGCAAGTATTGGTGGTATTAAAATTAATACCGGCGGTATTCAAATGAATGATCAAAAGATCACTGGGTTAAAGGCTGGTGAGGTTAATTCAACTTCTAAAGATGCTGTGAATGGTTCCCAACTTTATAATCACCCTTTCCATTTCCAAGGATTTAATGGAAATGAAGAAGGAAACGGTGACCAAGTATCTACTGATTATATTTATAGACCTGGTGTGGAGGGTAATCCAAAGTTACAATTAGTTGCTCTTAATGGTCTAAAAATGACTGCAGACAGCAATAATACTTATAAACTTCAGATTGATACCGAAAGTCAAATCTATAAAGATTTAAAAGGTGGTAAAGATGGTAAAGATGGTAAGAGCGTTACCGCAACGGTGACCAATAACAATAATGGTACCCATACTCTTACTGTTACCAACAGCGACGGCACCACAACAACAACCGTCCTTAGAGATGGTGAGAAAGGCGAAAAAGGTGACCCTGGTGTAGCTGGTGCGAAAGGCGACACAGGTGCTACAGGTGCTAAAGGCGAAAAAGGCGAAAAAGGCGACAGCATCACGGGTGAAGTTGTAGATAATGGTGATGGTACCCATACAATCACTATTACTGATCTTGGTACTGGTTCAGTTGCTACTACCATCGTTAAAGACGGTAAAAACGGTAAAGACGGTAAAGACGGCGCAACTGGTGCTAAAGGTGACACAGGTGCTACAGGCGCAACAGGTGCTAAAGGCGAAAAAGGCGAAAAAGGCGACAGCATCACAGGTGAAGTTGTAGATAATGGTGATGGTACCCATACAATCACTATTACTGATCTTGGTACAGGTTCAGTTACTACTACCATCGTTAAAGACGGTAAAAACGGTAAAGACGGCGCAACTGGTGCTAAAGGTGACACAGGTGCAACTGGTGCTAAAGGTGACACAGGTGCAACTGGTGCAACAGGCGCTACAGGTGCTAAAGGTGACACAGGTGCTACAGGCGCAACTGGTGCTACAGGTGCTAAAGGTGACACAGGTGCTACAGGC
>NZ_JVHG01000004.1:0-13867 GCF_001055095.1 Parahaemophilus parainfluenzae
CGAGAAAGGTGACACTGGCGCGACTGGCGCAACCGGCGACAAAGGCGAGAAAGGTGACACAGGTGCAACAGGTCCTAAAGGTGATACAGGTGCAACTGGTCCTAAAGGTGATACTGGCGCAACAGGTCCTAAAGGTGATGCTGGTGCTACAGGCGCAACTGGTCCACAAGAACATGTAAGTGTTGTAGCTAAAGATAAGACTGTAAAAGTTGAAGATACTGCTAGAAATGCAAACGGAACAGTCAAGTACGAAGTAAGTGCTAATACTACTAACGTGACCGTAAATCCAAATGGAACTACGAAAGTAGATACTACTAATGGCGGTACAGGTGATAACTTAGTGAACGCAACCACTGTTGTGAATGCAATCAACGATGCTTCATTTAATGTGACCACTGGTAAACACGTGGATGAAGTAGTAACTGATACAGCTGCGGGTAGCGTACAATCAAAAGTGAAACCAGGTTCAACTGTAACGATTACTTCAGGTAAAAATGTAGCAGTTAACCAAACTGGTACAACCTTCACTATTTCAACAACTGCGGATGTAACTCATAACAATGTGACAGCAAATAATATTGTTGCAACAAATGTGACTGCGGGTGACGTAACAGCTGAAAATGTAACAGCGAATAACGTAACAACGAAGAACATCACTGTTGAAAATGGTGGTAACATCGATATGGGCGGTAACCAGGTTCATAATGTAGCTAACGGTACAAACCCAACTGATGCTGTGAACTTGAGCCAATTAAAAGCTAACACGACTGAAGTGATTTCTGGTAACCAAAGCAATGTAACCTTAGTGTCAAAACCAAATGATCCAAATGGTAAAGTTTACAAAGTAGATGTAAATACTACAGCGTTATCTAATATCACTAACACTGGTAAGATTACAGTTCCAGATGCTAATACCGCAGGTAATAAAGGTTTAGTGACTGCAATTGATGTAGCTAATGCAATCAATGCGGCTTACTGGAAAGTAGGGGATAATGCAGGAGCGGTAAAACACAATGTCACTGCGGGTAGCCAAGTGAACTTCGTGAATGGTAATGCGACAAGCTCTAATGTTACCGTTGATGCAAATGGTTTAACCAAAGTTAGTTACGATGTGAATGCTGGTGACGGTTTACATATCGACGGCAATAATAAGTTAGTTGCAAATGTAACTGATATTAAAGAAGGCGATAATGTACATGTGAACAAGGATAATGGTGTTTACACCATTAGTGCTAACAATACGCAAGCAAGCGTAAGCACTGATCCAAACAAGGGTATCACTGTTACACCAACCGTTAATGCAAATGGTACAACTAACTACAAAGTCACTGTTGACGTAGATAACGATACAATTACCGTGAACAATCAAGGTAAACTCGTTGCAACACCTAATGGTTCAACCAACTTTAATGTTTCTACATCTAATGCAGGCAATAAAGTTGCGAATAAAGATAGTGCACCGAAGACAACGCATATTACTGGCGGTAAAACAATTAATTATGCTGCAGGTAAAAATATTGCGATTGACCAAGATAACGGCAATATCCTTATCTCAACAACAGATAATGTTGACCATAATAGCGTAACCACAAATGACTTAACCGTTAATAAAGGTGGTAACATTGATATGGGTGGCAACCAAATTCACAATGTGAAAGCGGGTACCAAAGATACTGATGCGGTTAACGTATCTCAATTGAAACAATCAATTGGTGACGTACACAAACGTATCAATAAAGTAGGTAAAGAAGCACGTGGCGGTATCGCAGGTGCTAACGCAGCAGCAGGTTTACCACAAGTTTATATTCCTGGTAAATCAATGGTTGCCGCTTCTGCAGGTACTTTCAAAGGTGAAAGCGCTGTAGCAGTAGGTTACTCACGTTCAAGTGACAATGGTAAAGTTATCTTCAAACTTCAAGGTAACGCAAATACCCAAGGCGACGTAGGTGGCTCTGTGGGTGTAGGTTACCAATGGTAATTTAACTTTCCACTAAAATAGATAAAAACCCAGCTTCGGCTGGGTTTTTTATTTTTATAGGAAGATTGTAGAAGAAGTGCAAGTAGATATGTTGTATTGTATTTGCTGATTGAATAGCGATTATTTTAATTTATATCTTAGGCTTTCTACATATGCTCTTTAGCAAATCTCAAGTTTTCTTGGAAACGTTGTTTATCTCGTTCTGGAATAGTTGGATTGGCTAATAATTCTAAACAGAGATCATGGCAAAGTTGATAGTTACCAACCCAATACGCACTAACCGCAAGTTCATCTTTTGCCTTCCATTCATAAACAGAGTGATCCACAAAAAGAATATCTTTATTTAAAGGAATGCTTACTGCTGCAGTTGCATAAATATAGGCGAGCCTAATTTTATCGTGCAGGCGTAATTGACGAGCTAAATGATAAAGACTTTCAGCGCGTTGCGGACGATATTCATAAGCGGCGAGTAAAAGATTTTGCACTTCATCTAATGGCGCATTTAATTCAATTTTTAATAGGGCAATTTGGAGAAGGGAATAATACACTTCTTCATACCAGCCCCCTAAATTTGCACGTTTGGCATACCACTCAATAGCCTTTTCGGGCATATCTGCATCACGATAAGATTGTGCGGTATAAAACGCATAGCGATCTTTAAGATCTTCATCTTCAGGTGAATAGAAGGCTTTTTCTAATACTTGAGCATCTTGGAAATATTTTTGTGGGTTGTTGCTACGCGCTCCAAATCGACCACTAATCACATAATAATCACCAAAGATTTTTTGCTCCACAACGGTTTTTTTACGTTGTTCAACAAATTCATGCAATACGCCACGCCAATAGAATGAGCCATCATTACGAAACATAAGCGTACGGAAATAAACATTTGCACCCGTTACACTATTTGCCATGCGTAGATAATAGCGATCGCTCGTCAGTTCTTCTGGCAATACAAAGTTTCCTTCAAAGCGATCATCAGCATCAAAGATTAATACATAATCTGTTTTTCCTTGTGCATGTTGTAGAGCACAGTTTCGATTATGGGCAAAGTTTACCCATTCATCGTAATGAATTTCGCCTTGAATACCTTTTTCATCAAAGAATTGTTTGATAATGTCTGCAGTATTGTCGTCCGAGCCTGTATCACTAATAACATAATAATCTAATGGAAGATGAGTAATAATGTTCTCTAATGTATCTCGGATGATAGTAGATTCATTTTTGACAATCATATTCAAACAGATTGTTTTTTTATCAGTTCTTTGAGGCATTTTTCTATCTCTTATGTTTATTATTCATTCCAATTTATTTCTCTTTAGAGTTGAAGGGCATTATAGCGAAAATACATTTTGCTTGCTGAAAATTATGCGAAAAATAACCGCACTTTTTCTCGCATATAGACAATTCCAATCACATCAATTTATAGCTTTCTTCTTTAATTTGGCGCAAAATAGGGAAAAAATTTTAATGAGTAAAAAAGGATCATTACAATGACTAAACATTATGATTATATTGCTATCGGTGGCGGTTCAGGCGGGATTGCTTCAATTAACCGTGCGGCAAGCTATGGTAAAAAATGTGCGATTATCGAAGCAAAACATCTGGGTGGCACTTGTGTGAACGTAGGTTGTGTACCGAAAAAAGTGATGTTCTATGGCGCACAAATTGCAGAAGCCATTAATAGCTATGCACCAGCTTATGGTTTTGATGTAGAAGTGAAAAAGTTTGATTACGCGAAATTAGTTGAGAGTCGTCAAGCTTATATCGGTCGTATTCATACCTCTTACAATAATGTGTTAGCGAAAAATAATGTGGATGTTCTAAATGGTTTTGCGCGTTTTAAAGATGCAAAAACGATTGAAGTGAGCTATGCAGATGGTTCAACAGAATTAGTGACCGCCGATCATATCTTAATTGCGACGGGTGGCCGACCAAGTATTCCAGCGGTAAAAGGCGCAGAATACGGGATTGATTCAAATGGTGTATTTGCTTTAAATGAATTACCAAAACGTGTTGCAGTCGTAGGCGCGGGGTATATTGCGGTTGAATTAGCGGGTGTTTTAAATAGCTTAGGTAGCGAAACACATTTATTTGTGCGCCAACATGCTCCATTGCGTAATCAAGATCCATTGATTGTTGAAACTTTAGTTGAAGTGTTAGCACAAGATGGTATCCAATTACATACAAAAGCATTGCCTGAAGAAGTCGTGAAAAATGCCGATGGCTCGCTTACCTTGAAATTACAAGATGGTCGTGAAACTACAGTGGATACCTTAATTTGGGCGATTGGTCGTGAACCTGCTACTGATGTGATTAATCTTGAAGTAACAGGCGTGAAAACGAATTCACGCGGACAAATTATTGTTGATAAATACCAAAATACAAACGTGCCTGGCATTTATGCTGTAGGTGATATTATCGAAGGTGGTATTGAATTAACACCAGTTGCCGTGGCAGCAGGTCGTCGTTTATCTGAGCGTTTATTCAATAACAAACCGAATGAGCATTTAGATTACAACCTTGTGCCAACGGTTGTGTTCAGCCATCCGCCAATTGGTACAGTCGGTTTAACTGAGCCACAAGCGATTGAGCAATATGGCGAAGAAAATGTGAAAGTGTATAAATCCTCTTTCACGGCAATGTACACCGCTGTCACCGAACATCGGCAACCTTGTCGCATGAAATTAGTGTGTGTCGGCAAAGAAGAAAAAATCGTAGGCTTACACGGCATTGGTTTTGGTGTGGATGAAATGATTCAAGGTTTTGCGGTGGCAATCAAAATGGGTGCAACTAAAGCAGACTTTGATAATACGGTAGCAATTCACCCAACAGGTTCAGAAGAATTTGTCACAATGCGTTAATTGTAGATAAAGAAAGTGCGGTCAAAATCTCTGATGTTTTTGACCGCACTTTTTATTGTGATTTGTTATTAGGCTGCTGCACGATTGCCTAATGTACCATCATCTTCCATTTCTTTAGCCACACCGACGACCTCAGCAATTTTGTCCCCTTCTTTGAAGAAGACGAAACCACCATGTTCCATTTTAACCCAAGGTTCATCTTTGGTGAGAGGGAACGTCGTAATGATGGTGACTTTGTCGCCATCTTTTGCGTAATCATTAAAATCAATGACGCCATCATCATCAATGCGGTGTGCTTTACCAAAAGGGGCTTTACGTGTTAAGTAATGCAAATTGGTTGAGCAGTGGGCAATCATCCATTCTCCATTCGAAAGAATAAAGTTAAAGGTGCCTTTTTGTGAGAGCTCTTTGGTAATGTCTTGAATGGCTTCAAAAATTTCCATTTCAGACGGTTTACGACGGAAGCGATTTTTTAAATATTCTGCCATATAACAAAATGCGGCTTCTGAATCCGTTGAGCCAATCGGTTGACAGAAACTCTCAGACATATCTGGCACATCTTTTAAATTACCGTTGTGAGCAAACACCCAATTTTGTCCCCAAATTTCACGAATAAAGGGATGGGTGTTCTCAATGGTGACACCGCCTTGTGTTGCCTTGCGAATATGGGCAATCACATTGAGCGATTTAATGTTGTATTGTTTTACACAATCCGCAATAGGAGATTGAGAGGCTGCATGGTTATCACGAAAAATACGCACACCACGACCTTCAAAAAAAGCGATACCGAAGCCATCTGAATGGCAGTCAGTAAGACCAGCACGACGACGGAAACCTTCAAAAGAAAAGACAATATCCGTCGGTGTATTACAGTTCATTCCGAGTAATTGGCACATAAATTCCTACAACTTATTTTTATATTTTTATAACCTTATAATGTGTGCTGATTTAACACCATAATGCGTTGAAATTCAAGATGGATAACAAAGGATTTTTAGAAGAAAATGTTACATAAAATAACCTGAAAATCTTTCTGATCTGAAGGCTAGGGATGAGCACTTTATTAAGTCAATAAAAAAGGCGTGTTTATCACGCCTTTTGCTATATTTTTTAAGATTATGCTTTAATTTCGGAGCGGCTTTTTAAGAAAAAGAGTGCGACTGTTGAGATCAACATCACAAAGCCAACGCCAACATATAAACTCTGTTTGTCCCAACCCATATCTAATAATTGGCCGGCAATCGTTGGAGCAAGAATTGCACCAATACGACCCACACCAATCGACCAGCCCACACCAGTGCTACGAATATCGGCATCATAAGTAAGCGGATTTAAGGTATAAAGACCGCTGATACAGCCATTCATGAGTGCTCCAACTAAAATACCGAATACCATCGCAATCCATAAAACGGACGAGGATAAGATAAAGGTAATGATTGCTGCAGAAGATAAGACAGTGAATAAAATTAACACGCCGCGTGCTGTCCAACGGCTAGCCAGTAAGCCATAGATTAAGGCGCCAC
Source organism: Parahaemophilus parainfluenzae (assembly GCF_001055095.1). GTDB lineage: Bacteria > Pseudomonadota > Gammaproteobacteria > Enterobacterales > Pasteurellaceae > Haemophilus_D > Haemophilus_D parainfluenzae_Z. The sequence continues at coordinate 6,366 of NZ_JVHG01000004.1, forward strand.
AAGTGCCCCCTAATGAGATCATCATTCCAACGCTCACACTTTGCTCTGTCGTCATGCCCGCTTCTTTTAATAAGGCTGGAGTCCATGAGCTGATAAAATAGAAGCTGAACATGATTGCAAAGAAAGCCGTCCAAATTAACAGGGTAGAATGTAAGTATTTTTCGCTGAATAATTGGCTAATAGGTAATTTACTTTTAACTTTTTCTACTTTTGCAGGAAGTTTCCAATCACCGGCTAAACCAATTTTTTGGGCGATTAAATTTAACCGCATTTCCGCATTTTTAGGTTGTTTAGAGGTAAGGAAATCAATGGATTCCGGTAACCAAATAAATAACACCACTAAAAGTAAACCGGTTAAGATAGCGCCTGCTAGGAACACAGAACGCCAGCCATACTCACCTTGTAGCATCACGGCAAACATGCCACCTAATACCGCACCGATACCAAATCCTGCTGCATAGACGCTGATCGCAAAACTGCGCCATTTACGAGAAGAATACTCACTGGTGATCACGTTTGTGCCCACTAAAATACCGCCGACACCAAGCCCAGTGATAACGCGCCAGAAACCAAGCCATTGATATTGTGAGATAAACGCCGAACCTAACATCCCAATAGCGGAGAGTGATACCGCCATTAATAACAATGGACGGCGACCAATTTTATCCGCAAGTGGTGCAAGGAAAAGTGAGCCGGCAGTCATACCAAATAAGCCGGCACTTAATAAATAACCTAACTCAATCCCCGTGAGGCCAAATTCGCTACGAATGGCTGTTGCGGTGAAGGCCAGGGCTAATACATCAAAGCCATCAAGTAAATTCATGATGGCAGCCATCACCACAATCATCCATTGATAAGCCCCCATTGGGCTTTGTTCTATTTTGGCTCTAAGAGAAAGGGTTTCAGTCATTTTATTTCCTTAAGTTAAGCAAACTGGCGGGAGCTTGCGAGAGATTGAAGTTTACGCAAAATCATGCTGAGTACCACGCCATAAGCGGGAACAAACAAGACGATGCCGACAAATAATTTAAATAAGTAATCGACGAATCCAAGGCTAAACCAATGTTCTGCCATAAATGGATCGCTACTTTGATAGAATGCTACGCCAAAGAACATGAAAGTGTCGGCAAGAGAGCCAAATGTCATGGAGCTGCTCGGGGCAATCCACCACGTTTTTAGTTGACGTAAACGGTTGAATACTAACACATCTAATAATTGTCCGAAAACATAAGCACAGAAACTCGCAAATGCAATACGGAAAACAAACATATTGAATTCACTGAGAGCTCCTAAGCCTTGATATTGCCCATTAGAGAAAACAACCGACACAATGTAGCTGACGATAAGTGCTGGAATCATCACGATAAAAATGATCCAACGTGCCTCTTTCGCCCCAAATACACGTACTGTTAAATCAGTGGCTAAGAAAATGAATGGGAAAGTGAGTGTGCCCCATGTGCTGTGGAATGAGAAATCATCAGCAAAACCAAGTGCGGTCAATTTTAAATTGATTTCAAATGGAATTTGAACGAAATAGTTACTGGCTGTGATGATGAAGATGTGAAATAAGCTTAATAAAATTAAAGCAAAACGTTTTTGTTGATCATTGAAGATCGGAGTATTAATTTTCATTTTAAGACCTTTTTAGTTGGTTAATCGGGGGTAGGGAACCCGACATGAGAAATAAATCCGCCAAATTGGCGAGCCGTGAATAATACTAGAATTTATTTGGATTGCAAGAAAGTGCGGTCAAAAAATCAGGTATTTTATTTAAATTCAATAAAAATGATAAGAATTGTTATTTACAGTAAAATTATATTGTACTAGAATTCTCGGGCATTATTTATTCCACATATGCCAGGAGAGCATTTCAATGTATAAATCCAATCATTTAAAAACAACATCATTCTTCGCATTTAGTGCGTTAACAATCGCACTTTTTTCAAACTATTCTCATGCAGAAGAGAAACTTGAGGAAATTAAAGTTACTGCGGAAGATCAGGTAAAACAATCGCTTGGTTCTTCTCTTGTGACGGCAAAAGATTTAGAAAAACGCCCTGCGACAAATGATATTTCTGAAGTATTACGTACTATGCCAGGTGTGAATTTGACGGGTAACTCATCCACAGGACAACGCGGAAATAAACGTCAAATTGATATTCGCGGTATGGGACCTGAAAATACATTGATTTTAGTGGACGGTAAACCAGTCACCTCTCGTAATGCAGAACGTTATGGTGTGCGTGGTGAACGTAACTCTCGTGGTGACAGCAACTGGGTGCCGGTTGAAGCGATTGAAAAAATTGAAGTATTACGTGGTCCTTCAGCAGCACGCTATGGTTCAGGTGCAATGGGTGGGGTGGTGAATATCATCACTAAACCTGTTACCAATGATTTACACGGTAGCTTAAGCTATTACACCAATCAACCAGAAGACAGCGATGAAGGTGCAACGAACCGTGTCGGTTTTAATCTAAGTGGTGCGTTAATTAAAGATGTATTGCAATTCCGTTTATATGGTAACTGGAACAAAACACAAGCGGATGAAGTCGGTATTAATGGCGATCCTGCAATTGCCGGTCGTGAAGGTGTACGTAATAAAGATATTAATGGCCGTTTAGTGTGGAATATCAATGAGAAAAATAAATTAACCTTGGATTCCGGTTTTAGCCGTCAAGGTAATATTTATAATGGTGATACACAAAATAGCTCAGCAGGGCTTTACAATAATAAAAACTATCCTGAAACCAAAACGTTGGCAGGAAGTAAAGCTGAAACTGCTCGTTTATATCGTCAGAACTATGCTTTAACCTATGAAGGTAAATTCGATCATTTTGACAATAAAACTTATATTACTTTTGATAAAACTAAAAACAGCCGTTTACCAGAATACTTAGCGGGTGGTCCAGAGGGCAGTTATTCTAGTACATCAGCTTTTACCGATTCTATTCTTAAAAATACGCGTTTTAGTTCAGAATTCTATATTCCATTTACCTTGGGTGTAGATCAAATGCTGACCGTTGGTTTTGAAGGTGCACACAGCAGTTTAGACGATGACGCTTCTATGACGCAGTTACTCGGCGGACGACGAGACAAGACTGGGAAGGTGCTTTATGATTTGAAAGAACGCCTACCAACCGGCATCTCAAATGCACGAGGTGGTCATAGCAGTCAAACTGAATGGGCAGTATTTGTTGAAGATAATATTTCAGCAACCCAATCTACCATCCTAACGCCGTCTTTGCGTTATGATTACAACACCTATTCAGGTTCTAATCTAAGTGGTGGTTTAAACTTCTTACAAAGTCTCAACGATGATTGGAAAATCAAAGGTGGCATTGCAAGAGCTTATAAAGCACCAAACCTTTATCAAACTAACCCGAATTACTTGTTGTTTACTTTAGGTCAAGGTTGTCCAACGAATGTACCGAATAAGAAAACTTGTTATTTCCAAGGTAATAGCGATATCAAACCGGAAACTAGCTGGAATAAAGAAATCGGTATTGAATATGATAAAGACGGACTTCTTGCTTCTGTGGCTTACTTCCGTAATGACTATCGTAACAAAATCGTGTCTGATGGTGAATTTATCGGTTTAACTAACTTAGGAAACTATGTATATAAATGGGGTAACGCAAACCGCGCAGTAATTGAAGGTTTTGAAGGTAATCTGACATTACCATTGATCCAAGATAAATTAAATTGGGTAAATAACTTCACTTATATGCACAAAACCAAAAATAAAGATACCGGTAACCCGCTTTCTATCGTGCCGAAATATACTTTGAATTCAAGTTTAAGTTATCAAATCACCGATAGTTTGGATGCGATGTTGACCTATACGCAATACGGTAAACAAAAATCCCGTAAAAATCCGGAAAACCGTATGGAAAATGGTAACGACAAGTATGTTAATCAGCTTGCTGGCTCAGAAGATATTGGTGGCTATGCAGTTTGGGGATTAAGTGCAGGTTATAATTGGAAAGACACAATCAGCATTCGTGTTGGCGTAAGTAACTTATTTGATAAACGCATTTATCGTTCATCAAGCAGTACAAATTACAATGCTCATACTTATAACGAACCAGGTCGTGCTTATTACGCAACGGTAAAATATTCATTTTAATTGAGCATTTAGAACTGATAGAAAAAGTGCGGTCGATTTTTGCCGCACTTTTTTATTGATTGAATTTGGAAAATAGTGAATTTTAGATAATAAAAAACCCTGCATAGGCAGGGTTCTTCACACAGATTCAAATTATTTTGTACCTGGGATTTTGAAACGGCTGTTAAAGCGTTCAACACGACCACCAGTATCAACAACACGTTGTTTACCAGTGTAGAATGGGTGGCAGCTACCGCACACATCAAGGTTGATGTCTTTGCCTAAAGTAGAACGAGTTTTGATCACGTTACCGCAAGAACAAGTTGCAGTGATCTCTTTATATTCTGGGTGAATACCTTGTTTCATAGAAAACCTCAAATTGAAGCCACGCCGCAATAAATGCTTTCCACTTACACCGCGTGAGTTAATAATCGCCGACAATCCGGCACCAAATAGACTGCGAATTATACTGAAAAAATCAAATTGATCAAGAGGTGTGCTTTAGTGATAGAATCATCGCAAAATTTTTGCTTATTTTTGACCGCACTTTAGGAAAGTTATGTTAGCCCAATCCTCTGTTGATGCCCCTTTTGCCCATTCTGTTTTACAATGGTATGAAAAGTTTGGGCGTAAAAATTTGCCTTGGCAGCAAAATAAAACCCTTTATGGTGTTTGGCTTTCCGAAGTAATGTTACAACAAACCCAAGTTTCTACAGTTATTCCTTATTTTGAACGCTTTATTAAAACCTTTCCTAATGTGACCGCACTGGCTAATGCATCGCAAGATGAAGTATTGCATTTGTGGACGGGACTAGGCTATTACGCTCGAGCAAGAAATTTACATAAAGCTGCTCAAACCATCAGAGATAAATATCAAGGCGAATTTCCTACACAATTTGAGCAAGTTTGGGCATTAACGGGCGTGGGGCGCTCTACGGCTGGCGCAATTTTATCTTCTGTGCAAAATCAACCTTATCCGATTTTAGATGGCAATGTGAAACGTGTCCTTTCTCGTTATTTTGCTGTTGAGGGTTGGCCTGGCGAAAAGAAAGTCGAAAATCAATTATGGCAGTTGAGTGAGCAGGTTACACCAACCACGAGAGTCGCTGAATTTAATCAAGCCATGATGGACATCGGTTCGGCAATTTGTACCCGAACAAAACCTAAATGCGATCTTTGTCCTCTAAGTAACGATTGTTTAGCCAATAAACTCGAAAAGTGGACAGCATTTCCTGGAAAGAAACCAAAAAAATCATTGCCAGAAAAGCAGAGCTATTTTTTGATTTTATCTTATCAAGGAAAAGTCTGGTTGGAACAGCGTGAAAGCAAAGGCTTATGGGGCGGATTGTATTGTTTTCCTCAGTTTGATGATAAACAAACATTATTGAATTATCTGAAAGAGCAAGGGATTACCGAGTATCAAGAATGGGTAACTTTCCGTCATACGTTTAGTCATTTTCACTTAGACATTCATCCTATTTATGTTGAAGTTGATCGAAAATCTGAAGAGAGCGCTCGTTCAGATTGGAAAAAATTGTCAGAAAAAGGAAAAGAATCTCAATCTGGTCTATTAAGTGCGGTCAAATATTGGTATGATCCAACGTCACCTGAACAGATCGGGTTAGCTCAGCCTGTGAAAAATTTATTAACGCAATTTGTAAGGAATTATTATGGCTAGAACTGTTTTTTGCGAATATTTGAAACAAGATGCGGAAGGATTGGATTTTCAACTGTATCCCGGTGAATTAGGTAAACGTATTTTTAATTCAATTAGTAAACAAGCATGGGGCGAATGGATCAAAAAACAAACCATGTTAGTGAACGAGAAAAAACTCAATATGATGAATGCCGAACATCGTAAATTATTAGAAGAAGAAATGGTGAATTTCTTATTTGAAGGCAAAGATGTGCATATTGAAGGTTACGTTCCCCCATCTAAATAACAAAAGATTATGAAAAAGTATTTATTATTGGCACTACTTCCGCTTTTATATGCTTGTAGTGACTCGCCAACCCATCGACGTGGCATTAATTATGACGAAGTGTTTTCAAAAGACACGCAAGGTTTAGATATTTTAACTGGTCAATTCTCCCATAATATCGATCGTATTTGGGGGGTAAATGAGCTTTTAGTGGCGAGTCGTAAAGACTACGTGAAATACACGGACTCTTTCTATACGCGTAGCCACGTAAGCTTTGACGAAGGTACAATTATTGTTGAAACTCAACAAGATCTTAATCGCTTACACAATGCGATTGTTCATACTTTATTGATGGGCTCCGATGCAAAAGGGATCGACTTATTTGCTTCTGGCGATGTGCCGATTAGTACGCGTCCTTTCTTATTAGGTCAGGTTGTGGATAACAATGGTCAGCAAATTGCTAACCAAGTGATTGCAAGTAACTTTGCGACTTATTTAATCCAAAATAAATTACAAACTCGCCGCTTACAAAATGGTAATACTGTGCAATTTGTGGTGATCTCAATGATTGCAAACCACGTTGAAGTGCGTGCACAAAAATATATTCCATTAGTTCGTAAAGCTGCAGAACGCTATGGTATTGATGAAAGCTTGATTTTAGGTATTATGCAAACAGAATCTAGCTTCAACCCGTATGCGATCAGTTATGCGAATGCAATCGGCTTAATGCAAGTGGTACCAAGCACAGCAGGTCGTGATGTATTTGCGATGAAAGGTAAAGGTGGACAACCATCTGCACGTTACCTTTATGATCCAGCAAATAACATTGATGCGGGTGTCTCTTACTTATGGATTCTGCAAAATCAATATTTAGATGGTATCACGAATCCTACCTCTAAACGTTTTGCAATGATTTCTGCCTACAATAGTGGTGCAGGTGCAGTGTTACGCGTATTCGATGAGGATAAAGATGAGGCGATCTATAAGATCAACCAGATGTATCCAGAACAAGTGTATCGTATCTTAACGACTGCACACCCATCCTCACAAGCAAGAAACTACTTGTTGAAAGTGGATGCGGCGCAGAAGAAATTCCGCGTAAGACGATAATTTCTACGATGAAATACAATGCCCGAAAGAAATTTCGGGCATTATTTTTTGAGAAAGTGCGGTTATTTTTGATTGAGTTTTACAAAATACGTTCTTTTTATAGTCGTTTTGGTTATTAACCACTCAAACACACCAACTTTTTTACTTTTTTTGAATTTAATTGTTGACCGATACCCGAAAAAATAGTTTAATACGCTCCGTTGTCAGGCAGTAGCCAATAACGATAACGCCTCGATAGCTCAGTCGGTAGAGCAGGGGATTGAAAATCCCCGTGTCGGTGGTTCGATTCCGCCTCGAGGCACCATTTCCTCCTTAGTTCAGTCGGTAGAACGGTGGACTGTTAATCCATATGTCGCAGGTTCGAG